>JAJDZX010000101.1 GCA_022824395.1 Alphaproteobacteria bacterium
TACCCACCGACCTGCAGCGCCGCGCCTTCGAACTGCTCGACGTCCGGATCACCGTGTAGTCAGAAACCGCACACTGACCCTTCCGTAATCCCTCGCGGATACAACAACTTGCTGAACTTCAAACCCCAGAACTTCGGGCTAAACTGCTCTTCTGCGAGGCGCTTGCAGGGGGAGGGGCACCATGGAACGGCTGAACACGGTCATCGATTCGGTCAACGCGTTCGCCTGGGGGCCGCCCATGCTGGGCATCCTCGGGGTCACGGGCGTCCTGCTGACCCTCGGGCTCGTCTTCATGCCCTGGCGCCGGGTGGGGTACGGCTTCCAGCTGCTGTTCGACCGCAGTGCCCCCGAGGGCGAAGGCGAGGTCAAACCCTTCAATGCCCTGATGACGGCGCTGTCGGCGACGGTCGGCACCGGGAACATCGCCGGCGTCGCCACCGCCATCGCGCTCGGCGGGCCGGGCGCCATCTTCTACATGTGGCTGATCGCCCTATTCGGCATGGCGACGAAGTACGCGGAGGCGGTGTGCGCCGTCACCTACCGCGAGGTCGACCGGTCGGGCAACTACGTCGGCGGCCCGATGTACTACCTGCGGAACGGCGTCGGCGCCTTCGCGCCCGAACTCGGCAAGTGGCTGGGGCTGGCCTTCGCCGTTTTCGGTGCGATCGCGGCGTTCGGGATCGGCAACGCGGTCCAGGTCAACTCAATGGCGGCCGCGCTGGTGGCGAGCTTCGGGGTGCCGCCCTGGCTCACGGGCGTGATCGTCGCGGCGCTGGTGGGCGTGGTCGTCATCGGCGGCATCCGGCGGATCGCGGAGGTCGCAGGCCGGCTCGTGCCGGCGATGATCGTGCTCTACCTCGGCGCGGCGGTGCTGATCATCCTCATCAACATCACGGCGGTGCCGGCGGCGATCGGACTGATCTTCACCCACGCATTCACGCCGGCGGCGGCGACCGGCGGCTTCGCCGGCGCGGCGGTCGCCGCGGCCATCCGCTTCGGGGTCGCGCGCGGGGTGTTCTCCAATGAATCGGGACTGGGTTCGGCCGCGATCGCCCACGCGGCGGCCCAGACGAACAGTCCGGTCCGCCAGGGCGTCATCGCCATGCTCGGAACCTTCATCGACACCCTCGTCGTGTGCACGCTGACCGCCCTGGTGATCCTCACCTCGGGAGCGTGGACGATGACGGGCGCGGACGGCGGCGGGCTGACGGGCGCCGTGCTGACCTCGGCGGGCTTCCAGAACTCGATCGCCGGCGGCCAGTACATCGTCACCATTGCCCTGGCGGTGTTCGCCTTCACCACCATTCTCGGGTGGTCGTACTACGGGGAGCGGTGCTGGCAGTACCTGTTCAGCGAACGAAGCCTGCTGGTCTACCGGGCGCTCTGGGTGCTGGCGGCGCTCACCTTCGCCAACGTGAAGGTCAACCTGGTCTGGAACCTTGCCGACACCCTCAACGGGCTGATGGCGATCCCGAACCTGATCGGGCTGCTGCTGCTGGCGCCGATGGTGTTCAAGGTGACCCGCGAGTACTTCGAATCCATCGGGCGGCCGCTGGCCTGATCGCCGTCGGCGGGCGGCGCCGGGTGGCGCCGGCCGGCCGGCATCAGGCGGGACGGATCACGCCGGCGGCGCCACGCGCAACGTGAACGTCACCGGACCGTCGTTGGTGAGCGAGACCTGCATGTAGGCGCCGAAGCGCCCGGTCCGGACCAGCGGGTGCAGCGCCTGCGCCCGGCGCACGACGTGCTCGAACAGGCGCTTCCCCTCGGCCGGCGGCGCGGCGTTGGACAGGCTCGGACGCGTGCCCTTGCGCGTGTCGGCGGGCAGCGTGAATTGCGGGACGAGCAGAAGTCCGCCGCCGACGTCGGCCACGCTGCGGTTCATCTTCCCGTCGCTGTCGGGAAACACGCGGTACCCCACGAGACGCTCGACGAGCCGGTCCGCCGTGCGCTCGGTGTCCCCCCGCTCCACGCCGATGAGCACCATCAGGCCCGGGCCGATGGCCCCGACGGTGTCGGTCCCGATGTCCACCCGCGCGCTGGAGACGCGCTGGAGCAGCCCGATCAAGGCGGAACCGCGGGCGCCGGACGACCGCTGCCGGCACGGGCCGTACGGAGCGCACCGACACGGCCCGGTTCCCGGTCCAATCGGGGCGGGTGGAGGAGGGCCGGCACGCTTCCCGCGCCGGTCATCGCCCCACGGCTCAGGCGGCGGCTTCGCGCGGACCCTCCACGACGCGGGTGCCGAAATCGGCCGGCGAGACCACCTCGAGCACCTCGTAGTCGTCCGAGCACGCGATCTCGCGGTGCTTGATCCTCGGCGGCTGGAGGATGCAGTCGCCCTTCTCGAGGCGGTGCACCCCTTCCCCTTCGAATTCGAACTCGGCCCAGCCGTTGAGCACCAGCACGAACTGGAAGTCGCAGTCATGCACGTGCCACTCCTGCACGCCGCCTTGCATCCGCTTGCCGTTGGCCTTGATGATGTGGGCGATGTAGTCGCCCTTGGTGCCGTCCTTAATACCGAGGTCGCGGTAGTCGAAGATCTCGCGCAGACCGGGCGCCCAGTCGGCCTCGCCTGCCTTCGCATGAACGAATTCCCATTGCTTTCCCATGTCGTGACCTCACTTTCGCCGGATCATCGGAACGCGGGGTGCCGATGATGGCACGAAGCGTGGGCGCCGTCTCGCGGGTTCTCGCATTGGAGCCGGACCAATTCGCTGGAGGCAGCTCCATGACACTTACACCCCGACCAGGTGTACAAACGCGACGATGGTCGATGCGGCGGCCGTTGCCGCCGGCTTCCTGGCCTGTCCGTCCGTGCCGAGTTCCCGGTTCCAGGGCCTTTCCGCCGAGTTCCCGGCCCGCGTCGCCCGCGGTTTCGGAGGCCGCGGTCCGTCGTGCTGGGCGCGCCTCGCGTGTTTCCACGACGACGGGGGGCCGCACCGCGGGCGCCGAACACTGCCTCGTACACACTCGGGTAAGGCCACCCCGTCGGGTGCCCCTTCGCGATTGCCGGTGCACAACTCGGCAGCCGGGTCACCCTTCCAGCCGTGGTCCCGGGCCGGAAATCCAAATGGCGCGGAAAACGGGAAGCAAGGACGACGAAGATCCCGCCCGCAACCTTGACACGGCGCATTCGATTCCGCCTGATCCGACGACGTGTCGAGATCAGGCGATGTCAATCCAGAGTTCAGCCGGGACGTACTGCGAGAGATGTTTCGGGTTGGTGGTGGCGATAATCACGCCGGTACGGTCGAGGGTCGCCGCCTGCGCGGCCAGGATCACATCACCGTCGAGGGCCGGGGTCTGGTGCGGTTGGCCGTCCTTGCTGACGTGCCTCGGCCCAGAACGCGGCGGCCTGACGCATTGCCGCGGTTGCTATGGGAAGGAATCCGACCTGCGCGATGAATGCGTCGAGCCGTGCGATCCCGGCAGTGCGGCGCGCCCTGATGAGTTCACGCCGCAACTCGTAATCGGCGATTTCCGGGACCAGGATCGTGGCACCGCGGTCAATCGCATTCACAACCCAGCGGCCACAGGCCGCCGCCACCGGCGACGCCCTGGGATTCGTGATCAAGCCAAGTGGACCGCTGTCGAGCAGGATGGTGCGGTTCACCAACTCCGGCCCTTGAACTCCTTGGGAAAGAGCTTCCGCACGGAAAGCCGTTCCTGGTTCAAGCCTTCCACGAGGTGGTTGATCGTCTCGCGTTGCTCACCACCATCTTGCATGTCCGCCCATGAGCGGATCAGCGCACCGACGGCTTCCGCTCGCTCCGCCTGGTTTTCATGTTCACGGACCAACTGCGCGAGCTCCGGATTGGTCAAGTAGAGGCCGCTCTTCGCGCACAGCAGCCAGATGGCGTTGTCGGCCATGACGACGGGTATGCCGGCAGCCGCTGCAACGCCCTGCACTGCTTCCATGACGGCCAGGTGCGACGTGACGGAGGACACAGAGGGCGCTGACCGACCACTCCTGTTGGGCCATTCCCGAAACGGAACCAGACCGAAGGAAGCCACGGCCCGCCGGACGTGACGGTCGGGCTTGGCCACATCGAAGCCCAGGTTCTTCAGGGCCTCGGCCGCCAGTGCCACCCCGAAGGCCGGAAGCTTGTATTTGTCGCCCCGGGATCCCAGGCGAAGTGCGGCCTGCTTGGGGTCTCCGTCCAGATGCTCGACGAGCGCCGTAAAGTAACTCTCCGCCGTACCGTGAACGCGACTGTGTTCGGCTAGCAGCCGTGCGGTGTCGATGAGATTGACAAGGCCCTCCTTGAGGGTCTGAGAACCTGCCCTGCGCTCAAGAAACCAAGGCAGGAACCGAGTGCCGATCTCGCTGGCCGGAAGCTCGGCATACGACTTCAAATCAAACCCTGAGAACAGCTCTGCGAGGTCTGCCTGAATCTCTTCAATTTTCGACCAGTCCGTGTTGCTTGACAGCACAGCCAGCAACAGGCCCCTGAAGGTCTCCTCGTCGCTCCATGCCCGTCCGTCCGTCCGGGCCTTGACCGACGCCACTTGGTCCAGACCATCCACCCGGTTGCGCCAGTCGGTGAGAGATGAGTTCAGACGAGACTCAATGCGCTGCCAGAGCATCACTGACGTCATAAGCGATGCCTCGCACAGAACCCCCGGTATCGCTTCATAGCCGCAAACGACACTCCTTCGCCGTCAAATGACAAGACCGGATGTACGGGTGCACGTCTCAGGCCTGGCTCGTCGCCCGAACAGCAACCCCAACCGTACACTCGCGAATTGCCGGGACATGCCGTCGATCCGAATATACATCCTGTCGGCCGTCAGGGCTTGCCCCGACGGTCGGTCGACGGCGCCATCACACACCACGCTGAAGCACGGGCCCCCGTGTTGAGTTGATGCAGGGGCTGCCAGCCCGCCGGGCCGATCTCGGGGCTGGCCAGAGCGAATCCGCGTAGTCAATGGCCGCCACTTCCCGGAGGTGGCGGTCCCCGGGTTCCCTCGTGCTACCCGGGCACTCGGCGGAAAGCCGGGTCGTAGCACTTGGTGGCAGCACTTGCTTGTCCCGCTCTGCTCCGGACACCGTGCCCTTTCCGGCGGAGATGCATCCCGTTTCACTGGAGCGCCCGCGGCCAGAAGTGATTAGCGGACGAGCGGGACTACGTTCAGCGCATTCTGCCGGCCTAGCGCACTTGGGCAAACGTCGTGCATGGCACGGTCCCTGGTTCCCTCAATGCCGTTCGAAAGTTCCCCGGCCGCAGACCGGTCAGCGCGCAATCTTTGCCGCCACACCGCTGTCGGCCGGGGTCCTGGGGCAAGGCCCTTCGGGCCCGTGCGGGTTGGGTTGACGACACGCGGCGTGGCACGCATGTTGCAGTCTGCCGGTGTTCGCCGGTTCCCCTTGCTGATGACCTGACCGCGCCCCCGGATACCGGCTTGTCCGAGACGTTTTCGCCTGCCACGTACCGCAGCATGGCCAATGCGGTGCGTGCCCTCGCCATGGACGCGGTCGAACGGGCCGCCTCCGGCCATCCGGGCATGCCGATGGGCATGGCCGATGTCGCCACGGTGCTTTTCTCCCGGCACCTCAAGTTCGATTCCGAGCACCCGGAATGGCCGGACCGTGACCGGTTCGTGTTGTCGGCCGGCCACGGTTCGATGCTGCTGTACGCGTTGCTGCACCTCACGGGCTACACCGACTTCCCGCTCGAGCAGCTCAAGCGGTTCCGCCAGCTCGGGAGCCGCACGGCCGGCCATCCCGAGTACGGGCATGGACAGGGCATCGAGACCACCACGGGACCGCTGGGGCAGGGACTGGCCAACGCGGTTGGCATGGCGCTCGCGGAGCGGATGCTGAACGCGCGCTTCGGCGACGATCTGGTCAGTCATCGCACGTGGGTGATCGCCGGCGACGGATGCATGATGGAGGGGATCAGCCACGAGGCGGCCAGCCTGGCCGGCCACCTCCGGCTCGGGCAGCTCACGGTGCTGCTGGACGACAACGGGATCTCGATCGACGGGCCGACCAGCCTCGCGATGTCTGACGACTACCCGGCCCGGTTCGCCGCGCTCGGCTGGCACACCCAGTCCGTCGACGGCCACGACGTGGAGGCGGTCGACCAGGCGCTGGCGGCGGTCGCAGACGACCCGCGTCCCTCGCTGATCTGCTGCCGCACGACCATCGGGCTTGGCGCCCCCACGAAGGCGGGCACCGCCGGTGCCCACGGCGCGCCGCTCGGCGCTGACGAAATCTCGGGCGCCCGCGAGGCCCTCGACTGGCCGCACGCGCCGTTCGAGATCCCCGGCGATGTCGCTGGTTGGTGGCAGGCGGTCGGCGGGAGAGGACGAGAAGAGCGTGCGGCCTGGGAGGCCCGGCACGCCGCTGCCGGGGATCGGGCGCACGCCCTGTCCGACGCGCTGGCGGGAGAACTCCCGGAGACGCTGGAGACTGCGGCGGCTCGGCTGGTCGATGAGTTCTCGGAAGCGGCGCCCAAGTGGGCGACCCGGAAGGCCAGCCAAGAGGTGCTGAACGAGCTGGCGCAGGTGATCCCGGACCTCGTGGGCGGCTCGGCCGACCTCACGGGCTCCAACAATACCCGGGCGTCCACGCAGGAACCGGTCACGCCGGGGAACTACGCCGGCCGCTACCTCTACTGGGGGGTGCGCGAACTCGGCATGGCGGCCTGCATGAACGGGATGGCGCTGCACGGCGGGCTCATCCCGTACGGCGGTACCTTCCTCGTGTTCTCGGACTATGCGCGCTCGGCGATCCGCCTGGCGGCGCTCATGGGTGTGCGGGTCATTCACGTGGCGACCCACGATTCGATCGGTCTCGGGGAGGACGGCCCGACCCACCAGCCGGTCGAACACCTGGCCGCACTCCGCGCGATTCCCAACCTCCTGGTCCTCAGGCCGGCCGACGCCGTGGAGACGGCGGAGTGCTGGCAGCTGGCGCTCGAGCACGTGGATGGCCCTTCCGTCATCGCGCTCACCCGCCAGGGCGTGCCGACGGTGCGGACGACGACCGGACCGGACTGCACCGCGCGCCGCGGCGGGTACGTGCTGCGCGACGCGCCGGCCGCGCAGGCCGTGCTGATCGCCTCGGGCTCGGAAGTGGCGGTGGCCCTGGGCGCGGCGGACCTCCTCGCCGGAGACGGCATCGCCGCCCGGGTGGTGTCCCTCCCGTCGTGGCAGCTGTTCGGAGCCCAGGACGAGGCGTATCGCGAGCACGTGCTCGGGGGTGATACGTTGCGGGTCGGCATCGAGGCGGGGACGCGGTTCGGCTGGACGCGTTGGCTCGGCGCCGACGGGGAATTCGTCGGCATGACCGGCTTCGGGGCATCGGCGCCGGGCGCTGATCTCTTCCGGCATTTCGGCATCACGGCCGATGCCGTTGCCGAGCGGGTACGCGCTCGGCTCGGCCGCGGTTGAGGAGGCAGAGTTCGATGGCTGCACGACTGGCCATAAACGGTTTCGGCCGGATCGGCCGGCTGGTGTTCCGGGCCATCCGGGAATCCGGCCGCGAGGATGTGGAGGTGGTCGCCGTGAACGACCTCGCTCCCCCCGAGACCTCCGCCCACCTGCTGCAGTTCGATTCGGTGCACGGCCGGTTTCCGGGCGCGGTTGCCCTTGCAGACGGTCGACTGGAGGCCGGCGGCGCCAGCGTCGCCGTGCTGGCGGAGCCTGATCCGCAGAAACTCCCCTGGGGGGACCTGGAGGTCGATGTCGTGCTGGAATGCACCGGCCGGCTGGTCGATCGGGCGGGCGCCGCCCAGCACCTGGCCGCCGGCGCCACGCGGGTACTGGTGTCGGCCCCTGCCAGGGACGTCGACCGGACGGTCGTCATGGGCGTCAACGACGCGATGCTGCGGGCGGGCGACCGTGTGGTGTCGAATGCATCGTGCACGACCAACTGCCTTGCTCCGGTGGCCAAGGTGCTCCACGCGCTGGTGGGTCTCGAGCGCGGTTACATGACGACCGTGCACGCGTACACGGCGGATCAGCGCCTGCAGGACACGATGCACGGCGACCTTCGCCGGGCCCGGGCGGCGGCCCAGTCACTGATCCCGACTTCGACGGGGGCGGCCCGGGCCATCGGACTGGTCCTGCCCGACCTTGCCGGCAGGCTCGACGGCTGCGCGATCCGGGTGCCGACCGCGAATGTCTCCCTGGTGGACCTAGTGTTCGATGCCGCCCGCCCGACCAGTGCGGACGAGGTCAATGCCGCGATGGCCGCGGCGGCGGCCGGCGAGCTGCAGGGCGTGCTTGCGTACACCGAGGCACCGCTCGTCTCGTGCGACTTCAACCATGTCCCCGCCAGCGCCACGTTCGATGCCACGCAGACGCAGGTGGTCGACGGACGCCTGGTTCGTGTGCTGGCCTGGTACGACAACGAGTGGGGATTCTCCAACCGGATGGTCGATACGGCCGCCCGCATGGCCGCGTTCGGCGGGCCGGACGGGTGAAGCTCCGGTCCCTCGACTCGGTTCCCTGGGAGGGACGGCGGGCGCTTGTCCGCTGCGACCTCAACATTGCGTTCCTCCCGGACGGCTCGCCGTCGGACCTCGCACGGATCGAGCGCCTGAAGCCCACCGTCGCCGAACTCGCGGGGCGGGGGGCCAAGGTCGTGCTGGCCTCGCATCTCGGCCGACCCGGCGGGGCGGTGGCCCCGGACCTCTCGCTCACGCAGGTGGTGGAACCCCTGGGCGAAACCCTGGGGGCGGAGGAAATCGCGCTGCTCGGCGACTGCGCGGGAGACACGATCGAGGCCATCACGCAGGACCTGCAGCCGGGTGGCATCGCCCTGCTGGAGAACCTTCGGTTCCATCCCGGCGAGGAAGCCAACGACCCGGATTTCGCCGCTGCGCTCGCGCGCCTCGGCGATGTCTACGTGAACGACGCGTTTTCCGTGGCCCACCGCGAGCATGCCTCCATCGTCGGGGTCCCCCGGCACCTTGAAGCGGTCGCCGGGCGGGCTTTCGAGGCCGAGGTGGGAATGCTGGGGCGGGTGCTCGACGCCCGTGACGGCAGCGTGATGGCGATCGTGGGCGGATCCAAGGTGTCCTCCAAGATCGTCGCTCTCCGCAATCTCGTGGCGCACGTCGATGCCGTGGCCGTGGGCGGCGCAATGGCCAATACCTTCCTTGCCGCGCAGGGCCTGGATCTCGGCGATTCACTGGTCGAGCCCGAGATGCTCGACGAGGCCCGCGCGATCATCGAGGCCGCGTCGGGGGCAGGCTGCGAGCTGATGCTCCCGGTCGACGTCGTGGTGGCGGCGGATGTCGGCGGAGACGCGGAGCCCCAGGTCGTGCGGGTGGACGAGGTGCCGGCGGGGCAGCGGGTGTTCGATATCGGGCCCGAGACCTGCGACGTCTACGGCAATCGGTTGACGACCGTGCAGACCGTGCTCTGGAGTGGCCCGCTGGGGCTGTACGAGGTGCCGCCGTTCGACCAGGGCACTGCGGTGGTCGCGCGCACCGCGGCCATGCTGACCCGAGGCGGCGTCCTCACGTCGGTTGCCGGCGGCGGCGACACCGCGGCCGCGCTGAACCGGCTGTCGCTGGGCGGCGGCTTCAGCTACGTGTCGGTCGCCGGAACCGCCTTCCTCCGTTGGGTCGAGGGCCGAAGCCTGCCGGGCCTCCTGCCGCTTGCCGCCTGAACCCGCTTCCCGGAAAAGGATTCCAGAGCATGCATGCAACGCCTGAAGTCAAACGCATCCTCGGTTACTACGAGGGAGAGGCGTCGGCACTGCTCGCGAACCTCGGCCGGATCCTCATGCACGGGGCGCTCGGCGGCACGGGCCGTGTCCTGATCCTGCCGGTCGACCAGGGATTCGAGCACGGGCCCGGCCGGTCGTTCGCCCCCAATCCGGACGGATACGACCCGCTTTATCACTACCGTCTGGCGCTCGACGCCGACCTGAGCGCGTTCGCGGCGCCGATCGGGCTGCTCCAGGCGGGCATCGACACGTTTGCCGGGCGTGTGCCCCTCATCCTGAAGCTGAACAGCGGCATGAGCTGGTCGACCGTGAAGGATCAGGCCGTGACAGCGACCGTGAGCGATGCGCTGCGGCTGGGGTGCGCGGCGGTGGGATTCACGATGTACCCGGGCGCGGACGCCCAGTACGGCATGATGGAGGAGTTGCGCGAGATCATCCGCGAGGCGCGGGCAGCCGGTCTGCCGACCGTCGTCTGGTCGTATCCGCGCGGCGGCGCGCTGGCCAGGGAAGACGAGACGGCGCTCGACGTGACCGCCTACGCGGCGCATCTGGCCGCCCTCGTCGGTGCCCACGTGATCAAGGTGAAGCCGCCGTCGGCGCATCTTGCCCAGAAGGAGGCGGCGGCGGTGTATGCCGAGCAGGGCATCCCTGCCGAAACCCTGTCCGAGCGGGTCCGCCACGTGATGCAGGCTGCCTTCAACGGCCGGCGGATCGTCGTGTTCTCCGGCGGCTCGGCGAAGGGGCAGGACGCGGTCCTGGCGGAGGTGGGAGAGGTCGCCCGCGGCGGCGGCCATGGATCGATCATTGGCCGCAACAGCTTCCAGCGACAGATGCCCGAAGCGATCGCGCTCCTGAGTTCGATCATCGACATCTACCGGAATGCAGGCTGAACTCCCGTCGTCCGAGGCGCACGGATCGGACTGCCGGCTGTACCTGATCACGCCGTCGGTCTTCGAACTCGACGGGTTTGTTCCGCGCTTCGAGGCTGCGCTGGCGGGCGGAGCGGTGGGCTGCGTGCAGCTGCGGATGAAGGAGGCTGACGACGCTGCGGTCGTGGCGGCGATGGCCGAGCTCCTGCCCCGCTGCCGGGAGCGGGGCGTGCCGCTGGTGCTGAATGATCGCGCCCATCTCGTGGACGTGACGGACGCCGACGGCCTGCACGTGGGCGCCGAGGACCTGGCGGCCGTGGCGGCTCGCGAACGGATCGGAGCCGACCGGATCCTGGGCGTGAGCTGCTACGACTCCAGGCATGCCGCGATGGAAGCGGCCGCCCGCGCGGATGCGGACTACGTGGCGTTTGGCGCGTTCTTCCCGACGACCACCAAGACGCCGCGGGCCCGTCCGGACATTTCCCTGCTCGAGGAGTGGGACGCCGTCACGGTGGTGCCGGCAGTCGCGATCGGCGGGATCACGCCGGACAACTGCGGCGCCCTGGCCGAGGCCGGCGCGGCGTTCGTGGCCGTGGTGTCAGCGGTGTGGGACCACCCCGAGGGGCCGGGTGCGGCCGTGGCCGCATTCGGCCGTGCTCTGGGTACGGCTGCCAACCGTCAGGCTGGCAATCAGCAGTAGCGATCGGGAAGCGCAACGCTCCGCGGGCGGCGGGACCGCCCAGGCTGCTCAGGCTTCGCGGGCGGCGCGCTTCCGCTGCAGCTTCCGCCAGCGGCGCACGGCTTCCGACTTTTCGCGAGCCCTTCGCTCGGAGGGTTTCTCGTAGGCCCTCCGCTTCTTCATTTCCCGGTACAGGCCTTCGCGCTGAAGCTTCTTCTTCAGTGCCTTCAGGGCCTGATCGACATTGTTATCTCGTACGACGACCTGCAATGGATGCTCTCTCTCGTGAACGCAACTGCGTAATTTCCCGTCGGGGCGGTTGCTTTCTATAGCACAGGCGCGGATACGATGGGAAGGCGTCGGTCGCGACACAAGATCATTTCACGCTGCCGGAACTCTGGCGTTGCGGTCATGTACGACCCTTGGCGTATCTTGCTGTCCATCGAGTCAAAAAAGATAACTATACCGGAAATATCGGGATCAGGTTCGCTTTTTTGATCTGAAAAGATAACTAAATCGTCCTTTCGGATGTATAGTTACTTTTTTGCAGCGGCCCCGGAGGGTGCCGGTCATGGCTTTGGGCGCGTTTGGGCGGGACCCGATTGACGACCTCGTCGAACAGGCACTGCGTCGATTGGCGCAGGGAGAGTCGCCATCCCGAATCGAGACGGAGCGGCTGGATGTGAAGGAAGAGCCGGGCCGTCGAGGGGCCGGCGGGATCGTTTCTCCCGGCGAGAGAACCAGCGAGGAGGCCGCCGACTTTCTGGCGGCGGAACTGGCCTGCATGGCAAACACGTCTGGGGGTGGTGCGCTCATCGTCGGCGTCGCTGGTGACGGTTCCCGGATCGGCACTAGGCTCGATCCGGATTGGCTGCGCCATCGCATATGGGAGTGCACCTCCGGACAACTCACCATCGCCGCCCGCGAGGGACATCTCAATGGCTGCCGTATCCTGATCCTGACCTGCGTGGAGGCGCTCGCCCCCGTCAGGTACCGCGGGAAGCTGCGATGGCGTGTCGGGACCAACTGTGTCGAGGTCGACCCCGTTGTCTGGCAATCGAGGATGCTGGAGCGGGTCGGGTTCGACTGGTCGGACGAACCGTCCGGCCACACGCTGAACGATGCGAGCCCGGTCGCCTGCGAGGTTGCGCGCGGCTACCTGCGCGAATCCAACGGCGATGATGCCGCTTCCGGGTTGGTCAATGCGACCGATGCCGATCTCCTCCGCCGCCTCAACCTGGTCAAGAATTCGCAACGGCTCACGAACGCGGGGTCACTGTTGTTCGTGGAGACCCCTTGGCCGGCCATCGACTACATTCGCCGCGACATGCCGGGGGGCGACAGCACCCTGCGCATCCACGGTGCCGGACCCCTGCTCGCGCAAGTGCATCAGGTCGAGCAGGCCGGAGAGGTGGCCAACCGAGTGACACGCGCCGCCGAGGGCTTTGCGCGCAGCAGGATCCGGGCCATCCCGCCGCGGACGCTGCGTGAAGCGATCGTCAACGGGATTGTCCACCGTGACTGGCAGTCGCCACTGCCGACCACCATCGAGCACGTTGGCGACACGTTGACAGTGACTTCACCTGGCGGATTCTTGGGAGGGGTGAATCCCGGCAACATCATCACCCACCCCGCGGTACCTCGCTATCGAAGCCTTTCCGCGGCCATGGCAACACTGGGCTTGGCCGAACGCGAGGGGATCGGCGTCGACAGGATGGTGCGGGACATGCTGGCCATTGGGCGACCTGCGCCAGCCATCTCCGAGGTCGACGGCCCATACGTTCGCGTCGTGCTGCTGGGAGGGGCCCCGGATGAAGCCACCACCGCCTTGTTGACTTCGCTTGTTCCTCCCCGTGCAGGCAGCGTGGATTCGCTCCTGCTGATCGAGCACTTGACTCGGCATGGCTGGGTAGACGCGGTTTCGGCAATTCCGGTTCTGCAACGCTCCTCCCAGGCGGAAACCGAGGAGGCAATCCGTCGGTTGGCGGACGCTCGTCTGGGACCGGGCGAGGCGATGCCCGTGATTGCGCGGGTGCGTGGAATGCCCGCTCATCCCCCCGAAGCATTTCGGCTCTCCGACGTGGCGCGCGGCCGACTCTCCCATCGGTGTGCTCACCTTCGCACCCCCAAGGGACGCGAAGCGTTCGTTCTCGACTGGAGCCGCGGGCGGGGGCGAGTCTCCACGACCGAGGTGGCCGATGTGACGGGGCTCAGCACGGTAACCGCCGGAAAGCTCCTGACCGGTCTCGCCGAGGCCGGTCATCTCGAGGGGGGCGGCCCGGGCGGAGAGGCCGGGGCTACTTCTATGTTCCAGTCGACACGGAACACTGAAGCTCTCGTCCGGTTGCTGCGGAAGGTTGTGTCCGGCCCTCGCATCGCCAGCGGAGGGCGTCATGCACTGCGGCGCTTGTCTGCACGTCGCGAATCCGTGTGCACCGTGGAGACGCCCTGTTGCAACACACAAACCGTCGAGGGAAACCGTAGCCCGTTGCGGCGCGGGGTGGCGACAGGGTAACGCCAGTAGGTCAAGACCCAGCAACGTTCCTGCGCGCGGCCAGGGGTGCGGAGGCGGTGGGTGTTGCTGCCGAACGGATCAGATGACGGTGAGGGATTCGGCGGTCGCCCGCCGGACAGCACCCAGGGGTACGGACCTCTCGAGGGTGACAAATCGAGCGCCGTGCGCGACGGCAAGCGCCAGCAGGTAGACGTCGGTCAGCTGGCGGGGGACCAGCAGCTGGTGGCGGTCGACGGCATGATCGTCAAGCAAGCTCACATCATCCGGCAGGAAACGATGCCACGGGGTGGACACCGCGATCCGCAGCCGCATCACCGCTTCGGCCGCGCCCAGGACGTTCGGGTATCGCGGCTGCGACAGGATCCGCACGCAGCCGTTTTGCGTGAGTGGGCACGATGCCCATCCGTGCTCGATGTTCGCCTCGAACCATTCCGAAGCCGTCGCGTGCTGGGCGTGATTCTCGTCAAGCAGCGCGATCAGGACATTGACGTCGAGCAGCGCCCGCATCAACTAGACCTCCAGTTCGTCCCGGAGCGTGTTCACGAGATCATTGGTGACGACTTCACCCCCCGACGGGATGGGCTTGAAGCCGTAGACGTCGCGCCGTGAACGCCTGGGACCTGCGGAACCAGCCCGCGCGCAATGCTTCGCGCAACAGATTGGAGACGAACTCGCCGGTGGTGGTCTGCTCCCGCTTGGCGAGTTCCTTTACGGCGGACAGGACATCGCCGTCGATGTTCAGTGTGGTACGCATGCCGCGGCTCTCCCGGCCGTTCGGCAGGCCATGGTAATGCCTCACCCGGTTGCATCCAACATCAGGCATCTGCCATCACCTTCCTGTCCGGCAGATGACGCGTTTCGTGGCGGCAGCGACGCTGAACCGTGGTCCGTCGTAGCGGTATCGGCCGGGAAGCCGCGCCCACGGGAACCCCGCCGGGACGGCTCATCGGCTGGGCACCGCGAGAACCATGCGACGGCATCGGGCTTGACGCATATACTTGACATTCCGATGCGCAACTTGACTTACGCATGGTAACGCTGCTTGCGACGTCACGATCGTGGCGCGGCCGTTGCCGGGTTCCCGCGGCGGCCTCACCGGGCCGCCACGTACGTGCCGCGGCGCTGACAGGAGCACGACCTGTCGCGCTATAGCCGAGCCGTTCGTACGGTTCCCCTCGTGGTGGTGGGTTCGTGCATCTTCGCTTGGGGCGCTGGACTCCAGGGGTTCATTCACTCCCTGCCGACTCCGCCCGACCTCCAGTCCGAGGTCAGGGCTGTCATCGTGCTCACCGGAGGGCACGGGCGCCTTGCCGCCGGGTTCAAGCTGCTGGAAGCGAATCCCGGGGCGCGCCTGCTCATTTCGGGGGTCGGGGCAGGCGTGCGCACGACCGATCTGGTCGTACCGCCGGGCGTCGAATCCCGGGTGGACCTCGGTCGGACGGCCGTCGATACCGTGGGCAACGCGATGGAAAGCCAGCGCTGGGCGAGAGAGCACGGCATTGCGAGGGCCGTGCTGGTGACCAGCGACGTGCACCTGCCCCGCAGTCTGCTCCTGTTCCGGCACCTGGCCCCCGACATCGAGGTCGTCCCGTACCCGGTCGCAGGCCCGGGAGGCGGTCCCGAGGACCGTCCGATCGCGTGGTACGCAGCCGCCGCGGTCGAGTACTCCAAGTCGGTGGTCATGCGGGTCATCCTGCTGCTGGTCGGGCCCGACTACCTCGCCGGCAGGGCCTGATGGCACCGATCGCGGCGCGCTCGCGGTGGAATCGGGCCAATCAAACGCTATATGCTTGTGTTCGCACACTTCATGCGGGCGTGCGCACTTCTGCTGTCAGGGATTCGGGGGGTCACGGGCTGGGGCGCGATCGAAGCAGCCGCTCGACGATGCCGTCAACAGTCAGAACATCATGACCGAGCCCACCGGCGTCGAAGCTGAACCCCGGCGCGTCGAGAACCAAGCGCCATCCTCCGCCCCGAAGGTGGCCCGCTGGCGATTCTTCCGCGGGTTCCGGCGAATCTGGCACGGCCTGCATTTCGTGGGGGTGCTCGCCGCCGGAATCGCCGTTTTCGTCGCGCTGGTGCGCGCCAAGGCGCCGCCGGAATTTCTGGACATGACCCTTCCACCGATGCCGGTCGCGGCGATTACCGCCCAGGAAGGTGATCATGCGTCGACGATCACCGCCTACGGTGAGGTGGTCGCCCGGCGTTCAGCCGACATACGGGCCATTGTCGGGGGTCCCATCCTGCGGGTGTCGGAGCACTTTGCGAACGGAGCGCCGGTGATGGCCGGGGAGGTGCTGCTGGAGCTGGATCCGTTCGAGTACGAGCGTCGGGTCGAGGAGACGGCGGCGGCCGTCCGGGAAGCGGAAGCCCGGCTGATGGAGAACCGCGAGACCACTCGCCATCAAATGGACCTCGTGGCGCTCGCGGAAGAGCGGCGGAACCTCACGCGGACCGAATACGAGCGGCAGGTGGACCTAGCCGAACAGAATGTGAGTGCCAGGCGTACGCTGGAGGCGGCGCAGTCCCAGCTGGCGGCAGCCGAGGCGAATCTGACGCAGCAGCGCCAGCAGGCGACTGCCGGCACCGCCAAGATCGCCCAGCAGGAAGCCATTCTCGAGCGCCTGCGTGCGGCCGAGGCGCGGAGCCGGCGGGCGTTGAGCGATACCCGGATCCGCGCTGCCTTCGACGGCTATCTCGCCCAGGTATCGGGCGACCTGGGCCAGCAGATCAAGGCGGGAGAGCGCATCGCGCGACTGATCGACACGGCCGTGCTGGAAGTACGGTTCTTCATCCCCGAAGGTCAGCTGGCCCGGCTGGTCGAGATTGCCGACGAGGGCATTGGCGCCATTTGCGTGGTGTCCTGGCGGACGGACGCGGGCATCCGTACCTATTCGGCGCGCGTGACCCGCATCGAGGGCGAAATCCAGACGAACCGGGCCGGTGTCAACGTGTACGCCCGCATTTCCGACGCCGACCTTAAATCGGATCCCATCCGGCCGGGCGCCTTTGTCGAGGTGGAGCTCTTCGAGGAGACGCACGTGCGGACCTTCCAGGTTCCGTCCGAAGCGGTACGCCCGGGCCCCAGCCTGTTGGTGGCAGCGGAAGGGATAGCGGTGGTCCGCACGGTCGCGGTCGTCGCCAGGGCCGGCCGGAAGGTCCTGGTGCGGGGCGAACTGGCCCCGGGCGAGGCCGTGATTCTGACCCGTTCGGGCGAACTTCACCCCGGAGATGCGATCGCGGTCGTTGCCGGCGGGACGCTAGGTGGACAATAGCTCGACACCGGGCCCGCGCAGCGGGCTGATTGCCGCGTTCGCCCGCCACCCAACTGCGCCCAACATCCTGATGCTGATCATGGTGGCGCTGGGCATCGCGTCGCTGGATCGGCTCAACCGGCAGTTTTTCCCCGACTACTCGATCGATTACGTGAATGTCGGGGTGGTCTGGCCGGGGGCCAGCGCGGAAGAGGTCGAGCATTCGGTGCTGGCTGCCATCGAACCCGAGGTTCGTTTCCTCGATTCGGTCAAGCGTGTGATCGCCACGGCTCGGGAGGGCTACTGCGGGATCGTCATCGAGTTCCGGGAAGGAACCGATATGCAGAAGGCGCTTGCCGACGTGGAGACGGCCGTGGCCGGCGTCACGACCCTGCCGGAGACGACCGAGCGGCCGACCATCACGCGGATCATTCCGTTTGAGCAGGTCGCCCGGATCCGCGTCGCCGGGCCGTACGACGAGGCCCAGCTGCGGAGCTATGCCAAGGTCCTTCGGGACGGTCTGCTCGCCGCCGGCGCCGACAAGGTCACGATCTCGGACCTTCGTTCGCCGGAACTGGTCGTGGACGTGGACCCGGCCGCCCTCCTGGCGCTCGACCTCAGCCTGCATGAAGTTGCCAGTCGCATCGCCGCCCACTCCCGCGACGTGCCGGGAGGCGACACGCACGGTGCGGCCGAGCTGCAGGTGCGCATGCTGGGTGAACGGGCCACGGCCCGGGAGATGGCAGCACTCGAGATCGTGTCGGATGCGACCGGACGCACCTTCCGGGTCGACGATCTGGCGACGGTCTCGGATACGTTTGCGGCGGGCATGGCGAGCGGCCGGGTCGATGGCCGGCTCGCGCTGTCGCTCCGCGTGAGCCGTTCACCGGCCAGCGACATCCTGGAGATCTGGGAGGACGTTCAGACGTATCTCAACGGCGACCTGGACGGCCTGCCCGACGATCTGGAGCTGACGCTCTACCGGATCGAGGCCGACGGGGTGGTGAGCCGGCTCGACATGCTGGTCCGGAACGGCCTGGGGGGGCTCGCGCTGGTTCTGATCATCCTGTTCGTGTTCCTGAGCCCCCGGACGGCGTTCTGGGTGGCAGTCGGCATCCCGGCCGCCTTCGCGGCGACCCTGTTCGCGATGTACCTCTCCGGGCAGTCCATCAACATGATCAGCATGTTCGCCATGATCATGATGCTGGGGATCGTGGTCGACGACGCGATCGTGGTTGCCGAGCACGGACAGATGCAGTGGGAGCGGGGCGTGCCTGCCCTTGACGCTTCGGTCATGGGCGCGCGCGCCATGCTCTGGCCGGTCATCGCGGCGTCGGTCACCACCGCGTGCGCCTTCATGCCGGTGTTCTTCATGACCGGCCTCGTCGGCCAGATCGTCGGGGCCATCCCCTTCGTCGTGGTCGCCGTCCTCCTGGCCAGCCTGTTCGAGTGCTTCCTGGTGCTGCCGGGCCATTTGCGGCATGCCTTCGCCGGGAAGTCCGTCGGCCCCCGTGAGGCCAGGGGGTTCCGGCGCTGGTTCGACCGGGGCTTCGCCTCACTGCGCGACGGGGTGTACCGCCGGTTCGTCGCCTGGGCGCTGACGCGCCGCTACCTCATGGTGGCCATCGTGGTGGCCTCGTTCCTCGCGGTCGGGGGATTGCTGGCGGGCGGCAAGGTGAAGTTTGTGTTCTTCCCCCAGCTCGAGGCCGACGTCGCTGAAGCGATGTTCTGGTTTCCCGCCGGGACCCCGCGCAGCACCGCGGAAGCCATGGTCGACGAACTGGAGCGCGCGGCCCATGCCGTCGACGATGCCGGCTTCATCGAAACCACCTACGGCTTCGTTGGGCGGCTGTCTCAATCGGGCCTGTCTGGATCGGGCCTGTCGGGGGACCATGTCGGCGGCATGATCCTGCAACTGATTCCGAACGAGGACCGGACGATCCAGCTGCAGCAGGTCATGGATGCCTGGCGGGCGGAGATTCGCCCCCTGCCGGGTCTCGAGAACCTGGTGATCGCGCCACCGCCGCGCGGCCCGCCGGGCAAGGACATCGACATCCGTCTCTCTGGTGCCGGCCCGGAGGCGCTGAAGGCGGCCGCGCTGGAGACCCGCACGCTGCTGGCGGGCTACGTGGGCGTGAACGACATCCGCGACGACTTCCCGTACGGCAAGCGTGAGCTGGCCCTGACCCTGACGCAGCGCGGCCGGGCGCTTGGGTTCACCACGGTCAGCGTCGCCCGCGAGGTGCGGGGCGCGTTCGAGGGCATCATCGCGCAGCGGCTGGCCGCGGGTGACGAGGAGCTGGTGGTCCGGGTCCGGATGCGCCCCGGCGCCATGGAGGCGCATGCGCTCCAGACCCTGTTCGTGCGGAGTCCCGCCGGGCTCCAGGTACCGCTGTCCGAGGTCGTGGATATCGAGGAGCAGCAGGGCTTCTCCGTGTTCCGGCGCGAAAACGGCGTGCGCGAGGTCACCGTTACGGCGACTGTGGATTCCAGTCGTGCCAACGCCAACGAGGTGCTGGTGCAGCTCGCGGAGGGCGCCCTTGACGATGCCGTCTCGCCGCACGGAGTACGCTGGCGGCTGGCCGGTCGGAGCGAGGAGCAGCAGGACACGCTCAGCGAAATGCGGCTGGGCGCTGGCCTCGGCCTGCTCGCGATCTACCTGACGATCGCGCTCGTGTTCGGCTCGTACACGCGTCCCATCATCGTCATGGTGGTGATTCCGTTTGCCACCGTCGGGGCGATTCTCGGGCACTGGGTCATGGGCCACGACCTTACGATCATCTCCCTGCTCGGCCTGCTCGGCCTGTCCGGCATCGTGGTCAACGGCTCGATCATCGTGGTGAATACCATCGACCGGCACATGCGCGCCGGTGAGGACCTGTTGGAGGCGGTGGTCAACGGGAGCTGCGAACGCTTCCGGGCGGTCATTCTGACCACGGCGTCGACGATCGGCGGCCTCGCGCCGCTGCTCCTGGAGACGAGCTTCCAGGCCCAGTTCATTCAGCCCATGGTGGTGACGATCATCTTCGGGCTGCTGGCGACGACGCCACTGGTGCTGGTCATCGTGCCCAGCCTGTTCCTGGTCCAGAACGATGCCGGGCAGCTGGTCCGGTGGCTGCTCACCGCCGCCAGAAGCCGGGGGCGAACATCACCAGCGCCGTGAGGAATTCGAGCCGGCCGAGCAGCATGCCGAAGGACAGGGCCCATTTCGCCGCATCCGGGAGCGGCGCATACGAGCCGGCCGGCCCCACGATCGGACCCAGCCCCGGCCCCACGATGGCGACCGCCGAGGCGGCGGCCGAGAGTGACGTCAGGCGATCGAGCCCGAGGATCGACAGGAAACCCGCCAGGACCGTGACGGTGACCAGGAACAGCGCGGCGATGCTCAGGACCGGTCGGAGCGTGTCCTCGCTGATCCGCTTGCCCGCCAACCGCGGCGTGCTCACGAGCCGCGGCTGGGGCACCTTCCTGAGCTGCGCCGCCACCAGCGCCAGCATCACCTGAATCCGAAAGATCCGCAGGCCGCCGGTCGTGCTGCCGCTGCACCCGCCGACGAACATCAGGAGGAACAGCAGGGCGGTCGTGCCGCCGCCCCAGCCGGAGAAGTCCTCCGTCGCGTACCCCGTTCCGGTCATCACCGAGATCACGTTGAAGGCCGAGCGGCGCAGGGCATCGAGAGGCCCGGCCCCGGTACCGAGCCAGAGCCAGAGCATGACGGCACCGACCGCGGCGACGACGACCGCAAAGAAGGTCCCGACTTCCGGGTTGCCGGCGAAGCGCCGCCAGTTCCCCTCGGCGATCTGGCGGTAGCCGATGAACGGCAGCGAGGCCGCGAGCATGCCGATGATGACGACGGTTTCGACGGCCCCGCTCTGCCAGGCCCCCACGGAGCCGTCGCGCGTGGAGTAGCCGCCGGTGGCGATCGTCGTCATGGCATGGCACAGGGCGTCGAACCATTCCATGCCGGCGACCCGGAGCAGCAGGACCCAGATGGCGGTGAGAATCAGGTAGATCCGGACCAGGACCAGCGCCAGCCGGGCGTCACTCAGTTTCCGGCCACCGCTCAGGCTGTCCTGGTCGACGCGGATGACTTCCATGCCGCCGATTTCCCGGAACGGCAGCATGACCAACGCGATGACCACGATGCCGAGCCCGCCGAACCACTGCAGCATGGCGCGCCAGAGCAGCACGCCCGGCGGCCGCTGTTCGAGGTCGGTGAACACCGATGCGCCGGTGGTGGTGAGCCCCGAGGCAGCCTCGAAGAACGCATCCGTGTAGTTGATTCGATGATCGGCGAAGTAGAGGGGAAGCGCTGCCAGCACGATGGCGAGGAGCCACCAGAGCGTGATCAGCGCCAGGACCTGCCGGGGGTCGTGGTTGCGGCCGAAGTCACCGGCCAGCGGGCCGCTCCGGCAGGCCAGGACGAGGGCGATGCCCACGAAGGCGGTCGCGGCGCCGGTGCCGGCGAAGGCGAGCGCCGACGGCTGCCTGGCCAGCAGGTCTGCCGCCATGGGGATCAGCATGGCGCCCCCCACCGGGAGCATCAGGATCCCGGTAAGGTGAAGGACCGGCCGGATTCGCAGCATTCGCTGTCGGGTACCTAGCGGGGTCCCCGGTCAATCAGGTAGAGGAACTCGCGGCGGGTCGAGGGGTCTTCACGGAAGGCCCCCGTCATGCGGCTGGTGACCATGACGGCGTTCCGCTTGTTGACGCCGCGGGTGGAGACGCAGAAGTGCTCCGCCTCGATCACCACCCCGACGCCCCGCGGCCGCAGCTCCTCGGTGATCGTGTCGGCGATCTGGGCCGTCATCTTTTCCTGCAGCTGCAGCCGCTTCGCGAAGACGTCGACGAGACGGGCGAGCTTGCTCAGCCCCACCACCCGGCGATCCGGAAGATAGCCGACATGCGCAGTGCCGATGATCGGGGTGAGGTGGTGTTCGCAGTGCGACGAGAACGGAATGGCCCGGAGGGCGACGATCTCGTCGTAGCCCTCGGTTTCCTCAAAGGTTCGACGCAGGATGGCGCCGGGGTCCTTGGCGTAGCCGGCGAAGTGCTCGTCGTACGCGCGGATGACGCGGCTCGGCGTGGCGGCCAGGCCCTCGCGGTCGGGATCCTCGCCGATCCAGCGAATCAGGGTGCGAACCGCCGCCTCGGCCTCCGCACGCGACGGGTGTTCGCCGTCCATCAGTGGAGCGTACGCTGGGACCAGGGGCTCTCGAGCGGGAACGCCGGAATCTCGACTTCGAACGTCTGGCCGTCTTCGCCCTGCATCGAGTACGTGCCGCTCATGATTCCAGACGGCTGCGACAGCGGGGTGCCGGAGGCGTACTCGAAAGTCTCGCCCGGAGCCAGCACCGGCTGTTCGCCGACGACGCCCTCGCCCTTCACCTCGATGGCCTGGCCGCGGCCGTCGACGATCCGCCAGTGGCGGGTCATCAGCTGTACCTTGCCGGCGCCGCGGTTCTCGATGCGTACCTGGTAGGCCCACAGGTAACGTTCCTCGTGGGGCACGGACTGCTCTTCGAGATAGAAGGGCCGCACGCGGACTGTGATCCCGCAGCTTTCCTTTTGGTACCAGTGTCCTTCGTCGTCGTCTTCGGGCTCGGGCTCGGCCACGTCAAATGGGTCTTCATGCATGATCAGCTCGCCGAACAGTTGGCGCCGCCAAGGACGCAGAACTGCGCACAAAAGGGGTGATTGAGCGCCACGCTCTGCCGCGCGTCAGACAGGTTGGCGCCCAGCTCCAGCGTCTCGTCGTAGGGCAGCAGCGTGCAAGGGACCACCGCGGGGCCGGACGCTCCCTTCCGCCGCACCACCATCCGCGACGAGGCGCACATCATGGAGTCGGGATCCACGTCCAGGATCTGCCAGCAGGACTGGGTGATCTCCGGCACCTCGCGGCCGCGGTCCATCAGCGGGAACAGCACCAGGCGCGCCGGGTCGTACGCATCGACATCAAGGTCGTGCTCCCGGAACAGCGCCGCGAAGCCGGCCCGCATCTCGGTCTCGGATTCGTCGTCGAGGCGGCGGCACGCGACATGGACCCGGAAGCCATGGTCGCGCAGCCAGCGGAGCCCTCGCATGGCCGGCGCCCACGAGCGCGGGCCGCGGACCGCCTCATGCCGTTCCGCACCGTAATGGTCGAGCGAGACCCGGATGGTCAGGTCGCCGCGGCCGGCCAGGCCAGCCAGGCTGGCTGCCTGCTTCTCCATCGGGCGCATCGCGTTGGTCAGCACCAGCACCTGAAAGCCGCGGTCGAGGCTGCATGCCAGCATGGCGACCAGATCGGGATTCATGAAGGGCTCGCCGCCGGTGAACCCGATCTGCCGGGTGGCCAGACCGGCGGCCCGGATTTCGTCCAGATAGGCCTGGACTTCCCCGAGGGACAGGTACTGCAGCCGGTCGTTGCGGGGGCTGGATTCGATGTAGCAGCCTTGGCATGCGAGATTGCAGAGCGTGCCCGTGTTGAACCAGAGCGTATCGAGCCGGCGCAGCGTGACCCGCGCGCGCGGGCTGCCGTCAAGCGTGTAGTCGGGGTCGGCGTACTTGGCCGATTTCGCGGCGAGTATTGGCGATTCGGGAACGGCGTAAGCGTCCATGGGCAGTTCCGAGCAGAAATTGCCCCGGGGACGGGCACGGGATCAAGATAGCGCAGGGTAATCACCCATTCTATACCGGAACCCACTTTCCCGCCGGCTCCGGGCGGCCCCGGAGCGCGGTTCCGGGGGGCCTTTGACCGGGGGCGGGGCTGCGGATACCTTCGATGCCAGCGTCGGATGGATGCTGGTGTTCGCGCGGGCGTAGTTCAGTGGTAGAACGTCAGCTTCCCAAGCTGAATGTCGCCGGTTCGATCCCGGCCGTCCGCTCCAGTGCCGTCTGACAGCTCGGCGCCCTTTCGGGTGACCGTCTCGGGCCTGCGCACGGTCCAGCATTCCCGCTTTGGCCGGCCCGGCCACGTGGTGTCCATCCTCGATCCCGGCAACCGGACGCCCCGGCCGCTCCGGAGCGGCAACGGCGGGCGCGTGACCCGGATGGCATTCCACGACGCGGTGCGGCCGGTTCGGGGCAAGCAGCTGCCGTCGGCCACGCACATCCGCCGGCTGGTTCGCCTCGGCCGCCGACTTGCGGTGGCGCGCTGCCGGCACGTGCACGTCCACTGCTACCAGGGCGTCTCCCGGTCTACGGCGGCCGCCCTGATCGTGATGGCCGCCGGCAGCGGCGGAGCCGCCGCCGCCGGCCTGCTGGAGGAGCTCGACCGGATTCGCCCGAAGAACTGGCCGAACAGCCGGATGGTGGCGCTCGCCGACCGGCAGATGGGCTATCGTGGAAGCCTGACCGCGGCCCTGCGGACGCACCAGAGGCGGAAGGCCCGGCGGGATCCCTCCCTGGCCCGGATCATTCGCTCGCATTCGTTCGGACACCGCCGCCACGAGGTTCCGGAAGGCGCGTGAGGCCGACGGACGGACAGGCGCCGGGGCTGGACGGCGCGGCCATGAAGGGATGATTGAGGCAGGGAAGACGCGATGCGGAAGACGACCGGCGAGGAGAGCACCAGTCCGTTAAGCGAGCTCGACGCACGCTCGCAGGAGATTTTCCGCCAGGTCGTGGAATCGTACCTCGAAGGCGGCGCCCCCGTGGGATCGCAGACCGTCGCCAAGGAGCTGAACGGCGCCCTGTCGCCGGCGTCGGTGCGGGCGGTCATGGCGGAGCTGGAGGGGCTCGGGTTCCTGTACGCGCCGCACGTCTCGGCCGGTCGGCTCCCGACCGAGCGCGGGCTCCGCCTGTTCATCGACGGGCTGCTCAAGCTAGGCGATCTGCCGCCGTCCGACTGCAGCCGCATCGAGGCGCTCTGCGCCGGGGCGGGCCGCAACCTGCGCGAAGTACTGCGCGAGGTCGGGGAGGGGCTGTCCGGCCTCGCGCAGTGCGCGTCCCTGGTGATTACGCCGAAGGAGGAGCAGCGCGCGATCAAGCACATCGAGTTCGTGCGGCTGGATCCGGGGCGGGCGCTGGTGGTGATCGTCGACACCCACGATCTGGTGGAGAACCGCCTGATCGACCTGCCGCCCGGGCTGCCGGCGCATGCACTGATCGAGGCTTCCAACTACCTCAATGACCGCTTCGCCGGACGCTCGCTCGAGGAGGCGGGCCGGGCGATCGAGGCGGACATGGCGGCGGACCAGGCGGAGCTGGACGCGGCGACCCAGAAGGTGATCGAGGCGGGACTCGCGGTTCGCACGGCAGCCGACGGTGACCCGTCGCTGATCCTGACCGGCCGGGCCCGCACCCTGGAGGGCGTGCAGGAGCGGGCCGACATGGAGCGGGTGCAACTCCTGTTCGAGGCGCTCGAGCGCGGCCGCACGCTCCGCCGGCTGCTCGATTCGACCCTGCAGGGGTCCGGCGTGCACGTGTTCATCGGGGCCGAGACCGAACTGTTCGCGCTGTCGGGCTGCTCGATGATCGTCGCGCCCCTCGTGCAGAACGAGAGCGGCGCGGGTCCCTTGGGCGCGATCGGCGTGATCGGGCCCACGCGGCTCAACTACGCCCGCATCATCCCGATGGTGGATTACACGGCGCGTGCCGTGGGCCGCCTGCTCGGCTGAGCATGGCCGGACGGTGCGCCGCCGCAGATGTCCCGCCGGGCGGGGCCGGAACCCGGTGGACAGGCGGGAAGCGATGATGAACGGGCCCGACGCTGGCGGCGATCCATCGGCCCGCCTGCGGGACGAGCTCGATTCAGCCCGGTGCATCCTGATCTTCACGGGTGCTGGAATCAGCACGGAGTCGGGCATCCCGGACTTCCGCAGCCCGGGCGGCGTGTGGGACCGCAACCAGCCCATCCTGTTTGACGATTTCCTGCGGTCCGAGGAGATGCGGCGCGAAAGCTGGCGCCGGAAGCGCGAGACGGACCGCTCGATCGGGCAGGCCGGCCCCAACCGCGGTCACCGGGCGATCGCCGATCTGGTGCAGCGGAATCCCGCGTCGGTGGTCGTGACCCAGAACGTCGACGGCCTGCATCAGGCGTCCGGCGTTCCGGAGGGGCAACTCGTCGAACTGCACGGCAACGCCACCTACGCGGCCTGCTGCGACTGCGGGCTGCGGCACGAGCTCGACGCCATCTTCCGCGCGTTCGACCGTGACGAGACGCTCCCGACCTGCCGGGGTTGCGGCAGCCCCTACGTCAAGAGCGCGACGATTTCGTTCGGGCAGCCCATGCCAGTCGAGGCGATGCGCCGCGCCGAGGCAGCGGCCCGCGCGTGCGATCTCGCGATCGCCGTCGGATCTTCACTGGTCGTCTACCCGGCGGCGGACGTGCCCCTGATGGCGAAGCAGCACGGTGCGCGCTACGCAATCCTCAACCGTGAGCCCACGCCGCAGGATGGCTATGCCGACCTCGTGGTCCACGGCGAAATCGGCCCCGTCCTCGGCGACGCCGTCGACATCGACTGACTCAGGGCCAGACGGGGCCACGCACCGGCCGGCTCGAATGCCAGTCGGGGAACATCACACGGGCGACACCGGCCGCGCGTAGCGGCGGCGCGGGCGTCACCCGCTTTACGGAAGGCAGCCAACTGCAGCCGGGTGGATCGGATGTAGCGATGGGGCGATCAAGCGTGGATCGTCGTGAGTGCCGACCGCGGCGGAACCGTATCTGTGCTGCATGGAGGATGACGGCTGGCGGGACCATGTTGCATCTCGGAAGCGGCTCGACTTCAGGTAGTGTGTCGGCGTACCGGTCAGCGGCCAAACCTTGATATCTTGGAGTTATTAGAACACTATGTTCAGAACGTAGAACCTTGTGCACAATGACGAGAGACTAAACATGCCGAAGGCCATCCGTGTCGCTGACGAAGTCTGGATCGCGACGGCACATCTTCACCGCAGTCACCCGGAACGGGCAGACTTCACAATCGACGAGATCATGCAACAGGCGGAAACCGCCAACGTCACCGGCGCAGCACCGCTGCGACCCGGAGTCAAGGTTCATGTCTATCTCCATTGCGTTGCCAACAAGCCGCCCAACCCCGGCCGGTACCGCATGCTGCTCGAGACCCCCGCCGGTCGCCGACGGCTCTATCGGCCCGGTGATCCATGTCACCCTCGTCGGATGGCGGGCAAGCATGTTCCGAAACGCGACGAAATCCCGAGGTGCTACCGGGAACTCCTCGATTGGTATGTCACCGACTATGCCGCTCCGGCGGGCGGCCATGCCCGGGACCCCGTCCTTGCGATGCGGGGTATGGGCAAGGAGATCTGGGCGAACGAAACTGCCGACGACTACGTGCTTCGCCAACGGTCGGGCTGGCAATGAGCAGAATCTTCTGGGACACGAACCTGTTTGTGTACATGCTCGAGGACAAGGGCCAGCTTACTGAGCGCGTCGTATCGCTGCGTGAGCGGATGATCGAGCGCGGCGATGAACTGCTGACCTCCACGCTCACCCTGGGTGAAATCCTCGTCAAGCCACTGGAAGCGGGCGACGAGGCACTTGCCCACCGCTACGAGCAGGCCATCATGGCCGCCGCTGCCGTCGTTCCTTTCGATCGACCCGCTGCTCACGCCTTCGCTGCCGTTCGCCGGGACGGCACCATCCGGCCTCCGGATGCGGTCCAGCTCGCCTGCGCCTCCGTGGCGGGCATCGACCTGTTCATCACCAACGACCAGCGGCTCAGTCGGAAGGTGGTGCCCGGGGTCCACTTCATCCAGTCGCTCGCCACAGCGCTGCTCTGAACTCGGGCTTGTGGCAGGAGTACGAGCGCGTCATCACGGGGGTCCGCCGCCGTCGTTACATTGCCGCTCCCTGCTGCCGGCGCAAAGTCGAGCGTGTTGAGTACGTTGAGCAGGGTGGGCAGCGTGCGCGAACCCTTGCATCGGAACGCAAGCGGTACCATCTGCACCATCTGCCTGCACGGGGGATGACCGGCCTTGACCGACCAGAACGACGCCAAGCCGACGGCGACCGACGACCTGCCCGAATCCGACGTCACGGCAGAACCGGAGTCTCACGTTCCGCCCGACCCGGCCGCCGACGAGGCGCCGCCGGCCGAGACCGAGGATCTCGAGGCCAGGGTCGCCGCACTCGAAGCCGAAGTCGCCGCCGAGCGGGACCAGGCGCTCCGCGCCCGGGCCGAGGCGGAGAACACCCTGAAACGCTCGGCGCGCGAGCGCGCGGAGGCCGTCCGGTACGGAACGTCGGGCCTGGCCCGCGACTTGCTGGAGATCGTCGACAACCTGGAGCGCGCCTTGGCGAGTATGCCGGAGGACGGGGCGGCCAAGGCGGAGGACGTGGCCGCCTTGCGCGAGGGTGTCGCGCTGACCCTGCAGGAACTCAACGCGAAGTTCCGCCGCCACGACATCCAGCGCATCGCCCCGGCGCCCGGGGAACCGTTCGACCCGAACTACCACCAGGCCGTGACGCAGATCGCGCGGCCCGACCTGCCGGGCGGCGCGGTGGCCGAACTCCTGCAGCCGGGCTACCGGCACCACGACCGCCTGCTGCGCGCGGCCGTCGTGGCGACCACGCCGAAGGAAGCCGGCGAGACGGTCCCTGAGGAGGCGGCGTCCAATGGTGCCGCCGAAGCGACGCCAGGTCCCGATGCGGACGAGCCGGAAGCGACGGACGCGGACACCGCCAGCTCGACGGCTGAAACTGCCCGGACCGACGCATGACCGACGGGCAGCCCCTGGCGCTCGGCGACGGGGCGGTCCGGCTGATGCTGCCGGCGAGCTGGCGCCTGCGCGAGGCCGAGCGGGACCGGGCGAAGGCGAGCTTTCCGTTCGGCGACTACCCCGTCCTCGGGATCAGCGTGGTGTCGGTCGACGACCCCGACGCGGTGGCGCGGGGTGAGCCCGGCGATTACCTCCACGGCGGCGATGCCGGGCTGGTCGCGGACGGTGACCCCGAATCGGGCTGGAACCTGAGCTACCGGGCGGTCCTGGACGGCAACGAGGAGGTCCGGATCTGGCGGCGCGCGGCGGTGTTCGGCGAGCGCTACTTCCGGATCGTGACAATGGCACTGGCCCACCCGGCCACCGACGAGGCGCGGGGCATCGTGGACGGTGTGGTCGACGACATCGAGACGGTGGCCGCGGGCATCTCGTTCGCCGCCGGCGAGACGGCGCTCGACCGGGAAGCCCGCGCGGAGCGCCGGGCGGGTGCGGTCGCGCTGCAGCGGGCGACCCCGTGGCCCGGGGTTGCGATCCGGCTCCCGGCCGGCTGGACGGAACTTCCGGAGTCCGGTGCGCGGGTGCTGGTCCTGGAGGCGCCGGACCTCCCGGGGACCTGCCTCGTCCTGGAGGGCGACGACCGGAGCCTCTCGCAGGCGCCGCCCGATGCCGAGGCCACCGTCCAGCTGATGCACTCGATCGCCGAATCCAAGCAGGCGGGCGACATCCTGATCCGGAGCGGCAGCGCGGGGGAGTACATGCTGTCGTGCAGCCGGATCAACCGGGACCACCCGGAGGCGGGCCCGCTCTGCGAGCGGTTCTGGCACCGCTTCCTGTTCACGCCGGGGCGGCTCACCACCCTCAACGCGACCTTCGTCTACCCCGAGGCCACCGACGAGCCGGAGTACCACGCCGCCCTCGCGCGCGTGCTGTCCCGGGTCATGACCGAGGCCGAGGTCGCGGTGCCGGATCCCGACTGAGGGAGCCCGGCCGCGCCGCCTTGCAGGGGGCGCGCGTCGTTCCCATATACCGTTTCTTGCCCAATACGAATGTCCGCCGCCGGTAAGGGCCGCGGGTCCCGGAGGAGAATGCAATGGCCAAGGTGATCGGGATCGATCTCGGCACCACGAACTCGTGCGTCGCGGTCATGGACGGCAGCAGCGCGCGCGTCATCGAGAATGCCGAAGGTAGCCGGACGACCCCGTCTGTGGTTGCGTTTGCCGACGACGGCCAGACCCTGGTCGGACAGACCGCGAAGCGGCAGGCGGTCACCAATCCCGAGAAGACGTTCTTCGCGATCAAGCGCCTCATCGGCCGGAACTTCAGCGACGAGAAGGTGACCCGGGACCGGGAGATGGTCCCCTACGAGATCGTCAAGGCCGACAACGGCGACGCCTGGGTGCAGGCCAGCGGCAAGAGCTACGCCCCGAGCCAGATCAGCGCGTTCGTGCTCCAGAAGATGAAGGAGACGGCCGAATCGCATTTCGGCGGCGAGATCAAGCAGGCGGTCATCACCGTGCCTGCCTACTTCAACGACTCCCAGCGCCAGGCGACCAAGGACGCCGGCCAGATTGCCGGTCTCGACGTGCTGCGGATCATCAACGAGCCGACCGCGGCGGCCCTGGCCTACGGGCTCGACAAGCGCGAAAGCGGCCTGGTGGCGGTCTACGACCTCGGCGGCGGCACGTTCGACGTCTCGATTCTCGAGATCGGCGACGGGGTGTTCGAGGTCAAGTCCACCAACGGCGACACCTTCCTCGGGGGCGAGGACTTCGACATGCGGGTGGTCGAGTACCTGGCCGACGAGTTCAAGAAGGACAGCGGCATCGACCTGCGGGAGGACAAGCTGGCCCTGCAGCGGCTCAAGGAGGCTGCCGAGAAGGCCAAGATCGAGCTCTCCAGCACCGGCCAGACCGAGGTCAACCTGCCGTTCGTCACGGCGGACGCGAGCGGACCGAAGCACCTCAACATGAAGATCACCCGGGCTCAGCTCGAGAAGCTGGTCGACGACCTGATCCAGAGCACCGTGGTGCCGTGCCGGAAGGCGCTCGAGGACGCCGGCGTGAGCGCCGGCGAGATCGAGGAGGTGGTCCTGGTCGGCGGCATGACGCGGATGCCCAGGGTCATCGAGACCGTCAAGAACTTCTTCGGCCGCGACCCGCACAAGGGCGTCAATCCCGACGAGGTGGTGGCCATCGGCGCCGCCATCCAGGGCGCGGTGCTGGCCGGTGACGTCAAGGACGTCCTGCTGCTGGACGTGACCCCGCTGTCGCTCGGCATCGAGACCCTGGGCGGCGTGTTCACTCGCCTGATCGATCGCAACACGACCATTCCGACCCGCAAGAGCCAGACGTTCTCGACGGCGGAGGACAACCAGACGGCGGTGACCATCCGGGTGTTCCAGGGCGAGCGCGAGATGGCCGCCGACAACAAGGCCCTCGGGCAATTCGATCTCGTCGGCATTCCGCCGGCGGCGCGCGGCATGCCGCAGATCGAGGTCGGCTTCGACATCGACGCCAACGGCATCGTCAACGTGTCGGCCAAGGACAAGGCCACCGGCAAGGAGCAGCAGATCCAGATCAAGGCGTCCGGCGGACTGAACGACGACGAGATCAACCGGATGGTCAACGAGGCCGAGCAGCACGCGTCGGACGACAAGGCCCGGCGGGAGGCGGTGGAGGCCAGGAACCAGGCCGACAGCCTCGTCTACGCGACCGAGAAGAGTCTGGAGGAGCATGGCGACAAGCTGGGCGAGGACGACCGGAAGGCGATCGACACGGCGCTGGCCGACCTCAAGGCGGAGGTCGCGAAGGAGGACGCGGATGCAGCCGCGATCGCCGCCAGGACCGAGGCGCTGAACAAGGCGTCGATGAAGCTCGGCGAGGTGATGTATGCCCAGGCCACCGCCGAAGCGGCGGGGGCCGGCGCCGACGCGGCCGGGGCGTCGAACGGAGCGACCGCGCAGGAGGCCGGCGACGAGACGGTCTACGATGCCGACTTCGAAGAGGTGCAGGACGACGACACGAAGGACCGGCCCCGGTCCTGAGAGCCGGCGCCGTCGGGTCCCGGCGGCGTCCGTTTCTGCTCCGCCGCTAGCCGGCAGGGGACTGCATGCCTGACTTCTACGAGGTGCTCGGCGTTGACCGCAGCGCCGACGCCCAGACCATCAAGAGCGCGTACCGGCGCCTTGCCAAGCAGCATCACCCGGACCGGAACCCGGGCGACAGCAATGCCGAGCAGGCGTTCAAGGACGTCAGCCGGGCCTACGAGGTGCTGAAGGACCCGGAACGGCGCAACGCGTACGACCGGATGGGCCATGCGGCCTTCGAGGAGGGCCTGCAGGCCGGCGCGGCCGGCCCCGGGGGCTTCGGCGGCTTCGGCGACATCTTCGACAGCATCTTTCGGGATTTCATGGGGGGCGGCCGGCGCACGTCCCGGTCGGCCCGCGGAGCCGATCTCCAGTACGCGCTGGCCGTGACGCTTGAAGAGGCGTACCGCGGCGCGAGCAAGACGATCCAGTTCTCGGCCGAAGAGACGTGCGAGCGGTGCGGCGGTTCGGGGGCCGAGGGCAACCGGCTGGCCACCTGCGGCACGTGCAACGGCTCGGGCGAGATGTCGGCACGGCGCGGCATGATGATCTTTCAGCAGACCTGTCCGTCGTGCCGCGGCCGTGGACAGGTCATCGAGGTGCCGTGCAATGCCTGCCACGGCGGCGGCCGGGTTCGCCGGTCCCGGTCCGTCGACGTGAAGATTCCGCCGGGTGTCGACGATGGCACCCGTCTCCGGCTCACCGGCAAGGGCGAGGCCGGCGCGCCGGGCGGCCGTTCGGGCGATCTCTACGTGTTCATGGAGATCGAACCGCATCCGCTCTTCGAGCGCGATCGCGAGCACCTCCAGATGATCGTTCCGATCCCGTTCGAGACGGCGGCGCTGGGGGCCGAGGTGGTGGTGCCCTCGCTGGACGGCGGCCGGGTGAAGCTCGCGATTCCGGCCGGTGCGCAGAACGGCCAGAAGTTCCGGCTGCGCGGCAAGGGCATGCCGCGGCTGCAGCATGGAGGCCATGGCGACCTCTATGTGCAGATCAGCGTCGAGGTGCCCTCCAAGCTTACCCGCCGGCAGAAGCAGGCGCTGGAGGCGCTGGCCGGCGACATGACGGCCCGCAACTATCCGGCGATCGCTGAGTTCGAGGCCGCCGTGCGGCGCAGCTCGGCGCCGTGACCGCTCCCGTGCGCATCGGCATCGTCGGCGCCGCCGGCCGGATGGGGCAGGCCCTGGTACGGGCCGTGGCGGCCGGCGACGGCGTGCTTGCGGGCGCCCTCGAACAGGCGGGGCACGCGGCGCTTGGGAAGGATGCCGGCCGGTTGGCCGGTCTGGACGCGACGGACGTCCCGATCACGGACGCGACGGCGCCGTTCTTTGCCGGCATCGACGTGGCGATCGAGTTCACCGCTCCCGAGGCCACGGTGCGGCATGCGGCGGCGGCGGCCGCAGCCGGCACGGGTCTGGTGATCGGCACGACAGGTCTGGACCGCGCCCAGATGGATGCGCTTCGAAGCGCCGGCGCGAGCGTGCCGGTGGTGTGGTCCGCCAACATGAGCCTCGGCATCAATCTGCTTTCCCATCTGGTGGAGACGGCGGCGGCGGCGCTCGGACCCGATTGGGATGTCGAGATCATGGAAATGCACCATGCCGCCAAGCGCGATGCGCCGTCGGGAACGGCGCTGGCCCTCGGCCGGGCGGCCGCCGCCGGCCGGCGGGTCGATCCGGAGGCCTCCGCGGTGCGTGGCCGGGACGGCGACACCGGCCCGCGGGAACGGGGGACGATCGGCTACGGCGTGCTCCGGGGCGGCGACGTGGTGGGCGACCACACGGTCGTGTTCGCCGGTGCCGGCGAGCGGCTCGAACTCGGGCACCGCGCGCACGAGCGTGCCATCTTCGCGCGCGGGGCGGTGCACGCCGCCGCGTGGGCGGCGCGCCAGCGGCCCGGTTTCTACGGTATGCGGGATGTTCTGGACCTGCCCAAGTGAACGGGGATGCGCCACCGGTTCGGGTGGCGTTCAACGGGGTCATGGGCGCACGCTACGCGGAGCTGCTCCAGGCGAGCCTGGCGCTGCCGCACACGCTGCGCTGCGCGGGTGCCGACCCCGATGCCTGGGCGGATGCGCTCGCCACCGCTGAAGTCGTCATCAGCATGGACTGGCCGACGAGCAGCCCGCCGGCGCCGAGGCTGCGCCTGCTCCATCTTCCGGGCGCCGGCACCGATTCGGTCGACGTCGCCGCCCTGCCCGCGGGTTGCGCCGCCTGCAACGTGTTCGAACACGAGGTGCCGGTCGCCGAGTACTGCATGCGGGCCATGCTCGAGCATGCGATCGGGGTAACGGCGACCGACCGGCGGTTCCGCTCGGGCGACTGGTCCGACAGCCTGGTGGCGGGCGGCCCCACCCATGGCGAGCTGCAGGGTCGGGTCCTGGGCATTCTCGGCTATGGCCGCATCGGGCGGGCCCTGGCGAAGCGTGCCGACGCGTTCGGCATGGAGGTCCGGGCGGTGACCGCCCATCCGGCCCCGGAGCCCCCACTTGCCGAGGCCGTGGCGCCGGACCGGCTGGCCGAGGCTGCCGCGCGGTACGACTACCTGGTGGTGGCGTGCCCGCTGACCCCGGCCACGCGCGGCATGGTGGATGCGCGGGTACTGGCCGCGATGAAGCCCGAAGCCGTGCTGATCAACGTCGGGCGCGGACTGGTGGTCGACGAGCACGCACTGTTTCGGTCCCTGGAGCGCGGAGACATCGGCGGTGCGGTCATCGACGTGTGGTACCGCTATCCAGGTTCGACCGGGCCACGGGATGTCCGGCCCTCGCAGTACGACTTCGAGAGCCTTCCCAACGTCTGGATGACACCGCACACGTCGGCCTGGAGCACCCCGATGCTCGAGCGGCGGTTTGCGATCATTGCCGACAACATCATCCGGATGCGCGAAGGCCGGCCGCTTCTGAACCGCTTCGCCTGACGGCCAGCCCCCCGGTCCCCGGCAGGATTACGCAGGCCCGCCCAATGGCCGGTCGGTGAACGGTTCCGGCGGCGGCGCGCCGATCGGCCGGGCCCATCGCTGCTCGCCGCCGTCGCTGGCGCGATCCGCGCCGGCCTTCCGCACCTCCAAGCGCGCTAGAAATCATAAGGAAATATTATATATAATATAATTACTAAGTATTGGACTTTATACATAAAGATTGCCAATTTCTTGTCAGGACAGGAGCCGTCAGACGTGCGAGCGGTCGACCGGCTCCGGGAAACCGGGACGGGAGACGACCATGGGTGATCGAGCAGACATTCCGATCGACCAGAGGGCGTCGGGCAACGCTCAGGCGCGACGATCCGGGCAACCGCTTTCGGACCATCGACTGCGGGGCCGCAGCGTGCGACCGACGGCGCCCGGTCCGGTAGGCGGGACGAAGCGCGTTGCGGGCTCCCGGCCACGGGCATCGTGCGTGAACGCGCGGGTCCACGGTCCGTCCGGCGGCGGGATCAGCCGGCGCGATGGTTCTCGATGGCCTGCCCCGGGGGCGGGCCGTCCGGCAAGGAAAGGATGACGAGGTGAAGGTAACGTTACGTCAGCTGCGGTACTTCCGAGCGCTGGTCGAGCACGGCTCGTTCAGTCGGGCGGCCGAAAACGTATTTGTCAGCCAGCCGGCGCTGTCGCTGCAGATCCAGGAGCTGGAAGGCACGCTGGGCGGCCCGCTGGTCGAACGCGACCGCCGCGGGATCATCCTGACCCAGATGGGCCGGGATGTGCATCAGCAGGCGCTGCGGGTGCTCGACGAGGCCCTGCTTCTCGAGACATTGGGCAAGCGGTTTGCAGACACATCGCTGCGGGTCGCCGTCGGCATGGTGTCGACGCTTGCGCCGTACCTGCTCGGCGGGGTGCTCGAGCGCCTGCAGTCGGCGTCGCCGCGGATCGATCTCGATCTCAGGGAGGCTCCCGGTCAGACCCTGGTATCCGACCTCCTTGCCGGTCGTCTGGACGCCGCGGTCGTTTCGCTGCCGCTGGGGTTGCTGGAGCTCCCAGAACGGGAACTCTTCGAGGACCGTTTCCTGATCGCCGCCCGCTCCGAGCGGATCGCCGCCGTGAACCACGCGTTCAAGGGTGATCCGCGTCCGCCGGACCTGGCGCGCGCCGACATCGGGCCGCTGCTCACGCTCGATGAGGGGCACTGTCTGGGCGAGCAGATCCGGGGCGCTTGCGCCACGTGGCGGCTGCAGGACGTGCGTCGCGGTGCGGGATCGTTGACCACCCTGAGCAGGCTCGTTGCCAGTGGCGCCGGTTTGACCCTGTTGCCGGAGACGGCAGCGCTCGCCGAGCGGGCGAACGCCCCCGAGCTGAACCTGCTGCGGTTTGCCGATCCCGAGCCCTCGCGGCGCATCGGCCTCGTGCATCGCGTGGCCTCGCACGGTCAGCAGTGGATCGAGGTCCTGGCTGACGCGGTGACCGAAGCCGGCGAGGCGCTCGTCGAGCAGGCCCGCGCGGCGGTCCGGAACGGCGCGGCCGCCGTCGCCGCGTAACCCGTTCCATCCGGGCCGGCTGCATCCGAGAGACCTGGACGTTGCGGTAGTCCCCGGAGACGGTTGAGAGCATCCCGACCGTGCGGGCCACCGCGCGCCGGGCGGGATACGATGGCCGGTCCTGTCGCGGCGCGAGGAAGGGCCCGGATACATGCGGATCGTGAGTTGGAACGTGAACGGAATCCGAGCGTGCACGCGTCGTGGCTTCGTGGACTTCCTGGCGCGCTCCGATGCGGATGTCGTGGGGATCCAGGAGGTCAGGGCGCTCCCGGAGCAGGTGCCCGAGACCGCCCGGTTTCCCGCCGGCTGGCATGCCGCGTTCGTACCGGCCGAGCGCCGCGGGTACAGCGGTGTCGGGGTGTACGCGAAGGTCGAGGCGGAGCGGCTGGAGACCGGGCTCGGCGATCCGCGCTTTGACATCGAGGGCCGCTACATGGCCGCCCACTTCCGGGGCGATCGCGGGCGGTTCGTCGTGGCCAACGTGTATTTTCCGAAAGGCAGCGGGAAGGATCGCGACAACAGCCGCGTCCCCTACAAGCTCGACTTCTACCAGGCGGTCTTCGAGCGGGTCCAGCGCCTCCGGCGCCGATGCCCGGTGTTCGTGATCGGCGACTACAACACCGCACACCGCGCCATCGACCTCGCACGTCCGAAGACCAATGTGAAGAGCAGCGGGTTCCTGCCCGAGGAACGGGCGGAACTCGACCGCTGGGCGGAGGCTGGCTGGGTCGACACATTTCGCGCGCTGCATCCCGATGACCCGGGGCACTACACGTGGTGGCGCCAGTGGGGCGGAGCCCGGGAGCGGAACGTCGGCTGGAGAATCGACTACGTGCTGGCCTCGCCGGCGGCGATGAAGCGGGTACGCAACGCCTTCATCTGGCCGGACGAGCAAGGCTCCGACCATTGCCCGGTCGGTGTGGACGCCGACCTTTAGCAGGCGGCCCGGAACAGGACGATCCGACCGACTGCGGCGGGACTCCGGCATTCCCGCGACGGACCGGCCGCGGCCGGTGGCCGGCCACGACGGACCCGGAACCGACGGCAGGCACGCCGCGGGAGACGGCCTTCAGAACGAGGAGCCCTCGGTCTTGAGGAAGGCGGTCTCCTCGGTCGTGGAGGGCCGCGACAGCACCGCGTTGCGGTGCGGATAGCGCCCGAAACGGTCGATGATCGCCTTGTGCTGCAGTTCGTAGTCCAGGCTCTCGGCATCACCCAGCGATGCGAAGAGCGGCACGGCGATCTCGTGCACAAGTGCCGATTCACTGTGCTGGTACGGCATGTAGAGGAAGCCCCGCCGCTCCGCCGGGAGCTCCCGGTCGGCGCCGGCCCGCACCGCTTCCTGCGCCAGCACCAGCGCCATCCCGTCGTTGGCGAAGGCGCGCGCATCGTCGCGGTAGAGGTTCCGGGAAAATTGATCGAGCACGATGATCTCGGCGAGGCGCCCCTCGGGGCTGGCCCGCCAGTCGTGGAGCTCGGCGCGGACGGCCCGCGCATGGAGAGCGCCGAACTGCACGCGGATCGCGTCATCGAAGTCGGGGTCCTTGGCCCACCACTGGTCGGGGCCGTGACGTTGGAACCAGAACGTGAGCAACTGCTGGATCATTCTCCGTCCTCCCGCGCGAAGGGCGTCAACATACGCACGCCGCGCTACCCAGGCCGACGGGCGCCGGTCAGGCGAGAGCCAGGCATGATCGCTGGCCACGCTCGTTCCGCTCGCACAATGGGGCCCCTCCGAGGCTACGCTAGCGGCACCGTGGGCAGGAGCCGGCCATGCGCAACGCTGTGATCCTCGCGACGATGTTGGCGGTGACGGGCGCGGCCGATGCGCGGTCGGTCACCGATTCCGCGGGCCGGACGGTCACGATTCCAGAAACGGTGCAGCAGGTCTACGCGGCCGGACCGCCGGCGGCCGTCCTGCTGTACGTGCTTGCCCCTGACCGCCTGATCGGCTGGCCGCGGGCGCCGTCCCGCGAGGACGAACGGTATTTGCCGGAAGCGTACCAAGGGCTGCCCGAAACCGGCCGGCTCACGGGGCGCGGCAATACGGCTAACCTCGAAGTCGTCCTTCGTGCCAAGCCCGACCTGATCTTCGATTTCGGGGCGGTTCGCGGTGCCCACGTCTCGCTGGCCGACCGCCTGCAGGCCCAGACCGGTATCCCGTACCTGTTGATCGACGGGCGGTTCGAACACACCGCGGCCGCATTGCGCCTGATGGGCGATGTGCTCGGCGTCTCCGAGCGTGCCGAGGAACTCGCGGTCTACGTGGAAACGCTGCTCGCCGAACTCGCGGACGCACTGGCGGGCATTCCGGAGGAACGGCGGCCACGCGTCTACCTGGCCCGGACAGCCTCCGGGCTCGAGACCGGCCTGCAGGGTTCGATCAACACCGAGATCATCGAGCGGGCCGGCGGGCGCAACGTGGCCGGCGCTGACCCCGACGAGCGGAGCCGGCGCGGCCTCACGCAGATGTCGGCCGAGCAGGTGATCCTTGCCGATCCGGACATGATCATTACGTGGGACCGGGAGTTCTATGCGCAGGTGTGGGGAAGCCCGCTCTGGTCGCCGATCGATGCCGTGCAGCGGGGGCGCGTGTTCCTGGCGCCGACGTCGCCGTTCGGCTGGATCGATCGGCCGCCGTCGATCAACCGCGTCATGGGGCTTCGCTGGCTGGGCAGTCTCTTCTATCCCGATCGAATGCAGCTGGACTGGCGGCGGGAAGTCCGGGCGTTTTACCGACTGTTCTATCATGTCGACCTGACGGTCGAGCTGCTGAGCCGATTGACCGATTGAACCCGCCCGGTAGTCCGGAACGACAGCGCGCGCGCACCGCCGCTGGTCCCATCATCGGCGTCCTGGCCGCCGGCCTGCTGCTGCTCGCCCTGTTCGCGATCACGGTCGGGCCGTATCCCGTTTCCGTCGACCAGATTTTCGTCGCGCTGCTGGACTATGCCGGTGGCAGTGCGGGGTTGACGGATGCCCAGGTCGAGACTGTCCTGTTCTCGGTGCGCATTCCGCGTGTCCTGGCAGCCCTGCTGGTCGGTGCGGCTCTGGCGGCCGCCGGTACGGTCTATCAGGGCCTGTTCCGCAACCCGCTGGTGTCCCCGGACATCCTCGGCGTCTCGACCGGGGCCGGCCTGGGCGCGGCGCTGGGCATCCTGCTGTCGATGCCGGTCGTCGTGACCCAGGGCTTCGCCTTCGCCGGCGGGCTGGGAACGGTGGCGCTGGTGTACGCCGTGGCGACGGCGGTCCGCGGCCACGACCCCATGCTGGTGCTGGTACTGGCGGGCGTCGTGCTCGGGGCCCTGGCCGGCGCGTGCATATCCCTGGTGAAGATCCTGGCGGACCCGTACGACCAGCTGCCCGCGATCACGTTCTGGCTGCTGGGATCGCTGGCCGGCACGCAGCCCGACGACGTGTGGTCCGCGCTGCCCTTCGTGGTGGTCGGCCTCGTGCCGCTGGTCCTGCTCCGCTGGCGCATGAACCTGATGACGCTGGGGGACGAGGAGGCCACGGCGCTTGGGATCGACCCGCGGCGCCTGCGGGTCCTGCTGGTCGCCGCCGCGACGCTGATGACGGCCAGCGTGGTGGCGGTCGCGGGCGTGGTCGGTTGGGTGGGGCTGGTGATGCCGCACATTGCCCGCCTGGTGGTCGGGCCGAACTTCGATCGCCTGCTGCCGGCAGCGATGATTCTGGGGGCGGGCTACCTGCTCGCGGTTGACACTATCGCCCGTACCATGGCGGACACCGAGACGCCGCTGGGCATCCTGACCGCCTTCGTCGGGGCCCCGGTGTTTCTCTGGCTGCTCGCGACCGGGCGGCGCAGCTGGTGAGCGAGCTGCGGGCCGAGGGCCTGGGGTTCGGCTATCCGCGGTTTCCGGTCGGCCGCGCGGTGGATCTCTCGCTGCAGGCCGGCGAGATCCTGTGCCTGCTGGGGCCCAACGGGTGCGGCAAGACCACGCTCTTCAAGACCCTGCTCGGGCTGATTCCGCGCCAGGCGGGCCGGGTCATGCTCGACGATCGCGACATCCTCTCGCTGCACCGCCGGCACATCGCCCGCGTGATGGCCTACGTCCCGCAAGCGCACGCGACCGTGTTCCCGTACGCGGTGGGCGACATGGTCCTGATGGGCCGCACCGCCCACCGCGGCACCTTCTCAAGGCCCACGCGAGAGGACCGGGATCGCGCCAGTGGCGCCCTTGCGCAGATGGGAATCGATGAGCTTTCCGGGCGCGACTACACGCGGATTTCCGGGGGCCAGCGGCAACTGGTCCTGATCGCCCGGGCGCTGGCGCAGGACGCCCGGCTGATCGTGATGGATGAACCGACCGCCAGCCTGGATTTCGGCAACCAGATTCTCGTGCTGAATCAGGTGCGGAAGCTGGCGGCAGCCGGCCTGGGCGTCGTGCTCTCGACCCACAATCCCGATCACGCGTTCACCTACGCAACCCGCGTGCACCTGCTCGGCGACGGCGTGACCCAGGCCGCCGGCCGCCCCATCGAGGTGCTGACCCCGGCCGTCCTGTCGAGGGTCTACGGGGCGCCGATCACTGTCGAACGCCTACCCAGCGGCTACCACGTCTGCGTGCCGACCGGCCTGTCTTCCGATGCGGAGACCCGGCCGCCAGCGGCGCGGCCGGTGCCTGCCGGCGACTGACCGGATGACTGTGGCGGCCCGCCGGCCTTGGCGGCGGCACTGCCGTTCGCGATCCGCGGTGCGCTTCCCCGGCGAGGTTCAGGCGTTCCGTCGGGCGGCCACGGCTTCCACCTCGATCAGGAACTCCTCCCGGACCAGCCCGTCGATGATCAACAGGGTGTTGGGAGGGTAGTCGGGTCCGCTGAACAGGCTCGGGAAGATCTTCGCCCTGACTTCCATGAAGGTCGGCAGCAGGTCTGCGTCTACGAGGTACGTGCGCATGGAGACGATGCTGTCGCAGCTTTCGCCCAGCGCGCTCAGAACCGTGGCCAGGTTGTCGTAGGTCTGGCGAACCTGGGCGCCGAAATCGTCGATGCCGACGATGGCCCCATCGGTACCGACGGACACCTGGCCGGCGATGTGGTAGGTGCCGAGCCCGGCAGGCATGAATGCAGCCTGGGAATAGAGGCCCTGCGCCGGTGCGGCGGCAGGAGGATTGAGAAGTTCGATCTGGCTGGCCATGGTTGCCTCCTGGTGCGGGGCTGGATATTGCGTGATTGCGGGAGTTGACGGGAGTTCGGGGGATTCCCGGGTCAGGGCTTCCAAGGGGGCGCCTTCCCCTTATCAAGCCACAGGTCCACTATGGGTCCCATGAGGATGACCCTAGACATTAACGACGAGCTTCTGGCGCGCGCCAAGCGCTATGCCCAGGAGACCGGCTCTTCGTTGCGTGCCGTTGTCGAGGACGGGCTCCGGCAGGTGCTGGACTCAGCGAGTCCGACTCGGAAGTACGTGCTTCCGGACCTGCGGGTGGGCGATCCCACCGCGCATGACCCACTGGAGCATTACTCCTGGTCGGAACTGCGCGAATTGATTTACGGCGACCCGGGTACCCGATAATCGCGGTGAACACAAATCTCCTGGCGTGCGCTCACCGCCACGGGGCGTGACTGGGCGAGGCGGCCTTAGCGCCGATGCCATTGGACCAACTCAATGTGGCTTCGCTGTGTCCGAGCTTTCTCTGAACCGCCAGGGCCATGCCTTCTGCAGTTTGATTGAGGGTCGCATCCTCCAGGTGAGCGTAACGACCGGTCGAGCCTGGCCGCGGGTGCCCGAGCGGGCAGGCCGGGGACGTGGGGACTCTCGCCGCCCATGACCGACTTGGGACAGCGCCTGCAAGTTGGGCAATCCAGTGGATCGCTCACCGTGCTCCGTTCGGCAACGGGTAGAGTTGCATGGCAAGGTCGGTAGACACCTCCAGCACACGGTTGATCATGACGTCCATGGGGTCGCCGCGTTCCGCCAGAAAGTCAATGGCGGCGCGCAGCAGCGCTTCCGAGCGTGCGCGGCCCACGCACGGGAGGACAATGAGGCCGGGGTGGATGGCTTGCGTGGCGACCAAGGCGCGAAAGTCGCTGGCGTTTTCTGTCACGAGCACGAGGTCGTGTTCGGTGCAGCGCTTCAGCACTTCGTGATCCGACGCACCCAAGCCGCCAAAGTCGCGCGGGTGCAGGGCGACGTGGAATCCTTCGGCGTTCAGCACTCGGGCGATGGCGGGCGAGAGGCACTCGTCGAGAAACAGCCGCACGGCGTTGCTGCGACGGAGTTTCAGGTCGCTTGACGCCAGGGTCTACCGGACGGGCGGCCTCGAAGCGGGTGGGCCTTGGCGTACAGCTCGGCGGCCATGAAGGCTTCCCGTGGAATCTCTGGATAGTCCGCCACAAGATCGTCGATGGAATCACCGTCCTGCGATCGTCCTAGGACCGCGTAGACCGTGAGTCGGGTACCGGTAATCACTGGCGTGCCACCGAGGATGTCCGGGTCCGATGCGATGTGTCGATCGCGCGCGTCCTTGTAGTGCTCCGCATGGCGCAGGCATTGAGCAGCGAGGCGCTTGAGGTCGAGTACAGTGCCAGGCGCAAACTCGATGGTGGCCAGTCGCATGGGCTCGGATTGAACGAGACCCTTCCAGATTGCTCGCTTGTGCCGTGTCGGCAGGCCCGCGAGATCGGCCGCCTTGAGGGAACGGAAATAAGCGACTGCCCGAATCGGGAGGTATCGTCTTGCGCCGCCGCGAAGGCGGGGTGGAGCAGGGACGGTGCGCAGGACGCGGGCCTCGATGGCCTTCTCGACCGTCGCCTTCGGCACTCCCGAAAGGGCCGCGGTCTCGCGGATGGTCAGGTCGGCAGTTAGCGGCATATAATCGTCCCCTATAAGGAACCAATATATGGCGATGCTCCTAGATCGCAAGACGGGGCTGATGCAGCGATGACAAAGGAGGCCGTGCCGAGGGCACGCGGATCGCGTCGCCGTCGCGCTGTACAGGGTGCTATTCCCCGGTCGATCTTTGGCTGTACCGTGCGTTCGGCGATGTGGAGATGGTAACGGGCTTGCAGGTTGATCCAGAACTCCGGCGTCGTCCTGAAATAGCGTGCCAGTCGTAACGCATCGATGATGCCCTGAGCGAGCCCTGGCGGGCCTGCGTACTCTCTGGCTCAGGCCGGAAGCGGTCAACATGTTTACAACGCTTCCCCGGTCGGAAGGCGCGACGCGGGTGTTCCCCGAGGACCTGGCCGCGACAAGTCTCTACACGTTCTGGGTCGGTGTCCGCGCGGACGCCTGGCCGCACGGCGTGCACCTTCACGATACCTGGCACTCCTACGCCTCACGGGGCGTCATGAACGGCGTCGGATTGACCACTGTGGGCAAACCGCTTGGGCGTCGCAAGCGTGCCGCCACCGTCAATACCGGGACGTGTTCTACGCACTCAAACGGTCATCTGCACATATTCGAGTGTAGTACCCTCAGTGGCTGGAGGTTGACCGAATCCCGAGGAGATCGATCGATGCGGATGGCCGGCTGGTTTCCCGTCGCCACTGTCGCGTTGGTGCTGGCCGCCTGCGGCGGGGGCGGGGGTGGCGACGGCACGCCGCCTTTGACCGAGCCACCGGCCACCGGGACCGAACCTCCGGTTGCCACCCAGGTCCGCGTCATCGATGCGGACACCGTGGACATCGACGGGACACGCTATCGCCTCTTTGGCATCGATGCGCCCGAGGCCAGCCAGACGTGCCGGGCATGGGGCCGGACATGGGATTGCGGGGCGGCGGCCACGGAAGCGCTGATGTCGCGTGCCGCCGGTATGGGCTGTACTGGCAGTGACACCGACCGTTTCGGTCGGGTGCTCGGGGTTTGTTCCTCGGGCGGGGATGATCTGAACGCCTGGCTCGTGGCGAACGGTTGGGCGCTGGCCTATCGACAATTCGCAGACGACTATGTCAGCGAGGAAGAACAGGCCCGGTCGAACAAGCGCGGGATCCATCGCGGTGAGTTCATCGAGCCCTGGAGCTGGCGGCGCGGCGAACGGATCACCGGGGAAGACACGTTCACCGCGATCGCTTCAGACGTCCTGGATGTCGAGGCGCTCGCCGATCGAATGCTGCGCGGCGACCTTACCGGCGTTTATGGCCAATGGATGGACGACAGCGTATTCGTCATGGTGGATGACGCCGTGGCGGTGTCCTTCGGCGGCTCGCCCGGCAACACTCCGAGTGCGCTTGGCGGCGCGGTCTGGCGAGGCGCAGTCGTGGGCGTTGACATCCGGACCCGAGACCGGATCAAAGGCCGCGCGGTCATCGACATCGACGAATTTGCCCGCCCGGACGTCGATGTCGCATTCACCGGACTTGCGGACGCCCACGGCCGCGCCCGGGCCGATCTCCGGTGGGAAGACATCCCGGTGTCGCAAGGCTCTTTTCGGGCGCGGGACGCGGATGGCACGATTGAAGGCCGGTTCTACGGAAGCGAACATCGGGAAGTCGGAGGCATCTTCGAGCGAGATCACCTGACCGGAGCTTTCGGCGCTTCACGCTGAACGTACCGCCCGCGGACAGCGGCCACACGCATGAAGGGAATTGGCGCAGCCCACCGACGTACTTACGCTGCTCGGCGGGCATTGACCGTTCCCTCACGCCCTTCAACTTCTAGGCGTCGCCGGGCAGACACACGGCTCAGCACTCAGCCGTGTACCTGCCCGGGTCACTCCCTACCAGCGCATGTTCGCGGTTAGCCCGACCCGGTGCTCCGGCGGCCCGTCGTTGTTCGCGGGCTCCCACCGCGTCCCCTCGAGCCTGAGGTGGAACGAGACACGCTTCGTCTCCGCAAGCCCGAGCCTCCAGCCCAGCCGCCAGTCGCGGCCGGTTTCGGAAAGCCCGAGTCCCAGCTCCGGCGTCCCCGTGAAGTGGCCGCCGGGCAGCGCCATCCCGTAGCCCACGCGTGCGTCCAGCCGCCCGCCTTCCTGGCCGGCCGATGCCGCTCCCGGAGTGAGGCCTGTCGCCCACAGCCGCTGCACGCCGCTGGCCGTCTGGCCCCACGCCGGCCGCACGCTGAGTGCGAGCCCCCTGCCCGCGGCGCCCGGGGCGAGCCGCACCAGCCCGCTCACGCCCCACTCCTCGTCGTCACCGCTGTGGCCCAGCAGCGTCCGGGCCCGCCACGCGACGGTGAGACCCGTCGCCTCGTTGGCGTAGCGCAGACCGCCCCCGACCTCGACACCGTTCCCGGTCTCGCCATCGCCGACGTCGTTCCGCATGCCGATCTCGACCGAAGGCGTGACCGTCGCGCCCGACGCCAGTTGCCGGGTGTGGTTCCCCTCGATCATCAACCGCTGCCGGCCGGCCTCAAGGGTCGCCGCCGCGATCGTGCCCGAGCCATCGATCTCCGCCTCCGTGAAGGCGGCGTCGCCCTTGGCCTGCAGCCGGGTCGTGCCGCCTGCGATCAGCACGTCGCTGGTCAGCAGCGTTCCGCTGAGGCCCGCCGCCGCCATCCGCTGCGTCAGGTCGCTCGCCTGCGTGCCCGCCGCATCCTCGATCTCGACCTCGCCCGAGCCATGGCCCACCGTGGCCCACACACTCATGCCGGCCGGTGCCTGCCAGCCCACGTAGGGATTGATGCTCGTCACGGTGGTCGTGAGCTTGCCCGTCGACGCGCCGGAGGCCGTGTAGTCCACGGTCCCGCGCGACCGGCCGACCGACACGCCCGCCAGCAGGTCCGCGCTCAACCGCGTATCGATCCCCAGGTGGGCGCTCAGCACGTCGCCGTCGTAGTCGACGCTCCCGGGACTGCCGCCGGAGAGGTTACGGTAGTCCCCGCTGCCCCACAGCGTCAGGTTCCCGAAGGGGCCGCCGTCTCCGGTCTCCGCCATGCCGAGCGGCAGCATGAAGGACGAGTCGGCGAGCAGCCGCGCGGCATCGAACGTGCCGTCCTCGAGCGCCTGTCCGTTGGCCGTCAGCACGTCCGCGAGCGTCGAGGCGCCGCCCAGGCTCAACTCCCCGGACGACGACGCGCCGGCGGCCGCCTGGCCGATGCGGCCCGAGACGGCATCGACCGTGCCCGCCGTCATGGCCCGCATGACCTGGGGAAGGATGGACTCGACGACCGTGTCGTGGTCCCCCGCGACCTCCTCGGGCGCGGTTCCGTAGAAGCCCGAGCCGACGATGAGGTTGATCGGGATCGCGCTTCCGTCCGGCCTCTGGACGTGACCGGTGAACACCCGGGCGTACCCCACCTTGGGGATGTCGGCGCGGTCGGTGTCGTCGGTGGGATCGTCCCAGTAGTACTCGAGGAAGCCGCCTTCCGGGCTGCTCTTCGCCGCAGCGATGACCTGCGGCAGAACGAACTCTCCGGTCACGGCGTCTCGAACGGTCGGCACCAGAGGCCGAAGCTCGAATCTGTCCGGGAACGCTCCGTGAAAGAGGATCACGTTGCTGTTCAGGTCCAGGACGTAGAGGTACACGGAACCGTGCCTCCAGGGTCCGCTCGGATCACGCAGGGCGATCCGCGCTTTCGACGAAGCGGCCGGATCGCCGCTCTCCTGCAGCGCGAGAACATATTCCCCCGCCTGCGTGACGAATGCCTTCAGAGTTGCCCGGTCTACGACGTCCCTGGCCGTAACGGCCGGTTCGATGTGTTCGATCGTTTCTTCGGCCAGATGCGATTCGCCGAGATCGAATCCGGCGAGCATCACGAGCGGGGCTCGAAAATTGGCCGATAGATATGCGAAGGCGTATCCAGAGGCGCCTGGAACACTGGGGATGCTGAACGAGGCGCCATCCCCGGCTGCGGCAGCAGCGAAAGCGGCGAAGAAAGCCGCGGGGTCGGCCAATTCGGCCGGGTTGATGCCCAATGCCTGAAGTATCGCTCCATAAATCAAGGGGTGGAGTTGCCGGCCCGACAAGGCCATGTCCTTCGCGTGGACGAGAATCCTGCCGTCTGGCGTCAGCTGCACAAGGTAGGTGGATCCCGACCGATAGGGGCTCTCTTCTTGCCTGACCCGACATCCAAGGTACGCCACTTGCTCCAAGCTCGTTCCTGACCCGATCTCGTTATTTTGGTCTCTCACGGCCAGCGCGAAGTCCATCAGGTTTGCGCGCCCCTCTTCCACATCCTGCGCTGCCACGTGCAGGTCCGCCGGCGGAGCCACACCGGCCGGGAGCGGGCAGGCGTCCCGCATCTGTGCCAGGGCCGGGTGTGCCCCAAGAACCAAGCCGAACAGCAAGAGCAGGCTGACAGCAAGAAATGAGGACCCTCCCCCGGATTTCTTCGTCGTGGCTTTCATCGTGAAGTCCCCAGGTTGCGCTCGGCCTCCACTGCGCAGGAAGCGTGGCGGGAGAGGGGTCAGGCGGACAGCGTGAATGCGGGCAACATCCGAAGCACGGCAGTTTGCCATGCGAGATTGCACGGAACGCGCGCGCGATCGCTGTCAACTCTATGCGCAGACCTTCATAATTGTGCGCAAATGATGCCAGAAAGGCGCACGTAGGTCAGTAGCGATGCCCTGACGGGGTGTTTTCGTGGCTGCTGCGTTGGCTCCGGTCTCCGCTGCGGCGCCGTCCCGGTCGACGGGGCCGGGCGAGGGCGAGTCCGACCGGACGGGCCAATCCAGACGCGTCTGGTGCGCAGGGCCGCCTGGACATCGACGAGCGGGAAGCAAGCCGCAGCCACGCGGCCAGCGCAGGCAGGGTGACGGAACATGCCGGACGGGCCTGCCAAGCTGGCCCGTCGGCAGTCCGGTCACGTCTGTGATGCCCGATCCGGCCCGCGTCTACGGTCCCTCCGACTGCCCGCCGTCGGCGGGACGTCCAGCAACCACGCCCCAGCTCACTGGAGTCGGGCGACCTCCTTCCACTGTCCGCCCTCGATCACCGAGAGGATGACCTCGTCGGAACCTTGATGGTCGTCGGCCGAATAGTCGACGTGGTTGTCGAGGATCGGGTCGTAGTAGTCGATGCTCTCGATCGCCGCGAGGAAGCTGTCGACGGTGAGATCGCGCCCCGCCTTCTCGAGTGCCCAGGTCAGGCCGGTCGCGGCCGAGTAGCCGAGGAGCGCGCCGGTGCCCGGGAATTCGCCGTGGGCTTCGGTGTAGGCCGCGATGAAGGCTGCCGGTTCCGGCTGGTCGGCGCGCGCAGCCAGATCGGCCCAGCCGGCAGCCGCGTACATGCCTTCGGTCAACCCGCCGGGCACCTTGGCGAGCAGGGTGTGGAAGGTGCCGGACGAGCCGACGAACTTGATGTCGTTGAAACCGAGCTTCTTCGCGGTCCCCAGGACCGTGATGGTCTGGCGGATGCCGAGTGCCAGGGCGATCATCTCGCAGCCTTCGGCGTTCAGCTTCTGCAGCGAGCCGGCGAAGTCCGTCTCGTCGGGCTTGTGGGCGGTCTGGGCGACGTACGTCACCCCGTCCGTTGCGGTGGCCTCGTCGTCGACGGCTTCATGGACCTCGATGCCGAAATCGGACGGGATGTACATGGTGCAGGCGGCCGTGACCCCGTGGTGCTCCACCATGTACCGCATCGCCAGCCGCAGCTGGTCGTAGTACGTGCTGGTGCCCAGGAAGCGCAGTCGGATCGGTTCCTCCAGCATTTGCCGCGCGGCGGACAGCGGCGAGATGTTCGGAATGTTCTTCGGCGTTGTGAGCTTGAAACCGGCGATGTTCATCGGCGTGCCCAGCGACAGGAACATCGCGAACACCTGGTCGCGGTTCACGAGCTTGTTGTACCCCTGCAACGCCTTTTGCATCTGGTAGCTGCTGTCCTCCACGACGAACCGGATCGTCCTGCCGTGAATGCCGCCGGCCGCGTTCACCGCATCGAAATGCATCTGTGCGGCGGTTACCGCGGGAGCACCGAACGCAGCGAAGATGCCGGACAGGTCGCCCACGGAACCGAAGACGATCTCGTCGTCGCTGACGCCTTGATCGGCCAAGGCGGGTGTCGCGAGGATCACGGCCGCCGCCAGAGTATTCAGGAACTTCATGTTCGCTCTCCTTTTTGATGTCAGTACATCTGCTCGATCAACGCCTTGTGCTTGCGCTGCACGAAGTCGCGACGAAGTTTCATGGTGGGTGTCAGCTCGTCATCCTCGGCGGTGAGCAAGGCGTCGATCAGGCGGAAATCCTTCACCTGCTCCACGCGCGCGAACCGGTCGTTGACGGCTTCCAGCTCGGCGCGGATCAGGGCCTGCACGGGTTCCGCCGCGCACAGCGAGGCAAAGTCCGAGAACGGCACGCGGCGCTCCTGCGCGAAGCGCTCGACGTTCTCCTGATCGATCATGATCAGCGCTGTGAGGTACTTCCGGCGGTCGCCCACGACGACCGCGTCCGAGATGTAGGGCGAAAACTTCATCTGGTTCTCGATGCTGGCCGGCGTGATGTTCTTCCCCCCGGCCGTGATGATGATGTCCTTGATCCGCCCTGTGATCCAGAAGAAGCCGCGGTTGTCGACCCGGCCGACGTCGCCGGTGTGCAGCCATCCGTCGCGAATGGTCTCCGCGGTTTTCTCCGGGTTGTTCCAGTAGCCCTGGAACACCAGCGGCCCCCTGGCCACGATCTCGCCGTGTTCGGCGATTCGCATCTCCACGCCGGGGACCGCCACCCCCACCGAGCCGGTCGCGTTGCGCTCCGGCAGGTTGATCGACAGCACGCCCGAGCTTTCCGTCTGCCCGTAGCCCTCGAGCATCACCAGGCCGATCGCCCAGTACCATTTCACCAGGTCGGGAGAAATGGGTGCGGCTCCCGTGGCGACTCGCTTGGCTCGATCGAGACCGATCATCCGGCGGACGTTCGCCAGGACCAGCCAGTCCCAGAGCCGGTAACGCGCCTCCAGCCAGCCCGGGACCCGGCGACCGGCCATCCGGTAATCCGCCCGCTGCATGCCGCAGGCGACCGCCCGCCCGAACGCCCACCGCCCCACCACGGTCGCTTCCTCGTTCAGCAGCGCGATGCGCGAATAGATCTTTTCCCATAACCGGGGCACGGCGGTGAAGAAGGACGGCGACACCTCGCGCATGTTTTCGAAGACCGTTTCGGTGCTCTCGGCAAAGTTGACGACCGATTTCGCGGCCAGCGGGACGAACGTGGACAGCAAGCGCTCCAGTACGTGGCAGAGCGGCAGGAAGCAGAGCTGCTCATCGCCCTCATGCACGGGGAGCATGGTGAGGCCGGACTGCACCGAAAAGACGATGTTTTCGTGCGATATCATCGCCCCCTTCGGTTGCCCGGTCGTCCCGGAGGTGTAGATCAGGATTGCGGTATCACCGGGCGTTGATGCCGCCACCTCGCGTTCGAAGCGTTCCGGGGCTTCGGCGTGGGCGCGGTTGCCGAGCTGGTAGAGGTCGTCGAGAAACAGCACGCCGTCGTCGACTAAGCCGCGCAATCCGTCGCGTTCGAGGACGACGCACTTGCGCACCTCCGGGACGCGGTCGCGGATCTCCAGGAACTTGTCGAGCTGTTCGTCGTTCTCGACGATCACGAACTTGCTTTGCGAGTCGTCGAGCAGGAAGGCGACCTGCTCCGCGCTGTCGGTCGGATAGATGCCGTTCGTGATCCCGCCCATGCACTGGATCGCGAGATCGGCGTACAGCCATTCCTTGTTGTCTTCGGAGAGAATTGACACGACCTCGCCACGCTTCAGGCCCATCGCCGCCAAGCCCAACCCGATTGCCCGGGCCGCCTCCAGGAACTGCGCCCACGAGTGGCTCTGCCAGATCCCAAGTGTTTTTTCCCGATGCGCGGTCTGGTTGCCCAGCGTCAGGCAACGGTGCAGGAACAGTTTCGGCACCGTGTCGCAGCCGTCGATCTGGTACGGGCCGCGGGCCTCGGCGCGTTCGGTCCGGACCGTCTCCCCGGTCTTGCGCAGCGGAGTCGACATGACGGACCTTACCGCCAGGACTTCCGCGGCTTCCAGCGCCGGTCGTCGCGTGCAGCCCGCTGGTTCCCCCCGAGGTAGAACTCCTGGATGTCGCGACTCTCCTTGAGGGTATCGGCGGGGCCGTCCAGGACGATGCGGCCGGTTTCCATCACGTAGCCGAAGTCGGCGATCTCGAGCGCGAGACGGGCATTTTGTTCCACCAGCAGCACGCTGATCCGGTGCTCCCGGTTGAGGCGCCGGATCACGTCGAAGATGGCGCGGACCAGCATGGGCGACAGACCCAGCGACGGTTCGTCGAGGAGCATCAGCTTCGGGCGCGCCATCAGGCCCCGCGCGACGGCAAGCATCTGCTGCTGGCCGCCCGAGAGCGTCCCGGCGGGCTGGGCCATGCGCTCCAGGAGTACCGGGAAGTAGTCGACAACCCGTTCCGTGTCCGCCGCGACAGCGTTGTCCGAGCGGGTGTACGCACCCATGGCGAGATTCTGGGCCACGCTCAGCAGCGGAAAGATCTCGCGCCCCTCGGGCACGTGCACGATCCCTCGCCGGACGATCGCGTCGGGCTCCCAGCGCGTGATCGGCTCCCCGGCAAACCGCACGGCCCCCTTCTCCGGAGTCAGAACCCCGGAAATCGTCTTGAGCAGGGTCGTCTTCCCCGCGCCGTTCGCGCCGAGCACGCAGACGATGGCTCCCTCCGGCACATCGAGACTGATCCCGCGGATGGCCAGGACCGGTCCGTAGTAGCTCTCGAGGTTCCGGACCTCGAGGAGGGCGCCGCTCATGCCGCGGGCCCCGGTTCGACGCCGAGGAAGGCCTGCACCACTTCCGGGTGCGACTGCACGTCGGCGGGGGACCCCAGCGCGATGACCCGGCCCTCGGCCAGCACGAGCACCCGGTCCGAGACGGCGGAGACCAGGCCCATGTCGTGCTCGACCATCAGGACGGTGACCCCAAGCTCCGCACGGATATCGCTGATCCAGAACCGCATGTCCCGCGATTCCTCCGGGGACAGCCCGGACGCGGGCTCGTCCAGGAGGACGATCCGGGGCTCCATCGCGAGGGCCCGGCCGACTTCCACCACCTTGCGCGTGCCGTACGGGAGGCCGGCGATCCGCTGCTCGCGGTAAGCGTGCAGGTCCAGGAAATCGATGATTCGCTCGACCGCTTCCCGGTGCGCGATTTCCTGCCGCCGGACCGCCGGGCTGAAGACCGCCTGCGCGACGAACGACGACTGGCGGCGGGTATGGCGTCCGATCAGCAGGTTCTCCAGTACCGTCGACGTTTCGAACAGGTCGATGTTCTGGAAGGTGCGGGCGACGCCAAGCGGAGCCATGTCGGCGGGCGCCCGGTCCAGGAGGCTGGCCCCGTCCAGGCGCACGTCCCCGGACTCGGGTTCGCAGAAACGCGAGATCAGGTTGAACAGCGTTGATTTGCCGGCACCGTTCGGCCCGACGATGGCAAAGATCTCGCCCGGTTCCACGCTGAAGGAGACGTCGGCGAGCGCGGTGACGCCGCCGAAGCGGATCGTGACGTCGCGCACGTCAAGCAGGCTCAACGGAGGCGCTCCGTCTTCAGGTAGGACCGCTGGCGGCGGAACAGGTCGCGGCGATAGAAGGGAAATAGTTCGAAGTAGATCTTCCACTTCGTGAGCCTGCCGTGGACGCCCAGCGGCTCGAACAGGATGAACAGGACGAGGATCAGGCCGAAGATCCCGGTTTCAAGGCCGGGGATGGCCACGCCGCCGGTACCCAGAACGTCCGTGATCCAGTCTCGCCCGATATTGATGGCCTGGGGGATGATCCCCACCACGAGCGCCCCGTAAAAGGCGCCATGGATCGATCCGATGCCGCCGATGACGATCATGAGCAGCAGCTGGATCGAGACCACCACCGTGAAGACTTCGTGGTTGAACGTGTAGAAGAAATGCCCGAGCAGCGCGCCGGCCCAGCCCGTGACGAGGCACGACAGCCCGAAGGCGGCCGCCTTCGTCCGGGCGAGGTGGACGCCCATCGCCTGGGCGGACACCTCGGAGTCGCGGATCGCGAGAAAGGCCCGTCCCAGCGGTGCCCGCAGGATGTTGCGATACCCGAGCGTGACCAGGAGCGCGATGGCTAGGCACAGCCAGTAGAACCGGTCCGGCGAGCTGAACCGGTCCATGTCCATGCCGGCGATGGTGACGGTCGGCGCGGTCAGGCCGACCACTCCTCCCGTCCACGGTTCGGCCAGGACGATGATGTCCTCGACCAGCATGGAGAGGGCGAGGGTTGCGATGGCGAGGTAGATCCCGTGCAGCCGGAACACCGGAATCGCGATCAGCACCCCTGCGATCCCGGTCACGATTCCGGCGAGCAGGAAGGAGGGCAGGAACGGAAGCCCGAAACGGTCCATCAGGATGACGTTGGCGTAACAACCGACGGCGAGGAATGCGGCATGTCCGATGCTCACCTGCCCGGCATGGCCCGTCAGCAGCATGAGGCCCATCCCGGCGATCGCCCAGATCAGGACGCCCGTGACCTCGCCGATCAGAATATAATGTATGGATTACGGCCTGTTTCGGACCGATTGTTGGCGTGCCGGACATCACCTGACAGGAGTAGCTTGATGTGGCCTGAAGGCCTCCATAGCATGATTTATCCTCGTAATACGGTGCTTTATTCTGGCCCTTTCGTTTGGAACGGCATATCCCGGGCAGGCGGAGCGCTTCGCCATGCGTGGCCATGCCTGGCCAGCAGAGGCCAGGAGTAACGCTCCAGTCGGTTGCGGTACGATTACGGTTACGGTAACGTTTCCCCGCCTACCGGAACCGAACGAAACGCTTCGCCATGCCCGCCTGTGCCCCCGTCAAGCTCACCAAGCGCGCTGTCGATGCGCTCTCCGTGGAAGCCGGCGACGCCGTCGTCTGGGACCGCGACCTGCCCGGCTTCGGCATCCGGGTCTATGCCTCGGGGCGCAAGGTCTGGTGCGTCCAGACCCGCGGGCCGGCGGGTGGGCCGAAGCGCGTGGCGCTCGGGCCGCACGGCAGCATCACGGCCGACGACGCGCGGCGCAAGGCGGTTGAGGTCATCGACCGCATCAAGCAGGGCCTCGATCCGGTCCCGCCGCCTCCGGTGCCCGCGCCCACCGTCGCTGATCTCGCCGAACGCTACATGGAAGCCCATGTCAGGGTGAACTGCCGCCCAAAGACGGTCGAGACCTTCGGGCGGGTGGTGCGGCTCTACATCGTGCCGGAGCTGGGCGGGTTGAAGCTCTCGGAAGTGGACCGTCCGCACGTCTCGGCGCTGCACCACAAGATGCGGGGCAAGCCGTATCAGGCGAACACGACGGTGATGGTACTGGCCAAGATGTTCCGGCTTGCCGAGGCCTGGGGCATGACGCCGCCACGCCGCAATCCGTGCCGCTCGATCCGGTACTACAGGGAGACGCGGCGCGAGCGGTTCCTCTCGCCGGAGGAGTACCGCAGGCTGGGCCGGGTGCTCGACGGGGCCGAGGCCGACGGGTCGGTGTTCCCGACGGCGGTGCCGGCACTCCGGCTGCTGCTGCTGACGGGCTGCCGCAAGAACGAGATCGTGACGCTGAAGTGGGACGACGTGGACCGCACGGCGGGCGAGCTGCGGCTCACGGACGGCAAGTCCGGATGGCGGAGCGTGCCGCTGACGCCCTCGGTCGAGCACGTGCTTGCGTCCATCCCCCGCATCGAGGGCAACCCTTGGGTGATTACGGGCCGGAACCCCGGCGACCACCTGAAGAACCTCGACGCGACCTGGCTCAGGCTTCGCAAGCGGGCGAAGCTCGAAGACGTGCGGATTCACGACGCCCGCCATTCCTACGCCTCGCGGGCGCTGGCGCTTGGCGAGGGGCTCTCGATGATCGGGGCGCTGCTCGGTCACGTCAAGGTGACCACGACTGCGCGCTATGCGCACCTCGCGCGCGAAACCGAGAAGGCGTCCGCCGCGAAGGTGGGCGGCAGCATCGGCACCGACATCCTGCCGTGCGCCGACGCGGCCTGACAGGGAGGACAGGGCGATGGCAAAGCTCACCACGACGACGATCTCGAAACGCACGGTCGAGGCGCTCGCCGTCGAGAAGGACACCGTGTTCTGGGACTCCGAGCTCTCGGGCTTCGGGATCCGGGTCTATCCGTCGGGGCGCAAGCAGTATGTCGTGCAGACACGCGCGCTCGGCAGGGCCGCGAAGCGGGTGACGGTGGGCCGCCACGGCATCGTCACGGCGGAGGAGGCGCGGCGCCGGGCGGCGCTCATCATCGCGCGCATCAAGGCGGGCGAGGAGCCGGTGCCTCCGGCGCTGGCGCTCGCCGACGGCCCGACGGTGGGCGATCTCGCACGGCAGTGGCTCGACGAGCATGTTGCAGTGCGCTGCAAGCCGACCACGGCGGAAATGTACGCGCTGATCGTGAACAAGCACCTGCTGCCCGCGTTCGGGAAGGTCCCGGTGCTGGCGCTCGACCATGTCAGGGTGACAGGACTGCACCATTCCCTTCGGGCCACGCCGTCGATGGCGAACCGGACGGTGGACGTGCTCTCGCGCATCTGGAACGCGGCGGAGGACCGGGGGCAGCTGCCGGAGGCGAGCAACCCCTGCCGGCTGGTGGTGAAGAACCGGGAGCGCCGGCGCGAGCGGTTCCTGAGCGCCGACGAGTTCCGCCGCCTCGGGAAGACCCTCGCCGAGGCCGGAACCCGCAAGGGCGTCTCGGTCCATGCCGTCGCCGCGATCCGGTTGCTCCTGCTCACCGGTTGCCGACGCAACGAGATTTTGACGCTGCGCTGGCGGGACGTGGACCTGGGGGCGCGCGAGTTGAAGCTCGGCGATTCGAAGACCGGCGCGCGCACCGTGCCGCTCTCGCCGGAGGCGGCGGACGTGCTCGCGAACACCCCGCTCGTCGAGGGCAACCCGTATGTCATTCCGGGGAAGCTCAAGGGCCGGCGCATGCGCAACCTGAACGGCCCGTGGGAGCTGATCTGCAAGCGCGCGAAGATCGAGAATGCGCGGCTTCACGACTGCCGCCACAGCTTTGCGTCCAGGGCGCTCGCGCTCGGCGAGGGGCTGCCGATGATCGGCAGGCTGCTCGGTCACACCCAGGTGGAAACCACCGCGCGCTATGCGCACCTGGCGCAGCACTCGGTGCGCGAATCCGCCGTCCGCGTGTCGGACAGCATCGCCGCCGACATTCTCGGGGACTACCGGGGCGGGGACGGCTCCCCGGCCGCTACAGCAACTTGACGAGGATGACGATCACCCCGCCCTGGCCAATCAGCAGGCCGATCATCCATTTGAGCAGCTCGGACTTCGATGCCTCTATGCGCGCTTCAACCTTGGCGATGTCGGCTTTGGTCTCCAGCCGCAGGGCCTCGATACCGGCCCTGGTCTCCTGCCGCAACGCGTCCATACCGGCCTCGACCCGCGCGATACCGGCCCTGGTCTCCTGCCGCAACGCGTCCATACCGGCCTCGACCCGCGCGATGTCGGCCTTGGTCTCCTGCCGGAGCGCGTCCATGCTGGCGTTGGTCTCCTGCCGGAGCGCGTCCATGCCGGCGTTGGTCTCCTGCCGGAGCGCGTCCATGCCGGCGTTGGTCTCCTGCCGGAGCGCGTCCATGCCGGCCTTGGTCTCTTGCCGCAAAGCCTCGATATCGGCCTTGGTCGCAAGGTTGGTGTTGAGCAGCGTGACATGCTCGTCGGCCAGCGTCTCGGCCTGCTGCTCGGTGAAGCCGCAGTCAGTCAGGCGCTTGACGAAGCGGTGGGTATCGAACGTGATGGCCCCGATCATGACGGAATCATAGGAAGCCCGGCGGCGGGCGGCAAGCATCCTTGCACCGCGCCGCCGCACCGCGGACTGCGCCTGCCGCCGGGCGAAGGGACAATCGACGACTCTCGCGGCCATCCGATGTCAGTGTGTTGTTCGGCACTTGTTCTTTGATCCGCGAGTGCATATCTGGTCAGCATGGACCGGCCCGAATCCTCCCATGCCGCCGCTGTCGCGCGGCTGCCGCGATGGTAGCGTCGATCGGCAAGATCGCCTCGCCGGCGCAGGGTGCGAGCTACTACGAGCGCGACGGTTACTACGCCAAGGATGACCCGACGCACAGGGAGGCCAGCGCCTGGGCGGGCCGGGGCGCGGAGGCGCTGGGGCTCGAGGGCCCGGTCGATCCGGAGGCGTTCCGCCGCGTCCTCGAGGGCGAGGTGCCGGGTGGACGCCGGCTCGGGCGGAAGGAGCCCGACGGCAGCATCACCCACCGACCCGGGCGGGACGTGACGCTGAGCGCGCCGAAGTCCGTATCCCTGATGGCGATGGTGGGCGGCGACGAGCGGGTCGTCGCCGCGCACGACCAGGCGGTGGGCGCCACCCTCGGCTGGATCGAGAGGAACGCCATCGAGACCCGGCTGCGCGACAGGGCCACCGGGGCGATGGTCCGGGCCGGGGATCAGAAGATGGTCGCGGCGACGTTCCGCCACGACACGTCAAGGAATCTCGACCCGCAGCTCCACACCCACTGCGTGATCGCCAACATGGTCCAGGGCGAGGACTCGAAATGGCGGACGATGGTCGACGACGGCCTGTTCGCGCACCAGAAGGCCATCGGGGCGATCTACCGGGCGGAGCTCGCCCAGGGCCTCGGGGAGCTGGGCTACGGCATCGCGAAGTCCCACGCGGACGGGCGGTTCGAGATCGCGGGCGTCTCCCGCGAAGTCATCGACGCCTTTTCCACGCGCCGGGCGGAGATCGAGGCGGCGATGGCGGAGCGGGGCCTGGGCGCCACGGCGGACAACCCGAAGCTCGCGGACCGGGCGGCGCTGCTGACGCGGGCGGCCAAGCGCGACGTCGACCGTGGCGAACTCGGCCGGTCGTGGCGGCGCCAGGCCCGCGCCCTCGGCTTCTCGGCGGCAAAGGTCCGGGCGCATGCCCGCAAGGCCGAGCGCGGGCTCGCCGGGCCGGACCTGTTCGCGGGGCCGGGCTACGCGGCGCACGACGCGGCGGCCTGGGCGGTGGAACACCTCGCCGAGCGCCAGTCGGTGTTCGGTCATGCCGAGCTGCTGGCGGCGACGCTCGCACGCGAGCCGGGCGCGGTGACGGTCGAGGCGGCGGAGCGCGCGATCGCGGCGCTTGAGCGCGGCGGGTCGCTCCATGCCGCGCGCGGCCTCGACCCCGGCCGGCACTGGAGCACGGACGCGGCGCTGGCGCGCGAGTCCGAGACCATCGCGCTGATGCGCGGGGGCCAGGGCGCGGAGAAGGCGGTGATGCGCCGCTGGGTGGCGGAGACGAAGCTGCACCGGGGCCGGCTCAACGAGGGCCAGAAGGAGGCCGTCAAGACCATCCTCGCGTCGAAGGACCGGGTAATGGGCGTCCAGGGGTATGCCGGGACGGGCAAGACGACGATGCTGAAGCGCCTCCGGGCGCTGGCGCACAGCCGGGGCTACCGCACCGTCGGGCTCGCGCCCTCGGCCTCGGCGGCGAAGACGCTCGCGAACGAGTCCGGCATCCGCTCCGAGACCCTGCAACGCTACCTCGCGCGCCATGAAGGGATCGCAGAGGGGCGGGGCACGGCGGCGGGGTTGCGCAAGCTCCGCGCCGCCAATGCGAAGACCGTCCTGGTGGTGGACGAGTCCTCGCTCGCCTCCACCGCGCAGATGCGGAACCTGCTGAGGATCGCGACCGCGCTCCGCCTGCCCCGCGTGGTGCTGGTGGGCGACGAGAAGCAGCTCGGCGCGGTCGAGGCCGGGAAACCCTTCGCGCAGCTCAAGGCCGCCGGGATGCAGACGGCGGTGATGGACGACATCGTGCGCCAGCGCGACGCCGAGTTGAAGGCGGCGGTCAGGGCGAGCCTGACGGGCGACGTGAAGGCCGCGTTCGCGAAGCTCGGCGGGAGCATCCGCCAGGTCGAGCGCGTGGACCTCGGCGCGGCGACCGCGCGGCAGTGGCTCGACCTCGCGCCCGGCCAGCGCGAGCGGACCGGCGTGATCGCCCCGACGCGGGCGCTCCGCGACGAGATCAACGCGACGATCCGCGAGGGGCTGGTGGCCGAGGGCGCGATCAACGGCCCCGCCCGGCAGGGGGAGAAGCTGGTTTCGCGCGACCTCACCCGCGCCGAGATGGCGCGCGCCTCGACCTACGCCGTCGGCGACACGGTGATCTTCAACCGGCCCTACAAACGGATCGGTGTCGAGAAGGGCGACGAGCGCACCGTCACCGGCATCGACCGGCGCTGGGGCACGGTGCTCCTGGCGGACGCCGCGGGCAACGCGACGCCGTGGCGGCCGGGCGGTCTCGCCGCCGCGAAAGGCGGGATGGAGGTCTACCGGAGCGAGGCGATGGAGCTGCGCCGGGGCGACCGAGTGCGCTTCACGCGCAACGATCCGGCCGCCGGGCTCACCAACGGCGAGACCGCGACGGTGGAATCGGCCGGCCGCGAGGGCGTGGTCTTCCGCCTCGACGACGGCAGGGTCGCCAAACTCGGGCAGAACGACGCCCAGCTCCGGCACATCGACCGCGCGTTCGCGGCCACCGTGCACGCGTTCCAGGGCCGGACGGTGGACCGGATCCTCGCGGCGATGCCGACGGAGAACCCCAACCTGGTCAACCAGCGCGCGTTCTACGTGGCGATCTCGCGGGCGCGGGACGCGGCCCGGCTGGTCACCGACGACGCCTGGAAGCTCGCCGACAAGCTCGAGCGCGCCACCGGCGAGCGCCTCGCGGCGCTCGATGCGACGGCGAAACAGGCCGCCTGGGAGACCGTGTTCGGCCGCGAGGGCGACCGTGACCGTGCCGGCGATCATGCGGCACGCGCGCCCGACCCGATGGATCGCGGCGATGAAGTCGCCCGCGTCGGGCGGGACGGGCACGAACGCGGGGGCGAAACCGGCAGGGAGCGCGACGGAAAAGCCGCCGGTCGCAGCGCCGAACGCGCGCGAAGCGGGCAGGACTCCGCCGGCAAGGACCACGAATTCGACGGCGGCGGCGGGCGCCAAGGGGGAGTCTCGCGCGACACCGCGAACGACAATGCCGCTGAACCGAAGCAGAAGACGCCCGACCTCGATCTCGGGATGTAGCTTCTCGGTTCCGCTTCCGGCCGCCGTGAGGCCGGCGAACGTCGGCGAAAACAGCTGCGCGGCACGCTCCCCGCAACCTCCGGTCACCCCGAAACAGGGCGCGCGCGCCATTCAGCCCCACACGATGTCTGGACGGCGCTGGCGGGGCATGAAGATGCCCGAAGGGGCCGGAGATATCATGGAAAAGTGCAGAGTACGTGGCGCGGTCGGCGGGCCGTCCACGGCCGGCAAATTCCGGGGGGATGTGCGCCCGGGCGACGGGACAGGCACGGGAATTCCCCCGCGAAATCAAGCGTGTACTACGGCCGCAGGGCGCCGGCATGCTCGCGAGCATACGCGCTTTTCCAAGGGGTTTCCGGAGCATACGCGGAGGCATACGGGGACAGGAAGCGCCTGGAGGGGCCTGAAAGGCCCCGGAGGGTGACAGGCACTACCAGTGCGGGTGGTGTGACCCGAACCGCCGCAGGGCGTTCAGATCGATTTGCCGGCACCGTCGAGGCGACCGCTCGGAAACGGCCGCTGCCGCAAGGGCCTGGAGCCATCGCGGCGATTGAGCGAGGCGACATGGCCGCGGTTGCCCGCGCGTTCCGCATCGCCTTCCCAAGCGCAGAGGTAACAGTTCGATGCGCGTCGGACAAGTGCCGGGTATCTTATCCCACACTTCCCGCAGTTGCGTGGCAGTAGCAGAACGGTGTTCCCGCCGTGCACCGGATGTTGGCGCACACGTTACCGCTCCGCATTGCGTATCCGTTCACACGTTACCGTAGAGGCGTGTGGATGGCCGAGACGTAGGGTCAGCCGATGGCTCGCTGCGACCTGGACGCCGACCTGGCCGCACAGGCAGCAGTCCAGGGACGCGTTACCGCTGCGCACGGTTTCCGGCGCAGCTTCACATTCCGCATGGCCATCGTTCGCGGCGAACATCATCAGCGGCCAGCGGCGGCGCGGGCTTCCGCCATCGTATCGGTGCGGTCATGAAGTGGGCGGTCGCCCAGGGCTACCGGGAGGACAACCCGGCTGGCGACGTGATCTCCGCCGCGCTGCCGGAGTAACTCACCAGCTTCTGCGGGCCCGTCTCCGACTGTTCCCAAGCATCGGTCGGATGCGAGTCCTTCTCACATCATGGTTGCTGCCTGCCTTGCCTCGGCCCTCCGCGGTTGTCGGTCGCGCGCGTTGCGCCCCATGCCCGACGGTTCCTCTTTGAACCATGGACCTGCACTTCGAGGATGGGGTACTCCCACGACGGCACGGCGATCCGCTGCCGATACTCGTGTGCCTGCTCGTCCTCCGCAACGCGGGTCACCAGACACACCACCCGCACGGTCCCGACCGCCTCAAGCCGCGGCAACCATCCCCGGGCGGCGGTTTTCGACAGCATCCCGATCCGCATGCCGCCGTCCACGATCTCGACCCCACCCCGTTCGTTCGGCCTGAGTTCGACCGCGTCGCCGGCCCGCAGCCCCGACAGCCGGGAGTGCACACCGTGCCTGACCGAGTTCCCCGCCGCAAAGTCGATGTTCACGTCCCCCTTGCCGAGTATCTCGTACTGGACTGCGGGCACATGCTCCGGTTCGGCCACGCCGACCTTCCGCCGCTGCACGCGCCGCTCCCCGATCTCGCGCACGAACGGCACCGGATCGTCCAGCCGGTCGATCAGGGTGAGCGTGCAGCCCGCCCGCGTCATCGCTACGTAGTAGAGTCGGCGTTCCTCCTCCGTCTCGCTGGCCGGTCTCGCCGACCATTCCTCCCCCGGCTTTCCGCGCCAGCCGCCTCCGAGCACCACGACATGACGGAACTCCAGTCCCTTGGCGGCGTGCGCCGTCCCGAAGAGTACGCCGTCCCCGACGATGTGCGTGTGCAGGTGGTCCGCCAGCGCCCGGTGCAGCGACTCGGCCAAGTCTGCCGCCGGTGCGCCGTCGCCCAGCTCGGCCCCGATGCCCGCCAGGATTCGATCCGCCATGGCCGTCCACAGCGTCTCCCCGCCGCAAATCTCCACGACGCGTTTCCGGAGGTCCTCCGGCACAGCATCCGCCGTCCCCATGCCCGACAGGTGCGCCAGCAGGCGCCGGAACTCGCGCACGCGCGTGAGTGGCGGCAGCTTCTTCCGCGGCAGCCCCCAGCGCGTCGGCACGCCGTTGGCTTCCATGAACGCGCGCACCGCCGACAGTTCCTCGTGCGTGCGGGCCAGCACGGCGAACGCCTGCCAGTCCGGGTCCGGGTCGAGGCCCCGCAGCCGTTCGATCTCCGCCAGCGCCGCCCTCGCCTGCGACCCGGCTCCCGCCACCTCGAACACCGACACGCGTCCCTGCGCCACCTTGTCCATCCGCTCCCAGCCGCCGCCCGGCGGGTCGTCCGCCCGGGCCCGGTCAACCTCGATGAGGTGCCCCGTCTTCATCCTGTCGCGGTTGTGTCCGATCAGCGAGTTGGCCGCGTCGACGATGTTGCGGGTCGAGCGGTAGTTCTCCGCAAGATAAAACCGTTGCGCTTCGTACTCCCTCTCGAAGTCCCGCAGGAACTCCACGTTCGCCTCGCGCCACTCGTAGATTGTCTGGTCGTCGTCGCCTACCGCAAAGATGGTTGCCCGGTCGTCGCCGGCTTGGCCGGGGCGGCAGGCCACGTGCGTGACCAGTTCGTACTGCCGCGCATCTATGTCCTGGTACTCGTCCACCAGCACGTACTCGAACCCCGCCAGTAGCCGATCCCGCAGATCGTCCGCTTCAACGCCGACGACTTTGTCGTCGCCGCGCAGGCGCCGGTTCGCTTCGTCGATCACCGCGTCGAAATCGACCTTTTCCTCGCCCGCGACCGCGACGCGGGCCGCCATCGACCTCTCCGTCAGTGCCAGCGCGAGCGAGTGGTAGGTGTGCACGGCAACGCGGCGCGCCGTGTCGCCCACCAGGCTTCGGATCCGCTCCCTGAGCTCGTGCATGGCGCCGCGGTTGAAGCAGACCACCAGTATCCGGTCCGGCCGGATTCGCGCGATCTTCAGCAGGTACGCGCAGCGGTGCGCCACGACCCTTGTCTTGCCGGACCCCGGTCCTGCCAGAACGAGCATGTTGCGCTCCGGTGGCGCCGTGACGATCTCCTCCTGGGTCGGATTGCCGAGGTCCTCGACGATCCGCGCGTACATCCTGTGGGACGTCGCTCGTTCGAGCGACGCCGGGTAGTCGCCGAAGTACTGCGCCCGGAACGCGGGCGCGCGTAGCGCGAAGTAGTTCTCGACATAGCCCCGACCGCCGTCCGCGCCGACCAACCCCTCCTGCACATAGCGTCCCATGGCGTGTATCTGGCACACGCGCTCGTTGTAGTGCTCGGCGAGCTCGGCGTAGTGGCCGCCTCGGTACCGGCGGTGCTTCGCCTCCTCGAGCACGCGGATGCGCATCGACTGGCGGAATACCGCCAGTCCCTTCTCCAGCTTGATCACCCCGTTTTCGTCGAGGAACAGGAGGGTCTTCTCAAGCGCGACGAATACGTCGCCCAGCTGCTCGGCGAGCCCCAGCGCCCCCTGCACGCCCCGTTCGAGATCCGCGAGCGAGAACCGAACGAGCCGCTCTCCGAACGCCTCCTGGCGCTCGGCCTCCCGGACCAGCACGCCAACCACGACGTCACCCAGTTGCGCGCGCAGCCCCAACTCCTCCTCCAGCGCCGTCCAGCCGACGTTGAGACCCGCCTCCAGGCGGCGCTCGCCCCGCGGTCGCAGACGGATCGGTGCACGGCCGCGGACGCCGACCCGCTCCCAGCCCCGCAGCAGCGTGGAGACCGCCTCAGCGGTCACCTTCAGGTCCCTTGTCCGCAGTCGCTCGACCAGATTGCCGAGATTGAGGGACACATCCCCGCCGAGAGCCGCATCGGGGTGCTCCTCGCGCAGGATGTCCGCCACCGCCCGTTCCACCCGAATGATTTGTGTGAGCCGGTCGCCGGACCGGTCCTGGATGCGGTGCCGCACCCATGCCGTGAAGTAAATGCCGCGCTCGAGCAGCCCGGCGCTCGTCATCTCGTGCAGCGTGCGCAGCACCATCCCCGTCGCCGTGCTGTTCCTGCCCTGCGCTCCGTCCCCAACGCGCGACCTCAGCGGCTTGAACGCCGGCAGATTGGCCAGTCCGTCCGCGTCGAGGCCGTCCCGCAAGTCCGCATTCTGCAGCGTCTCCAGCACTTCGAGCCAGCGGCGCCGCTGGCGCTCGCCGAGATCGAGCTTCTCCATCCGGCGGCGCGCCGCATCCAGGTCACGCACCGCCGAGACCCCTTGGAAGACGTTGGTGCGGTTCTCGTCCCGGAGCACGAAATCCGCCCGTTCGAGCCAGGCGATGGCCGTCTTCACCTTCGTTGCCGCGGACCGATCGTCCTCCTCGAACGACACCTGGGTGTCCGGCACGCGCAGGATTTCGCCCGGCGACATCACGACCTCGTCGGCTTTCTGGCGGCGCGATTTGCGGATCGCCGAGAGGATCTGAGCGATGTCGCGCCTGGTGATCCGGTTCTCCGCCTCAAGGTCGAACTGTCTCTCGAGATCGTCCTTGGCGAACAGCAGGACGCATTCCGCCGGATCGCCGTCCCGGCCGGCGCGGCCGGCCTCCTGGAGATAGCTCTCGATAGACGCCGGCACGTCAGCGTGCACGACCAACCGCACGTTTTCCTTGTCGATGCCCATGCCGAATGCATTGGTCGCGATGATCACCGGGATCTCGCCCGCAACGAATCCGTCCTGCACACGCTTCTTGTCCGGTGCCTCAAGCCCCGCGTGGAAGTGCTCGGCCCTCCACCCATGACCGGCGAGTACCGCTGCGATGTTCTCCGTGCGTCGGCGGCTGCGCGCGTAGACAATCGCAACGCCGCGCGGCTTCCCCCCAGGCGGGCCCAGACTCGCCTCCAATAGTTCGCCGATCCGCCCCGCCTTCTGCGACTCGGCTAGCTCCTCTACCGAGTAGCGCAGGTTCGCGCGGTCCACTCTATCCGCCGCCAGCACCTCGATTTCCTGCCCGAGCTGCTCCGCGAAGTGCGCGACAATCTCCTCGCGCACGTCCACCCGCGCAGTCGCGGTGAAACAAGCCACTGGAGCCGGATCCACGTTCTCTCGTGCCGAGAGCTCCCGGATGAATCGGGCCGCATAGAGATAATCGGGCCGGAAGTCGTGTCCCCACTTCGCGATACAGTGCGCCTCGTCGAACACCCACGCCGCGATCTCCCGCTGCCGCACGGCGTTTTCAAACGAGCGGTTACGGAGTTGCTCGGGCGAGACGTAAAGCAGGGCGAACCGTCCCGACCGAACCCCTTCCAGCACATCGTGGCGGTCGGGGAGCGTCAGCAGGCTGTTGAGCGCCGCTGCCAGCTGCACGCCCACCCTGCCGTTCAGGTTCTCGATCTGATCCTTCATCAGCGCCTGCAGCGGCGAGATCACGATCGTCAGTGCACCCGTCCGCTCGTTCGCCAAGATCGCGGGAAGTTGGTAGCACAGGGACTTGCCGCCGCCGGTCGGGAGGATCGCGAGTAGCGGGCGGCGGGCGATGCCACGCACCACAATCCGCTCCTGCAAGCTCGCACCGTCAGTCGTTGCTGGCTTCGCCCGAAACTTGGGATGCCCGAAGTACCGCCGGAGCTTCGTTGCAGGGTCATGGTGCTTGCGGCAGTACACGCATGCCGGATCGCCGCAGTCCACCGTCCGGATCATTCGCAGCAACCGCGACGCTTGCGGGAACTCGTAATGCACCCATCGTGAGAGAACGGACTCCGTACCGGCCACGGAGAGCCACGCCAAGGCGTAGGCCGCTCCCGGGCGGGCGGGCGGTTCCGCAAGCAGCGCGGGGAGTTCGCGCGCGAGCGCACCAAGACACGCGCTCCCGGAGGCGAAGTGCTCGAAGCCCCGCAGCTGCCGCTCCCCCGGGAGCACGCTCGCGCCAAGCGCGCCCAGGAACGCACCCGTGCCGCCCAGACGGCGTACCGAGATGCCCCCCTCCGCGTCGCTGTCATCGAAGCACGTCCGGTAGACGGACACGAGTCCACGTTGCTCGCGCTCGCGCTGCCCGAGTACCTCCCAGCACTCCCCGAGGAATCCCAAGGTGATGCGGCAGTCCTCGACCGGGTCGCTCTGCTCGGCCCCCAGCTTGTAGTCCTTCAGGAGCTTGTGGTAGGGCCGTTGCGGGAAGGCGAGCGGTGCTAGGTAGAGGGTGTCGATCAGAGGCAGCCGGAGCAGTTCGGTCGCCGCGCCATGCATTTTGATGAAGCGGCGGTCGTGCGCGACGATGTTGTGACCCACCACGAACCGCGCGCCGCGGGCAAACTCGTCGAGTCGGCGCAAGGCATCCCGCGACGAGAGGTCCTCAGGCGTCCGAAGCTCCCGGTCGCCCCGGACCGCGCCCAGTGTCCGAATCTGTCCGTCGGTCCTGAGTTCGAGGTCAATCGTCGCACATCCATCGAGGAACGCGTTGAACGTCACCGCGTACGGCCGTTCATGCATACCGCCCGGCATTGGCTGACATCGGCCCTGTCGGCTTCGACCCGTACCCGGTTCGCCCGGTCGCTCTCCCATTCGAGTTTCTTGAGTTACTTCGTCCACATCCGTTCGTAGACGGTTTCGGGGGAATTTCTCCCGCCTGCAGCCTCGACGAACCGCTCCTGCGCCGCGGTGGCCGGTGCCCGCTCCCCGTTGGATTGTCGTTCGAACTCTCTCCCGTATCGCCGGAGGATGTCGAGCTCGTCCATCGAGAATGGGGCTTTCGAGCACAGGATGGTGAACGGCTCGCCCGCCATCGGCTCAACCTCATGTCAGCCGTTTCATCCGCGCCCGAACCGGTACCTCGTCGCGATTGACCAGGAACTGCCCCGTTTTCTCAAGCAGGTCGACGAGCTTCGCGCATCCGTACGTTCTCGGGTCGAACTCCGAGTTCGCCGCGCGGACATGGCTCCCAATGACGCTCAGGGGGACCCAGTCGTCGTCGTAGCTCCGCATCGCAGCCATGATGAGCGGAACAGCCTTTGTTGGCGGCTGCTTTTGCGCCGCCTCCACGGCTTTCGTCTTGTCCGGAGCGGCTGGCGGCGGTTGCTGAGCCGGCGTGCCCGGCTTGGTGCGGGCGACGGACTTCCTTGCCCCGGGCGCGTCTCCCGCGGGTTCGCTTTGCCCGCCACCGGCGGCGTCTCGAAGTGCCTCCCCGTCGCCCAACAGGTTCTCGACGAAGATGAACCGCTTGCACGCCTTGCGGAACGCCTCGGGGGTGTTCCTCTTGCCGATGCCGAACACCTGCAGTCCCTGCTCACGGAGCCGACTCGCCAATCGGGCGAAGTCGCTGTCGGAAGAGACGAGCACGAATCCGTCAAATCGCCCGGTGTGCATCAGATCCATCGCGTCAATCACCAGCGCGATATCCGATGAATTCTTCCCCTTCGTGTACGAGAACTGCTGATGCGGGATGACTGCAAGGCCCGCGAGCTCTTCCTCCCAGCTGCGGAGGTGGGGCCCCGAGAAGTCCCCGTAGATTCGCCGGACGTTCGCCTCTCCGAGGGTCGCAATCTCTTCGAAGATGGCATCGGCCCATTTTGCTGAGGTGTTGTCCGCGTCAATCAGGACCGCGAGCCGCGTCTCGTCGCTCCGTTCCATGGAATTCGCCCACTCTCACCACACCTGATCATGATCGCACGTAGCCACTGGTCCGTCCAAGCGCCGCTCGCGGCAGCCCGTCATGGGCCCAACGGTCGTACTGTCGCCAGGCTCTCGCCTGCTCCAGCACCCTCGGCGATCCGGTTCGAGATGCGGTCGGCAGCGGGCTTCACGGGAGCCGGGCGGGCGCGAACCTGTGTCCGGCAGCCGGACCGGCAGGTGCCCGTCCTCCCCGTGGCCCGATTGAAGCAGTGTCGGTCACGATGGCGGCACCGGCGGGTAACGCATGGCCCGCGCGATGACGTCGGCCGTGCGGGCGGCGGCCGCGAGCAGGGTGGCGTCATCGAGATGTGCATAGATCGCGGTGGTGGTTGGTCTGCGGTGACCGAGCAGGTGGCCGACGGTGGTGAGGCCGACCCCATGCATGACGCCCTGCGAGGCATAGCTGTGCCGGGCGTCATGGAGGCGGGTGCCGTGCAGTCCGGCCGCCTCGCGCACCTGCACCCAGAACGCGGACAGCCGCGCGGCGGTAAGGTCGCGCGGGAACACGCGGCCGTCGTCGTGCGCGGGCAGCGCCGCCAGCAGCCGCGCGGCCTCCGCCCCGAGCCACAGGGTGCGCGGACCTGTCTTTGAATCCGCGAGCCGGATCGCGCCGCCGTCCGGGTCGAGGTCCAGGACCGCGTCCCGGCGAAGCTGGAGGATCTCGGAGACCCGGGCACCGGTGAGGGTGAGCAGGCGGACGGCGGCGACCGGCCAGGGGTGTTCGGCCTGCCGTTGCTCTAGGGCGGCGCCGAGGCGCCGGAATTCATCCCGGCTGAGGTATCGGGCGACGGGTCGCTTGGGGTTCAGGACGAGATGGGCGCAAGCGTCGGGATGATCCCTGGCGAGATCGCCCCACTCGCGCGCGGTGCGGAGCATGGCCCGGAGAATCTCGAAGGCGCGGTTGGCGGCGCCGGGGCGTTCGGCGCTGGCGGCATCGAACCATGCAGCGATCCGGGCATGACTGATGCGATCCAGGCGCAACCGGCCGAAGGCCGGGAGCAGGCGGGCGCGCAGGTAGGTGTCGTAGGTCTTGAGGGTGGCCGGTTTCCAGCGGGCCTTGCGGCGCTCGCGGTAGCGGACGGCGAACTCGGCGAAGCGGGGTATCCGGGCGGGGCGGGCCTGCAGCTTGCCGGACCAGATCCGGGCAAGGGTGGTTGCGGCCTCGGTGCGTGCGTCGGCGAGGCTCATGTCGGGGAAGCGCCCGAGGGTGAGCTTTCGCATGCGTCCCCGGACGCGGGTCTGGACAATGAACGCGCGTACGCCGGAGGGATGCACCCGCACGCCGAAGTGTGCCAGCGCGCTGTCCCACAGGGTGTACTCGGAAGCCTTCGGCCGGGCGCCGGCGATGGCCCGTCGCGTCAGCGGCGGTGTGATGAATCTACGCGGCATCGCGGGTCTCCCCGGTCCGGGTGCCGCGCATGGCGGCATTCACGATCCTGCCGATCTTCCCGGCGGCGGCGCGCACGTGGTGGTCGGCGAGATGCGCATAGCGTGCGGTGGAACCGGTGTCGGCATGACCAAGCACGCGGCCCACGGTGTAGAGGTCGAGACCGGTCATGACGGCGTAGCTGGCGAACGTGTGACGGCAGTCATGGAGGCGGACATCGTCGAGCCCGGCCAGGGCGCGGAGCGTCGCCCAGCGGGACCCGAGGTCGGTCATCGGGCCGTCGCCCGCGGTGTTGGGGAAGACGAAAGGCGACGTGCGCGGCAGTTCCGCCAGGACTGCCTGCGCCGGCGGCGGGAGCTGGATCGCCTTGGGTCCGGTCTTCGAATCGGGCAGCAGGGCGCGGGTGCCGCGGATCCAGTCCCAGCGCAGGCCGGTGATCTCGGCCGAACGCGCACCGGTGAAGAGAAGGAGCCTGACCGCGGCCGCCGCCGGGGTGTCATCGGCGTGGTCGAGGACGAAGCCCAGGCGCCGAAGCTCCCCAGTCGAGAGAAAGCGCTCGCGGGGTGCGACCCGGTAACGGCGCATGTTCCGGCAGGGGTTCGAGCCCTGGGGGCGGAAATCCCACTGCTCCGCCTGGGTCAGCATGACGGAAAGCACGGGCAGGGCCCGGTTGGCGGTGCCGGGGGTGCCGCTCATACCGTCGAACCAGCGCGTGACATCGGCGCGCGCGATGTCGGCCACGCGCATCGCGCCAAAGAAGGGCAAGATCTGGCGTCGCAGGGCGGCTTCGTTGCTCCTGCGGGTGGCCGGCTTCCAGAGCCGCGCCCGGCGGCGCATGAAGTCCTTGGCGAAGTCCCGGAACAGAGGGCCGGTCGTGCGCTCGGCCGCGGCGGCCTCGATCACCGCCCGCGCCTTCGTGCGGGCTTCCGCGGCCGAGAACTCCCGGGTGGTGCCCAGGGTCACGTTCACCGGTCCCGACGGGCGTCGGAGGCGGACGAAGAAGGTCCGGGTGTCGTCGGCCGTGATCCGCATGCCGAAGCCGGGCTCGGTGTGGTCGAAGACGATGAGCGGTCGTTTCCGGTGCTTTGGATCCCGGAACCGGCGCCGGGTGGTGTGGTCGCTGAGGGTAGCATGGATGCGCATGGGGCCGTCTCCCCTGGATGTTCCCGCGAAACCGCCCTGCCGCGAGGGAACAGGGGCGGTGTTCGGGGAAGGGAGTACGGCCCTCGCGGGGCTGGCGGTGTCGGAACCGAGACGGTCTAACCCGCAGTTGCGATTGAGAAAACTGCCCGTCAGGCCGGGCCGTGGCCGCCGCGCTCAATGCTTCAACGATGCGGGTGGTGTGACCCGAACCGCCGCAGGGCGTCCTCCGTCCCGCTTCCGGTCTTCTCAAGCGTCCGGGTGATGCAAGCCGTTATCTGGCTGGCGGTTAGCCCGAGCGGCGCTTGAGCAGCAGCGCCCACCGCGCACCCGAGGAAACGGTTCCCGAACCGTCGCGCGGCTTCCGGGCTGCACTACAGGAAGCAGGCGGTAACGACTCAATGTGCGAAATCTCGTTGACGGTCAGCGTCGTTGGCTCAGTCTGCGCCGTTGGAGGGCACGGAAGCCGGACACCAAACCGGCAAGAGCGCGAGCATGAGTTGGTCCGTCAGCATCCTTTACGGAAAGCGTAAGATGAGTTACGGTCGGCGCGCATGATACGGAGCTTCAGGGATCGGGAGACGCGCCGCTTCTTCGAGGGGCAACGCGTCGCGGCGTTTCATGGCTTCGCAGATCAGGCGGTGCGCCGGCTGCTCCTGCTGGACAACGCGGAGACGCTCGGAGACCTTGCCGCATTGCCGAGCAACCGGCTCGAAGCGCTGCGAGGCGACCGCGCCGGCCAGCACAGCATTCGGATCAACGTGCAATGGCGAGTCTGCTTCCGGTGGGCGGACGACGGGCCATGCGACGTGGAGATCGTGGATTATCACTGAGGGAAGTCTGGCATGAACACAAGGAACGGAATGAAGCCGGTGCATCCCGGCGAAATCCTGCGCGGCGAACTCGATGAACTCGGGCTGTCGGCCAATGCGCTGTCGAAGGAGCTGGGCGTACCGGTGAACCGGGTGACGATGATCCTGAACGGCCAGCGTGGGGTGAGCGCGGACACGGCGCTGCGGCTCGCGCGGTATTTCGGGACGACGCCGCAACTCTGGCTGAACCTGCAAAAGACCTGGGAGCTTCGCCGGGCGGAGATCGCGGCGGGCCACGAGATCGCAAAGCGCGTGACGCCCCGGCGGGCGACGGCAGCAGGCGCGGTGACCGATGCCCGTCCCTGATTTCCAGTCGCTGATGCTCCCTGCCCTCAAGGCGTTTGCCGGTGGTGGGGAGCTGCCGCTTTCGGAAGTCCGCGAACGGATCGCCGCCGCAGGACTCTCGGCGGAAGATGTCGAGGAAATGCTCCCGAGCGGCCGGCAGACAATCTTTGTGAACCGTGTGAGTTGGGCCGTGATCTACATGGTGCGGGCTGGGTTGCTGGAACGGGTCCGTCGCGGTGTCTATCGGTTCACGGAAGAGGGCCAGCGCCTGTTGTCCCGCGCGCCCCCGTACATCGACATGAACCTGCTTGGCGAGTATCCGGATTTCGCCGAATGGAAGCAGCGGGCGAACGCTTCGCTCCCCGGCAAGGCTGCGACACCCAAACCGAACGAGGAAATCTCCTACACGCCGGAGGAGGCACTGGACCGCGCTGCGCGACAGTTGAGCAGTGCCCTGGAGACCGACGTGCTGCATCGGGTCCGTGATGAGGTACCCGGCGTTCGAGCGTGCGCACGATAATCGATGGGTTGTTGGTCGAATCCGCTTGCATTGGCCGATGTAAGCGGCCTTTTCTCCCCCCGACCATTGTGAGCGTAGGTGGCATTTCCGAAGCTTTCGGACAGGGACGCAGAGACTCAAGAGACTCAGAAGTGGGTGCTGCCTCTCACAGAGATGGGCATGGCACTGACGATGTTGGAGGCGTCGCGGCGTGGACCCGGCGGTGTCATTGAGTTGTTCGAGCCGTCGTCGGAGTTTTACGGGCGCGCGGCTCCCTGTCAAGCCGTGTCGGGTCCGCTTTCCGTGGTGTGACCTGCCGCGCCGGGATCACCCGGGGGCGGCATGGCGAGGTTCATTCGCTGCCCCGCGCCGCCCGCACCGCGGATGGCAGGTGAGCGGGCCAAGCTGTGCCTCTCGCCCATCCAGAGCCGATCAGCCCCCGATCACCGCTGAAAGCCAGCGCACGCTCACGCGCCGCCCTTGGCTGTCCAACCCTCGCGGAGCCGGTGTGCGAGGTACCGTGCCGACTTCTGGCAGACGTCGAGATCACGGTGCAGCTTCGTGGAGATGACACCCTTGAGGTTCGTGGTCAGCCCAAAGGGTTCGGTGGTCGGCCTGAAGAGCCCCCTGGGGGAGCGGATCGGGTTGCACTCGATCGGCTCGGCAGATTGAGAGCCTCAATCGGTACGATCTCGATGTCCGGGGCATCCGGTACCCGCAGTCAGGGCTTTGACCAGTTCTGGACCGCCGTACCACCCGTCCGCCCCGACCTTGCGCAAGCTCGGCACGGCCATTTGCGGTTCGGCGATGACGGCCAGCGTGTCATGCCGATCCTGCACGTTGGCCGGGCGTATCGTCAGCCAAGCTTACCGGCACGGTATTTTGCAAGAGCATTTTGTGGTAGCCATTGGGCGCACTGCTCACCACGACAATAACGGGGAAATGTCGCTGTGTCGCACCCGTTGGTTCCTTGCTGCGCCGGTGCCGCAGCTGCATGCAAGCCGGAAATACAGCATGAACGAGGCGAGCGACAGCCGGCATATGGTCACGCTTGATCGCCGGGACTTTTTCGACGAGAAGCCGTCCAGCAGCGATTACCTGCGTCATGCGGCGAAGACCAGCGGCCGTCACCCGATCGCGCTGGCTAGGGAGTTCCTGCGGCTGCGGCGCGGCCGCGGCAAGCTCACCCTTCCCGAATACGTGCAGTACGGCGTATACGATTCCGAACGCATCGGCGCGGAAGAGCAGTCCCGATTTATTGCCAATGATCAGCACTGGCCCATTACGCACGCCTGCTGCGACATGACCTTTCAGTCGGTGACAGAGGACAAGTGGCTTTGCTCCCACGTTCTCGCCGGGGGGGGCATTTCGGTGCCCCAGACCCTGGCCGTCATCGACCGGAGCCTCCGAAGCTACCCCGGCACACGCAAGATTTCGACCGCCACCGAGTTGCGGGAGTTCCTGAACGGCCCCGATGCGGTACCGATCTTCGCGAAGGAAAACAGGGGTGTATGCGGCTTCGGCGCGGTGGTCGTGCAGCAGGCGGATGCCAAGGGGATTGACATCAGACACCACGGAAGGATCGAATATGAGACCTTCCTCGACGAGCGCATCGGAGACACGCCCTATCTGCTGCAGCGACTGGAATGCAATCATGCATGGTTCGATCGGTATACCGAGGCCCTTGCCACCGTCAGAATCTGTATTCTCCTGTCAGATGACGGCGTGAAGATTCCGTTCGCGATCCTGAAGTTGCCATCGCAAGGACAGGTGGTCGACAATTTCTGGCGCCCCGGTAACGTCGCTTGCGACGTGTGTCCGGAGACCGGGACCGTCTGGACCGCCCGAACGAAGAACGCCCTCGGAACCACCGATTATCGAGAGCATCCGGAGACCGGCCTGCCGCTTGTCGGGGAGCGGATTCCAATGTGGCACCGCGTCCTCGCGTTGGTCGAGCAAGCGGCGTGCATGCTGGAGCCGGCCCGCTACCAGTCCATGGACATCGCTGTCGGCCGCGACGGGCCTATCCTTGTCGAAGCGAATACCGGCGGCGGGTTCGACCTGCCGCAGCTCGCGAGCGGGCGGGGATTCCTGCGCGATGAGGTAATCGCGTTCTTTCAGGATCGCGGATACTCGAGACTCTGAGACCGCAGGGCAACCGGGATCACGTCAGCATGAAGCCGAAACCGTACGCCGCCGAGCCCATCCCGCCGGACGCTGAGACAAGAATCGTCACCATGCTCCGAAGCGGCGACCTGTTCCGCTACACAGCGAACGCGGACGCACCCGTTACCTGCCTGGAGAAGGAATTTGCAGCGTTCATGGAAGTGCCGTTCGCCCTCGCGGTGAACTCGTGCTCGTCGGCGATCTTCCTGTCGCTGAAGGCCCTCGGGCTCGGATCCGGCGAGCGTGTGCTCGTGCCCGCATTCACCTTCGCCGCCGTCCCCTCCGCCGTTGTCCATGCCGGCTGCCAGCCGATCCTGGTGAATACCGGTCCCGACCTGCGCCTGGACCTCGACGACTTCAGGCGAAAGCTCGCGTCCGGGGTCCGCGCCCTCGTGCTGAGCCACATGCGCGGCCATACATCGGACATGGACGCAATCACGGAAGCCTGCGAGGCGCAGGACGTTCCGGTGGTGGAAGATGCCGCCCATTCGCTGGGCACCACCTGGTCGGGACGAAAGATCGGCACGCTGGGCCGGATCGGATGTTTCTCGTTTCAGTCGTACAAGCTCGTCAACGCCGGCGAGGGCGGGATGCTGATCACCGCAGACCCCGACCTGGTTGCGCGGGCCATCATCATGTCCGGTGCATACGAGCACAATTGGAAGAAGCATGCGATCGTCAACAGCCGCTTCATGCATTGGCAGAACAGGCTGCCACTGTATGGATTGAGGATGAACAATCTCACGGCATCGGTTGCCCTCTCGCAGTTGTCTGATGTCCCACACCGCGCCCGGAGAGGGCGTGCCAACCACGATTATGTGGCAGCGAAGCTGACTGCCTCCGGCATGTTCCGGGTTCCCGCTCCCCTTCCACAGGAGGTCCGCGCTCCGGATTCAATACAGTTCATGCTTGAAGGGCTTGATTCCGGGGACGACACAACCGAGTTTCAGCGCCTCGCCGGCAAACGGGGCGTGCAGGTCGAGATCTTCGGTCTCTCGCGCGACAACGCACGGGCATTCTGGAACTGGGGATTTCTGCAGGATGAGCAAGGCGACCTGGCGCCGACACGATCGATCCTCAATCGCGCCTGCGATGTCCGCCTCCCGGTCCACTGGGAGAAAGCCCAGCTGGACTCCGTTGCCGGTGCCTTGGTGGAGGCAGCGCAAGGCGTCGCGTCTGCAAGAAATCCGGTACGCGGGTGCACGTCGCCAAAGAGGGAAACCAGCCTCGTTGACTCTCAAGCGACGTCTGCATTCGGAACGGAGAGTGTCAATCGGCAGTAACTGCCCGGGCCTCGGGGCGGTCTCAGCGATGAATTCCGTAAGCTGGCGTCAGCTTTGCCCCCTCAGGGGCGATCGTTGCCGTGGTGAGGGAGCTATACCACCGGCATGCTGCTGACTTGAGCATCGCTTCAGCAGTGGGTGGCCGAGTACCTCGCCGATCGCAAGCGGCCGGAAATCTTCCGTCTGACCTTCGCCACGCGGATATCCCGTACCGGGCAATCATTCCGGAATCGTCACGGGTCCGCGGATTGCCGGGCCATGGTGTGCGGGGGCCGGAATCATCACGGGCCGTTCACTCCTGCTGGCTTGCCTGCCATCGCCTGCAAAGGGGAAGACAAGGATCGAAACCGCCTTGAGGCCCTGGGCCACAAGGCGCTGGAAACGGCTACAGGCCAGCCTGCTCCCCATCCCTGCCGGCGATGACGCGGGTTGGCTCGCAGAGTGGCCGTGCGCGATCTGGAACGGTCCGGATCCCCGGCGCCTCACGACCCGAATAGATGGCTCTTCATCTCCGGGTTGTCGCGTCGCCAGATCACGTTGTCGATGAAGTAGTGGTGGATGTTGATGAACGTCCACGCGATGAACAGAAACACCGTGGTTCCGAACACCGCCCGGTCGTAGCCGCCCAGCGTATTCGCCGCCTGTGGCGCCCACCAGAAGCCGGCCGCGCCGAGAACCACCGCGACAATCGCGAAGCGTGCGAGCCCCGCGCGGGCACTTCGATACCATGCCCGCCAGCGCGGACCGCCACTTGCTTGTTGACGTCCACCCTCCTGGTTGAGCCGGTAGCGCCATACCACGGCCATGTACTGGAGCGAATGGAAGAACGGGACTACGAGCAGGAGAAGGGGATCGAGGCGGCCGGCCTGTAGCCAGACATAGACGGCCGCGACATAGGCCGTCAGCCCGTGCACTGGCAGGGCGTGCTGCCGGCGACACCGCCCGACGACGCGCCGCGCGGCGACGGCTGTCGACGCTGCGACCAGCGCCACCATCACGGCCTGCAGGCTGGTGGGCACGTCGAGCAGGTAGTACTCGATCCCCCAGAGCTGTTTCGCCCTGAGCGCGTCGTTCGCGAGCAGCCACAGGGTGAACCAGGCGAGGTGCGTGTTCGCGAGAAGCCAACGCCGGTCGGCGGCATCGAAGCGCAGGCCCTTGCGCGCCGAATCCAGCATCAGGATCCCGTAGCCCTGCTTGGCATAGTGCCACCCGACGGTGAAGAACATCACGTTCCCGGCGAGCCCAAGGAGCGCGACGCTGCCCTGGACGAGGGCGGCCGCGAAGAAGACGGTCAGGATCGCCGGGACCATGATCCCGGCAAAGCGGTAGCGGGCCGCAAGCCCCGACGGATCGGCGAAAGCCTTGCGCGCGAACCCGCTGTAGAAGAGTTGGTACGAGTGGGCGAAATGCGGATGGTTCACGAAATGCGCGAGAAAGAGCATCGCAGCCGCCAGCGCCGCCATCGACGTATCGTCCCGCGGGAACAGGGTGGCCAAGGCCCCGAGGACGATCAGGCTCGCCCCCCCAAGTGTGAGGAAGTCCACCCATGGACCGTTGATCCAGCCCCGGCGGACGAGGGCTGCGGCGCGTGTCGGCGCGGGCACTGCGGTATCGGTTCCAGTGCTCATGCAGTACGTCTGTCCAAGGCGTCGGAGAGGGCAGTGGAGCGAAATCTACTGTTCACATGGGATGCTGTCGACCGGCTGGCGGACCTATGTCTGGCGGCGCCGGGCGGTCGAGGTGCGGCGATGCGGGCCTCGCAACCGCATATGGGGACAGCACCTGCCGCACTGCGGACGGCACGGGGATCAGTGCCATGCGGGGCCTCTCACCCATCCCGGCCGGATCAGCCGCGCATCCGGAATGAGGCAGCGCCACGACCATGACCGGCTGGGCAGCGCGGGATTTACGCAGAGTGGCCGGTCCTGCAGCGGTCCAGGGGCGCTGCCACACGGGCATCCCAGCGCGGGGACGGCCCGGTCCGGGCCATCGCGGCCGCGCCGGTCCGGGCGGCGAGCCGCCGTCCCCCGGAAATCCGGCTGCGTGTGGGTACCGCCAGCCGGCGTGACCCGGAACCGGCCCTTCGGCGCTGGCGCCGTTTCCGCTGGGTATGCGGCCCCGTTCGTCCGTCGTGGAGGCCGGGAGGCCACGCCCAGGCACGGATGCCGGCACGGGCTGCGCACGGGGCCGGGCTGATCACCGCCTCTTCGTCATCGTTCGGGCGCGAACGCGGGGGGGGGGGGGGGGGAAACAGCCCAAATCGGCGCCACCAAATCGAGGAGGCAATTTGCCGCCGGGGGGAGGGCCGCGCTCCACGGGAATAAAACCCCGAATGGCCCCACGTCGAAATGCGCCCCCAGCGATAGCGCTG
>JAJDZX010000077.1 GCA_022824395.1 Alphaproteobacteria bacterium
CCGCCGGCCCCCCCCCCCCCCCCCCCCGCCCCCCCGCCCCCCCGCCCCCCCCCGGGGGGGGGGGCGCGCGCCAATCAGCCCAATTCGGCGCCAGCAATTCGAGGAGGCAATTTGCCGCCGGGGAGAGGGCCTCGCTCCTCGGGAAGTACACGCCGTAGCTCCGCTCGTCGAACTGCGCACCGAGCGATAGCGCTGAAACCTGGTCGGACTCCGTCAGGCACGGTCCCGGCACGACGGCGATTCCCAGGCCGTCCTCGACGTAACGCTTGACCTCGCTCCAGCTGCCCACCTCAAGTGCCGATTGGGGGTCAAGGCCGAGAACGCGTGTCACATGCTCGCCGAACTGCCGACTGGGAGTTCCCTTGGCCGGCATGATCGCGCGCTCGTCATCCAGCCTCTGCGAGTTGAACTGCGCGTGCCCGGCCAGCGGGTGGTCGAGCGGCACGATGAGCACGGCCGCATAGGTGAACATCTCAGCATAGCGCAGCGCCTTCTCGGGAAAGGGTGCCGCAGCGCCGCACATCAGGTCGACCTCTCCCCTGAGCAGGCGCTTCAGTCCCTCCTCCCATGGCAAAGTGAGCAGGCGCACAGATCCCCCCAGGACCCGCTCACGGAAGCGCTTGACGTACCGTGGCAGGATGTACGCGGAACCGACATTGCCTGCAGTCACGCTGACGCGCCCGGCTCTCGGCGTGCCGTTCGCTAGCGGTTGATCGCCGAACAGCCGGTCCACGTCCTGGATCAGGGGTTCGGCCAGTGCGTGAAGCCGCCGACCGGCCGGGGTCGGCACCACGCCGGTGGACCGGCGCTCCAGCAGCAGGGCTCCGTATTCGTGCTCAAGCTCGCGCACCTGGAGCGATACTGCCGGTGGGGACAGGTCGAGATGCTCTGACGCTTCCGAGATGCTCTCGGCGCGAACCACTTCGCAGAAGATGCGAAGCTGGCGCACGCGATCGCGCTTGTCACTGAAAGGCTGACTGCTCACGCGTCCTGTTTGCGGCACGCAGCATCGGTGCCAACGATCTCGAGAAACTTGCGCGCGGCGAGGCCTCTTAACTCGTCTCGCCGCACCGCCACGCCGTAGATGCGGGATCTGTAGGGGTGCACAAGGGGCACCTTGCACACCCCGGCGCGCTCATTGACGCTCAGGTCGGGCACGATGGCGATGCCGGTGCCGGCAGCGACATGGTTGATCATCGCATCCCACCGGTCGACCTCGAGCGCGACGTTCGGGCGCATGCCGTACATGCCGAACATCACCTGCAGGATGATCCGCACCTGGGTTCCCGCGCTCGGGACGACCATTGGATGCTCGGCGCAGTCCGTGATGACGACCTGTTTCCGGCGTCCAAGCGGATGATCCTCGGGTGTGACGATCACGACGTCAGACTCCACCAGCGGAAAAAACTCGATATCGGGCGGTGCGGAAGCGATGGCGGCCACGACGACATCAACTTCGAAGGACCGCAGCCACGCCAACCTCTCGGTGCCGGTGCCGGTGCGCAGCTGGACGCGGACACGCGGCAGGCTGGCCTGCAGCTGGCGCACGATGCCCGGCAGCAGAAGGCCTCCCGAGTACTGCCCCACGCCGATGCGGAACGCCTCGATAGACTCTCGGAGGTGCTCCTCCTCGAAGATCGCGGGCAGGCGGAGCAGGCCCTCGACCACCGGCCCCATCACCTCGTAGAGGTGCCGGCCGTACGGAGTCGGCCGCATGCGCCCGCCCTGGCGGAAAAACAGGGCTGTTCCGAGATCCTTCTCGAGGGAGCGCACATAGTTCGACACGGCCGGCTGGCTTGAATTGAGCGCCTCCGCCGCCCGCGAGACGCCGTCTGCCCGGACCACCTCGCGGAAGGCCCGCAACTGCTTGAGGCGATCGCGGCGCGTGTGGATCGCGGCCGACGGCTGCCCCGCATTGGAACGCATGCATCCTCTCCAATGGTCGGCGCCGGCCCGCGCCCCCATAAGCCGAACCTATAGAAGCTATATAAATAGCATGGAATGCGAAGGGGCGTATTACTGCATTGGTACTAGGTGGCAAAGGTATTTCGCAATGACGGAATCTTCCGTCAGCCATGATCATAGTTGTATGGCGGCGGGGAGTTGGCGGCCCTAGGTTGGGCCGCATCGAACGAAACCGGAAGCGCCGGCCGGCGCCCGCCCAGGATGCTGAAAGCCCCTTTGCCACGTAGCCAGCGACCGTTCCCGACCGGTGCGCCGATGCGCGCCGGGCGCAGTGTGCGCGCGGCCGGCGGCACGGTCGTCCGGGAGTTCGTCCGCGGCGAGCGCGGCAACGTCGCGATCGAGACCGCCCTTGCCCTCGTCGGCCTGCTCACCGCGTTCGTCCTCCTGATGAACATCCTCGGTGACGCGTATGCCGGGGACCGCGCCGACCGGGCAGCGCGGTCAATGGCCTACGCGCTTGCACTGGATCCGGACGGTGCCCTCCCCTGGCATATCCTCGAAAGCAACGGCGGCATCCAGATCGATCACCAGGCCTGCGGGAACTTGCTGCCAGACGACGACACGGATACCTGCGGCGGCTGGACGCTCACCGTCTACCGGGATGTGGGGCCTGCAGACCTGGCCAAGGTGGTCGCCTGTGAGGATCCGGCCGGCGGCGAGATGGTGCTGGTCAAGCTGGAGAGGCCGCCCGCGCAACAGGCCCAGGGCAACGTGTCGCCCGCGATCTGTGGCGACGACCGCGACCGGATCGTCGCCTTCGGTGCTGCCCGCCGCGAGCCCGGGGGCTGAGCCGCATGCGCCGGGCTCGGACACTGGCACTGCAGGCGTTCACCCGGGACGGGCGGGGAAGCGCCGGGCTCGAGATGGCGATCGGCGCGGGGGCGCTGGTCACGGTCGCGGCGCTTTGCATCGACCTGTACATGCGGGTCGAGGCCGATACCAGCAGTGCCCGGATCGCGGTCACGATGGCCGATTACGTCTCGCGCGGGCCCGACACCGATCAGGGGACGCTCGACGGCAAGTCGCTCAAGGGCCTTGGCGAGTTCCTGGTGGACCAGGAGCTCGGGGTTCCCGCGGACGTCGTGTTCGTCATCTCGCTGCTGCGGCACGAGGGCACGCCGCCCGAGGTCAAGGTCCTGTGGTCCGACAACGAGCTTCGCTACGGCGATGCGGCCGTCACTGCGACTCTCGCGGGCGATTGCCCGCAGCTGGTCACCGGCGGCACGCCGCCCAGCCCCGACCTGCCGGCGGCGTTCGCCATGGACGACGGCGAGGCGGTGGTCGTGGTGGAGGTCTGCGCCCGCCTGACGCGCGAGGGATCGCTCACCGCCCGCTTCACCGCGGGCGACATCTACCGCCTCCACGTGCTCCCGCTGCGCGAACCCGAAACGCCCGTGGCGAAGCCGGACCACGCGCATCTGGGTGCAGGTATGGCCAGGTCGGCAGGCGCGTGACGATGCGCCCTGGCTCTTCACACCGCGTGGCGCCCGTGGGCGCAACCCGGACCCGGCCGCCGCGCCGGGTGCTTCCAGTCGCTCCGTCTTCTCGATCCGCGCACCTGGCGCGGCTTGACAGGACGGCCCCAGATTCTGTCTTTGTTGACAGAATAGGCTTCCAGTGTGCCTTTACAGCGGGAATCGGTGGATGCCAGGCAGACCAGTGGTGTCTGTCACGGCGTTCCCGGTCGTACCCGGCACGCACGGGGCCAAACGTTTCAGAAAAACCAAGTAAGGGAGGTCAGCGCATGCTGATTTCATTGCTGCGGCGTAGTGGCCGCTTTCTTCGCTCCGAGCGGGCCGTATCCGCGCTTGAATACGCGGTCATGGCCGGGGTCGTGATCGCGGGCGTCGGTACCGCGATCGTGGCATTTACCGACGACCTTACGGACTCGATCGATAATATGAGCAACACGGTCACGGTCACGCAACCAACCGCGCCGACCCTCACTCCGTAGATTCTATCCTCGATGGTAGAATAAGTTCTTTGTGTGCCTTCACTGGCAAAGTTGGTGACTTTCGGGCAGGCCCGTGGGGTCTGTCCCGGAGTTACCGACTGCCCCCGGCGCGCACGGAGCCGAACGTTTCAGAAAACCAAGTAAGGGAGGTCAGCGCATGCTGATTTCATCGCTGCGGCGTTCGGGCCGCTTTCTCCGCTCCGAGCGGGCCGTATCCGCGCTCGAATACGCGGTCATGGCCGGGGTCGTGATCGCGGGCGTCGGTACCGCGATCGTGGCATTTACCGGCGACCTTACGACCGCGATCGATAATATGAGCAACACGGTCAGCGTCACGGCACCTGGCGCACCGACTCTCACTCCGTCTCCGTCTCCATCTCCAGGTCCGTAGGAACCCGTTCGGACGACCTGCGTTCACCCGAACGGTTCGTACGTCGGCAACGTGCCGTTGCGTAGGGGCCGTTCGGGATGATTCCCCATATTTTGACCACATGACACGCCAACGCGTCCCTGAGGTCGCCTCTCCCCGTCGGATAGCCGCATGGATCCGGAGTCAGGTTCCACCGCACCCGGGCGCACCCCGGACCCCGCCGCCCTCCGGCGGGCCCGCGCGTTCGTCACGGACCCGGAGACGCGGTTCGCGCTCCAGGCCGCCCTTCCGGAATGGGACCTGGCTGCAGACGACGGCGACATCCGCACTGCGATCGGTGCGCTGGCAGGCGGCGCCTCGCCGGCCCTGATCCTGGTCGATCTCGACGGCGCCCCGTACCCCGTCGGCAGCATCCACGAACTGGCGTCCGTCTGCGAGGCTGGCGCTACCGTCGTGGCTTTGGGATCACAGGACGACGCACGCTACAGCCGCGCCATCCTGAACACCGGCATCGCCGACTACCTGATCAAGCCGATCGCGCCTGCGCGCCTCCGGGAGGTGGTGGCCAGCACCTTCGCGGGCGACCGCGACCGGCGCCGACGCGGCCGGAGCGCCGGCTTCACCGGGACCGGCGGCAGCGGTGCGACCACTCTGCTTGCCGCGACGGCCATCACCGCCGCGGCCCGGGGGCGCTACGTCGCGGTGCTCGATCTCAACCGGGCGTTCTCCGCGCTGCCGTTTCTGCTCGATGTCCAGCCCGCCCCCGGCCTCGACGAGCTGCTTGAGTCCGCGGCGGCAGGCGCTCCGGATCCGGATCTGGTGGCGGCCGCGCAGGTTGCGCAGTCCGACCGGCTGGCCGTGTTCGGCTACCGCTGGAATCCCCCGCTGCCGCTCGCCCCCTCCTTTCGAAGCGTCGGGCAGCTCGTGGCGGAGCTCTGCACGCGGTTCCACTTGGTGCTGGTCGACCCGGAGGCGCACGGGCGCATCGCCGTGCTCCGGGACTGCGACGTGCAGGTGCTGGTGAGCGAACCCACCCGCATCGGCACCCTGCGCTCCGCCCGGGCTTCGGCCGCACTGGGACCAGGGGCGTCCGTCGTCGACGTGCGCAACCGTACGCGCGCGCTCGGGCGCTCGGCAACCCGGCGCGCCCTCCGCGCCTCCGGCGCCGACCGCGAACCCGATGTCGAGTTTCCGTTTGCGGACCTGCTGCCCGAACTCTCCGACTGGGGGCACCTCGCCAAGCGCCTCCCCCGCAGCCTCCCCCGCCGGCTCCGGAAGCCCCTCGACCGCCTGGTCGACCGCCTGGACACGCCCGGCCCGGAGGCAGCCCGTGACGGCCGTCCGGCCGTCCGGGCCGCAGCCTGAGCGGGGAGCCGCCGGTGCCCGCCCGCTCCTTCGGCCGCCGCACGCAACCGGTCCAGGGCGCCGCGCCCGCCGCACCGCCGCAAGCCGTGCCGGCACCGCGCCGCCGCGTTGCGGAGAACAGTGCGCCCATCAGCGACATCGTGGCGCGGCTGCACCCCGTCATCGTCCGGTCGATGGACATGACCCGGGTCGCCAACCTCGACAACAAGGCCCTGGCCCGGCAGCTGCACGCCTTTCTCGACACCGAGCAGGCGGACGTGGCGGAGCTCAGTCCGCACGACCGCCAGCAGGTGGTCACGCGGCTGGTGAACGACATCAACGGCCTCGGCCCGATCGAGCCGCTGCTCGTGGACGCGAGCGTCTCCGACATCCTGATCAACGGCCTCAAGTCCGCCTACATCGAACGGAACGGCCGGCTCGAACCCGTCGAACTGCGGTTCCGCGACGAGCAGCACCTGTTTCACATCGCCCAACGCATCGCCGGGCGGGTCGGACGCCGCATCGACGAGGTCAGCCCGATGGTCGATGCCCGCCTCGCGGACGGCTCGCGGGTCAACATCGTCATTCCGCCGCTGGCCCTCGACGGGGCCGCGATCTCGATTCGGCGGTTCGTGGTGCGGAACGCGGACCTGGAACAGATGGCAGCCGGCGAAGCCTGTTCGCCGGCCATGGCGAAGTTCCTCCGCATCGCGGTCAAGGCGCGCTGCAACGTGCTGATCAGCGGCGGCACCGGCGCTGGCAAGACCACGTTCATGAACGCGCTCTCCCGCGAGATCGATCACACCGAGCGCCTGGTCACGATCGAGGATGCCGCGGAACTGCAGCTGCAGCAGCCGCACATCGTCCGCCTCGAGACCCGGGCCACGAGCCCCGAGGGCACCGGGGGGATCAGCATGCGCGCGCTCCTGATCAATTCGCTGCGGATGCGCCCGGACCGGATCATCGTCGGCGAGGTCCGGGGCGAGGAGGCCAACGAGATGCTGCAGGCGATGAACACCGGCCATCCCGGGTCGATGTGCACGCTGCACGCGAACAACCCCCGCGATGCGCTGACCCGCCTCGAGAACATGCTGATGATGGGAAGCGCCGAGATCCCCCTGTCGGCGCTCCGGCGCCAGATCGCCTCCAGCGTCGACCTCGTGGTCCAGCTCCAGCGGCTGCGCACGGGCCATCGGTGCGTGACCAGCATCACCAGCGTGGTCGGGATCGAGAACGACATCATCACCGCCGAGGAGCTGTGGCGGCGGCGTCCCGATTCGGAGGCGCACGTCTTCGAGAGCGCCGGCCGCCGGCCGGCCTGGTCCGACACGGTGCGGTCGCTCGGCCTCTACGAGGCGCTCCTGGAGGCCGTGCAGGCGGATCCCCGGATCGGGGAGACGCCGGCATGAGCCCGGCCGTGATGGCGGCCACGGCCATGGAGGTGATCCTGATCACGGGGGCGATCTGCGCGACGGTGGTGATCGTGGCGGGGCACCGCCGGCAGGCCGCCCTGGAGCGCCGGGTCCGGCGCGCGGTCGCGATCCTGCCGCGCGACGAGGTCGCGGAGGAGGACGCGGAGGAGGAAGAGGAGATCGCGATCCTCCAGTCCCCGGACGACCGGGCGCGCCTCTGGGCCGCGATCGAGGCGCGCTACCCGCTGATCCATGCACCCTCCGCGCTGCTGAAGGCCCTGGGCCTCGGCCTGCTGGGCGGTGCCGCCATCGTGGCGGCCGCCTGGTTCCTCCGGTTTCCGTTCGGCTGGTGGACGCCGGCCATGCTGGGTGCCGCAGGCTGCGCGTCAGCCTGGATGTCCCTCGCCTGGATCCAGCGGCGGGCCGAGACCGAATTCGTCACAAAGTTCCCCGACACCGTGGACCAGATCGTCCGCCTGTCGGCGACCGGCGTGCCGTCGGCCGAGGCGATCGCGTCGGTCACCGAGCACGCCCCGCACCCGGTGAAGCCCATCCTCGCCATGTTCAGCGACTACCTGGCTGCCGGCCTCGATCCCGAGGACGCGGCCAGGGAGGTGTCGAAGCGCTACGGCGTTGCCGAGCTCACCATGTTCCTCGCCGTGATCCGCCTGCAGCGGCGATCGGGAGCTGGGCTCACGGGCGCCTTTGCCAACCTGTCGCGGGCCCTCCGCGAGCGCCGGCAGGTGGAGCTCAAGGCGAAGGCCTCGACCGCGCAGACCCGCTTCACCCTGCTGATCCTGGCCGCCATGCCGTTCGTGCTGATGGGCCTGCAGAGCTTTATGTCGCCGGCCGCCATCGATATGCTGTTCCACACGGACACCGGCGCGCAACTCCTGCGGTGGGGGTTCGCGCTGATCGCAGGCGGGATTTTTGTCGCACGCACAGTCGCCGCCAACGCGGTGCGCTAGGACGGTCCGGATGTTGTTCTACGTCATTCTCCTCGTGGCCGCCGTCATGGCCGGCACCGGCGGGCTCCTGACCGTGTTCATGGTCCGCGAAACCCGCCGCCTCTACGCCTTCGACCAGCGACTCGGGCTGTCGCGGACCGAGCTGCTCCGCCGGTTCCCGGACCCCGCGGCCCGACCGGCAGACCAGGGGAAGTCAAACCGGCTGTTCGAGGAGTTCGGCCTCGCCGCCGTGCGGGCGGTCTCCCCGCTGGCCCCGTTCGGGGCCGCCGAGCGCGACAAGCTGGCGCGGATGCTCCGGACCGCCGGCTTCCGGCATCAGGAGGCGGTGGCGATCTACCTCTCCGTCAAGCTGGCCGTGGCCCTGCTCACGGGCGCCGCCTTGGCCGTCGCCGCGCTTCGCATCGAGTGGGCCGGGCAGCACCCGGTCGTGGCGGGCTTCCTGTTCCTCGCCGGCGCCGTCGCCGGCGGCGTGCTGCCAGAGACCGTGGTCCGGAGACGGAGCGCCGGGCGCAGCCAGAAGATGAGCGGGGTCCTGCCCAGCGCGCTCGATCTCCTGACGATGAGCCTCGACGCGGGGCTCACGTTCGAGCGGGCGCTCCTCACCACCGCGGAGGAGCTCGAGCCGATCGAGGCGAACCTCGCGGGCGAACTCCGCCTGCTGGAGGCCGAACTTCGCGTGGGCGCCGACCGGCGCGCCGTCCTCGAGGACTTCCGGGAGCGCACCCCCGTGCCGGGCCTGCAGGACATGGCGACGACGCTGCTCCAGAGCGAGCGCTACGGCACACCGCTCGCGGAGGCCATGCGGAACATCGCCGAGACCGAGCGGGTCCAGCGAGCCGCGCGGATCGAGGAGCGGATCCAGCGGCTCCCCGTGCTCATCACCCTGCCGATGCTGTTGCTGGTGCTCCCCGGCACCGTCTTGCTGATGGGCGGGCCGGCGTTCGTGCAGGCGATTGAGGCCATGCAAATGACAGGTTCAGGTTGAAGGGACCCATGCAGAGCAAATTTCTCCGGCTGCTGATCGGCTGGACGTGCATCGCGCCGGCCCTGCTGGCCGTCGCGGCCGCGGCCGTCGCCAACGAGCCGATCAAGCCGATCCCGTTCGAGACCGGCGCGGATCCCGACCGGGCGGCGCTCGGCCGGGTGCTGTTTCACGACCCGCGCCTCTCGAGCGACGGCAGCACGTCGTGCGCCTCGTGCCACGACCTCGCTGCGGGCGGCGACGACGGCGAGCGGGTCTCGACCGGGGTCGAGGGGCGCCAGGGGGTCGTCAATTCGCCGACGGTCTACAACACGGCGCTCAACTTCAAGCAGTTCTGGGACGGCCGCGCCGACACGCTCGAGGACCAGATCGACGGCCCCGTGCAGACGTCGTTCGAGATGGGGAGCCTCTGGCCCGACGTCGTCGCCACCCTCTACCAGGACGACTACTATCCGGACGCCTTCGGCGAGCTGTACGACGACGGCATCACGCGCGTGAACATCAAGAACGCCCTCGCGGAGTTCATGCGCTCGCTGAACACGCCCAACAGCCGCTTCGACCAGTGGCTGCAGGGCAACGCGAACGCGCTCACGGCTGCGGAGCTCGAGGGCTACCGGCTGTTCAAGGACTACGGCTGCGTCTCGTGCCACCAGGGCGCCAACGTCGGCGGCAACATGTTCCAGGTGTTCGGCGTGATCAACGAGTTCTTCAAGCGGCGCGGCAACATCACCGAGGCCGACCTCGGCCGGTTCAACGTCACCGGCAACCCCGAGGACCGCCACGCGTTCAAGGTGCCGAGCCTGCGCATGGCGGCCCACACGGCCCCGTACCTTCATGACGGCAGCGCGGCGACGTTGCGCGACGCCGTGGACGCCATGTTCGAGTTTCAACTCGGGCGCGAGGCGCCCGACCGGGACAAGGATCTGATCGTGGAATTCATCAAGACGCTTGCAGGCGAGTCCGAGGAGTTGTCGCCATGAAGCTTGTCGCCAGCCTCGCGGCTTCCGTCATTCTGATCGTGGGGGCGGTCGTCCTGTACTTTTACGCCTCCCGCAACGACACGATCGAGCGCAGCTACCAGGATGCCGTCTCGATCGTCCGCCAGATCCAGCAGCTGGACGTGAGCTGGAGCATGGAGACGGCCCGGGTCGAATCCGACCCGCTCGCCGACTTTGATTCGCTGGCGGCCTTCATCCCGCGGATGAACCGCCTCACGGACGAGCTCAGCGCCACCATCCGGCCGATCCCGGAGCTCCCCGTCGATCTCTCCAACGAGGTCAATTCGTACCTGAGCGCGGTGGACGCCAAGGAGGAGCGCGTCGAGCGTTTCAAGACCAGCTACGCGGTCGTGCGCAACAGCGTGCGGTACCTGCCGCTCGCCGCCACCAACCTCCTCCGGCTGGCCGACCAGGGCACCGACCCGCGCCTGGCCCCGGACATCTCGCGGCTGACCCAGGACGTCAACACCTACCTGGTCACGCCCTCCGAGGCCGAGCAGGAGCGCCTCGCCGGCGAGCTTGCCGCCCTGCGCGAGCGGAGCGTGGCGGCCCGGCCCCAGATCGCCAACGCACTGGCCAACTTCATCGCCCACGCGGACGTGCTGGTTGCCCGGAAGCTCGCCACCGATGCGATCTTCGCGGAGGCGACCGACACGGACATCACGGAGCAGACCGACCGCTTGGTCGCGGACATGGAGTTCCACGCCGGGCGGGCGGCGCAACAGGCGCGGTTCTACGAGCTGGGCGTGGTCGGAACCCTCGTGGTCCTGGTGATCCTGTGGGGCCTCATGGCCGTGTTCCGGGTGGTCGAGGCGCCCATCGGCGCCCGCGCCCGCGCCCGCGCCGACGTGGCCGCCGCGGTGCCCGCACCGGGCGATGCGCGCGCGAGCGTGCGCACAACGACCACGGACGAGCCCGCTCCCCCGGAGCCCGTGCCGGCGGCACCCGCCGCTCCGGTTGTGCCGGCGACGGCGGTGGTCGAAGTGGCGCCCACCCCGCCGCCGGCGGTCACGCCGCCCGCTGCGCCCGTACCCACCTCCGCCGAACCCGAAGCCGCTGGCCGCCCGCCCGCCGCCCCGGGTGCGACGGCGCCGCAGCCCGTCCCCGCAATGGCCCGCATGACGCCCGAGGCGCGGGCCCTCCACCGCATCGTGTCCGGCTTCCTCTCCGGGCGGCTGTCGGGATCGGTGCGCCAGGTCCTGACCCGGGTTGACCACCTCCAGCAGTCGCAGGACCGGATCCGGAATGCCGTGGGGGCCGGCTCGGGCGTGCTCGGGGCCGGCCTCGACTTCGACGAGGAGTTCGAGACGTCGGCTGCCGTCCTGACCAGCATCCGCGGCCAGATCGACGACATCGACGAACTCGCACAGCGCCTCGCGCTGTTTTCGAAGCAGCGCGACGGCGACATCAGCTACGAGCTGGTCAACATCGAGCGCTGCGTCGACCTCGCCTGCGCGGCCGTGCAGGCGGACCAGCACGCCACCGTGACCCGGACGATCGGCCCGGCCCCGGACTTCTTCGCCTCGCAGCACGACATCCTCCTGCTGATCGAATACATCCTGGAGAACGCCGTGCAGTCGGTCCGGCAGCTCAGCGGCCGGGACGGCCTGATCAAGATCGACGTCGCCCACCGCAACGAGGACATCCTGATCACGGTGGTGGACAACGGCGACGGCTTCGAGGCCGACCAGAAGGGGAGCATCTTCGAGCCGTTCTACACGACCCGTGAGGGCGCGCTCGGAATCGGGCTGCCCTCGGCGGTCTACCTGGCCGGGAAGTACCGGGGCACCGTCTCGGCGAATTCGCTGCCCGGCGAGGGGACGGTCTTCCGGATCACCCTGCCGGCCGGCGTCACGGCCGCAGGCGGCGGCTAGGCCGTGGCGCCGCGCGGCCCGGCGGAGCGGGCCAAGCCGGGTGCGCGGCGGTGACACGTTCGGCCCGGTGCCGCGGCCGCCGCCGGGCACCCCTGCCCTCTGATACGCGGGAATGACGGCATGCAGTTCGTAGGATTCCGGATCAAGCACTACAAGGTCGTTCACGACACCGGATACGTGAAGCTGGACCCCCGGGTCACGACCTTCGTCGGCAAGAACGAGAGCGGCAAGACGTCGATCTTCACCGCGCTCTGGAAGAGCCTCAACGTTGCGGACGTGACCTTCGACCGCCTGTACGACTATCCCCGCAGTCTCTACACGCACGACCGCGACCGGGACCGGGACGTGACCGTGCTGGAATTCGAGTTGTCAGACGGAGAGGTCGAGAGTCTGCTGGCGTCCCTGTCCCGGCGCCCGGCCACCCCTCCCCGGCGGCTGACCCTGACCACCGCGTACGCCGGCGAACGCGGAGCCCGGACGGAGCTTGCGTTCAGCCCGAAGCTCGCGGCGCCGGCGTCCGGCGTCACGGTCGCCGACGCGCTGCAGGCGGCCCAGGCCATCGCGGCTGCGGAGCACGAGCCCCCCGCCGACGTGCAGGACGCGCTGGCTGCCGTGCGGGAAGCGGCCGAACGGCCCCCCCCCGATGCCGCGGGCAGTGACGCCTTCCGGGCCTTTCTCGAGGCGGTCGACCGCTGGCAGGAAACCCAGCCCGCGCGGAGCGGCATCGTCAGGGAACATCGCACCGCAGTGGTCGATTTCCTGGCGCAGGGGTCGCCGGCCGACCTGGAGGAGGAAGCGCACGCCTGGGCGATGGCGGCGCTCCCGAAATTCATCTACTTCAGCGACTACGACCGCCTGGAAGGGCGCATCCACCTGCCCTCGTACCTCAGCCGCAAGCGCAACGCCGACCCGGGCGTGCGGACCCAGTCGGTGCTGTTCCAGTGGAGCGGCCTGGACCCCGAGGAGATCCTCGCACTCGGCCGCGGCCGGGACGCGGAGGAAACGGACGAGGCGGCGGCCCGGCGCCGGGAAGTCCGTGACGCCCTGCTCGACACCGCCGCGTTCACGCTGAGCGGCGACTGGGCGGCGTGGTGGCGCGAGAAGCAGCACCGCGTGCATTTCTCCATGGAAGGCGAGGACCTGGTCCTCAAGGTCTCGGACCTGCACAACAGCTTCCCCGTGCCGTTCGAAGAGCGCAGCAAGGGGTTCCAGTGGTTCTTCTCCTTCTATCTCGTCTTCCTTGCCGAATCCCGGCACGTGCACGGAGGCGCGGTCCTGCTGCTGGATGAGCCCGGACTGCATCTCCACCCGCATCTGCAGAGCGAGCTGATCGGCCTGTTCGAACGCATCGCCGACCACAACCAGATCCTCTACAGCACGCATCTCCCGTTTCTCATCGATACGAACCGGATGGAGCGCATCCGGACCGTCTACCTGACCGGCACCGAGCCCCGCACGAGCCGCGTCTCCAACGAGATCCGACCGGCGGACCATCGCGATACGCTGTCGCCGCTGCAATGCGCGCTTGGTCCATCGGCGGTTCAGACCCTGTTGCTCGGGAAGCGGCCGGTGATCGTGGAAGGCGTTGCCGATTTCTGGATCCTGCAGGCGCTGAACGACTGTCTCCAGGCAGAGGACGGGTTGCCGCTGCTCCACCGAGACACCCTCCTCATCCCCGCCGGCGGGCGCTTCCGGCTGATCCCGCTGGCATTCGTCATTCTCGCGGCGCCCGGCCAGCGGCAGGCGCTGGTCCTGCTCAACAGCAGCATGGAAGGGCTGGACGAGGCAGCACGGCTGCGGGACGTGTTCGGCGATGATGTGCCGCTGCTCACGATTGGAGACCTACTCGGTCGCCCGGGTGCCATGATCGAGGATGTCATCCCGCGGGAGATCTACGCCGAAGCTGCCCGGCAGGGACGGGGGCAGCCGGACGAACCGCTGAGCGAGGAAGAGCAGGACGCGGCCACCAACGTCGAGGCAGTCTCTCAACTGTTCCGCCGCACGGGGGGCGGTGAGTTTGACAAGGCCCAACAGGCAAAGGTAGCGCTGGCCCTCACGGACGGCTGGAGCAGGGACCGCTCGACGATCCCCGAAAGCACCAAGGAAACGGCCCGCCAGTTGGCGGAAGCCCTCAATCGAAACCTCGATCTGCGTCCTGGATGACCGCCCGCTCCCCGGGGCTCCCGCCAGTGCGCGATCGCCGCGGCATGCCCCGCGGCCACACCCTGCTGACCCGAGCGGCCGTCGACCGCCCCCTCCCGCATCCGGCGGTCGTGATGGCGAACGGTGCCCTCGCTGACACTCGGAAGACGAGCCACGTCACTCTTCGTGTGGCCCCTGTCCAGCAATACCGCCATCGCGTTGCGTGCCTCTCGATCGAGACGGCCCATCGTCCTCTCCCGGCAGATCGTCCGGTGTCGGGCGCGGCCGGCGCTCGCGGTTCCTGCGGTCGAGCCGATGATTGGCGCGGAGCCGGGTAATGGAAGCAGTGCGCGGTGTGACGACGCGCCGGGCGGCATGGCTGCGCGGCGCCAGGTTCGACAGCATGCTCGTGCTGGGGGTGCCGGCTGTCGCTTTCCTCTCCGGCGCGGCGATCGTTTACGAGCCGGCCTGGTTCTATCCGATCCTTGTCATCGATCTATGGGTGCTCGGCTATCACCACGTCATCGCGACGTTCACCCGGCTTTGCTTCGACCGGGCGAGCTACGCGGAGCGCCGTTGGATGATCGTGTATCTCATCCCGGCGGTGGCCGCGGCCACGATCCTGCTGGCCTGGCTGCTGGGAATCTGGGCCGTGGTCACGGTCTACTTCTACTGGCAGTGGTACCACTACACCCGGCAGAGCTGGGGGATATCGCGGGCCTACCGACGGGCGGACCCGGATGCTTCGTACGAGGACGGCTGGCTGGACCAGGCGATCTTCTGGGCGGTGCCGATCTACGGGATCCTGCTCCGGTCAAGCGAGGGACACACGCGTTTCATCGGCCTTGAACTCTGGACGCTGCCGGTCGCCGACCCCGTCGCAGCCGTGACCGGATACGCCGCTGTTGCGCTCGTGCTCTTCTGGTCGGCGCGCCGGGTCCTCGACCTGCTGCACGGTCGTCTGGCGACGGTCCACACCCTCTACATGCTGACCCATTTCGCGATCTTCTGGGTCGGCTACGTGCTCACGGCGGACATCACGCTCGGCTGGCTGATGATCAATATCTGGCACAATTTCCAGTACATCCTGTTCGTCTGGATGTTCAACAACAAGCGGTTCAGGCACGGACCCGATCCCGAGGCGCGCTTTCTCTCCTACATCAGCCAGTCGGGGCGGATCTGGCTCTACATGCTGACCTGCATCGCGATCACGGGGGTCATGTACTGGGGGGTGCTGCGGGCGATCGACTGGCTGTTCTTCGCGGGCCTGTCCGCGACGATCGTCCTGTACCAGATCGTCAATTTCCACCACTACGTCGTGGACGCCCTGATCTGGAAGGCGCGCCGTCGCGGTGCCTACGGGGTGCCGGCACGTTCAGGCTGACCGGACGGCAGTGGCCGCTGGGGACAGCTTTGGTATGGCGTGAGATGCTGGCATGCAGGACCATCAAGGCAGCGAGCGGTGCTGGCGCCATATGACCGACCGAAGTGGATGAGCAACGGGCCGGGCGTGGCTGATCGCACCGGGACATCAAGAGAACCGCGCGGGGTGCCTGGCGCTGCGACCACGCGATGGGCCTGGGTTGCCAGCACCGGTCGCACCGCGACCAAGTTCCTCGCGACCTGTCTCAACCGGCTGGATGACGTCGTCGGGCTGCACGAAGGCCACCTGCCGGGCGAGCCGCCGCAGCCCCGCCTGCCGCTGATCAATGTCCACAATCGCCGGGCTTGGCACGAACCCGGCTACCCGGCCCGGCTCGTCGCCGAGAAGCGGGGCCCGGAGATCCTCGCGGCGGCGGCCGGGCAGGCCGGCCTCGCTGTCGATGCGGCCTTCTACAATGCGCCCCTGCTGCCTGCGATCGCCCGACGCTATCCCGAAGCCGCGTTGATGGTGATCTTCCGCCGCTGCGAGGGATTCGTCCGCTCGGCCACGATCGTCCGCGGCGAAGACCGCTACCCGGCCGGCTGGCCGGACCGGTCCAAGCGATTGACGGACCGCGAGCAGTTCATCTCGCTCGGCCGGCTGAAACCGGCACCGGACCACCTCGACCGTCCGGCATGGGACGACTGGTCTGCGGTCCAGCGCAATATCTGGCTCTGGACGACCGTGAATACGCACCTGCTCCGCTTCGCCCGCGCCAACCCGGATTGCCAGCGGCTGTTCTTTGAGGATCTGGTGGCGCGGCCGGAGACGTTCTGGGCTGTTGCACTGCACGGTCTGGGGATACTCTCGCCCGCAACGCTCGCCGCGTGCGTCCGGTTCTCGAGGTCGAAGGTCAATCAGCGGCCGTCGTACCAGATCGGTGGCGCCGACTGCTGGACGGCGGCGGAACAGGCCTTTTTCAGGGAACGCGCGCGTCCCCTGGAGGCGACACTTTATGACTGAAGACCTGGAGGCGCGGCTCATCGGGATCATCGAGATCGAGTTGCGCGGGCAGAGCGGCAATGACGCACTCACGCTCGGCACCGACGACTCGATGGAAACGGTCGCCGAATGGGATTCCCTCGCCTTCATGGGCGTTTATACCGCCGTAAATCAGGCCTTTGGCATCGATCCCGATTTCGACGATGCAGTCCACTACACGGCGGTTGCGTCGCTTCGCGACTATCTCGGAACGGTGATCGGCTGATGCCGCGCTCCGCTGCCCGCCGGGTGCTCTTGGAGCGGATGCGCGCGCAGATCGCCGCGCATGCCGGACGTACCGCGGTCCGCGCTTCCGGCGGCAGCGTGACCTACGGCGACTTCGGCCGGCTGATCGGATGGTTCTGCCGCGAACTCCGACACCCCGGACGGGTCCGGCAAGGACCCGTCGGATTGCTCCTCGAGCGCTCGGTGGCGGCCTATGCCGCTATGTGGGCCGCCATCGCTGTCGGTCGGCCCTACGTTCCGCTCAACCCCAGGTACCCGCTGGCACGGCTGCAGAGTATCGTAAGGCAGGCGGGTGCTGAGGTCGCCGTCTGCACCGAACCGGGACGGAAGATGCTGGCTTGCCTTGGCATCGCGCCTGGGAACGCCATCGTGGCGGATACGCAAGTTCCCGCGGGCGGAAGCGGCGTTACGCCGCTCGACTGGAGCGAGTCCGAGCGCGACGAGGGGAGTGCCTACATTCTCTTCACGTCAGGCTCGACCGGCGAGCCGAAGGGTGTGCCGATCTCCTATGACAATCTTCACAGTTTCATCGGGAACCTGGATTCGACCATCGCGTACGCACCGGAAGACGTCTGCTCGCAGGTGTGCGAGCTTTCCTTCGATCTCAGCGTCCACGAGGTCTACCTCGCACTGCTGAACGGCTGCACGTTGTGCCCCGCCCGGGAGATCGATCTCTTCAACCCTGCCCGCTATGTCGCCGGGAACGGGATCACCGTCTGGGTCTCAGTCCCGTCCCTGGCGCGGGTCGCGCTCCACAACGGCCAGGCGCTCGGGGAAGCCCTGCGCACGCTCCGGCTCAGCATGTTCAATGGCGAAGCGCTACCCGACCGGCTCGCCGACGCATGGCAGGCGGCGGCGCGGAACAGCGAGATCTGGAATACCTACGGCCCAACCGAATGCGCCGTCGCCGTCACGGCACAACGCTGGCGGAACGGTCCCGGCCTCACCGAGGCGGGGGTGGTCTCGCTCGGTACGGCCTTTCCCGATTGCACGGCGGCGCTGCTCGTGGACGGAGACATCGTCCCGGTGCTCCCGGAACGGAGTGTTCTGGCCGGCGAGTTGCTGCTGGCGACGCCGCAGCGCTTCGACGGATATCTCGATCCGAATCTGCCCCCGCCGTTCGTCACGGATCACAGCGGACAGATGTACTACCGGACGGGGGACCGGGTTCTGGCGAGAGACGGCCGGCTCTTTTACCTTGGGCGGCTCGACCTCCAGGTCAAGATCGGCGGGCATCGCATCGAACTCCTGGAGATCGAGCATCGTCTGCGAGAGCGGTTGGGTACCGATGCGCTGGCCGTCATCGCCCACCCTCGCCGGCATCCGACCCAGCTGGTGCTGTTCCTCACCGGCGGGCACAAGGCACCCAGGCTCACGGGCGAGGCGCTCGGGCTCCCGAACTACATGGTGCCGCGCCAGTGCATCTTGATCGATTCGCTCCCGGTCACGACGCACGGGAAGCTCGATCGGGACGGGCTGCATGAACGGATCGCGACGGACCCTTGATGGGCCGCCGCGCCGCCCGCGCGGTCGCGCTGACCGGCACCGCCGCGCTGATTCTCGGACTCCTCTGGCTCGACGCTAACCGCGGCGGACCGGCCAGTGCCATGGCCCGATGCAACCTGCTGCTCACGCGGGCAAGCGAGCCGGCAGCCGAGGTCCTCGTCGTCGGCAGCTCCCGATCGGGGGTGGCCCTCGATCCCGTAGCCATGCAGCGGATCCTGACCGCCGAACTCGAACGCCCGGTCAGCGTGGACCGCCTGTCCATGGGACACAACCCGATGCGGGCGATGGACGGACTGCTCGAAAACTACCTGGAGGCCCGCGGCGCACCGAGGATCGTGGTCCTCGAACTCATGTTCATGACCGAACGCAGCGTCACCCGTCTCGCCAGGCGCGGGCTCGCGCTTGCGCCGGAGCAGTACGTCTACCGGCGCGACGTCAATCTGCTCGATTTCGGACAACTTCTCACCCAGCCTGCGGTTGCCATGCCGTTCACGACGGGCGAGAACGCGTTCAACCTGTGGAGCCATCGCCTGCGTGGTGTCCTCCTCCGGGCCGGGGCCCTGGTGTACCAGGCCCTGCGCGAACCTGAACGGGCGTGGGCGCTTTCCGCTTGCGGGCGCGAGGACTGGAAATACGAAGCCGGCTGGCCAGCCGATTTCGCATTCAGCTACGGGGAGTTCGAATCAACGGCCGGGCTGGACGGCCTCATCGGGGCACTGGAGACCGACGTTGCCCGGGAAGCCCGGCTGCACGAACTGTCGCCCTGGCAGGCGAACGCGCCGCGCGGCATCCGCTACCCGTACGACTTCGACTCCGCCTACCGGCAGGGCGAGGTCAGGCTCCTGCACCTGATGATCGGGCGCATCCTGGATCGGGGTGCGGAAATTGTCCTGCTGCCCTTGCCGCTCTATGGGCATGCGCTCGATCGCGTGGAATTGCAGGACTTCGAAGCGCGCTACGGGCAGACGGTTCACCTCTTCGACCTCTACGGGGAAGTCCGAAACGATTTCGATTCGCTGTGGTACGACGACGCCCACGTGGAGTTCACGCCGGTGGGGAAATTGACCACGGCCCTGATGGCGCGCCATCTGCTGCGCTCGCCCGCATTGTCGCCGCGCCTCCCGAAACCCGATGGTTGACCCGGTTTCCTTCCTGCTCCTGCTCCTGCTTGCCGCGGGCCTGTCGCACCTGACGTACGCGTATGACGCCCGAAACCGACTCTTCTGGAGCTGCATGCCGGGCGCGGCCCTGCTGTTCGCGGTGCATCCACTGGCGCTACTGTTCGCGCTTGCCTCCCTCGTCATCGGCGGCGGCGTGTATCTCGCGGGCCGGCACGTCGACAGTGCGCGCATCAAGGCGAGGCTGCCGTACGCGATCCTGCTCCTCCTGTTCGCGCCCGATGCAACCGGTGTCTTCACTGCGAGCCCGATCCTCTGGCTGGGGAGCGCGTTCTTCATTATCCGCCAGATGATGACGGTCGCGGCCGCGCTCAAGGAACGCCGGGGCTCATCGGATGTCGCTCCTGCGCTGCTCCTCGCGACGTTCTTTGTTGCGGCGTTGCCATCCGGTCCCGTCTTCAACGGTTTGTGCATCTGGGATCAGTTGAAGGCCGGCCATGGCCCCGACTATCCGGACGGTCTGACCCGACTGTTCGAAGGATTCGTCTACGTGTTCGCCATCGCCGGAATCGTCGATGTCGCCATGGAATACGCGGGCTCCATGTTCGCCCACAGCGGAAACTTGGCAGCGATTTTGGCGCTCCGCCTTCTCGTTGAACCCCTGCTCGGGTTCGGGTTCCTGTTTGCGACGTTCTACGGCCACTCCCGCATGGCGGAGGGCACGGCACTGCTCTTCGGCTGTGAAGTGCCCCAGAACTTCGACAAGCCGCACCTCGCCAGGGATCTCGCCGACTTCTGGAAGCGATGGCACCGTTCGATGGCCGACTTCGTGATGCAGTACGTCTACCTGCCGCTTCTGGTGTCCACCTCGCGTCCCAAACTCGCCCTGATCGCGGCTTTCGTGTTCATGGGGATGTGGCATGAATTCACGCTTGGTTTCATGATCTGGGGGCTCGGCCACGGAATCGGGCTCGCGATCGTGCTGCCATGGGCACGAAGGCTCGGCGTGCCGGCGCTGGTCCTGCGGATCCTGTCCTTGGTCTACGTGATCGCGCTCTCGAGCGTCGCCCATGGAGTCTGGCGATGAGGCACCGACTCTTGCGACGCATCTGCTACCTCGTGATTTACGGTCTGGTGACGATCCTGTGGATCCGCTTTGGCACGTTCGATGCGACCGAGGTTCCCTATATCGGGTTCTGATCGCGCCCCCACAGCCAAAAAAGCCCTTGAAAAAATTGGGTTGTCGAGGGCTTTTTCATGTCCGGGGATCGCACATCAAACCGCCCTGGGAACGGAGCCCCCGCGCCGACGCCTGTGGGGGGGTCTCTTCGTTTGCAAGCAGCGGTATTCATCGACGGCGGGAGTCAATGTCAGCCGAACACCGCTCATTCGTGACAACCGAAAACTGCGCACTTCGGTGGTATGGGCGAAGGGTCGGGTCAGTCTCCGAAGGCTGAGGTTCTCCGCGCGACGTCGAATGCCGCCAAGCCGCCCATCTGGATGGCAGGACGTCTGGCGAGCAGTGCGCGGCAAGTCAGCCCACGCGTATACGCGCGGGTGAGAACGGGCGGTGTCCGCGGCGAAGATGGATCACCGGTGAACGTCCAACCGAAATGTCCGGCGCGCTGGGGCGTTTGTCACAAAGGTGTCGCGGCGCACATGACGAGGAAGACACGCCGAAAATCGCGCTATAGGGAGAAACTGTCAGAAGAGATGACGATAACGAGAATGTCGGTTACGTTCGCCCGGCGTCAGTGCTGGCAGGGCCGCGAAGAACCATGACCACGAATAAAGGGCTGAGAGGATCGAGGTATTGCCGAGGGGGCGCCAGGCCGTCACCGCTACGGTGCGCGGGCATGGCTGGAGGTCGCGAATGACACGGTGGAGCGAGTCTGCTGTGCCGGAGGGCCGTGCGAATACACTCCCGGCGACATTGCGCTGACCGACTGGCGTACGGGTCTGAGTATTGAGGCCGATCACAACCCGTACAAAGACAAACCCCGGGCGCATGCATGAAGCAGAGGCGGACCCGGGAGGTTACGGAGATGAAGGTAAGTCGTTCAATGGCGGATGTCAACGCCTTTCACGCGCTTGAAAGAGCATTCTCGCCCGAGCGAATGCAAACCTACCTGAACGCTGCTGCGGGCGATCATGGGACCGCCCTGCAGCTCTATGCGAGAAACACTCAGCTGGGGGCCGCATTTCATGGCCCGTTGCAGGCCTTTGAGGTTGCCTTGCGAAACGCCTTGCACGCCCGGCTTGAGGAACGATACGGCAGCCAATGGTACACGAACCCTGCCGCCGGCCTCGACAAGTCACGCACATGACAGCATGGCGGGCGTCGTCCGTCGCGGCTCGCGCGTGCCAACCGCGAATCTGTTCGTGGCATCGATGTCGCTGGGCTTCTGGGTGCGGCTCGTCGGCCGTGGCGGATGGGTCAATGGCGGTGGCAAGGCGGACTACGACAGAACGCTTTGGCGTCCGGCTCTACACAGGGCGTTTCCGGGCCACTCCCGCAGGGAAGTGCAGCGAAGGCTTAATGGCCTGAGACAGCTTCGAAACCGGATTGCGCATCACGAACCGATTGTCGGCCGGGACCTGCACAAGGATCATGATGACCTCCTGGAGGCCGTGGGATGGATTTCATCCGACGTCCGCGCGGGGATGCTCCGGTGTGCTGTTTTGGGGCTTTTGACTCATGCCTTGCTTTAGTGCGATAATAATCCAATGGCATAGTTGTTACTGGCAGTGTTGTTAAGATGATCCAGCGCCCAGCGCCCAGCGCCCAGCGCCCAGCTGTTTGATGGCATCAGCAAGCCACGGCTGAGTCGCCCCTGCCGCGATCCGGCGGATCCTGAAACTGACCAACGAGCCGCCCAGTTCCGGGCGCGGCGACCAACCTGCACCTTCATCGCGACCGATCTCCGTTACGCGTGGCAGCGTATGTGCTGGCGCGGCACGGATCGGTCGCCGATTACTTCCAGCCATTCATTTCCTCGGGCCGTAACACAAAGAGCAGGCATGAGGCGGCCCGCGCGCGATCTTCCTCTGCACCTGCAAGGGAGCTAATCCAGTGAACAATCTCATTCGCTACCCGTTATTCGCGGCAATCACTTCTGTAGTTCTGTCTGCGTATGGATGTGGAGGAAGTGGCGGCGGCTCTCCTTCGGCCAATATGGATGGTTCTCCTTCCGCGGACATGGATGGCTCTCCTGCCATGGGCACCATGGAGCCCGACCAACCGGATGAGCCCTTTATTGATCCTCGGATTACCGAGGACGCAGAATGGCACGCAGAGTTGTCCGAGTACGCGGACGCCGTGCGAATGGCCACGGGCGGCAGTTCGCCCACGCTCTCATCTGCCGACCATGACGCCAAGCTTCGCGAGATCACGGCCAACGCCGACACGATCACAGGCCTCGCGTTCTGGAGCGAAGCTGACGGCAACTTCGCACAATACGATCCCGATTGCTCCGGCACCGTGTGCACGAACGGCAGTGCGGACTCAGGGGACTACACCACCACGGAAACTCTCATCGGTCCAAAGGAAGATGTTGTCTTCTTTCCCGTGATGCGGCGTCATGGTACCGAATTCAACTTCGCGCAAGGAGAAGGGGATCATTCGGCAGGACGAGCCCTCGGAGAATTTGATTCCGAGACCATCAATCTCGTGCTGGACCATCTCGCTGGTTCGTACGGTGCCTTGGCGTATGAAGGCGGTCAGGAGTGGTTCGGCATGACCCTGTGGGGGGATTCGACTGCCAGCAACCCTGCCGTTGGTTCCGCATCCTGGTCAGGCGCGTTGGTAGGGTTTGCCTACGATGACGAAGACGACGCCGAAATATTCGGCGATGTTGAGGTTACTGTGACTTTTGGCAACGAGACCGTTCTCGATGTGATGTTCTCGAATGTCTCAGATCCTGAGGGTTCCCGCTACACGATCGATCCGTGGATCGGGGTTCCGGTGTCAGGCGGCTCATTCGAAGTGGGCGAACCCTTGTTCTATAACGACGAGGAAGACAGCAGACATGTCCAGGGGCGATTCTTCGGGCCCGACGCGGAAGAGGTGGGCGGCCTCTTTGCAGATGACGGGGTTTCAATGCCCGGAACGACGACATTGGGAGTATTCGGGGCGGTTCGCGGCGACGAATAGAATGAGTTGCTGGAGGTACCCCGACGGGCCGCGTCTGCGAACGCGGCCCGCCCGGTTCGGGCTGGGTATACGTGCTTCCGCCAAGCTGCTGCCGGACAGTGCCGACATGGGCGTCATTCGGAGCAGGGTACGATCAAGTTCCGCCAACTGCCTTTGACCCCCGGAACAACTTGGCCTCCACCGCCACTACGAACAGCGTGGACGTGGCGACGGTCGCCAAGCTGCCGGTCACGCGCAGGCCGAGCCTGCCGCAATCGGCCTTATATGTTTCATGAAACATATGGGGTCTTATGCTGTCTGGGGGCATATGTTGCGGCGGCGATCTAACCATCGGTGTTCCTTGTGATTCCTTGGGCTGTGAACAACATTTTCTTGCTCACCGCACCTGACGGACACGATGTGGCCTCCCACAGCGAGGAGACACATCGTGTTCGAAGAACTGTTCAAAAAGCCGTACCACATCGAGAAGTACCGGGCCGCGCCGCTCGTCGAACCGCGAGAGCGGTACCTTCGGCACCTCGCGGAGTCCGGCGCCGCTCGACTTACGCTCCGGCAGATCGCGCTCGATCAGGTTCGTCTGCTTCAGCTCCTGCACCTGCGCGAGGGCGAGACGGTCGCCGTTGCCCAGATCGAGGCCTTGGCTCCGGAATGGGATAGCACGCGGCATCACAAGCTCGGCCACAGGCCACGGACTTCACGGAAGTCAGTGCAGCTCGCGTTGAGCAGGGTCACTCGGTGGCTGCGCTTTCTGGGTTGGCTTGATGAGCCTGAGGAGGACCGCCACCCCTACAGCGTCGAGCTCGGCGCCTTCGAGGAATGGATGCGCGCCGAGCGCGGTCATGCCGAAGGAACGATCGGCAACAACCTTCGCAGCACCAGGGAGTTCCTCGACTGGCTCATCACGGGTGGCAAGCGGCTCCAGTCGGCGCGGATCACCGATATCGACGCCGCCATCGAAGCGAAGACGGCCCGAGATCACTTCAGCCGCGGAACGATCAGGGGCTACGCCGAGCGTCTTCGGGCGTTCTTCCGCTTCGCCGAGGATCGCGGCTGGTGCACACCTGGCATGGCCGAGGGGATCGTGCCCGGACGGTTCTATCCCGACCAAAAGGTGCGTAGCACGCTGAGCCGGGCCGACATCCAGCGCCTTCTCGCCACCACCGACGGCGACCGGCCGGCGGACATACGGGACCGGGCCATCCTGATGCTCCTGATCGTCTACGGCCTGCGCGCCGGGGAGGTTCGCGCCCTGCGGCTCGATGATCTTGACTGGGAAAGCGAAACCCTGCGCGTGCACCGGCCCAAGACCGGGCGGACCGATCTCTTCCCGCTCTCCCGGGCCGTCGGGCAAGCCATCGTTCGGTACCTCGTCGACGTCCGCCCCCGGCGTCCTGAACGGGCACTGTTCCTCACGCTCTCGGCGCCGATCCGGCCGCTGGGTCGGACTGCTGCCGGACGCATGATCCGACGCCGTATGGACCGAGCGGGCATCGCGGCCGAACGGCGGGGGACACATGCGCTGCGTCACACCGCGGCCCAGCATCTGCTCGACCGGGGCGCGTCGATGAAGGTGATCGGGGACTATCTCGGGCACCGCAGCCCGCGCTCCACCAAGACCTACGCCAGGCTCGATCTGAACGCCCTGCGCGAAGTGGCCAACTTCGATCTGGAGGGCCTGGCATGAACCTGCAAGGAGCCATGGCCAAATACATTGAGTGGCAGCGGTCCCACGGCGCGAAGTTCGAGACCAGCGCGGACACGCTGCTGCGCTTCGCAAAGGGGATCGACGGCGAAGTCGACTGCGACGCGGTCACCCGAACGCAGGTCCTCGACTACCTCGCCGGCAACGGCCCGATGACCCGGTACCGGGAGAACAAGTACTGCGCGCTGGCCGGGTTCTACCGCTATGCGATCAGCCGGGGCTACGCCAGTTCCTCGCCGCTGCCCGACAATGAGCCGAAGCCACCCAAATCACGGCCACCCTACATCTACTCACGCGACGAGCTGCGGCGCCTGTTCGACGCCATCGAGAGATGTCAGCCCTACGCCGTGCAGCTGGACAGGCCGACCTTGCGCACGCTGCTTCTGCTCCTTTACGGAGCGGCCTTGCGGGGCGGCGAGGCCAGATCGCTCATGGTTGACGACGTCGATCTGTCGGCGGCGGTGCTGACCGTGCGCAATGCGAAGTTCTACAAGAGCCGCCTCGTTCCCGTCGGCCCCCAACTGGCCGATCGGCTGAGAAGCTACGCGGAGATCCGGACAGATCGGCCCTTCCCGAGGGGGCGGGAGTCCACGATCCTGGCGAACATGGACGGAACGCCATTGCACAAGGATACGACCTACAACGCCTTCGTGAGGCTGCTCCGTCTCGCCGGAATCGAGTCGACGGACGACTCGCGGCAGGCGCCGCGACTGCACTCGCTCCGGCACAGCTTTGCGGTCCATCGACTGACCGACTGGTATCGCCAGGGCGTCGATGTGCAACGGCTGTTGCCGGTGCTCTCGACCTATCTCGGCCACGCCAGGCTGCGCCACACCCAGGTCTACCTGTCCATGACGCCGGAGCTGCTGCACCAGGCGGCGCTGCGGTTCGAGCGCTACGCGGGAGGAGACAACGATGAATGACACCGATGCCTTGCTGGGTCCCTGGCTCCAGCGCTTCCTCACGCACCACCTCGTGATCGAGCGGAATCTGTCGCGCAACACCTGCAAGGCCTACCGCGACACCTTCAAGCTGCTGCTCCCGTTCGCTTGCGTCCAGCTCGGCAAACAGGACTATCAGCTGGCCGTCGCCGACCTCTCCGCCGAGCTGGTCCGCCGGTTCCTCGCTCATATCGAGGATGAGCGAGGCTGTTGCGCCCACACGCGCAATCAGCGCCTGACCACGATCCGGGCGTTCGCGAGCTTCGTGGCGAGCCACGATCCAGGCCATGTCGCGTGGCGCGGCCAGATCAGCGGAATCGCGTCGAAGAAGACGACGTCAAAACCGGTGCCCTGGCTGACCGTCGACGAAATGGACGCCCTGCTCGACGTGCCCGACCGGACGACACGGCACGGGCGGATCGAGCACGCGATCCTGCTGTTCCTCTACAAGACCGGAGCGCGCGTGTCGGAAGCCACGCAGCTGCGCGTGGGCGACCTCCAGGTCGGGCGCCGCGATGGCGGCCACGCGCTCGTCACCCTTCACGGAAAGGGCGGAAAGTTGCGCCAATGCCCCCTTCGGCCGGAGATCGAGCGCGTCCTGATCGAGCTGATCGACGGCCGTGCCGCGGACGACGCTGTCTTCCTCAACCGGCGCCGGCAGCCGTTCACCCGGTTCGGCGTCTACTGGGTCGTCGAGCGCTGCGCGGCCCAGGTGCCGGCGCTGGCCGGGAGGAAGATAACGCCGCACGTGCTGAGGCATACGACGGCCTCTCACCTGGTGTTCGCCGGCGTCGACATCAACACCGTCCGCGCCTGGCTCGGCCACACCTCCATCGATACCACCAACATCTATGCCGAGATCAGCCTCAAGATGAAGGCCGAGGCGATGGCACTGTGCGACGTTCCGGGGCCTGCTCCGGGCCGCCACTGGAAGGAGGACAGGGACTTGATGGCGTTCCTGAACTCCTATTGAGCGCCCCCAAATATGTTGTGGCGATCTGGACTTCGTCCCTGCTGAACCGAACAACAGACGGCCGCCTAACCAGGCAGTCGGCCCCGCCGCAACATATGCCCCCAGACAGCATAATACGCCCATAACTTTAACCCAAGGGCCCCCGGGGCATCGGAAGCCGGGCAGGGGATGAAGCGGTCGCGGAACCGGCGCTTCCCCGACCTACGCCGGATCAAGGCGCAATTCACATCGCAGCGCGAGGTGTGAAACATGCCATCGACATCGATGATATAGTCGCCAGAATGCAGGAAGCGCTTGATGCCTTGAAGGCTGCGCCTTGAGTGCCGCGTTTGACACGCTGGCGGCTGCCCGCGAGATGGAGAATGCCGGACTGGACCGCCCGGCGGCTGAAGCCGTTGCCGAAGCGATCCGCGCCGGCCAAGGTGAGCTTGCGACCAAGGCTGACCTGGCGGCGGTGCGCAGCGACATTATCGGGCTGCGATGGGTCGTCGGCATTAACGTCGCCATCAGCTTGGCAACGCTCGCCGCAGTGCTGGCCATGGCATTCCGGTGAATGGGCCTTGTCGGGTTTCCCGGAAGGTGTTGCCGCAAACCGTGATGGGGTAGCCTAGCCACGGGCGAGCAGGTCTAAGCTTCCATAATCGAACGAACCCCCGCGTGGGAAGACATGTCGGCCGGCAGGCACGGCGGCGGAGCTGGACTTCTCTCCCTATCCGGTATCCGATCTGCCCAATTTGAGATTGCGGAGTTTCACTGTTGGAGCTTGAGTGGTGGGCTGTATTGGTCCTGACGCCGGCACTGTTGTGGGCGAAGCGACGCCACATCGTTTATGGGGTTGCGTTCGGTCTCTTGCTGGTTGCTGGTGCACTGTTTGGCGATTGGATGACGACAGCCGGACCCGCCAACGCATTCGCGCAAGTGTTGAGATGGTGGAACAACTTGAGGTGGGGTTGATGCCCCCGCGAGAAAATGCATCGTATGGGGGGCGGCTGAGAGTGCGCACGATAATCGACGGATTCTTGGTCCAATCCGCTCACATTGGCCGATGTAAGCAGCCTCCCCTCCCCCCGACCATTGTGAGCGTAGGTGGCTCTTCCGAAGCTCCCGGACGGCGACGCCGAAACCCAAATGTGGGCGCTGTCTCTCGCGGAGAGGGGCATGGCGCTGACGACGTTGGAGGCGTCGCGATACCCCAAGCACTGGATTTGTGTGAGGGAGGCCCAATTCCAGGGAGCGGTCCCTCACGTATTGTGACGCTCATATGAGCCAATGTCCTCCATAACGCATTGATGCAGAACGATGATGCTTCTTGTTCCCGGTTCTTTCCGGCCTGAATCTCACCAATTACCACGAGCGACTCCCGCTCGGAGATTGAAAATTCGCTCTTTCAACGGCAAGTCAGCGAGCGCAGTCGTCACCGGCATTCGCCAGTGATCAGTCCCGCGCAGGAACCTATCAAGCTACCAAGAGACCTTCACCGATGATCGTTACCGCCCCTAAGCGGGCATAGAGCGCACAGCGAAGGGTCCTGGTCCCGGGTCTCCTGTCTCTCGTCGGCGTCGTCGGCCGACACGGTTGCCATGTACGCCAATCTGGTGCATTTGTCTATCGTCAACTCACGCGGGAGACATCGTAATGGCCGAAACAGCCGGGACGAAGCACGAGCGGGTCCACCTGCGCCTCGACGCCAGGAGCAAGCGCAAGCTCGAACGCGCGGCGGCCTACGAGGAAACCACGGTCAGCCGTTTCGTGCTGCACAGCGCCGTGGCCGAGGCCGAGCGGGTGATCGAGGCGCGCGAGCGGATCGTTCTCCCGGCGACGGACTGGGACGCCTTCCACGACGCGCTGCTCAACCCGCCCGCGCCGAACGCGGCGTTGCGCCGCGCCGCGCGCCGTTACCGCGAGCGCATCTGTGGATGAACCGCTGCTGACGGTCGAGCCGCTCGGCCCGCATCACGACCGCGCGTCCTTCTCCTGCGGGGGGAGCCGTCGCTCGACCGATACATCCGCCAGCAGGCTTCCCAGGACGCCCAGCGGCGCGTCGCGCGGGTTTTCGTCGCGTCGGGCGCCCGCCCGAACGGATCGCCGGCTACTACACGCTGAGCGCGGCGAGCTTCGAGAAGGACAACCTGCCGGCGGAACTCGCCAGGCGCCTGCCGCATTATCCGGTGCCGGCTGCCGTCATCGGGCGGCTGGCCGTCGATGTTCGCAGTCAGGGGAGCGGTCTCGGCGAGGTCCTGCTGCTCGATGCGATCCATCGGGTCGTCCGCGCGGGCGACACCATCGGCGTCTATGCCGTCGTGGTCGATGCGCTGCACGACCGCGCCAGCGCCTTCTACGAGCGGTACGGCTTCGTGCCGTTCCCGTCGCAGCCAATGCGCCTGTATCTGCCGCTTCGGACGTTCGAACAACTCGAGCTGTAGCGGGCAGGGAGCGCGGCGCGCAGGGTCACGGTCCGGGGCCACCTATCCGTCGCCGGCCTCGTCCGCCGGCGCGTTGTCGTTGGCGGCTTCCTGCTGCCGGAACTGCTCGCGCGCAATCTGCCGTCCAAGCAGCCGGGCAAGACGCATCACGGGCGGTGTCGATCCGGGCTTCCGACCCGCCGTTGTCGTTCGCGCCAATGCGGGGAATCGGCCCCCGCTCGCTTCCCTGCCCATCTCGCTGCATCGCTCCCGCCTTCCCGGATTCGGTGACCCTAGAAGGGAGATTTGAACCTGCGGGCAAGCCTTGTCAAGCGCTTCTCAAAGCATATGTCCTTCTTGAAATCAATGGCTTGTCCAGTCATGACCAATCCTGTCACCAACTGGCTGGGCATGCGTCGGCAGGACCATGATCGAAAAAATTTCGCGATCATCGCGTTTCCGCGTAATCGGCCAGCGTCATCACGGACTCGCCATGCTCGGTCGGCGCAACGGCCGTCACGAATCGACGGTCTCGTCGTCATGCCAGCGCAGCGGCATTTCGGCCATCCAGGCAAGGGCGGCGCCTGCGTCGGCGCGCTCCATCTGACCCGTCCGCGCCTTGCGCCACAGCGCATTGGCGACCTCGGACGCCATCAGGCGCGGCGCGTGCAACTCCTCGCCGCTCGCCGTCAGTCCCCGCGCGGCATCCGAATCGGGCTCGTCGACCAGCAACTTGACCGCCACGCTCGCATCGACCACGAAGCGCATCAGAAGTCGTCGCGGTGGCCGCGGTCGCGGTCCTCGCGGATCAGCACTTCCGCCGGGGTCTGCTTGCGGCCCCTGGTCTTCTCCCGCAACCGGTCCGACGCCTCGAGGAACGCGGCGCGCTTCGCCGCCATGCCGTCGTCGGCGGCGCATTCCAGGATGTGGCGCACTTCGCCCTCCAGGGAGCGGTTGTTCGACGCGGCGCGCCGCTTGAGGCGGTCCACCACGTCGTCATCGAGTTGCCGCACATTGATCGTCGCCATCGGCTTGCCCTCAATATTGCTATCAAATTGATAGCGTATCGCCGCGGCGCATGCAAATCGGCGGCTGGTGCGGCGGGTTCCGCATCGGGCCGGCGCGCCCTCGTGCATTGATCCGTTATTTCCCGCTTCCTACACTGCCGCGCGACACCCACCTGGACCGGATTTCATCCATGCACGGACTTATTCTCCCCTTTGAAGGCGCCATGCCGGCCATTGCCGGCGAACATCTGTTCGAGGCGGAGGAAAAAGCGGGAAACCTGATTATTGCGGCAATGAAAGAGCGCCGCTCGGAGGAGACTTGGCTAACGTGAATTCAGTTCCTTCACCGACTGAACGAAGTTGACATGTTTCGCGTGAGATTCGGCGGTCATGGGAATTTCTTTTGCCCTGACCTTGTCGCGGATCGCCTCCATTTGCTGACGCGTCAAATCAGAGCTTGCGGACTCATTGATCGAGAATTCGATGTACTCATGTAGTTCTGCCAAGCTCATGCAGACCACCCCCCTCATCCGCCAGGTTTTCTTCTGCCTTGCAATCTCCTCGTGTTCGTCAAACGGCAGGTATTTTTCCGCCGTTTTCATCTCCGAATCTCCGACGAATACAACGATTGGGCGAAGCCGCCAACGGTTAACTATGCGGAGTCTGACAAGGGATTTTGCATGGCCTTCGTTTTGCCATAACGGGTTGTAAAACTTGTATTGCTTGGACTTGCGACCCGCCTTGCGAGACCAGTGACCCGCTGCATACGATTGTGTCCACTGCTTGTCTCCGGGCCCACCAAATACCCATCCATTCATGTCTTTGGTCTCTATCAGAAACACAGCATTTGGAGACACCAAAATATGGTCGATCTGGGTGGTTCCTCGACCGGACGGAAGCATCACGTTGTCGATCAATATCCAATCTCGGTAACGCTGCCTCAACTCGGAACTGACCAAGCGTTCGCCACCGTTGACCTGCGGCTTCGGCAGCGGATCGGAGACAGATGAGGGCCAGCAAGACGTACCGTCCTGTCTCTTGGCGGCAGGTGTTCTCCGCCGCGACACGGGCTTTTTCGGCCGGCGAATAGATGGAGCACGAGGAATCGGGGTTGCGCTGCGGCGTTTTCGGCGAAGTAGAAGCAGCAGTAGCAAGAGACCTAAAGCGATAGTGCCGCCGACTGCTAAATCTTGAGAATCATTCGCTATTGGAGAATCGGAAGTTGTCCGCGATTCAGTACTCCAAGGCACGGAGATTCCCACTGCATCAGGCGTGTTGTGGACAACAATCTTTTGACCGACCAGCACCAAGTCTGGATTTTCGATACGGTTCCATTTCTGTAAGTCCTCCACACTGACGCCATACCGAGCGGCTATCCCGGAAAGCGTTTCTCCCGGTTTGACATGCGTTACGATAAATTCACTCATGTCGGCCCTTGCCCTAAAGTCTATCTACGGGGATTGTCGGCGACTGCGGAGCGTTACGTCCACCTTGCAGACGGCCATTTGGTCGAAGCGGTGGCAATGGCCGGCACTCCGGTCGGCCGACGATAGCCGATCATGCCGGCTGATACCGCCTGACGTCGATCTCGTCGGCGCGCGCGCGCATCTGCGCCGCGTCGTGCCACGCCTGCATCCTGAGCAGCAGGTCCATGCTGAGGCCGAACGCCTTCTCGACCCTGAGCGCCATCTCGGGCGACAGGGAGGCGTTGCCGTTCACGAGGTCCGAGAGCGTCGCCCTTCGCACGCCGAGAATCCGCGCCGCCGCCGCGACGCTCAACCCCAGCTCGTCGAGGGCCTCGATCCGGATGAAGGTTCCGGGGTGCGGGGGGGTCATTCCCATCTTGATTCCGCCGTCGCTCATCAGTGGTAGTCCTCCAGGTTCACGCGCTCTATGGCGCCGTTGCGTTCCTCGAAGGTGATCCGCCAGTTGCCCGACACGGATACGCTCCATTCATTTCGCCGCGCGCCCGACAACCGGTGGACCCGCCATCCGGGCGGTGCCTCGCGGATGAAGCCCTCCATGGTCTCCGCCAATGCAAGCGCGGCCAGGATGCCGCGCACCCGTTCCGCGAGGTCCTGTTTCAGCAGCCGGGAGGTGTTGTTCTCGAATAGCCGGCGCAGGCCCCGGTGGCGAAACGAACGGACGATCATGCCGCGTATGTGTACGGCGATACCGTGCGAAACGCAAGCATCCATCCGTCCCGCGCGCGCCCTCGTGCATTGATCCGTTATTTCCCGCTTCCTACACTGCCGCGCGACGCTCACCTGGACCGGATTTCATCCATGCACGGACTTATTCTCCCCTTTGAAGGCGCCATGCCGGCCATTGCCGGCGATGCGTTTATCGCCCCCACTGCGACGGTGATCGGCAAAACCGCCATCGGGTCCCGGTCGAGCATCTGGTACGGGTGCGTGCTTCGCGGGGATTGCGGCACGATCGAGGTCGGCAGCGGTACGAATCTCCAGGACAATACGGTGGTTCATATCACCGAAGGGGTCGCCGATACGTTCATCGGCTCGAACATCGTGATCGGTCATTCCTGCCTGCTGCACGGATGCACGCTGGAGGACGGGTGTTTCGTCGGCATGGGCGCCACGGTCATGGACAATGTGGTGGTGGAGACGGGCGCCATGGTTGCCGCGGGGTCGCTGGTGACGCCCGGGAAGCACATCAAAAAGGGCGAACTGTGGGCCGGCAATCCGGCAAAGTACTGGCGCGACCTGCGGGATGAGGAAGTCGCCCTGTGGCCCGGCCAGTGCGCCCATTATGCGGAAATGGCCGAGAGGCACATAAAGTCGATCGGCGGCTGATTCCGTCTTGGCCGAATGCGCCGACTCGTATATGACCCGCATCCAAGCAGGCGGGACGGGATCCTGCCGATGTTTGCAAACTATTAACTCTTGGCTGGCAGGGTAGGCGCCGAATCGGCATACGTCATTCGGCCAATACATCGAGAGGCACACGAACGATGAGTAGATTGGCACCTAGACGGTTAAAACGGCCGCAGCGATTTCTTGCGGTGGGTCTGGTCGCGTTGCTTGCCGGATGTTCTTCGATCCCTGACGCCGTCAATCCCGTGGAATGGTACAAGGGCGCGCGCGATTTTGTCCTCGGCAGCGACGACAAACCGCCGGCGCCGGAAAATGCCGGGAACAAGCCTCAGGCCGAGCGCGGGCAGGCAGCCCCCGGGGCCGATCAGCCTATCCCCAATCTGAACACCGTGCCCGCGCGGCCCGACACGTCGTCCCGGAATCAGCGCGCCCAATCGCAGCGCGGCTTGGTTTCGGACCGTAACGGCGCCCGGCGCTATTCCCGCGAAGCGGTCCGCCGCCAGGGCGATCCGGTGAATCCGCTCCAGACATCGCCGCAGGCCGCGGCACGTCCGGCGACGCCC
>JAJDZX010000120.1 GCA_022824395.1 Alphaproteobacteria bacterium
ACTGGCCCAAGGCCAGGATCCGACACCCGTGGCCAAGCCAGCGGCTGGTCGTCAAGACCCAAGGGAGGAGCCCGGTGCGTTAGCGCGCACGCCGGGAACTGCGCGGGGGGACCGGGGCAACCCGGTTCCCTACCGCGATAAATTACGGGTAGTCTTTGCGCGCATACCTTCTCAATGGAACTCCGTCCGTGACAGACCTGCACCCATGGCTCAGCGCCTACCCTGATCACGTGTCCTGGAAGGCGGAGTTGTCCGGCCGCCCCGTTTCCGCGCTGCTGGATGATTCCGTGGCCCGCTTCCCGTCGCACGAATGCGTGGACTTCCTGGGCAAGACCTACACCTATGCGGAGCTCGGCGACCTGGTCGAGCGCGCGGCAGCCGGGTTCCGAACCCTGGGCGTCGACAAGGGGGTGAAAGTGGGGCTGTTCCTGCCCAACTGCCCGCAGTTCGTCATTGCCTATTTCGGCATTCTGCGGGCAGGCGGGACCGTGGTGAACTACAGCCCGCTGTATGCCGAAGAGGACCTGCTGCGCCAGATCGAGGATTCCGATACCACCATCATGGTGACGCTGAGCCTCAAGGCCCTGTATCCCAAGATGGCGGCGGCACTGCAAAAGAGCCGCGTCCAGAAACTCGTCGTGGGCGACCTGCAGGACGTCCTGCCCTTCCCAAAGAACCTCCTGTTCTCGCTTTTCAAGCGCGGAGAGGTCGCAGACGTCGCAACCGACGACAAGCACATCCCCTTCCGGGAGCTGATCGCTCCCCGTGCACCGTGTCCGCCCGTCGACATCCAGCCGGACGAAGACGTGGCCGTCCTGCAATACACCGGCGGCACGACCGGCGTCTCGAAAGGCGCCATGCTGACACACGCCAACATCTACACCAACATTCAACAGGCGCTGCTCTGGAACCAGGACATCCAACCGGGCGAGGAACGCATGATGGGCGTACTCCCCTTCTTCCACGTGTTCGCCATGACGGTCGTCATGGGGCTGACGCTGGCCGTCGGCGGCGCCATCGTCATGCATCCGCGCTTCGAACTTGACGCCGTCCTCAAGGACATAGCCAAGAAAAAACCGACCCTGTTTCCGGGTGTGCCGACCATGTACATGGCCATCATCAACCATCCGAAGATCCGGCGCTTCGATCTCACTTCCGTCAAGACCTGCATGGCGGGCGGCGCGCCGTTGCCGATGGAAGTCAAACAGCGCTTCGAGAAGCTCTCGGGCTGCACGCTCGTCGAAGGCTATGGCCTGACGGAATGCTCACCGATGGCTACCGCAAATCCGATCGGTGCCCCGGGCAAGGAGGGATCCGTCGGAATGCCGCTGCCCGAGACCACCATCACGATCGTCGACAAGGACGATCCGCAGAAGCTGCTTCCCCAGGGCGAGCCCGGCGAGATCTGTATTTCGGGACCACAGGTCATGAAGGGCTATTGGGGGCGCGAGGAGGCGACCGCCGAAACCATCGTCGAGGACAGGCTCCGCACCGGCGACGTCGGCTACCTCGATGACGACGGGTACCTTTTCATCATCGACCGGATGAAGGACCTGATCCTCGTGAGCGGGTTCAACGTGTTCCCGCGCAACGTCGAGGAAGGGATTTACCGGCACCCGGCCGTGGATGAGGTCACGGTGATCGGAATCCCCGACGACTACACCGGCGAGGCCGTCAAGGCATTCATCAAGCCCAAGGACGGCAGCCGTCTTGACGCCGACGAGCTCCGGGCCTTTCTCAAGGACAAGCTTGGCCGGCACGAGATGCCGAAACACATCGAGTTCCGTGCCGAGCTCCCGAAGACGATGATCGGGAAACTCTCCAAGAAGGAACTGGTCGCCGAGGAAGCAGCCCGGCGGGGGTAGCGCCCCGATGACCGGCGGCTCCGCCGCCGTCAACCGGGTCAGCTGGCCGCGGCCTCCAGTTCCGGCGGGCTGCTCGCCAGCACACCGTCGTCGGTGAGCTTCCGGATCTCGTCCTCCCCGTACCCCAGCTCGCCGAGGATGTCGCCGTTGTCAGCCCCGAGGAACGGGGCCATGCGGCGGATTCGTGCCGGGGTCTCGGCGAAACGGGCGGCCGGCCTCGGTTGGCGCACGGGACCGAGGACTGGGTCCTGATGCACTTCGATGATCCGGTTCTCCGCGACCTGGTCGTTCTCCAGCATGTCCTTTCGGCTCAAGATCGGCGCGCACGGCACCTGGCTCGCCTGCAGCCGGGCGATCAGGTCAGCCGAGGCATGCTTGGCAATTTCACCGGCCGTGATTTCCCGGCGTTCGGCCGCATTCCGAACCCGGTCGCCCGGCGTGCGAAAGCGCGCGTCCTCCACCAGGTCCGGGCGGCCGAGGACATCGCACATGCTGGCCCATTCCGCGTCGGTCACGGCGCCGGCCGTGATGTACCCGTCCTGCGTCCGGTAGATCAGGTCCAGTCCCATCTGGCCCCGGGCCGGATCACCCTCGCGACCCACGAAGTTGAGCGCTGACATGCTCTCGGGCCAGAGATACGCCACCATGGTATCCAGCATGGAAAGCCGCACGTGCTGCGCGCGCCCCGTGCGTTCGCGCGACAGCAGTGCCGCCGTGATCGCCTGGGCCGCGGTGACGGCGGTCGTCTTGTCCGGAACGATGGTGCGCACCATTCGCGGGGTGCCGGTCTTGCGATCGGACTGGATCTCGGCGAGGCCGCACAGGGCCTGGATCACGGGGTCGTACACGCGCTGCCCCGCATAGGGGCCGCTTTCGCCGAAGCCGCTGATCGAGACGTAGACGATGCCCGGCTGGATTGCGCGCACCGCCTCCTCCCCCAGTCCCATCCGCTCGATCGCGCCCGGGCGGAAATTCTGCACGAGGACGTCGGCGGTACCGACGAGTTTTCGGACGGCGGCGAGACCAGCCGGCGCCTTGAGGTCGACGGCAAGCGAACGCTTGCTTCGGTTGCAGGAAAGGAACGACGATGTCATCCCTCGATTGTTGATGCCGACGTTGCGCATCAGCTCGCCGCCCGGCGGCTCGATCTTGATGACGTCGGCGCCCTGATCGGCCAGCATCATGGTGGCCACCGGACCTGAGACCATCGCCGTCAGGTCGAGAACGCGGATGCCGTCGAGGGGTCCGGTCATGCTGTCTTCCCGTTGTCAAATCGTTCCGGGTAGTTCACCCGGTGCGCCGCCTCGTAGGCCGGGCGGCGGGCCGTGAAGCCGCGGTAGGCAACCAGGCGGCTAGGCAGGTCGATGTCGTAGGCGATCGCCCAGTCGACAATGGTCGTCATCAGGACGTCGGCGATGCTGAAGTCTCCGAGCAAGTACCCGTCTCCCGCCGGGACCCGGTCGGCGACCGCACCGATCTGCGCGGAAAAGTACTCGACGGCCGACTCGCACGCCTCCGGCGCTTCGCCGTAGATCTCGGGGAGGTAGCGGTGCCGGCGCAGCAGGTAGAGGGCGTGCGCGTCGAGCTCCATGCTGGCAAACGACATCCACTCGTCGAGGCGGGCCTGGGCGCGGGCGCACTGCGGCACGAAGAACCCGGGCGGCAGGGACGACACCCGGGTGAGATAAGCCATGATTGCCCCGCTCTCCGACAGCACGAAGTCGCCGTGCTGCAGCGTCGGGATCTTCCGCTTGGGATTGACACGACCGTACGTCTCGGTCCGGGTCTCGCCGGTCCGGGAGCGGATGGGCCGGACGTCGCACCGGACCCCCAGCTCGGCGGCCGTCCAGTGAACTCGAAACGTCCGCGTGGATCCGATCCCCCAAACGGTGACCGCGAGACCGGTCATGCAGCGTCGGCGTTCGTGAAACTGGCTTCCCACGCATCGTAGTCGAGATCGGGCTCATGCACGGCGCGTCTTTGGGCGAGCTCGCGACCGCGCAGCAGCGCCACCAGCGCTTCGTTGTACGGCACGGGGATCCCCAGGGCCCTGGCTTCGCGCACCAACGCCCCGTTGAGCGTGTCGATCTCGGTCTGTCGGCCCATCCGGACGTGCTGCAACATCGACGGTCGGTTCATCCGGCGGCCGCCCGAGCAGATCCGCTTGATCAGCTCGGGGTCCGGCAGCGTGATGCCCTTGGCTTCCAGGACGGCCATGACTTCCTCGACCACCCGAACGCGGTAGTCCATCAGGTCCGGGACGTCGACGAACTCGCCGGAGCGCAGCCCCGTCACGGCAGCCACCGCGTTGGCGGAGCAGTTCACCACGAACTTCTGCCAGATCTCGGCCATGATGTCGGGTGCCGGTTTCGATGGGAATCCCGCGCCTTCAAGGGCCGCCAGAAAGGCGTCCACGCGGTCGCTCGAACCGCCGCCGACCTCGCCGACCGAGGTCGGTCCGAGATGCGTCAGCGACACGTGTCCCGGACCGATGGTCGCGGCGCTGCACATGCTCGAGCCGCCCACCACCCGGCCCTCACCAAGGATGTCCTGGAGGGTCTCGACGTTGCCGATCCCGTTCTGGGACGTGACCACGAAGCCGTCCGGTGACAGGATGCCGGCGATGGCGCGCGCCGCGTCGGCGGTACCGTTCGTGTCCGTGAACAGCAGCACAACGTCGGCGGTTTCGTTCGCGTCCGGCTGCGTGGCGGCCGGGAGCCGCAGCCGGTGTTCACCGTGGGCACCGTCGACGCGCAAGCCGTCCCGGTTGATCGCGTCGACATGGTCCTGCCAGGTGTCGATCAGGCGCACCCGGTTGCCGGCGGCCGCGAGCAGCCCGCCGTAGGAGCCACCCATGGCTCCCGCCCCCACTACTGTGATGTCCATGTTTCCCTCCCAGCGAGATTTCCAGCGCCGATCTTAGTCGGGTAGGGCCCGGCGCGTAGCCGGTATGGCGGGAAGAGCGCCCGGCCGATGTGTATGGTGTCCGCTTCGTTCCGAGGAAGGCCCGCGCCGAGCTGGCCGCACCCGTCGTGCCCGAGTTCCGCATCTTCTCCTATCTGCCCAATCCCCGGGTGTGGAAAGCCACGATTGCCGGGCGGATCGGCGGCGTGGACATCGAGATCGTCGGAGACCGGCCCAAGGCCCTGGCCGACTGGCTCTGGGACTTCGACGCCCGTCCGCTGGCCGACGCCGAGCGCCGTGCCGACAGCCCGCATGCGCGGCCGGCGCGGCGCGGTTTTGGCGCCACGCTCTACAAGACCGATGCGTTCCTGGAGGCGCACCCGTTCGGCACCGTGCCGGCGGCATTCGACGCCGGCGGAACGGTCGGCATCTTCGAATCCAACAGCATCCTCCGCGCGGTGGCCCGTGCCGCCGACGCCGACCTCTACGGGCGCAACCCCCTCGAGGCGTCGCGCATCGACAGCTTTCTCGATAGCGGGTTGGTGTTCGCCCGGGAAGCACAGGTGTATCTCCTGGCGCTCCAGGCCCGCGACGTCAGCACCGAACTCTCGGCTCGCATGCGCGATGCCTACGGCTTCTACATGGCCGGCATCGACGCGGCGGTTGCCCATGCGCCGGCGGGACTCGTGGGCGGCAGGCTCTCGATTGCCGACATCGCGTTCGTCTGCGACCTGGCCCAGTTCCGGCGCGAGCAGCGCTTCCATGACTGGCTGACCGAGCATGGTCACGAGCCGGTCATCCAACCGGGCGGCTATGCGCGCGCCCTCGCCCACTTCCGCCGCCTCCTCGCCCAGCCGGCCGTCGCGGCAGACCTCGCCGACTACGTAGATGGAGCCACTTCATGACCCGTCCTGTTTGCCTCGTCACCGGTGTCGGGCCCGAGCACGGTACCGGAGCGGAGATTGCCCGGCGCTTCGCCGAGGGAGGCTACAATGTCGCCATGCTGGCCCGGGACGCCGAGCGGCTTGGCCGCCTCGAAGGCGTCTACGAACATGCCACGGCGTATCCGTGCGATGTCAGCGACCTCGAAGCGCTGACCGACACGGTCAGTCGGGTCCGGACGGATCTCGGCGCGCCGAGCGTGCTGGTGCACAATGCGCCGCGAGCGACCCGTGGCCCGATTCTCGAGCAGAACCCGGCCGATCTCGAGGCCAACTTCCGGGTCAACACCACGGCGCTCTTCGTGCTGGCCCGCGAAACGATCCCGGCGATGCTGGAAGCGGGCAAGGGCGCGATCATGGTCACCGGCAACACCTCCGCCACGCGCGGCAAGGCGCAGTGGGGATTCTTCGCTTCCACCAAGGCGGCGCAGCGGATCCTGTCTGAATCCCTGGCCCGCGAGTTCGGGCCCCAGGGCATCCACGTGGCGTATTTCATCATCGACGCCATGATCGATACCCCCCGGACGCGTCCGCTGCTGGCACCCGATAAGCCCGACCACTTCTTCGCCAAGCCGAGCGCCATCGCGGAAGAAATCTTCCGGGTTTCCCATCAGGACCGCTCGGCCTGGTCGTTCCAGGTGGAAATGCGGCCCTACTGCGAGCAGTGGTGACGGTTCGGCTGCCGGTATCCGGGCGGCGTGACCAGAGGCGACCGGCATGACTGCCGTTAGAGCGCCCCGGCCCATGCCGCTCAAGGACGTGGCCGAAGCGTTCGAACGGTTCGCCCGCGCCAACCCGTCGCCGCGCAGCGATCTCGAGTACAGCAACACGTATACCTTGCTGGTGGCGGTGGTGCTCTCGGCGCAGGCGACCGACGCCGGCGTCAACCGGGCCACCGGGCCGCTCTTCCGGGCGGTCGACCATCCGGCCGCCATGGTCGCGCTCGGCGAGGAGCGGCTGCGGGAGGCCATCCGGACGATCGGGCTCTACCGCAACAAGGCCAAGAACGTCATCGCGCTGTCCAGGCGCCTGCTCGAGGACTTCGACGGCGAAGTGCCCGCCGAGCGGGAGCAGCTCGAAAGCCTGCCCGGGGTCGGCCGCAAGACCGCCAACGTCGTCCTCAACGTGGCGTTCGGCCAACCGACGATGGCCGTCGACACCCATATCTTCCGGGTCTCGAACCGGACGGGACTGGCACCGGGCAAGGATCCGCTCGCGGTCGAGAAAGCGCTGCTCAGGCGGATCCCGGAGCCGCACCTGCTGCACGCCCATCACTGGCTGATCTTGCACGGGCGCTACACGTGCGTTGCCCGCAAGCCGAAGTGCGCGGCCTGCCTGATTCCGGACCTTTGCCGGTTTCCCGAACGCACCGCGTGACGCTGCATCTCCGCACAGGCGGACGCCTGCCCGCGTCAGCCGAACCGCACCGAGGGGCGTCGCCGCAAACGTCCTGACCGGGCCTGACGGCCGTTGGCCTGGCGCCACGCCATCGGCGCCCGGCACTGTGGAGTGCAGATTCCGGGTGTGGTAGAAGCAACGCAGTTGCTCCCCAGACCCGGACGATGCCCGACCTCACCCGCCGCGAAGCGCAACTCCTGGAAGCCTTCGAGCAGCACGTCGAGCGGACCGGTCTCGTCCCATCGCGCGCCGAACTTCAGAACGCCATGGGGTGGCAGTCGCCGGGCACGGTCCAGTACTTCCTCAACCGCCTGACCAGCAAGGGGGCGATCGAGCTCGTACACGGCGACCCCGCCGATCGTGGGTCGACGGGGTCCCCCTCCGCGGCCGGCGACATACCCATTCTCGGCCGGATCGCCGCCGACAGCGAACTGTTCGCAGACGAGAACGTCGAAGACACCGTCTCCGCGTCCACCGCCATCGCCCTGTTCCGCATCCGGACGGATTTCCTGCTCCGCGTCCCGGACGATTCCATGGCTGGATCGGGAATCCAGGCGGGCGACCTCGTCGCCGTCCAGAAGGCGACCGATGCCCGCCACGGGAGTCTGGTCGTGGCCAGCGTCGGCGGAGAAGTCATGCTCAGGCGATTGCACCGCGACAACGATCGCGCGGTGCTGGTACCCGACAACCCGGACTTCCAGCGAAGTCAGCCCGGCGACGAACAGTTCCAGATCGAGGGGATCGTGGTCGGGTCCCTGCGGCAACGGGGCGCGACCTGACGGCAGCTGTCGGGCGGTACCGCCCCGGGGAATGATCCGGCGTCACGCCGCCCGGATTGTCGGCAGGCCCCTCGACCACTCTGGACCACCCGGGGCACGGGGGTGACGCCGGTTTTCGCTGGCCGCCGACGACCGGTCGCCCGCGGGGACTCCAACGCCTGTCCGATACGCGCGCGCAGGCGCGTCCCAAGGGACCTGCTGCCCACCGCCGCAACGGCCCGTCAGGCGCCGACATCGCCGCCCGGATGGAACTCCAGCAGGGTGAGGCGGGCCGGCGAGAAGCGGTCCGCGTAGCAAGCGCCGGTGTCAATCCAGGTGACCTTGCCGCGCGTCTTCGGATGCGGGATGACCGTGTGGCCGCAGTAGACGTGCCGAATCCGCTCACCGGCATCCGGCACCGGCGCATCGTCGCGGATATGGGTTCGCGACCACAGCGCCGACGTCATGACATCGCGGTCACCGCGAGCCAGCGCCTCGAGGAGGCCGTCCCAGGTACACCCCCGCGGCAGATCGGCATGCACGATGCCGACCGCCCCCCCGGGGGTCTCGATCTCCATGGCGAAGGGAAGCTCGCGACAGGCCTCGACAAAGGCCTCCCGCCGTGCGGGCGGGATATCCGCCCACCACGTCCCCCCGTTCATCGCCCACAGCGACCAGTTGGCGGGGTCACGGTGGCAGTCCAGCAGCATCTGCTCATGATTCCCGCGGCAGGCATGAAACCACGGGTAGGTCCACCAGGTCAGGGCGTCTGCCGATGCGGGACCCCGGTCCACGAGGTCGCCGACCGAGAACAGCCGGTCGCGGTTCACGTCGAACCCGACCTCCTCGAGGACTCGCTCCAGGACCGGGAACGTGCCGTGAATGTCGCCCACGACGAAGTCGCGACCCGACTCATTCAGAGCGAACGTCCGGACTGCGGCCACGAGCAACGATCCAACCTGCCCCATCGAGGGCACAAGGGTAGGTCATTGTCGGGGAGCCGCCAGCATCCGGCTGCGCGGCGACCCGGTGCTGGGGCAGCCGACCCGAATCCCCGCCGGGGCCCGGGTCACCCCGCCCGGCCGGCCGGAGGGTTGCCGCGATCGCCGCTCACGCGCCATGCCGCGACAGACCGCGTTCCACCACATGGACCATCAGGGCGGTCCCGAAGCTCGGTGCGAACAGGGCAGAAAAAGGGATCGTGAACGCGCCGGCGATGAGCAGTCCCGCCGCCCACATTTCGAGGAAGCGCGCCCGTCGGAGGGCCGCGACCTGATCCAGGGAACAGCGGCGTGCGGCCGCCGCGTCGAAGTACTCGCGACCCAGCAGATAACCGAGGACGACGAACCAGAGCGGGAGCCAGACGGGCGTCCCGGCGAACAGCAGCCACAGCGGGAACACCATCAGGACGGTCACTGCTACGGTCACGCCGATCAGCCGCAATCCCGACGCGACCCCGGCCAGGACGCCCAGATCCCGCGCCGTCAACTCCGGGTAGTGGGCCCGCTCCACCACGGACGCGATCCGGTCGGTGAACAGGCCGGCGAACGTCGTCACGATGGCGGGAAAGAGCAGCGCCGTGATCAGCGCTGCCAGGGCGGCGCCGACGCCGAAGACCAGGTAGTCGACCAGCAACTCGTCGAGCCACCCGATCCCGGTGGAGATCGGCAGCAGCCAGTATGCGAGCGCCCACCAGAACGCGGCAACCGCGACGGCAGCAACGAGCGCATTGGTCAGGACCCAGACGAGCACCTGCCTCCGGAGGAGATCGCGGACCGCGGCGGCGACTGCGCCTCCGAAGTTCACGCGGCGGCGGGATCCCTGGGCACCCGGTCGGCAATGCCCGCCAGCTCCTCGAACCGGCGCGCCCAGTACAGGAGCCGCCCCTCGTGGCGCATGGGAGCGACCATCTGGAGGCCGACCGGCAGGCCGGCCTCCGTGAAGCCGCACGGCACCGAGAGCGCCGGGCAGTCCGTGAGCGAAATCGTGGCCGCCGTCATCAGCCAGCTCACGTAATTGTCGAACTCGACACCGCCCACGGCGCGCGGCCACGGAACGTCGGCCGGGAACGGCGGGACCATGGCGGCGGGCGCAAGCAGGAGGTCGTGATCGACGAAGAACGCCTGCACGTCGGCCAGCATCCGCCCGCGGGCCAAGGCCGCCCGGCCCGCGGCGCCGCGCTCCAGCGCGAGCCCCCGCTCGATGTTCCAGCGGAGGTCCTCCTTCAGCGAGTCGCCGTGCGCGTCATACAGCGCCCCCTTGTCGGTCGCCAGGAGATCGGCCCGGAGCGTCTGGAAGATGTCCTCGGCCTGTCGGAGATCCAGCTCTGCGGGCACCACCTCCGCCCCGAGTTCGCTGAACCGCCCGGCGGCGTGTTCGATGGCAGCGGCAACCTCGGGATCGCAGGGCAGGTAGCCGAACCCGGTGGTCCAGGCCACCCGACGGAGCCGCGGCCGGGCCGGCCACGCCCCGGGGTCGAGGGCTGCCGAATAGCTCGCCGGTCCGCCGGCCGGGTCGGGCGTGCACGGCCGTGAGAGCGGATCCCGGGCGTCGAAGCCGGCCATGGTGTCGAGGAACAGCGCGAGATCGGCGATATCGCGCGCCATGGGCCCGTCGATCATGAGGGAATCCCAGGCGAGTTCGCGCGGGCCGTGCGGCACCGTTCCCGAACTGCATCGCAGCCCCACGACGGAGCAGAACGACGCCGGGTTGCGGAGACTGCCGCCGAGGTCGGAACCGGTCGCCAACCAGGCCGATCCCACGGCCAGCGCCGCAGCGGCTCCACCCGATGAACCACCGACCGTCCGCGTCGGGTCCCACGGATTGCGCGTGGTGCCGAACACCCGGTTGAAGGTCTGGGAACCGGCACCGAACTCCGGCGTATTGGTTTTTCCGAGAACGATTCCGCCCATGCGCTCTATCCGCTCGACCACGATGTCCGAACTGTCGGGCACATGGTCCGCGTACGCCGTCGCGCCGTACGTGGTGCGGACGCCCTCGACGTCCGTGAGATCCTTGATCAGGACCGGCAGACCGTGCAGGAACCCGGCATCGTCCCGCCCGTCCGCCGGGAGGCGTGCCGCGCGCGAGCGGGCACGACCTTCACACACCGTGGGCACGGCGTTGATCACAGCATCGGTTTCCGCGATCCGTTCGAGGGCCGCATCGATCGCCTCCGCGGGCGTCACGTGACCATCCTTGAGCGCCGCGACCATCGCGCGGGCGCTCATGCGTGCAAGTTCGTGCATGGCGTCCTGTCCTTGTCCCTGCCCCGGCGTGCCGGTCGCCCGGTCCGGGGGCCGAAGCCTGTCGCACGCATGCTAGCTGCGAGCACCAGGGAGCGTCGCCCGCACCCGTCCTCGCTTTGCAAGCTTTCGGTGGATGTGGCAATACTCCGAGCCCCGCTTGGAGGGTGAAATGGAATCACCGCGTCTGCAGGCTTTCCTGATCTGTGACGACGCCCTCCGCGACAAGACGAGCGGCAAGGTGCAGATCACCGGCGTGTTCGATCACATCGCCGTCAAGGAGCTGCCAGCGGTGCACCGTCACGCCACCGTCTACGTCCGCCTCGTCCTGCCGCAGGAGATGCAGGGGGTCGAGATGGGCCTCGCGATCGTGACGCCTTCCGGCAAGCGCGCCACGACGGAAACCCACAGTTACAACGCGTCGCCCGGCGGCATCGTGGAGAGCACCTCCAATCTCAACGAGTTGCATCTCCCGGAGACCGGTACGTACCGCTTCGAACTGGTCGTGAACGGCAAGACGTTGGCCGAGTACGGGCTCGACGTGGTCCGGAACGCCGCGCTCGCGGCAGTCCCGGACGGCGTGACCGTCCACTGACGTCCGCCGTGGCAACCGGCGCGCCCGCGCGGCCCGCGCCGGCACCGACCTGGGATGTCGTTGCGGTCGGCAATGCGATCATGGACCTCCTTGCCGACGTCGATGACGACTTCGTCGCGCAGCACGGCTTCGAGCGGGGGCGCATGATCCTCGGAAGCCAAGCGGCGGCCCTGGCGGTCACTGCCGAACTCCCCGCCAGCCGCCAGGTCGCCGGCGGCTCGGCCGCCAACACCGCCGTCGGCGTGGCGGCACTCGGCGGCAAGGCCGCGTTCCTCGGGCGATGCGCGAACGACGCCCTGGGCCAGGGGTTCCGGGACAGCCTGGAGACCGCCGGGGTCGCGCATCCCGTTGATTTCGGCCCCCCGGATCCCCCCACCGGCAGATCGATCATCCTGGTGACGCCCGACCACGAGCGCTCCATGATGACGTATCCGGGGGCGGCAGCGTCACTTGCGGCGGGCCATCTCGACCCCGCCCACGTGACCGGCGGCGCGATCGTCTTCATCGAGGGTTACCTGTTCTATGCAGGCGACACCGCGCGGGCGGCCGCGGCCGCCGCGGCGTGGGCCGCTGACCACGGCTGCACCGTTGCCCTGTCGCTGTCCGACCCCAACTGTGTCGAGCACAACCGGGAACCGATGCTCGACCTGGCGCGCTCCCGGACCGACCTGCTGTTCGCCAACGAGGAGGAGGTCACGGCCCTCTACCGGACCCGCGATTTCCGGGAAGCCGCAGCCGCGGCGGCGGCGGACGTGGAGACCGCCTTTCTTACGCGCGGGCCGGCGGGCGCCGTGATCATGCACCGTGACCGCATGGATGCGGTTCCTGCGGCCGCCGTGCCCGGCGGCATCGAGGACCTGACCGGAGCCGGGGACCTGTTCGCAGCCGGGACCGTATTCGGGTTGCGGCGCGGGCTGACACCCCCGCAGGCGGCGCGGGTCGGGGCAGCTTGCGCCGCGGAGGTGATCAGCCACCACGGCGCGCGCCCGGAAGCCGACCTCAAAAAGTTCGTGGCCGACGCGGGCCTGCTCTAGGCCGAAGTTCTGGGGTTTGAAGTTCAGCAAGTTGTTGTATCCGCGAGGGATTACGGAAGGGTCAGTGTGCGGTTTCTGACTACACGGTGATCCGGACGTCGAGCAGTTCGAAGGCGCGGCGCTGCAGGTCGGTGGGTACGG
>JAJDZX010000038.1 GCA_022824395.1 Alphaproteobacteria bacterium
ACCGGGCTCACACACTCCGGAGCGCGAACCGGAGGTGAAAGAACGCAGCCGCGACGACGGGCTCGGCCTGTAGCGGTCGGGATCCGGGGCCGGAATGCCTGAAGACGCAGGGCGGCGAGGTGGTCGCACACGCGCGGAAGCAAGCCTGGGAGGATGGCGATGAGCCAGAAACTGGCAGGGCGCCCGGTCGATTCAGACGGGAACCGGGAGAAACAGACGCCGCGGACGATCCGTTTCCACGATCGCGACTGGGCCCGGATCGAGACTCATGCGGTCATGCAGGGGATTACGGCAGCCGAACTCGTGCGGACTGCGGCCATTGCAGCGGTCGGGGACCGGCCCGCGCTGGCCGATTCCGATGGCCATCTCATCGCACAGGTCGAACAGATCTTCCGCTACGTGCACGTCCTGGCGACCGCCAAGCGGAACGAGATGCTCAAGAATGGCCGTGACGAAGAGCTGGAAGCGCTCATCCGCTCCGCCCAGGCACTGCAGGGCGAGCTGAGAAAGCGTCGGCCGGACTGAGCCGACCAGGGCAAACCACGCGCAGGAATGCCGCTCGAACCCCGCCCGATCGGGTAACGGGAAGGGCAGCGGGCACCACGGAAACTTCCATCACGGCGCCATTTGACCGGGTGGAACGGGCCGCACGGCCACGAAAAGCGGTGAAAAGGGGACGCGATTCACAGCGGCCGGCGTGCTGCTCGTCGGCGATTCCGGGTGGAGGACAGCCCGGACTACCGGTGGATATCGCGTCAAGTCGGTGCGGCTTGCCCGCTTCCCGGGCGCTGATACGTGTATGCGGTCGCGCATACATTCGGTATGCGGTGGCGCATACAACGTATGCTCTCGCGCATACATCCGGTAAGAAAGCCAACCGCTTCAGTGCCTTGGGAGGTATGCGCTGGAGCATACACGCGCCCCTCATAGCCATGTCGCCGAAAGGCGTCCATCGTGCAGCGAAGCGCACGCCAGCGCGCTCATGCGCGCGCTGCACCGTAGGTGCGTGTGGTGTAGAGAAAACCCTTCCGCAAGGAAGTGGGAATGACCTTGTGCTCTGCACTCCGTTTCCGGTTCAGCGACCGCTGTCGCAATGGGCTGCAGCCCGAGCGGCGCTTGAGCGGCAGCAGCGCCAGTGCCGGAGGTGCGATCACCGAACCGCGACGTCATCTCCACGCGATACGAGCATAGGTACAGGATGCTGGTCAGAGCCCAGACGAACGCGCCCAGACGGAGGCATTAAATCGGTACGCCGACAGCTTCCGCTATCGGCGTTCGGGAAGGCGCTCCTCAAGCAGGGCCTCGATGCGGACCAGGCGTTCGGTGTTCTTGCCGACGCGTGCATTGACAGCGTCGATGCGATCGCGGTTGGTTTCGACAAGGCCGCGGTTGACGTGAATCTCGGCGCGGACCTGACGGACATCGCTCTTGACCCAACCGATGCCGACGGCGAGCAGACCGAAGCCGGCGAGGGTGGCGCCGATCAGGATCGACATCGAGGACGGGCTGCCGCGGCGCTCAAGCCGCCAAGTGATTTCCGAGGCCACGTCTTCGGGGCTGCCGGGCCGTGACGCGAGCGTCCTCCCCATCGGGGATCGTGTTGCCAGGCATCGCAATCGCTGTTCTCATGGTGGCGCCTCCATCGTGCCGGTGGGCGGGAGTGGCGGCGGTGTCTCCCTCGGGAACGCCGCCGCCGCCCCTCTCGCGGCCATACCCCTCCGCGCCTGGTACCGCGAATAGAGGCACCATCACTTCTGGTCGTAGTCTTGAAGGAGGGTGATCGGTGCGGGTGCGTCCAATCCCGTCGATCTTGAAGGGGAACCCGAACCGAATAGAGTTGCGCGGCAGGAAATACGGCGCGCTGCCCGCATCACGCACCGACAATGCAAGCGGGACGTCGCCGGTTCCGGGTAGCGGGACTGAATCGACACCATGAGAAAACCTCAGTTTCAGCGGCGCAATCCGAAAGCGCGCAGGGTTCAGGCACCGCCAGCCGGCGTCGACCTCGCCAAGGTAGCGAAGTCCTGCCGCTATGTCGGGAGCCCCTACCATAAAGACGTTCCCAGCTTCGCTGGCGTTTCCCGCGCCCGCAGGCCGGATGCCAGCATGTGCCCCCGGCACTTGGCTGATGAGCAAGGACTGGTCGAGAATTGGCTGCGCGACGCAGTCAAGGCTGGTCACGTGGGCGCGTGGGAACGGGGTTTTCCGCGCTACGTCTGGTATCGTGATGGCAAGACCGTTTACGAAGCTCGTCAGGGTTCTCCAGGTTCCGGTGAATATCACGGCTATCCGTTGGAGCTGGAACAGGCGGTGCGGGGGCTCCCGTGACCGTTCAATTTCGTTTCGAGTGGGTCGATGCAGCGCCGTCGCCCGATTGCGCGGCACGGCACACCATGGCCGCGCTCTCCATCAGGGCCGGTGGCTCGAGTGTGACGTCTGTTCGCGATCACCGAAGCCAAGTCTACCGGGATCACGTGGTGGTACCTCTGTTCAGCCTCGCGGAATGGCTGGTGAACAACTGGTGGCACCTCTGGTACGAGATCGGCGACACGGTGCAGCAAAAGCCCGGATTCGAACAGCGACACAGCTTGGCGTTCGCGGGAGACGGGTTCGTGCTGCCGCAACTGACAGTGGTTCAATCGTCGGGGCGCATGCATCTGCGATGGACGCGCTGGGCGCCACTTCACGCAGCGGTCGAGTTCGTCGACGAGGACGAAACGTTCGTGTCTCGCGCCGATCTGGAGACGGAATTTCGAATAATCGTGGAGTCCGCCGTCGAGCGTCTTCGCAGCATGGATGCCGGAAGCCCCGCTTCGGTGTCGCTGGGCGAGGCATGGGACGCGATCAATTCCCTCGATCCGGAAGAGGAAGAGTTCAGCGGCGCGGCGGCACTGCTTGGTATCGATCCCTTCGATGTCGAGAACTCGACGGCAGAAGCGATCGCGGTGTTTTGGCAGCGCGCAGCACCGTCGATACGAGAGGAGGCGCTGGCAAGCGCCGACGAACGCACCCTGCCTCGTGTGAGCGAGTGGTTGGAACACACGATCGAAACGTTGCAGACAGCCGAGAGAAAGAGCGACTGGACTAAGATCCGTGCATCGTTATCGCCTGTTCAGGCGGCCGAACCGTGGCGCAGGGGTTACGAATTGGCGAACTCGGTCCGGTGTCTTTTGGATGTCGGCGATGGCCGGTTCGAATTTCAGGATAAGGGACCGCTCGCAATTCATCACGGAGAAGGCGTGACGCCCTGCAGCCGCATTCATGGGCTTGTGGCCGAGAACGCGCCGGCGTGCGTCACCACTGGCAGGAGTGAGAGCGGCAAGCGGTTTCTTTTGGCGCGCGCGCTGGGCGACTATGTGGGCCGGCTGGAACCTGGCTTCGGCATCCTCACTTCCCTGTTCACCGATCGGCAGGCGCAATCGCGGGCGTTCGCGGCGGAACTCCTCGCGCCGGCCGAGTCCTTGCGTTCGCGACTGGACGATCGGTTCGCGGACGATGACACGATCGATGAGATCAGTCGGGAGTTCGGCGTATCGAGCCAAGTCGTTCTCCACCAGATCGAGAACCACAATCTGGCGAAACCGGTGCGCTACGGCCTGTCGTTCCGCTGAGGGAATTTTGCTTTCGTTCAGAAACAAAACTTCAAGCACTCACAATAAGAGATAAATCACAACCAGTAGGTTGCCCGGGCATGGAAGTTGGTCGGCCTTGGCGTCTCGGCAATTCTGGCCTACTTGGAATTTCTTGATGCGGTGGAGATGTCGGACGAGGTCAGTCCGTTCTCCAGCCACTCGGATTGGGCCACGAGTCCACCGAGTGTCTGCCTGAACCTATCGTGCGTCGGTGTCTGCATCTGCCGATCTGGTCTGCTACTGGTTCGCCAAGCTGGTCCGCTGCTGGACTGCCACAGTTCGATCGAAAGCACGCTCATGACAGACCCTTGTAGCTTCGAGGATCAGGTACGCATCAACCGGGTGCGGGATGCGCTTTGGGGAGTGGGCTCCAATGGTGCATCGGTGATGGTCGGGGCCGGCTTTAGCAAGAACGCTGAGATCAGACAGCCGGACCGCGTTCGGTTACCAGACTGGGCCGATCTCACGACCGCGATGCATCGCGAGTTGCATCCGGATGCGCGTGCCGACGCAACGGTTGCGTCCGGAACGATGGACGCGCCGGCAATCGCTCAGGACTACTCCGACGAGTTTGGAAGGGCGCAACTGCACCGCTTCCTGCGTGATCAAATCCGGGACGACGAGATTGAACCCAGTGAATCCCATCGCCGTCTGCTCGCTTTGCCGTGGAGTGACGTATTAACGACAAACTGGGACACGTTACTGGAGCGGGCGGCGCAGCATGTTGCCACGCCAGGCTACGGAGTCGTGAGGGCGACGGACGAGATACCCTTGGTACCGCGTCCGCGCATCCTGAAGCTCCATGGTTCCTTGCCCGCGAACTTCCCACTGGTGGCGACCACCAAAGATTATGAAAATTACCGCGAGGAATCGGCGGCATTCGTGAATACGGCGCGTCAGGCCATGATGGAGACTGTGTTCCTGTTGCTCGGCTTTTCAGGAGACGATCCAAACTTCCGCCGCTGGTCGCAGTGGGTTCAAGGCGAACTCGGAGAGTCTGCGCCCAAGATCTACTTGGCAGGATGGTTGGAACTTGATGAGGACAGGAGGCAAGAGCTTGAGGGCACCCACGTCATGCCGATCGACCTCGCGCGGCATCCGCAACGAGAGCACTGGCGCAAACACGATCGTATGCACGAGTTTGCCTTGGAGTGGGTTTTGCGTTCTCTGGAGGCGGGACAGCCGTACCCGACGGAGGAGTGGCCGAAGGCGCTGGCTCCAGCCGCCGCAGTCCCGAAACACCTGGAACCCGTCGACGTTACCGCGTGGGACGCCCCCAAGGCAGCGGTCGCGCTTGTCGGCAGCGAGGAAGACGCTCTGGCACGTGAGGCAAACGTCGAGGAAGTGGTCGCCGGGTGGATACACAATAGGAAGCTCTATCCGGGTTGGTTGACACTGCCGGAACGGACCCGGCGGGAACTTCTCGACCCGTGGATGCGCGATGTGACCGGTGATCTCTTGCAGACTGACAAAGAGAACGCCCTATTGGAAATAATCGAAGGCAAGCCTCTACAAACGCGGTTACGTGCCGTGTACGAGATTGTCTGGCGTCGGGAGATACGACTCGAACCGATGGGAGCAGCGCTGGGCCAGGCTGCGGAAGATCTATTGAAGGAGATCAGGAATGGCTTGGCTGAGAAGGGTCAAACCGAAATCGACAGGACTCTGACGACACGCATTGCATTGGCGCTAGTGACCCGACAGCGCCTCCAATTCGATACGGAAGGCTTCCAAGCGGCGGTCTCCCTGGCCGAGGAGTTCGGCCTTTACGACGTCGAAGCAACGCACCGACTGAGCTACGAGAAGTGCCTGATGGCGCTATACGAGGCCGATCAAGAGGCGTTGGGGAGGGCGCTGGACGAATGGGAGGTCGGTGTCGGAGATCCGTTTTGGGGCGTGCGAAAGTCTGCGCTGATGTTCGAAGGGGACCAATACGGCGAAAATGCGTTACCGCTTCTGCAAGAGTCGATAGCACAGTTGCGCGGTTCTCGGGAGGGGTCGGCCCGTATCTCGGCCCTATCGCGGGAGGCGTGGGCATCGTATTTGGCCAAGACGCTAGAGAGTACTTCATGGAGCGGCGGTAGCGGCACCCCTGCGTATCGGAGCAGGGCGCGTGAGCTTGCCCGATTCAACTGCGACCCGGAGAGCGAAATCGGAGCGCTGTCGAGCGCTATCGAGTACCGGGGTGAGCCCGAGGGCGAGAAGGGACCGGAATTCGATCTGGGCGGGAGGCCGGCGACGCGTACGATTCGTTTCCAAGCATCGGATATTCCCAGCCCCGAAGAGCGCCGGGCGCGGACGGCCTTTCGCCTCATGCGGCTGACGGAAGTGGTGGGACTGCCCTCCCTCGCGGATCGCTGGCCCCCAACGAAGCACATGCTTGGCAAGGCCAGCGAGGCATTTTACCGCGACGGGCAGGTGGAACTTGCGCTACGTCTCATGCTGCGGATCGCACAAAATAGCGATGACGACCTGTTGAAGAGGCTGATGTCGCGACCAAACATTGCCGCGCTCCCGGACCCGGTCGTCGGGTCGGTGGTCGCCGCGTGCGAGCGGACGGTCAGGTATCATCAGGAGCAAGGTATCAACCGAGTTGCCAAGAAGGGCGTCGTCGCAGCGCGCGAACGAGTGGGCGTTGCGATGGAGTGCCTGTCGAGGCTGGTGCTGCGCCTGGACGCAAAGCGCGCTGGCCACGTGATGCGCCTCGCACTGGCCTGTTACGAGACCAAGGCCTTCTATACGGAAACCCTGCTCCGCACGGAAATCCGCAACCTGCTGACGAGGTCGTGGGAGGCGCTGTCGGAGCATGATCGCACGGATTTCGTCTTCGAGTTGCTGAACGCGCCCATCGTCGGGTTGGACGGATTTTCGCCGAACCCCTACCTGTTCGTCGATCCAGGAGAACTGATCGACGGACAGGATGTCCGGCTGCCGTGCCGGGATGGGGACACGGAAGCGGACTGGGCGCGCTGTGTGCAGTTCCTCGTCAAGGGGCTTGCAGGCGAGGCAGAAACACGGTGGAGGGCGATGATCCGGCTGATCCCGGTTGCCATGGCGGACTGCCTGATGCCAGGGGAACGAGAGGTGGTCGCGAGCGCCATATGGCCGGGTGGGGACGATGCGACGGATGGTCCGGCGGGAGAGGAGAAGTTCAGGCCATGGGTGTATTTCTGCATGCCTCAACCGGCGCCGGGAACGGCCTTACGTTGGTTTCGTCGCAAATGGATGTCTGGTGACGGCCCCGGCATCGCAGACGGCGGATCACTGTTGGATCAGGCCTTGTATGCGATCGGCGACACGAAGGAGCGGTCGGTGTCCAAAGGGTTCAGTTTTGACCTTTCCCGCGAAGATGAGGCTTTGGTGGTCAAGTTGTTGAAGCGTTGGTCGCAACTGGCGGTGCCTGAGTTCATGCTTCTTGCCGACTTGGACGGTAGGCGCAGCGCGGAAGCCAACCAGGCGGTATGGGGAGTCGCCGTGCTGCTGATGTACGTCGACGTCCCGGATAGCGTGGCGAAAGGCCTGATGGCGAAATGCTCGCCACTTGACGATGCAAATGTCTCCCCACTCTCGATGCTGGTGGGGCTATCGAGATCTCGGAAAGACCTTCGTGAGCGAACCGTTGGGTCGATCCGCGAGGCGTTGTTGGCGGATGAACGGAAGTCGGTTGGGGACGGCACCTCGGCGCTACAGTGCTGGTTGCATTTTGCCAATCTGGATCTGCTGAAAGGGCCGCCCGACGACCTCATGGGAGAACTCGGCGCCATCGTGCAGACGCGCCGGACAGTTGCGTTGCCAAGCGCGCTACGGATTGTGGAGTGGATCTTCGATAACGGTCAGAAAAGACACCAAATCTTGCTGAAGACGCCGGTGACTATGGGGTTGGCTTCATTGCTCCCGTCACTCAGGTACGAAGGGGCAGAGCTGGGCAGCGGTCAGTTCGATGTGCCCCTGTTGCGATGGCGATGCGTCGGAATTGCGCGAACGCTGGCAAAAGCCGGTTCCCGCGATGAGCCGGTCCTGGCGTGGATCAAGCAGGGCCGAGAGGATCACCTGCCAGAAGTCCGACGTCGGATTTCGGATGTGACTCAATGACCACAGATACCATGGCGCACACTCGAATCCGACCCCCGACGGCCATGTCAATGGCCCCGCTGGGAACTTTGCCTATCGGATGAATTCCCACCCTGCCGGGCCTGTCCTCCGTGGCGACCCGGCCCCCTGGCAAGGTACCGGCCAGTTACCACCGACTGTCAGATTTAATCCCGACTATTCCAATAGAGTGTCCCATCGCAACAGCTGGATTACCAACACCGGCAAGTCATTCTCACGGACCGTCTGATCAGCCGTCCATGCCCGCGCTACAACACGCAGTTGCCTACCCTTCCCGGCGCCAAAGTCAGCACATTGATCAGCAAGGGCAGCACGGGCCTTGCGGCGCCAATGGAGTTCTCTAGTGCCAGAAAACACACTCCTTGTGTTCACTTACCTGGGTCCAACGACGCTATTTCCAACTGATCGACGGTGCGCCTCAAGCCATTGACACGTCGGCCGAGCCAGGCAGAGTTGGAAGAGGACACCCGCATTGATACCGTGCCCGAGCAAGTGGCGCGTGCAGTGCTGCGTCAGGTTCGGATCGTGACGGAAGAAGCCTGACAAGGAGCTGTTGCATTGAAGATCGTACCGGGTACCTGTGATGCGGCGCGCCGTGAATCCGGCGTATGGGTGTTCGTAGACATTGGTTTTTCGCGGGACACCACGAGCAGCTGCATTGCTATCGACGAGTCGGAGCCTTCGGACGTTCTTTACGGCGAACTCGGGCCTTGGATTGCCAATGAGGTGAACAAGGATTCCTCTCCCTTGAACTTGCTAATCGAAGCCCCGCTTTCCGTGGCGTTCAACGTGAAGGGATGTCCGACGGGTCGCACGATCGAAAAGCGAAGAAGCGCCACGCGCTACTGGTATCAGGGAGCCGGGGCAGCGACACTGCTGGCCGCCACGCACCTTCTCCGCAGCCTTAACGACATGTCATGCGTTCAGGGCCTGCGCTCCGACCGAGAGATCCGTCTCTTTGAGGGTTTCGCTTCCTTTAAGCCAAAGGGGAAGCGTGCCTCACATGCTGCGGATGTTGCGAAGCTCCGAAGGGTCGCATGGGGGGAAACCAACGAGGGGAGAATCATGAGCCCGCAGGAGCTCAAGGTTTGCAATGGTGACATCCTTCGTTCGGCCTTCATCGCGTCAGGGATGGACTTCGGTATTCCTCCCGTGGTGGAGGTCTACTGAGGCGCCTGAGCGGAACTGCAAAGGGTTGTATGGCACTGTAAAGGCGTGTGCGAACACCGGAACATGTGACATGGACCGCTCGACCGGCACTGGAGCCGCGTATCCGCCCCCGTGATGGCGATTGGGCGGAGATGCCGCAGATGTCGAGATGGTTTCGGAAGAGGAAGAAGACCAGGATCAGGACGAGCGCAGACTGGCCCGGAAACTAGGCGGTCAGCAACCGGAACCATGCTGGAGTCGATTGATTTCTAGCCGGCCAGAATCAGGTCTACCCCGTTCGAACCGCGGATGCCGCCCGAAAGTCAGGCTGGTGGGCTTGATCCGTCGGGCTTGTATTGCCGTTCACCGAGCGGCGCTCGAGACCGCAACAGTCTGCGTGGTGGGATCGTACGTCACGGCGACCGTGTCCAGAACAATTGGGTCACGGATGGAGCTTCTTCGGAGTACCGGGACGTTGGTGCCTTCTGAACGGCGCGCCGATGGAGCCAAGAGGGCATCCAGTTCCTGCTGCATGGCCTCTCGGCCCAACCCATTGCAAAACCCGTAGTCGTCTGAAACAAGGTCCGCCCAGTCGCGGAGCTTCGGGCGCAGGTCTTTTGTCTGGCCCTCAAATTCGCAGGAAAAGCACACGTAATAGGCCGTTCTCGGGGTCGGAGGCCGACCAATGACCGAGGGAAACCAATGTCGAATTTCTGCTTTGGCAGTCTCAGTTTCCAGCGAGCTGTAGAACACTGGATACGTGCCGTCCGAATACCGGGTAGCTCGGGCCTTGTCTCCGTGCAATCGCGTCTTTTGCCTAAACGGACCGTCGCAGAGATGGTCCAGCGATTCGTCCATACCGCGCTCGTTCAGCAGCTCCATCATCTCGGCCACCGCCTGGTCCTCCAACTCAAGCGTGCCCAGGAATTCAGAGACACCCTGATGGCTGGCGCATCGGTGCAACTTCAGTTCGAGCGGTTCGGTCCTGATGGACGCTAACAATTCACTTACCCGCGGCGTTCAGCACATAGTCCCTGATGACCAGAAGATTTTCCATTGTGCCTTCCAGCAACATATCCAACGGACTCCGCTCGCCGAGGCCAGCATGCGGCTCCCTGAGCCAAGCGTTCTCTACGTCCTCGTTGCGGAATAGACCCGCGAGGGTTCTCCTGACCTCGAACAAGTAGGCGATTCGATCCTTGACGTCTCGCCCGGTGAGCAATGCATGCCCCTCGAGTAGTCGATCTACGTGACCCAGTTCAGCACGTTCGAAACCAAGCAGCGCCACCGCGTCGCCGCGCTCGAGCTTCCACGTCTTGAGCAGAAGCAAGAAGAACTTGATTGGGCCGGACGGCTGTCCCCGGCGGTCAGAAATCGTAAATGAGAAGTGGCGTTCAGCCCGGGGTTCCTCAAGCTGGCGATCGACCAAGACTGCAATGAACCGCTGCCTCGAGGTCGCCGCGGCATCCATTCGGGTGCTCTCGTCTTCCTTGTACGCATCTTCAATACCGGCAAACAGGGACTCAAACGATATTGCCTCTCGCAATTGGTAGGCCGGGATCTCCCCGAGCCCGACAATCGGCTGATTCCGGGGGGATGCCAATTCATAAGGTTCTGAGGCAGGTTGCACGTTGTCGGGACTGAGCGGTGTCATCTGTGTCATGGCTTGCTCTCGCTACCCTTAGCAGCCTCCAGCCCGCATTGGTCAACGAATGCCTCCAGCAGCCCTTCCAAGTGTGTGAAGCGATCCATCATGGCACCGCTCGCATTTGGGTCTTTCTCGTCTCGGATCATGTAGATCGCAACGCACGTCAGCACAAGCGATGATTCGGAGGTGCGATCACGAAATACATTGAAGACTGCGTTCCATCCTTCATCCGCGTGCGCAAGCTCGAGACTGACGCCCGGGTGCTCGGCTACGCGCCCGAACTTGTCCCACGCCCCTTCCTTGCCCCAGCCGGCAACTTGCGTGAGGTACCTGCCGGCGTTACTTGCATCCGCCAACTCCATTTGGAGTGTGGGGCGAATGGATAGCAACGCGGCGCTGGCGGTCGGAAAAATCTCAAGGATGCTTTCCCATACCGTCTCAACGCAATCTTTGAACAGTTGGACCTGATCCAGCCCGGGCATATTGTTGAAACGGACACTGCATTTTTCGACCGTGACCTCGACCTCCGCGTTGCCGCCGTACAGCTGAATTTGCGCGCGCACGTCTGACAACGCAGTACCACCGAAGAAATGCATCTCGTGCGATGCGATGGGGTGGGCCAGGTCAGAGAGGCGGCCATGCAAGTCACGGAGCAGCTCCAGTCCTCGCTGCGGAAGTTCAAACAACGGAACTGCAAGCGTCACTTCATGCGCCGCATCAAGGCGTTTTAGTCGTGCTTCCATCGCCACGTCCATAAGGCTTGAAGAACTCGTGACCGATGCCATACGGCCGAACACGTACTCGTTCTTGGTCGACCACCGGCTTGAGGTGTTCCTAGCCTAACTCGGACCATACCAAGGTTTTCGAGTTCCCGTGACGTCGCGGGCCAAGCGAACGCGCCCGTTCTCACCCAACTCAGCCCGCTTCGCTCACCAGCGCCGGTTGTGCTGACGTCGTGAGGTGCACGGGCCCGGTTCGGACGAGCCTCGCGGTATGGATCGTGCCGTGGGGCAGACGCCGCCGGCCAGCGCCAGCCGCGGCCAAAACGATTCGGCGGTGGGTGACGGTGCATGGCCTGACGCCGGGCAAATTCCACCGGCGGCGCTCTTGGTCAGCGCGTCGAGCAGTACCATTGGGCGGGATCGGCCGGGGTTGGTGCGGGTCGGCGTTGCGCACAGGGTCGCGAGCATGTGGGCGAAAACGGCCTGCAGCAGGTAGACCGACATGAATGCGATGCAGATCTTGCGCCGGATGAAGGAGAGGCGGGTGGCGACCTTCAGGAGCCGGCCGCGGATCGTGGAGGCGCGTGCAGCCAGACCATGCCCCAGCGCCATCAGCTCCCGGTAGAGCCCGTATCCGCACGGACTCGCCTCGTAGCTGAAGCTCAGCCGCTCACCGTTCGGACTCAGCTGGCGCACCAGCCGCTGCAGCGACGCATCCGTGTTCCGGACCGGGCCCCGGTTGACCGCCTCCTCCAGGCCCGGACGGGCCACCGCCACGGCGATTGTGTCCTTGTGGACGTCCAGCCCGACATAGGCGCTACACTCTTCCAAGACCTGCCCCACACCGCTGAATGGATCACGTGCGGCAGCACTGGGGCATGGGGATGGAAATCGAACAGCTGCCGCATCACGGTGGCGCCAGCAAAGGGCCGGAACGTTGCCGCAACATGGTGCCACCGGGATGGGAATTGTAAGCGGAGTGGGTAGACAGATCGGAGGTCTGTCGTTTCGCGCCGCGTGGAGACTTATCGCCCTGTGTCCGCTGGTCATGTTTTCGGCCTGCTGCAGCGCCCCTGTCGCGTCGGACGATGGAGGTGAGAACTGGATGGCATGGCTGGAACTGGCTGCCAAGCTCGGGCTAGCCATCGCCGCGCTTGGGGCGGTTGCCACCGCGTGGTTCAACTGGAACGCCACGCTCAGGACCCTGTGGAATAAGCAATACGAGATAGCGGCGGCCCAGCTTAGGGGAGCCGAGCAGAGCGGGGGTTGGAGTTACGTTACCCGAACCGCTGCGATTGCCACGCTAGCCAAACTCGCGAAGGATCACCCTGCAGACTATGACGAGCCTGTCATGAGAACATTCGAGGCGTTCTTGAGCTTTCCGCCGCGTTACGGCAGGAACGCGGCAAAGGAAGGCCAAGTTGATTACACAAGTCGTGATACCGAAGCGGTCGTGCAGACCGTAAACAACAGATCGCCGAAACAAAGGGGCGCCTACCGGATCGAGCTCCCGCCGGACCGGCCGTTTCGCGTTACCAAAGATGGCGGGGTGGAGAAGAATCCGGAATACGTAGATCCAAATGGACGACGACGCTCGTGAGTGCCATTCCAGGGTCCTCGAACTTGAGCGCCGCCACGACCAATTTCCGGTCGGGTGTTCGTGTTGCTGGTCGTTCCCACGCTGATCGCCGTGCCCGCCGCCACTTCAGATTTCCCCGCCAGGGGACGGCTCGCTGCCTGCGGCGACGTTTCGGTGGCGCTGCTGGCGCGGCCGATAAAGCAGAAATTACGTGATGGCGCGGGAAAGGACGCGGCGAGGCGCCGAGGCACCGATTCATCAAGCAGCAGCTTCATCGGTGGACACCAGCATGGTCGTCGCGCGCTCAAGCAACGCGACAGCCTGGTGTCGCGACACCGTTGGGTAGTCCATCAGGAAATCGTCGAGGCGGTCCCCGGCCTCGAGATGTTCCATCAAGATGCGCACTGGAACCCGGGTTCCCGCGAAGACGGGGGTCCCGCCAAGGATGTCCGGGTTGCGTTCGATGAGCGTATCGGTCATCGCAATGCTCTGAGTTGGATGAGATTGGGCGCGGGCCGTGGCCCGACTTGCGTTCGAAACCGAACCACCGAAGGCTGCGACATTGGGCCCAGCATCAGTTCGTGCCCAGAACGTCGGTGAGCTTTCGCGCATTCTGCAGGCGTGCGAACGACGTGTAGCTTGGACCCTGCATGGCGCCACGGGCGTCTCCGTAGGGAATGGGCCCGATGGGCTTGGCGCTATCGGAAAATACGACCTTGTACTTGCCGCCTTCACCATAAGGCTCGATACGGGAGACGGGGGCGTAGTGCGTGATGGCCGATACCGGCTTCGTCTGGTACGCGGCGATGTACTTGATCTTGTCGAGCATTCCACCGGCGATACGGATTGCGTACCAACAATCTTCCCCAAGGAAGATCTCCTCGAACCCGTCCTTCTTTGCAGGAACAATGATCGTGTCCCGTTCCCGGCCGCTTGGCTTTGTGCCGGTCAGAGGATCGCTGGCGAGCGGTGCCGCGACCGCCTTCGGGATTTCGAATGCCCGCAGGCCAGCGAGCGGGAGAATCTGAAGGATCTCCTTCATGAAGCCTTGCGTGTCGGCCTTCTCCGCTTCGGTCAAAGCAGGTTCTTGGGGCGCGTTGCCGTTGTCGAGGCGGCAGCCCATTGTGTCCGCCGCCCGCTTGACGAGCGCATATTCGAGCCAGGTGACGTGAGCCCGGTTCAGCCCGAGGCTGGTCGAAACAAACACCGCCGCCCAGTGCCAAAATTCCTTGTCCTTGTGGTGAGCGTCAATGCGTGCCTTGATGCCGTCGGCCTGCCCGATATAGAGAGTAGACAAGTCATCGTCCGCATTGCGGTAGCCGACGAGAACGTAAATTCCGGTTTGCTGCATTTCGTCGCGCCTGCGAACCTCGGGCCAGTCGGACCTGCGAAATACCAAGCCGAGCCCCGTCCAGTTCATGCGATCAATCAGGCGGAGCCCTTCCGGGTCGCCGCCAGGGACATAGATGCGGATGGTGAACGGATCCGCCATCACTGTCTCTCAACAAGCGACGCGGACGCGGCGTCGTATCGGTACCGGGTAATTGTCCCCTCCCGGATCTTCTCGACCGCGTCGTCGATTGCGTCGAGGGGCGCCAGGAACCATTCGCGCGGGACGACAGGGTTGCCGAAACGGTCCTCGATTTCGATATCGAGACGCGCCGGCGCGAAGATGCGGTGGATCAGCTTCTCCAGCTTGGCGCGGTCGATGTTGTAGAGCTTGTATGAGGCAACGATTTCGACCTCGGCCATCAGAAACGTCGGCTCCAGACGCGCACCTGCGATGCGAGTTTCCACCTTCGAGGTGGTGACGCCAATCTTGTGGACGAGGTCGCGGTTTTCGGCGACGAACGGGATGTCCGCCTTGCTCCTAAGCACATAGATCGTGCCGCTGGCCTCGTCGCCGTCCGCCGTCACGTTGGCGAACAACGGGCCCTCCGTCGTCTCCAGTATCCGCCTGCCCGTCTCGTCCTTGTGCAGCGCTCTCTGGAGCGAGCGCCTGAGCATGTTGCTCTCCGTTCCGTTGTCGAAAATGACGCGCAGCCGCGCGTCCCGATCGCCGTAGCTTTGCGTGAACTCTTCGCCCATCTCGGCCACGTAGGCTTTCTGGCCGCCGACGATGAAGAACCGGCCAGGTTCGATGTCAGCCTGGACGCCAAGGGAACGGGTTTCCCGGAGGCCCGCGTCCAGTTCCTTCTGCACCTGCTCGAAGAGCGAACGGAACGTCTCGAAGTCCTCGCACTTGTTGCGGGTGGCGATCTCCTCGGCGGCGCGCTTCTCCGCGCTGGACCGAACATGGCGAAGCTTGCCGATGTCTGGCGCGGCGGACTCGACGCCGAGCTCTGCCAGCAAGGCTTCGTCGTCCATGGCATCCAGTAGGGCAGACGTGGCTTCGGGTTGATCGTTCAGGAGCCCCTGACGGTCGAACGGGGTCAGCAGCGCACGGCAGTCTTCCTGCTCGCTGATACGGTCCAGGCGCACTGCGTAGAGGCGTTCGAAGATGTTGCCATCCCCGGCTTGGCGTGGAACGCGACCCTGCGTCTCGACGAAACGCTGAATCTCCTCGAAGCCCGCGATGATCCGCTCCTCCCGAGGCGTGCGGTTGGCCGCCTTCTCCGGCTCGACGACGACGCCGAGTTCGGCGAGCAGGGCGTCATCTTCGTCGGTGAACTTCCTATCCACTGACGGTCTCGGCCTTCATGCGGGCGAGCAATGCGACGCCTTCCGCCATGCGCTTCTCCCACGGGTCCTGCGACGTGATTGACGGCAGGCGGCCGCGCTCCTGCTTGAACCGGAGGGCTCGCCGCGCGAGGTCGCGCGCCTCCTCTGGCGTGAGCTGGATCTTTTTCGCCGTGATGACGGCGGCGACCTGCTTCAGGCTCTCTTCGCTCATCGTCTTGGCCAGGATCGCGTAGGCCTCGCCGAAGGGGTTGATCCTGTCGATCAGGTCGATGTCGAGATCGCGCACGTCCATGGCGAACTTCCGGACCCCGTCGATTAGCGCGGTGCTGCCGTTCGTCTGCGCTTCCGTCTCGTCGAGCACAGTCTCTTTCGCTTTCTGGGTGAGGTTCAGGGCGGCGACGGCGTGCTGACGTACCGCCTCTCGGTCTTCTTCGGAGAGTTCCGGGTACCGGTCCTTGACGATCTTGCCCATGCGCACCTGGGTTAGTTCCTCAGGCACGAGTTCCTGGTCGAAGAGCCCGCGCTCGACGGCAGTCTTGTCCTGCGCGAACGCAGTGATCACCTCGTTCAGGTCTTCGCGGCAGATACGCTCGGCCTCCTTGCCCTTCGGTTCCGTCAGCCCCTTGATCTCGATGTGGAACTGGCCGGTATCGTGATTGAACCCGACGTTGCACTTTTCCGGGTCGTAGCCCTCCTCGCCATAGTCGGCGCCCTCGACGGGACCGCTGTCCGATCGCTTGGGCGTGAAATTGAAGCGGGGTGCCAGCACTTGCTCCATCAGCAGGCTCGCGGCGATGGCCTTGAGCGTGTCGTTCACCGCCTCGGTGACTGCCTCTTCCGAGGCGTCCGGCTCGGCGATCAGATTGGTGAATCGGGCCCGGGTCTTGCCGGGCGCATCACGCGTTGCACGGCCGATGATTTGCACAATCTCAGTGAGGCTGGACCGGTAGCCGACAGTCAGCGCGTGATCGCACCAGACCCAGTCAAATCCCTCCTTGGCCATGCCAAGGGCGACGATGATGTCGACATGGTCGCGGTCGTTCATCAGGTCCGGGTCCCGGAGCGCGGCCGCGACCCGCTCCCGCCTCCCCGGGTCGTCATCGACTAGATCAGCGATCCGCAGGATCCGGCCTGCCGGAGTCTTGACCAGTTGGAACCCAGTCGTCGCATCGGCGCCCTGCCATTCGCCGAGTTCCTCAATGATGTGCTCGACCTCGCGGATCTTGTCCTTGGTGCTCTCGCGCGAGTTGACGCTGGGGATGTGGACTATCGTCTTCTCATCGGGGTCTAGCACCCGCAGGATGTCGTCGACATAGTTGCCTGTGTAGAAGAAATAACCGATGTCGAGCCGCTTTAGGTGCTCGTAGCCGTTGAGTTGCTCGTAATAGGTGTAGGTGACGGTTTCGAACCTCGCCTCGTCATCGGGCATCAGCACGGGCTCGGCATCGCCCCGGAAATATGAGCCCGTCATCGCCACGATGTGCGACTTGTCACGGGCGATGAGCTGCCCAACATGCTCGCCCAGCCGGTTGTCTGGGTTGGCCGAAACATGGTGAAACTCGTCGACCGCGATCAGCCGGCCGTCGAACGCGTCAGAGCCGAACCGGTCCACCGCAAAGCGGAACGTGGCATGGGTGCAGACCAGGATGCGGTCGTCGCTGTCGAGAAACGCTTTGACCGAATTGACTTTCCCGCCGTCGGTACCCGGCGCGTTGCAAAGGTTCCATTTTGGAGCAACGGTCCAGTCGGTCCAGAATCCGAAGTTGCTCAGCGCGGTATCGGCGAAGCTTGCGCCGATTGTCCTCTCGGGGACCACGACAATCGCTTGGCGGAGGCCCTGGTTGTGCAGCTTGTCCAGCGCGATGAACATCAGCGCCCGGCTCTTGCCCGATGCCGGCGGCGACTTGATCAGGAGAAACTGCTCGCCTCGCTTGTCCCAGGCCCGCTCCTGCATCGGGCGCATGCCGAGTTCGTTGGCCCTCGTGGAGTTGCCGCTACAGGCGTAGGTGACTGAAACGGAAGGGATGGAGTCATTCATGGGAAGGTCTGACCCTATGGTCGAATCGGCGAAGGAAAAGGCGTGCGGTCACGAGCGAAATCTGAAGCCTGAAGGTTGCGTCCTCTTCCTCGGAGAGGCCTGGGTGTCCGCCATGGGGGTGCATTCTGCTCATCAACCCCTGAACGGATTGCGGTTTTTGGTTATTGGAATTCCACTCGTTGTAGTCCGCGAGTAGGAACGGCGGCTGAAGGCTCCCGAGGTAGTCCCGCCTTGCCTTGCCGTCAGCGCTGCCGGAATAGCCCAAGCTCGTCGCGATTTCGTTGAGGTAGCTCTCGTGGAGATTTCGCAACTCTCCGTTGGCCGATGACCATTCCCCGCGATTGAATGCTGAGACCGCCTGCCTCAAATGCCCTTTCGCAACGGTGAACCCGTGTCGGTCCAGGAGTAGCGTGACTTCGCTTTCCGCTTCCCGGAAGTTGAGTTCAGGAGCGTCTGAGGGCAGCATTCGGACAAGCTCAACGGTTGTTCCGGTTCGCCAATACTCGTCTGAGTCGATCTCTACCTGCGTAGTGTGGGCTTCGAAACCGTCAAATCGCAAGCCCGCGACGAGCCTTCTCCAAGCTTGCGATTGTCTGAAGTTCTCGGGTGCCGAAATCGCGGTCTCGACTAAAGCGCGGCTGAGGTTTACCTGTCCATCTGCCGTCAGCACTTCGATTTCCTCGTCGCAGGCGATATGCGCCAGATCCGCGACCCGCGCCGATTTGCTCGACGCACTGCACCGTCCCGCTATCCCCCATTGGACTTCCAGTACTTTCATGTCGCTGTGCGAAAGGAAGCTCGAAATGACCTCGGCAGCAGCGACAACGGTCATGCGATTGAACTCGCTCATGCCGCTCCTCTCGCGTCACTCATGTCGATGTAAAGCTCGAAGAGCTTCTCCAACCGCTCCGTGTCGTTACGGAAGTGGCGGCCGACGTAAATGCGTTCGACAACCTCGTCGTTGCGCTCATGCGCCGCGCGGAGATTCTCCGGCATTTTCGCGGGATCGTAGAGTTCGGCGATCGTTGCTGGAAAGTGTGCTTCGCGCGCCAGCAGGATGTTCTCGGCGCAGGCGGTGAGGTCGGCTCTGTTCTTCTCCGTCAGGGTCGGCACGGGGAAGGTGTTCCAGCCGAGCGTGTTGGAATACCGATACCGAGTCTCCAGCTTGCCGCAGACCGTAGCAATCCAAACCAGATGCAGGCGCGAGGCGATCAGGGCCATGTTCCAAAGGGGTGCGTCGTACAGGGCGAAGGCCAGATTGCTAACGATCGCTCTTTCGGGCAGGAGACCCACAGGAAGATGTTGTCGACCTTCTGAACTCACCTGCGGCATGATGAGTGTGTGCCGCTCAGCCACTGACTGAATCTGTCGAAATCGATGCGGATAGTCCGCTGCAGGTCTCGTCTCGGCCGCTTTGCTAGACGCTCGAAAGTTCTGCACTTGGTCGAACCGTCGAGAAAAATCGGCGACCCGTCGGGCTTCATCAACCTCGCTGTCTTCTACCCAAATGCAGAACCTCTCACGACCTCGAATATACTCGAGTGCGCCCAAGTAGGGTCGAATGTACCTGATTGCACTCTCATTCTCTGCCTCAATCTGCCTTTTTTCGTCGGGAGAAAGGACTAGATTGCCGCCATCGGTAGGCTTGTTCCCCCATACCATCGGTGCCCGGTCTACCGGGGTCTTCGGAACCCCCCTGACAATAATGTTGGGCCCGGGAACAAGGTAAGCATTGATGTTCTCTGTGTTGAGGATCGAGACCTCACCGTCATCGGCATTGGAGAAAACCGCTTTGAGCTTTGGCGCCTGTCTGGAAATGCCTACGATTACGACTGAGACGCCCGCGTTGTGGCTCGCCAGATTGGACCACTTGAACGAAGTATGGGCAAACGTCACAACGTGGCCGGTAGCAAATACCAGAGGCCACAGGATCGGTACCTGCTCACCCTGGCACACGGAATTTGTCGAGACGAATGCAGTTGAGGCTTGAGTTCGCATTCCGTACTCGGCAGCCTTCATGAACCATCCAGCAACGTAGTCGAGAGATTTCCATTTCGTCGTGTGTACACCGAAGATCGATTCTAGGTCGGACTTTTGGGCCTGTGATTGCCAAGTGAAACCCAGATACGGAGGATTGCCGCAAATGTAGGTTTCGCCGCCTTCGTTCTCAAAATCGATCTCGGGCTGAGCCAGCGGCGTTTCAAATAAGTCGTGGGCGGTGAGTTTCACACCGGTGCCGGTCGGCGGGCAGATCTCCAGCCAGTCAAGACGTAGCGCATTGCCGCAGGTGATCCAGTTCATGGGGTCGAGCGGCAGGAACTCGGCGAGAGCCTCCCGTTGGCCGCGGTAGAGGATGTCGCACTGATACTCAGCGATTACGAGTGCAAGGCGGGCGATCTCTGCTGGAAAATCGCGTAGCTCAATGCCCCGGAAGTTGGTCAGCGGGATGTCCGATCTGCGTCCGATCTCGCGCCGTCGCTTGTTAATCTCCGCTTCGATCTCTCGCATTTCCTTGTAGGCGATGACAAGAAAGTTGCCGGACCCGCAGGCGGGATCGAAAACCCGGATGCGCGCCATGCGGTTGCGAAGGTTCAGGAGTTTGCGGGAATTCGTCCCCGCCTCTTGGAGCTTCTCGCGAAGATCATTCAGGAAGAGAGGATTGAGCACTTTCAGGATGTTTGGCACGCTGGTGTAATGCATGCCGAGCGCGCCGCGCTCCTCGTCGTCCGCGACGGCTTGGATCATCGATCCGAAGATATCTGGGTTGACTTTCTTCCAGTCGAGGCTTCCGATATGGAGCAGATAGGATCGCGCAATGCGGCTGAACCGGGGCACGTCCGTCGACTCCGCGAAGAGCCCTCCGTTCACATACGGAAACGAAGCGGCCCAGCGGGGGACCTCAACACCCTTCCGTCCCGTGGATTCGGTGTTCATGGCGCGGAAGATCTCGCCGATCACTTCGTGGGTGTTCGAGCTGTCGGCTGCGCTCATCCTTTCGACAGTGTTGGTAAAGAGGCCTTGGCGGTTGAAGATGTTGGTGTCCTCAGCGAAGAAGCAGAAGATTAGGCGCGCCATGAAATGGTTCATCTCGTGCCGACGGTCGCTGGCACCCCAGTCGGGGTTTTCTTTCAGCAGTTCGACGTAGAGCCGGTTCAGACGTCCCGTCGCCTTGATGTCGAAGGCGCTTTCCCGGATCTGCTTGACTGTCGCGATGCCTGCAAGCGGAAGGAAGAAGCCAAAGTGCTCGGGGAAGTCCGGATAGTCGCAGACGATCACGTCGCCGCTGTTCACATCTTCGGCGTGGAAATCTCTGCCATCGGTGGCGAGCACGAACTTGGCCTTGGCTCGAACGGTCGCCGGGCTCGCCTTGAGTGCAGCCAGCGAGATAGCCGTTTCTCCTTCCGGGCACACCTTGATGTGGATATGGCTGCGTTGAAGCACCCCACCGAGATCGGAGTTGTTCGATGCTCCGGAGCGCAGGCGCTTGATCGTTGTCGCCTTGTTGCCGAACGCCTGGAGGAACGCGAACGGGAACTCCCCGGCCTCGAAGGGGCGCTCGGCAAGCGCGGAGATTGCTTCCTCGATCTCAACGGCGTTCATCGATCATTCCGGACCCAACCCATGGACGCATAATCCGTTCCTCCATTCTACAGCCGGGCAGTCCTCTGAATTCTGCGCAGCGACTGACCATGCCCTCTTGTCCGGTACCAGAACTCTGCATCGTGGGCGAGGCACTGTGGCAGGCGGTCAAGGAACGGCAAGGCGAGCTGATGGAGCGCTACGCGACCGTGATCGAGACCGTGCGGTCAGCGCAAGCCAACCGCCTGAACGGGCCGCACTGGCCACGGCACCTGCTGTCGGTATTGCTGGTGCGCAGCGTCCGCGGCGGCCCATCCGCTGTGCGCGGGCAGGACTGTTGCGGCCGCTTGAACCACGTGATGAACGGGACCTGCGCCGACCGCGGTGACATCTACGGCGTAGCCATCGAGGAACGAATGCTGGCTGGGCTGAAGGAGACTAATGGCACCCCGGCAAGACGCTGAACATAGTGGGGCCGTGAGCGCCGCAATTCTGGCGACGGATGGAATTGCCTGTTCATTTGTATATTCAAATGTATATATGTTTTCAGAGTGTCCTCACTTTATTTGATAATACAACGCCTTAAGAAAAGGAAGTGGCGGATGGGGCGGGATTCGAACCCGCGATACGGCTCATCACCGTATACTCCCTTAGCAGGGGAGCGCCTTCAGCCGCTCGGCCACCCATCCATCGTCACAGTATGACACGAAGTCGATCCGAATATGGAGGATCGCTTTCAGATTTTCCACGTCGTCGCAGTCATCGGCCAATGTCCGATGAGGCGGCCCGCGCCAGCGCGTCAGCCCGTTCGTTGCCCGGGTCCTGCGTGTGGCCGCGCACCCACCGCCACTGCACGTCATGTTTCGCTGCCGCCTGCTCCAGACGCCGCCACAGGTCCTGGTTCTTCACCGGCTTTCCGGCGGCGGTTCGCCAGTTGCGCCGGCGCCACCCGGCCATCCAGGACGTGATTCCGTCCATCACATACCGGCTGTCGGTAACCATCTGAACGGGAGCACCGGGTTCGACTTCCTCGAGCGCCCGGATTGCCGCCATCAGTTCCATCCGGTTGTTCGTGGTGCTCGCGGCGGCGCCTGACATTTCCCGGACCCCTGTCGGGGCCTCGATGACGACCCCCCAGCCCCCCGGACCAGGATTGCCGATGCAGGACCCGTCCGTGTACACGATCGTCGGCTTGTCGATCATGAGGTCCCAAGTCCGTAGCTGTCCGGTCCACGAGCCGCCCGGTGGAAACGAAGGCGGCCCAGGTACTCGGCCGGGTCCTTGGGCCGCACCATTGCCGAGGACGGGGTGGTTTCCCAGTCAACCAGACGCGTGAAGAGAAAACGCATGGCCGATCCCGCGCACAACACGGGGAGCGCCGCAATTTCTCCAGCCGACAGCTTGCGGTTCTCCTCGTATCCCTTCAGAAGCGCACCCGCTTTCGTGATATTGAAGTCTGCATCCCGCTCGAAACACCACGCGTTGATACAGATGGCGAGGTCATAGGCGAAGAGATCATTGCAGGCAAAGTAGAAGTCGATGAGTCCGCTGACCTCGCCGTCCTTGAAGAAGACGTTGTCGGGAAACAGGTCGGCGTGGATGACACCCTTGGGCAAGGACTCTGGCCAGGTTCCCGCGATGTGCAGGAAGTCGTCTCGTACTTCCTGGTAGAGACCCGCGTCATACTTCTCGAGTCGCGCTTCCGACTGCAGCAGGGTTTGCTTCCACGCGCCGAGCGACAGGCCGTTCGGGCGTGACTCGCCGAAGTCAGAACTGGCGGAATGGAGGCGCGCCAGGGCCCGTCCGACTGAGCGGCAATGCCCGGGCTCGATCCGCGACCGGGCGACCCCTTCCAGGAACGTGACCAGTGCCGCTGGACGGCCGGCGAGCCTGCCGAGCGCGTTGCCCGCCCGATCGTGGACCGGGACGGGGCAGGGGATTCCGCGGTCGCTCAGATGATCCATCAGGTCAAGGAAGAACGGAAGGTCGGCTTCCTCAACGCGCTTCTCGTAGAGCGTGAGGATGTAGCGTCCTGAGCCGGTAAACAGGAGGTAGTTGGTGTTTTCCACACCATCCGCAATCCCGACGTACGTTTCCAGCGAGCCGATGTCATAGTTGGCGATGAAGGCCTTGACCTGGTCCGCGTTGACTTGCGTGTAGACGGCCATGTTTCTGTCGCTACGTGTGGGGTGGTTCGGTCGGAGAAGCGGTGCCCGAGTGTATGGCATGCAAGCCGGATTCGGGGCGAGGGCCGGCTGGCCGCACGACAGTTGCCTACCTGGCAGGCACGTCCCGCGGGCGTGATGCGGTGAGGCCGGATTTCCCTGAGGTTTGCGCCGCGTGGGCGGCGAACCGGTCGTTTCCAGTGAGCGGATTGTGCTAGAGATGCGGTGTCCGGAATGCTGATGCGGAAGCAACCTTTCCGGGTCGGCGAGCCGTCGCGCTGCGGTACGGGGCATGAAGTGAACCGGAGGTCGGTGTGCGCCCAAGAGTGTGTCATCACCCGATGATGTCGGGTAGCGCAGGTCTCCCAGCCGCCACCTCGCTGGCAGCCGTGCCCGGGCAGGGAGGCTGAGCGTGGTCCGCATCGCGTATGTGGACGGGCGCTACTCTGACCTCGGGCAGGCCGCCGTTCCGGTCGAGGACCGGGGCCTGCAGTTTGCCGACAGCGTCTACGAGGTCATCGCGTTGGTCGCGGGACGTCTGATCGACCTTGAGCTGCATCTCGCGCGGCTGTCGCGGTCGCGGGAAGGGCTTGGGCTGCCGGCGCCCATGACCGATGCCGGACTGCGTGTCGTGCTGGACGAGGTGCTACGGCGAAACCGGCTGCGGGACGGCCTGCTCTATCTGCAGGCGACCCGAGGACAGGCGCCACGAAACCACGTATTCCCGGCAAGGCCGCGGGCGTCGCTCATGGTGACCCTCCGCGCCTGGACACCGTTCCCGAGTTCGCTTGCCTCCGGGGTGGCCGTGGTATCGGGCAACGATCTCCGTTGGCAGCGTTGTGACCTCAAGACAACCGGCCTGCTCCCGAACGTTCTGGCCAAACAGCATGCGCACGAGGCCGGCGCATTCGAGTGCTGGATGGTTCGAGGCGACGTGGTGACCGAAGGGACGTCGTCCAACGCGTGGATCGTGCGGGACGGGTCCGTGCACACGCATCCGCTCTGCGAACACGTGCTCGGCGGCATCACCCGCGAGGTCATTCTGGAACTTGCCGATGCGAACGACATTGAGATCGTCGAGCGGGGGTTCAGTCTGTCCGAGGTCGGCACGGCCGAGGAAGCATTTCTCACCAGCACGTCGTCGTTCGTCGTGCCGGTCGTCAACTTTGACGGAACCGACGTCGGCACCGGTGCTCCGGGTCCGGTGACCTGTCGGATACGAGACCTCTACCGGGACCACGTCTACGGCCCGGCCGGCTGATCCGCCGGCCAGGCCGAACGGGACTTCGCGTCAAGCGGTGGCGACGGCCGGGATCGGCTCGAAGTCACCGCCGAGAACTGCCCGAGAGTCCGCGCCCATCCAGTCGCCGATCGCGCTGGCGTAGACCCGCCGGAAATCAGTCGTGTGCAGCAGGTTGCCGTCGTCGAGTTCGGTCAGGCTCGGGGGTGTCCCGTATTGACCACCGGCCACCGGCGCTCCGGCGAGGAACACCGGCGTCGCGGTCCCGTGATCAGTCCCCAACGAGATGTTCTCGGGCACTCGGCGTCCGAACTCCGTGAACACGAGCACCAGTACGTCGTCGCTGCGACCAATGCGGTCGACGTCGTCCACGAAGCCGCGGATCGCGTCGGTCGCGTAGGCCAGAAGCCGTGCGTGAACATCCACCTGGTGGACGTGCGTGTCAAAGGAGTTGCCGCGGTATCCGCAGTAGTAGAACCGGGCGGGCATCCTGGCATCGATCAACGCCACGATCTTCCGCAGGTCCTCCGCGAGGCCGACGTTGATGCCGTAATCCACGTCGCTCTGGTACGCGCCCCACGCTTCGCGAACCAGCATCGCTGACTGGCGTGCATCCCGGGCACTTCGGCTTAGGAACGCCAGATTGGACTGCGATGCGCCGGGGTCCCCGATCAGCTCATCGAATAGCGGCTGCTGCTCGTATACGCCGTCGCGCCGAAAGGTCTCGGGCTGGTCGAACACGAGGGCCGGGTGCACTGCGTTCCGCACTGCCTGCGACGGCCGCTCGTCCACGTTGATGATGTAGTCGCGCCGAGGGGTCGGACTCAGGTTCGCTGCGGCGCGCCCGACCCAGCCCGAGGACTCGCCGCTGTTGGGCGCGGCCGAGTGCCAGTAGCTCATCGAGATGAAATGCGAGAAGCTGGGTTGGTCGTAACCGCATCCATGAACAATGGCGAGCTCGCCACGGTCGTACAGCTCGGCCAGCCCCTTGCAGGACGGGTGAAAGCCGAAGTGGTCGTCGATGGTCCGAAGGCCGACGGCGGGAATCCCGATTCGGGGCCGCGCGTTGTAGTAGGCGTCGTCACCGTACGGCACCACCGTGTTCAGGCCGTCATTCCCGCCGGTGAGTTCGACCACCACGAGGATGGGTCCTTCGCGATCCTGCGCCGCCCGGTCGGCGGCGTCTGTGGTTGTATCGGAGGCAGCGAGGGCCTGCTGAAAGATTGGCGGTACGCCGAACGCACCGAGTCCTGCGGCACCAGCCGCGGACATGAAATGACGGCGCGACAGGCGCCGAAACGGGGAAAAGTTCATGATAGCTGGTATTCCGGTGTGCTCAGCACGAGATGCACGAGGAGGCGGAGCGGCTCTCGGATCCATGATGCCGCCTCTGCGAGCGACGCGCCGGCAAGCTGCTCGTCGAGGAACTGGATCAGCGCCTGACGGTCGGCTTCCGCGAGCGGGCGCCTGAGCAGCCGTCGGCAGAGCGAATCGACCACTGCCTCCGGAGTTTCGAGGCCGTTCACCAACGCCAGGACGTCCAGCTGGGCGGCGTCATTCTTGGCGGGCTTGACGATGCGCATCGCTTCTGAGCGGCCATGCCACGATGCGTAGCGCGTGTTGTAGGCTTCGTCGGACGCCGCCATTTCCATCGCCATCGATTCACCCTGCACCGTGGCCTGGGTGATTTCCGCGCCCGCAGCCACCTTCGCCCCGACCTTCACCAGCGTGTCGGAGTAGAGCGGGTCCGGTGAGCGGGGGGCGAACATGTCCGGGAACAGGAGCTGACGGCCGAAGTTCCCGCGCTCGAGCAGGGTGGCGGAGGTGATCCAGGCGCGGCCGCCGGCCCAGCCGGCGACGTTGGGCGGCTCGAACAATCGTTGTCCCAGCCGCTCGGTGGCGACGTGAAAGTCCGGCACGCCAGCTACGTCGGCGAGACCGAGCTTGCGGTATGTGCCGACCACCATCTGCACGGGACTTTTGATCTGGCCCGCCACCGAAGCCGAGGCGTAGAAGTCCCTGCTCAGGAAGATCGTCCGGAGCAGGCCAGCCGTGTCGTAGCCGCTCGTCCGGTACTGTTCCGCCAGCGCATCGACGACCGCTTCATCACCCTCGTCGCGAACGAAATAGCGGTACAGCTTGCCCGCAAGGAAACGCGCGGTCGCCGGCTCCTGCAGGATCAGGTCGATGATGTCGTAGCCGTCGAAATTGCCCGTGTGTCCGAGGAATGTCTTGGCGTCGGTGTCGTGCTGGTCGGCATCGATCACGAAGGCCAACGTGTGCGGATCGTGCGTCCATCCCGTGAAGGCACGGGCAGCTTCCCGGATATCCTGTTCCGTGTAGTTGCCCGGGCCAAGCGTGAAGAGTTCGAGGATTTCGCGCGCGAAGTTCTCATTCGGATTGCCCTTCACGTTCTGTCCGGCGTCCAGGTAGACCAGCATCGCGGGATCGGTAGCGATACCGCGCAGCAGATCGCGTAACGGGCTCTTGCCCTTGGCGTGGAACAACTCGAGCTGCTGCAGCATCTTCCGGTAGTCGCGGACCTTGACATTTCCGGTCGCGAAATGGCCGTGCCAGAACAGCGCGAGCTTTTCCTGCAGCGGCCGCTCGGTAGACACCATCCGCTCGCCCCACCATCGCGACAGTCGACGGATTTCCAGGCGGTCGGCATTGAGGATGTAGAAGAAAGCATTCACGACCGGCTGCAGCGGCCGCGAGCCTCCAGGCTTGATCTTCACCCCCAGCGCTTCACCGTCACGACGGGCGTCGCGCACCGCTTGGGCGCGGCTGCGCGGAACTTCGATCATGCCCGTCCGAAATATTCCCGAATGGTCGAATTCCTGCAGATGGTCGTTCGATACCTGTTCCCAGTCGATCAGGAACGAGACTGCGTCTTCCGGACTCAGCGCCGCAAGGCGCGCCACGTCTTCAGGAGTACCGCCGAATCCAGCCCTCTCCAGCAGGTGCGCGGCGCGCTCGTAATTCCACTCCGCCGCTGGAATCGGAGCGAGATCCCCCTCCCATTGCGTGTCCTCTGCACGGTCGCCGGCGTTTCCCGTTGTGGCGATCGCTACCGCGCCGAGGATTGCCGCAACGGTCAAGAATGTGCGCGTCATGGTGCCTGAGTCCCCGAAGAATGCTCCCGGCCAGACTATAGCAGCAGCCCTGTAGGGCAGATGGCGCTGGAGTCGAAACGGCCAACCCCCACAAGCCCTCCGGGGGACATGAGCGAAGACCAAGGCGCCGACAGCGCCAGGCGGGCGATGACTCATCGCGATGTCCGCAGCCTCCTGCTGCTTCCTGTGCTGGAATCCGATCGCCGCTGCTGGTACTTCCATCAGCCGTCGGAAGGGCATTGGGGAGGCGTCTATTGGAAATCAGGCGCGCCGTGCCGACGATCACGACCGATCGGCTCGAGGAGAGCCGGGCGTTCTACACGGAATTCCTCGGGTTCGAAGTGGCTATGGACCTCGACTGGATCGTGACGCTCGCTTCGCCCAGCAATGCAACCGCCCAGATCAGCCTGGTGCGCGGCACCCGGTCCCGCTCCATGCATGGCGGGATGAGCGTGTCTCTCGAGGTGGCGGACGTCGACGCCATCCATGCCGACGCGGTCTCACGGGGTATTCGCATCGAGTATCCGCTGACGGATGAGCCCTGGGGGGTCCGCCGCTTCCAGGTCAACGATCCGAACGGCGTGCGCATCAATGTCCTGAGCCATCGCACGTGATGCGTCTTCGCGGGTAGCGCGGCCCCACATTGGAAGCCACCACGGGAACGGGATGCGCGAAGGGTAGTTGCACGTGCGCTGCCTCCCGGCCCGCTCCTTCTTCGCGTCTAGGGATCGGGCCGATCGACGATCGAGGCCTGCCAGGTCGCTTCGTCGCGGTGCTTGCTCCGTTCCTGATCGGAGACGCGCCCCCGGTCGACGGCGGGCGGCGGGGCGCATGAATTCCGTCCCTTCGGGAAACGAGGCCTAGGACCGATGAATTGGCGAGACGCTTAACTGCTTAGCGCCGCCAATGATTGGTTTGCTCGACTCCCGGTGGCCAATCCATTTGGGAACACCCTTGACTGGCGCCGGGCCATGTCACACGTCCGATGGACCGGCTCCCGTCCGGAAAGGCGTTCCGGCTCCTCCGCTGTCCTTGGCATCACGGCGGCGGCGGGAGGTCAGAATCCGACAATCGAGGCGCCCGCCGTGCCGTAGCCCACGCGTCGAGATCCGACCTGCGGTACCGCACGACGCCTCCGAAGCGATGAAAGGCGGGTCCGGTACCGTTCACCCGATAAGCCTCGAGGGTGCGCGGGGAAAGCCGGAGAAAGTCCGCTGCTCCCCGCGTGCTCAGGAATTCGACCGCGTGGTCGCTCATCTCGCGAGCTTTACTAGATGCCGCCGCCGCAACGCCCCTCCGGTCCGGACGAAACCTGGGGTTCGCGAAGCGACCGCAACTTGGCGCGCGCCGCTAGCGTGACGATCGTGGTGTCCAACGACGGGCAGGCCCCGTTGCGGGTGCGACCGTGACCTGCCGTGTGGGAGTGCAACCAGCGGCGCACCGTCTTCGTCGCGTCCGCTGCATGCAGACCCGTGCGCTTCGTGCTGAAGAGGGGTTCCATGCTCCGCCACAGGTCTTGATCGTCTATTTCCGGCGCTCGATACGGTCGTCTCTGGCAGACGATACGCGTCAGGTGCGTGCTGGCGCGCCCCCTAAATGAGGGAGGCATGTATGAGAACCCCTGCCGTCAAGCGGTGCTCGCGGCGGGATCTGCAGCACGGTCACCTTTCTTCCGAACGAGCGGTTCAGAGTCTGGTGCCGCTTGGCCGGAACGCGCCGGCACCGGTCGCGCCCTTCTTGGCGCGAGGGTTAGCCGTTGTGTCTGTTGATGAGGTGTTTGATCGCCATGGCGTCAATCACCTCTGGTGACGAAGGCGTTGCAGCGCGCAGCTTCGTAACTTTCCAAAGCAGGGGCCCTCGGAACACAGGCGCAGCTACCACCCGCCGCGTGAACCGCAACAATCGGTGCTGGTCGCATGCCCGCCAGGCCGGCTGGGCAGTGTGGTCCGATCACTTCCCGGCTGGCACAGCTCACGGCACTTGCGATGGCCGCCCGGTCGGCGTGTTCGTGTAGATCCGGCTTGGGCAAACGGGAGTCGGATCTCGTGACCGCGATAATGATCACCAGACTCGCAAGCGGGTTCCTGATTGGCGTCCGCTGGGGCGGGCCGTCCGGCGGGTTCCACCTCCTCTGGACCGCCGTTACGGCGCTGATTGCCGCCGGCGTGATCGTCGCCCTCTGGTACAATACCCCGGCAGTGATGGCGCTCGGGCTGCTGTTCGCCCGACTACTGGGAATCGGCAGGCTGTTCAGCTGGTTGAACAGCGAGGAGAACTTCCACAGGTACCTGAACCATGACGCAGCCCCACCCTGACCTGCCGAAGATCGACAACCCGAACCCGAAGCTCCACGGCGTCGGGCATCCGCACATCGACCGGCGGATGCTCGCGATGGCGCGCCTCGCCGCCGAGAAGATCGACCGCGACCCCGAGCTGCTGCAGATCGTGATCGACAACCTCGAGCGTTGGGCCCGCAGGGACGGGCACGGGCTGTCCGTCGGTCAAGCTGAGTGGAAGGCACTGATCGAGCGTCACAGCTGGCCGGAACTCCGCGCGATCCTGGTCCAGGACACCGACGAAGGCTAGCGGCTCCGGAGTTCGAGTCCGTTTGTCGGGATCATCAGCGACGAGGAACAGATGGCGATCCTCAAGGCGCATCCGCGCAGCACCACCCAGGCGGCGTGACCAACTCGAGCACATCATCCGTGCCGCCGCCGACCTGACCGACCGGGACGAGTTCATCGTCATTGGCAGCCAGGCCATTCTCGGCCGAACTCCGGGGTTTGCGAAGCGACTGCAGCTTGGGGCGCGCCGCTAGCATGGCGATCGCGTTGTCCAACGACGGGCGAGCCCCGGCGCGGATGCGATCGTGACCTGTCGTGTGGGGGCGCAAGCAGTAGAGTACCGACTTCGTCGTGTCCGCTGCATGCAGACGGGTGCGCTCCGCGCTGAAGAAGGGCTCCATTCTCCGCCACAGGTCTTGATCATCAATTGCCGGCGCACGATAGGGCCGTCTATGGCAGACGATACGCGGTAGGTGCCTGCCGGCGCGCCCCCCAAATGAGGGGGCCACTCTTGGGCGTCACCGGCAGCGTGACGGCCTGCAACATTGCCCTTCGTCGAGCCGGCAGGCACAGTTTCGCCCTATCGTGGGACATTATGTATTAATTGTATGTGTGAACATGCCATTTGGTGATGTTGATTTGGTTAATATGCGCTAGTGTTCTCGCCGGCACGCCACCGACGGTGCGGCGCATCGCGTTTCCGGTGCCCGGGCGGTCCGCGATGCGTGTCGAATTGAAGAGGGAGAAGCCTTGACGCAGCTTGACGACTTGAGTCGGGAGAACCAGGCGCTCCGCGCGCGCATCGCCACTCTCAACGCGGCCATCCTCAGAATCAGCGCGGGTCTCGACCTCAACACCGTGCTCGATCAGGTGGTGGAGAGCGCCCGCGCGCTCACCGGCGCCCGCAAGGGCGTCATCGTCATCGTCGACGAGGAGGGCGCGCCTCAGGATCCCGTGTTCTCGGGCCTCACGCCGGAGGAGGAACGTGAACAGCTGGCCTGGCCCGGCAACGCCCGCCTGTTCGAGCATCTCCGGACCCTGCCGGGTCCGGTGCGGGTAGCCGATTTCCCGGGCTATGTCCGCGCGCTCGGCATTGAGCCCGCCTGGACATTCTCCCGGACCTTCCAGGGCACGCCGATGCGCCACCGTGACATGGTGGCGGGCAGCTTTTTCCTCGCCGAGAAGGCAAACGGCAAAGCGTTCACCGACGAGGACGAGGAGGTGCTGACGCTGTTCGCCTCGCAGGCCGCCTCGGCGATCGCCAACGCGTGCGCCCACCGCGGCGAGCGCCGCGCCCGGGCCGACCTCGAGGCCCTGATCGAGACCTCGCCGGTGGGCGTCGTCGTCTTCGACGCTAAGAATGGCCGGGCGGCGTCGTTCAACCGCGAGGCGCGGCGGATCGTGGAGAGCTTGCGCATGCCCGGCCACCCGCCCGAGCAGCTCCTGGAGGTCATGTCCCTCCGACGCGCGGACGGGCGCGAGGTTTCCTTGAGCGAGCTCCCCATCGTGGAGCAGCTCAACAGCGGCGAGACGCTGCGCGCCGAGGAGATGGTGCTCTCGGTGCCGGACGGGCGCAGCGTCAGGACGCTGGTCAATGCGACGCCGGTCCCCGCCGAAGAGGACTCCATCGGCTCAGTGGTGGTGACCGTTCAGGACCTTGCACCGCTTGACGAGATCGAGCGCATGCGGACCGAATTCCTGGGCCTGGTGGGCCACGAGCTGCGCGAGCCGCTGGCCGCCATCAGGGGCTCGGCGGCGACCCTGCTGGAGGAAGCGCCTGCACTCGACCCGGCGGAGATGCGCGAGTTCCACCGCATCATCGTCGAGCAGGCCAGCCACATGCGGGGCCTAATCGGCGACCTGCTCGACGCGGGCCGCATCGATTCGGGCACGCTCTCCGTGGCGCCGGAACCCTCGGAAGTAGCGGAACTGGTGGAGCGGGCGCGAAATACCTTCCTGGGCCGAGGCGGGCGGCACGGTATCGTCGTCGACCTTCCCGTCGGTCTGCCCCGCGCGATGGCCGACCGCCGGCGCATCGTGCAGGTGCTCAACAATCTCTTCGCCAATGCCGCCCGGCACGCTCCGGAGTCGTCCTCGATCCGGGTCTCGGCCGTGCGCGAGGGCGCCCTGGTCACGGTCTCGGTTGCCGACGACGGCCGCGGGGTCGCGCCCGAGCTGCTGCCGCGCCTCTTCGACAAGCACGCCGAGCAAGGACCGAAGGCCGGCTACGGTCTGGGACTTGCAATCTGCAAGGGACTGGTGGAGGCCCACGGGGGGCGCATCCAGGCCGAGAGCGCCGGTCCCGGCCTTGGCACCACCGTCACCTTCACGCTGCCCGTGGCCGGGGAGCCCGGTGCGGCGGCGGCCGTGGAGCCGCCACCGAACCAGCAACCGGCCGAAAAGCCGCGCATCCTGGCGGTCGACGACGACCCGCGCACGCTCCGCTTCGTGCGCGACGCCCTCGCCGCGGCCGGCTACGCTCCGCTGGTGACCGGTGATCCGGGTGAACTCGCCCACATCATCCAGAGCGAGAAGCCCCGGCTGGTCCTGCTCGACCTGGTCCTGCCCGGACAGGACGGGATCGAGCTGATGGAGGAGGTCCCGGAGCTCTCCGACCTGCCGGTCATCTTCATCTCGGGCTACGGTCGCGACGAGACCGTCGCCGCGGCGCTCGATTCAGGCGCGGCCGACTACATCGTCAAGCCGTTCTCGCCGACCGAGCTAGTGGCGCGGGTGCGCGCCGCGCTCCGCCGCCACGAGGAGCCCGACCCGTTCGTATTCGGCGCGCTTGCCATCAACTACGATCGGCGCCGGGTCACGGTCGAGGGAAGCCCGGTCACCCTCACCGCCACCGAGTTCGAGCTCCTGCGCGAGCTCGCGCTCAATGCGGGACGGGTGATGACCTACGACACGCTGCTGCGCCGGGTCTGGCGCGGGCGCAGCAACGCAGACGCCAACCTGGTGCGCATCTTCGTGCGCAATCTCCGCCGGAAGCTCGGCGACGACGCGGCACGTCCCACTTGGATCTTCAACGAGCGCGGGGTCGGATACCGCATGGCTGGGCCGCGGGAGGAATCAATCCCGCCCTGACCGACCCTCTCGCCAGGGTGTGCGCGCCCGCTCCAGGGCCCGTTTCGCCTCCTTGCCCAATGGGTCGACGGGGCGCCGCGCCTGAGGGCAACGACGCGCCAACGCCAGTACCCCTGTCCGACGACAGCTTCCGCGTCGCCGCGGCCGGGGTTCGGGCGTTGCCCGACGACCCGCTGCCCACTCGGTGATGTGCGTGGCCGCGTGGCGCCGCCGCCATCGGCACCTTCTTTCTCGCGGAAAAGGGGGATGGTGGCGCGCTCGCCGACAAGGACGCGGCGGTGCCGACACTGTTCGCCTCCCAGGCGGCCTCGGCGATCACCAGCGCGTGTGTTGACCTCGAGGCCCTGATCGAGATCGCGCCGGCCGGCGTGGTGGTGCCATCTATGAACGGCCGATCCGTGGAGGAAGAGAGGTGCGGTCCGTTGCAGCGGGCTCGCTTCCGGTGGGACAGCCGCGCGTACATAAATGACAGGCGTCACACTTGTCCCGTGCCCGGGCTTCGGTTGAACGGGTCGGGGAGGCGCGGTGTGCTGGTACGCTGTGCTGCGTGTGGGTACGCTCTGCTGCCCCCGTCAACTTGACCCCGTGTGGTTCCGCGAGCTTGAGGGAATCCCATGAACCGTCGTCGGGCCGTCCTTGTCCTCGCCCTTCTCGCCGTCGCAGGCTGCACGGGGGGCGGCGGCAGTGACCTGCTGACAACCACTGCAACGGACCCCGCGTCGGGGCTGCCAACACTTCCGGGCCGCCCGACGATCGGGGACAGCGGGTCGTCGCGCCCGTCTTTGCCACCTCGACCAGGCCTTCCCGTGCGGCCTCCGGGCCAGGCGTGCTTTCCGACGGCCGCATTCGGCTGTCTCACGCCGCACGAGTACCGGCGTCAGCAGTCCAGCATCGCGCGTGAGCACGAGAACCAGGCGGACTTCGGCCGGCAGTGGGGACTGGGCGCCATCAACGCCGCCGACGCGTACGCGCACCTAAAACTGGCCAGGGGGCACGCGGCTCTTCCCGGCGCGGGCGTGACGGTCGGGCTCGTGGACAGCGGCATCGATCTCGAGCACCCGCTGTTCACGGGCAACATCAGTGAGGAATTCCTCCTTTCGGCAGAGGACGAGACCGGCGACGAAGATTCCCACAGCACTGCGGTGGCGAGTGTCATTGCCGCCGACCCTCTGGGACTCGCGCCAACCGAGCGTCATCTCGGGTTCCGGGGTGTGGCACTCGGCACCAGCATCCGCATGTTCGCGATCCCCGTGGTGAGCGATGCTCGACCGCGCTACGAACCGATCTCGTTGTCCGATCTCACCCACCAGGGCACGGCCATGGGGTCGGTGATCGTGCACGCCCTGTCCCGCAACGTCGACATCCTGAGCGCGAGCGTCGGCTTTCATGGGATCATCGACAGCTACACGGAGCAGAACCTCCGCGCGATGTTCGCCGGCACCATCGCCGCGATGGCGCAGGCCGGGGTGGCCGAAAAGAAGATTCTGGTCATGGCAGGTGGAAACGCGCACGGTGCGGAGTGCGTTTTGGGCACGGACTATTGCGTGGGCGGCACCGCGGCACCGTGCGCGATCGACGCCGTGTCGGTCGAGGTGTTTCCGGTACTGCCGGTTCGGATCGCCGAACTTCGCCTTAGGTGACTACCTGCGTTTCGAATGGTTGAGCAATCTTGTAACCGGTAATATACTGGCAAAGATGACCGGAAAGTTATTGGGCCCTTTTACCGGTCATATGCGTGAAAATGTTTCCGGTAGCAAAACCCGAGGTTACCTTGATGGCACCTGCGAAACCATCCGCGAACGAACGGGTCTATCAGTCCCGTGAACGTCGGCGGCGAGCCGGGCTTAAGCGCGTGGAAGTCTTCGTTCCCGTCGATCAGGTCGACAAGCTGAAAGCCTACGCAGCCCAGTTGCGTGAAGGCTCGGAGTCGGAGGCAGTCAAGGAGGCGCGGAAGCTGATCGCAAAGGCGTACAAGAAGTACCGAGCGAAATGCCTTGACAACATTGACATTGATCCCGAAAAGGCCGGGCTTGCGGATGCCGCTGTGATCGCCGCTGCGCTGACGCATCGGGGAAACTCGGAGGCCTACAGCCTTGGGCGAAAGCTCATCAAACTGGCGCAGTAATGCCCCTCACCGGAATTCAGCAATCCGCTGTGGAGATCCTTCGGCTTCACCGTTCGGAACGCAGCTACGTCGCTGGCGGCGCTGCCCTGAACCGTGACTGGCCGAGACTGTCGGACGACATGGATGTCTTCATGGACGAAAGGAACAGTCTTCCCCGATCCGTCGAGCCGGAGCTCGAGTCCTTGCGGAACGCGGGCTATTCCGTTGAACTCACGAGTGATCACGACCTTGTCGTTGAGGCAGTCATCAGAAAGGGTGGCGAGGAGACGCGGGTTCAGTGGTTCAACGACGAGGAGACGTCCCGACGTTTCTTCCCGGCCCAGGACGATCCTCAATTCGGATTCCGGCTGCACGATGCTGACCTGGCGGTGAACAAGGTTCTTTGCGCGGCACGCCGGAATTCGGCCGCACGAGATGCGGTTGACCTCGTCAACATTGTGGAACGCTACGCGCCGCTGGGGCCGCTCGTATGGGCGGTGAGCGGCAAGGCACCGGATATGGCGCCTCCAACCATATTGCGCGCAATCCGTGCCAACGCATTCGGATACGCCGAGGAAGAGGTTGGCGCCGTGCGCATGGAAGACGGCGCCAGGATGGAATGGCGGCGTCTACGACAAGTCCTGGACCAAGCGTTGGAAATTGCCTCGGATTACTGCGCTCGCACTGCCCCCGCGGAACACGCCGGCCGCCTGTTCGTCGACGCGGGTACCCGGCCCGTCGAGGCCGATGAGGTCGCGATCGGCGAAGGCGCGGCCACCATCATGGCTATTCGGGATTTTGCCGGTATTCCGGTGTTCAGGTGAAACAAGGCGTTCCGCCCTGAACAGTTACGGAACGCGAGATCCGCTCCTGCCTAGCGTATGCGCCAAATGCCATCGCCCGCGAAGAAACTCGGCCCCGGAGTTCGCATAGTCTTTACGACGGGCCTTCCGCAATGCGGTTTCCGCCGGCTGCCAGGTCGCAGATCGGTGAAGCCGCGGCAGAACTGGTCGAGCGTCGAGGCGACGATCTTGTCGGCAGGTTCGTGGTCATACAAACCGGCAACATGCGTATCGGTCCCAGGCTCCACTAGTGACTCCGGCCGCCGCGTTGCCGGGCGCCGTGCTGCAGGTGCCTGGCTGCCTCAGGGATCCTGCCGTCGGAATGGAACAAGTTCGAGGTCGCCGTGCCGACTGCGGGCCCAGGCGATGTCGTAGCTGGTTTGCATCCGCAACAGCGTATCCATCGACACGCCGAACACCTTCTCGATCCGAAGCGCCATTTCCGGCGAAAGACCGGCGCGCTCGTTCAGCAGCGCGGACAGCGCCGGGCGCGTGACACCGAGCGCCCGCGCCGCCGCCGTTATCGAAAGGCCAAGCGGCTCGATGATTTCGCCTTTCACGAACCCGCCCGGATGGGCCGGATTCTTCATCCGGATGCTTCGTGTCACGCTCATTGTCGACTCCTGGTGGTAGTCCTCGTAGTTCAATTCGACGATTTCGTCCCCCGCCTTGTCGATCCAGAATGTGATCCGCCAGTTCCTCGTGACCGACAGGCTCCAGGTATCTCTGCGGGCGCCCGCAAGCCGGTGCGCCTTCCAGCCCGGGACTGTCAGCAGCTCTTCCTCGCGCTCCATATCTTGGAGGAAGGACAGAATGCGCCTCAGCTTCGGTACGACGGCGGCTTGGAGCCCGTCAGCGTTGTCATACTGGATGAGCCGGCGAAGCCCTTAGTTCCGTACGTTCCGAATCTTCATGGCAAAGTCTACCGGTGTTGGTCGTCAAGCGTCAAGCCACGCATTACGGGTCGCCGTGCGCCCGAGGTGCCATTCATAGCCCTGGGTCGAAATTGATTCGCTCCGGCTGTAGCGCAATGTCCGGTTCGGCATCTCCAACCCCCTTCGGAGTTTCCGGACTCTGATTGCTGCTGCTGGTCCGGAGGCCCGGCTGCGTTCGCGCGCGGGTTTCTACGGCGAAGCGCCTTCACCCGCACAGTGCCGGTCCCGTTGAGCGGGCAGACTGGTGTTTCAGCCATGCATGGGAGGGGCATTCGACCTCGGCGCCCGGCCCGGTCGTCCGTCGTCGATGCGCACGACTTTTGGATGAACCCGTTGCCGGAAACCAGCACTCTGGGTCACGAAGCCGGACACGCTCCAAGGAGAGAGGGGCTGCGGCCAGGCTCGCCCGCGCCGCCACTGCCATACCCTACTGGCGCGCACCCTGTCCCACGATCTCCTTCAACTGATTCAATGCCCGCTGGTACGCCTGGCCGGGTCTGCGTCGACGGCTCCCCGTCGCGCCCGCGCGCAGCGTGGGATCGAACGGCACGAACACGTCCGGGCGCCGTTCGGCGAGCGCGTAGCGGACGTTCGCAGGCGACAGCGCGTAGCGCGGCATCCTGGGCAGGCACTCGACCAGCGTCGCACGGCGGTAGGCACCCGGCCAGGCGAAGCGGCGAACGGCGGCGCTGATGCTCGAGAGAGTTGGTTCGTAGAGCAGTCTACATTGCCCGAGCCACTCTGAACCCCGTGTAGTCGTTCCGGAACGTGGTTTGTTCACCGCCACGGTGGGCCGCCCGCAGGTACGTGGGCGTACTGGCCCATGAAGCGCCCCGCATCACCCTGGTCATGCAGTCGCCCTCTTCCCAAGCGTCACTGCTTGTTGGCGCCTGCTCGTAGCTCCAGTTGAAGCAATCCTGCACCCACTCCCAGGCGTTTCCCAGCATGTCATTGAGCCCGAAGGCGTTGGCTCGGAACAGCCCGACGAGGGCGGTCTTCGCATGGCCGTCATCACAGCCCGTGCTCCAGGGGAACCCGCTGGCCGCGTCGGCTCCATTGGCGTAATGACACTGGATACTGACGTCCTTACCCCAGTACCAAGGCGTGCTGGTCCCGGCCCACGCGGCATATTCCCACTCGGTGGCACTTGGCAGCCGGTAATCGATACCGGTCCGTTGGGTCAGCCACTCGACATAAGCAGATGCGTCGTCCCAACTGATGCAGACTGCGGGGTGACGCGGAGTTTGCGAAAAGCCGGGGTTTTGCCAATCCAGCCCGTCGTGCTGCTCCCAGCCGTGTCCTTCGTTCACCACGCATGAGTTCCCGCCCAGATAGCTCGCCGCACGGACGAATCTCGCGTATTCGCCGCGCGTGATTTCGTAGACGCTCAGTGCGAAGGGCTCCGGGATCGCGATTTCGCGCACCGGACCTTCCCGCTCATACCGCCCCGCCTCCGCTTCGGGCGATCCCATGGTGAAGGTGCCGGCCGGCACGATGACCATTTCAGGACAGCCCTCTCAGTCCCGCGATCGCTCTCCGAGCTCGCGGTCAGCGTCCTGCGCGAGAGCCGGAGCGGCCAGCACGATCGTCGCTGCGATGGCCGCGCTCTTGAAAGTGTTGCGAACCATGTTTCTTTCTTGCAGTTAGGTTACCCAGTCCTCGGTTCGGGAAACGCCCCAGGTGGAACACAAACATATCAGTGCGCGTCTGTGCGCATCCTCGGGTTGCCCGGTCGCCCACCGGACCAAAGGTGATTGGGGGTGCGCCGGGAGAAGCGGCCCGATCGAGGGGGCCGAGAGAAAAGATCGCGGTAGTGGCCAAATCCGGACCGGGCAGAGAAAGCCTGCACAGCCGTGCCGAGGAGCAATGCAGATCGGGGCAGGGGCGGCTCAGGTATCCCGCATTCGCGTGCCGGTCGGATCGTACAGGGGACGGAGCGAGGCGTCCGCAGGGACGATGGCGCCGGCAACATTGATGGCAAAGTCCGTGGCATCAAGCATCTCTGTGGGGACGTAGCCCAATCCCACTGCACCGCCCAGCACGTGCCCGTAATTTCCGGAGGTGAGCGTGCCCACCGTCCGGCCATCCGCGATGATCGGCTCGTGGCCGAACAGCAGGGGCTCGAGATCCTGCAGCCGGAACTGCATCAGTCTCCGGGCGGGGCCGGCATCCCGGGTGCGGAGATAGGCGTCGCGCCCGAGGAAATCCTTCGCGTCGGGTTTCACCGCAAACCCGAGGCCGGCCTCGAGGGGAGTGTCGGAAGGGGCAATGTCGTGACCCCAGTGACGGTAGGCCTTCTCGATGCGCAGGCTGTCGAGCGCGTGCATGCCCGCCGGCGTCGCGCCACCCTCCCGCAGCGCCGCGAACACCCGCTCGGCTTCATCCCATGGCACGTAGAGTTCCCAGCCGAGCTCGCCCACATAGCTGATCCGCGATGCGCGGAGCGGAACACCGGCCAGCTCGATCTTTCGCGAGGAAGCGAAGGGGAACGCGGGGCTGAAGAGGTCGGCCGATGTCAGCGGCTGCAGGAGCGCGCGCGACTCGGGCCCCATCACGGCGAACACCGCCCAGGCTTCGGTCGCGTCGGTGATCTCCACGCGCCGGTCGCGCGCCTCCATGCGCAGCCGGGCAAGGTCGCGTGCCGCGGCGGCGGCCCCGGTCACGACCAGGTACCGCGTGTCGGTGAAGCGGGTCACCGTCAGGTCCGCTTCGATCCCGGCCGAGGCATTCAGCCATTGCGTGTAGACCACACTCCCCGGCGGACCGCCCACGTCGTTCGCGGAAACCCATTGCAGCAGCGCCTCGGCATCCGGGCCTTCCACCAGGAACTTGCCGAAGGACGTGAGGTCGAAGACGCCGGTGGCCTCGCGGACGCGACGGTGCTCGGCGGCGCTCGCGCCGAACCAGTTCTGGCGGCCGTAGCTATAGACGTAGGTCGGTTTGTCGCCAGGCTGTGCGAACCAGTTGGCGCGCTCCCAGCCGGCGACCTCGCCGAAACATGCGCCGGCCTGCGCCAGCACCTCGTGCACCGGAGACTTCCGCTGGCCACGCGCGGTCTCGAACTGGCGGTAGGGCCAGTGCATGGCATAGAGCAGACCGAGCGCCTCGCTCACTCGGGTCTTGAGGTAGGACCTGGTGTTCTGAAACGGCTGCATCCGGCGCGGATCGAAGGCCGAGAGGTCACAGGGAGGCACGCCTTCCTCGATCCACTCCGCGAGTCGATGCCCGACGCCCCCTGCCGCCTGGATTCCGATCGAATTGAAGCCGGCGGCGGTCCAGAAGCCCTCGACGTTGCCGGCGGGGCCCAGATGAAACGCCTGATCGGGCGTGAAGCTCTCCGGCCCGTTGAAGAACGTACGGATGCCGATGTCGTGGAGTGCCGGAACCCGGTGCAGCGCCGCCTCCAGCATCGGCTCGAAATGGTCCCAGTCATCGGGAAGCTGGTCGAAGCAGAAATCCTCCGGAATGCCGTCCATGCCCCAGGGTTTGGCAACCGGTTCGAAGGCCCCGATCAGCAGCTTGCCGGCGTCCTCCTTGAAATAGATGGATCCGTCCTGGTCACGCATGACCGGGAGACCGGGCTCGATCTCCGGCATCGGCTCCGTCACGACATAGAAGTGTTCGGCCGCGTGCAGCGGCACGGCGGTACCGGCCATGAGCCCGACCTCGCGCGCCCACATGCCCGCGCAGTTGGCGACGCAGTCGGTCGCGATCGTGCCGGCCTCCGTCTCGACGCCGGTGACGCGGCCGTCCGCCGTGCGAATCCCGGTGACCGCCATGTTTTCCAGCAGCCGCGCACCGGCCAGTCGAGCGCCCTTCGCGAGGGCTGCAGCGGTGTCGGCAGGATTGGTTTGTCCATCGCCGGCAAAGAAACTGCCGCCGATCAGATCGTTCACATGGAGGAGCGGCCAGACGCGCTTGAGATCATCAGGCGTGCAGAGCTCCACTTCGGCCCCCAGGGCGCGCGCGCTTGCGGCCGCGCGTTGCAACTCCGCCCAGCGTTCCCCGTTGCTGGCGGTGTAGATCGAGCCGGTCTGACGGAAACCGGTCGCTTGACCGGTCTCGGCCTCCAATTCGGCGTAGAGGCGCGCCGAATCGGCCAGAATCGAGGCGAGAGCCGGGTACGGAGCGGCGGAGCGCAAGAGGCCGGCCGCGTGCCAGGTGGTGCCGCAAGTGAACTGCCGCCGCTCCAGCAGCACCACGCCTTCACGCCCCAGGCGCGCCAGGTGGTAGGCCAGGCTTAGACCGATGATGCCGCCGCCAACGATGACGATGGATGCGTGGGAAGGCGGGGCGGGCATGGCCATCGGAGTCTAGGTTTGAACGTCTGCGACCGACAGGCCCGGCGGTCCAACCATTTCGGTCGATATCGCCTCCGTCGATGGGACGATGTCTGGCACTTTCGTCACGACACGGCGCACAATCTCAGATCTCAATTCGTTGGTCCCCTGTTCCGGAACACGGAGCAGTGCGAGCAGCGGGTCATCGTTCCCAGGGTGCACTGAATGCCAGGGAGATCCCGCGAGATCAGGCGGGGCTTCGGGATGTCGAGAAACCGGTTACGCCAGCACGTTGCCGAGACGTCGTTTCATCGATTGCGGCGATGGCGAGTGCCCCTTATGGTGGCCCCGACTCGGCCAGGAGCGGGACTGAACATGGACATTGCGGCCTTGAAGGAAAAGCTTGCTTCCGATGGATTCCAGGAGATCGGCGTCCTGGAATGGGAGGCAAACCGGTTCAACGAGACGCACAGCCATCCATACACGGCTCGCGCGTACGTCGTGTCCGGCACGCTGACGGTGGATTGCGGCACCGAGGTAACGACTTGCGGAAAAGGCGAGGCGTTCACCCTTGAGCCCGACATCCCGCACACCGAACGTGCGGGTTCCGATGGCGTGAAATTCGTGTTCGGCATAAAGCGCTAGTCAGCGGCATTACCCGGCCGTCGGGTACCAGTCGGACGGCTGTCCGACTCCTGCTCCGGTTCGCGAAAGTGGGCGACCGCCTGACCGCCCGGGGCTTCGTCCAGCGCCCGCGCAAGGATCCAACCGCCGGGAGTTCGGGAATTGGCTGGGCGTGGGTGGCACCACCAATCTGCCGCCACTGACGGGATAGGTGGTTGCCGGGCTCATAAGTCTCTGCCGGGGAGGGCTCGGGGAGGTATTCGCACGGGTCAGCTGAACGACCCGGCGGTGGTCACGGGATCCGGCCGGAGGTATCTGGACGCCACCCACCTGCTGGCCGTCGGTCGGTCGTCGTTGATGCTCCTGCGGGATGCTCCCGCCGCCCCCCGCGTGCCCGAAAGCCCCAGCGACTACGATCCTCCCCCGACCGTGCCGCCACGCGGCGCGAGCGTGACGCCGACGGACTGCAGGACTTCGAGGAGCCCGCCCGTCCCCGCCCGTCCCCGCCCGGACGATCCCCGGCCGCGAGCAGCAGGTACCCGACCTTGCCCATCCACTTGGCCCGCGCCATGTGGCTCTTCACCGCCTTGCAGGCGCGGGCGGGCTCGGCGTCGGGGTCGATGCCGAGGATCCGCCGCGCGATCTCGTCCTTCGCCATGCCCTCGTTGGCGGCCTCGAGCAGGCGAACGTAGGTCTCGACGTGCCGGTCGTCGTATTCGGTCAGGCGCTCCGACCAGGGGGCCTCGTCAGTGACCGCGGGGGCGGGCTCGTAATCGGGCATGGCGTTCCCTGTGGCTCCGCGCGAAGCGTCCGGGGCCGCGGCGCTTCCACGGAATTCGGTCGGCGGAGAATACCCGGTGGCGCCGCGCCGGGTCCGTGCGCCTGTCGGCCCTGCACACTTGCCCCGCGGCCCTCGCCGGTGCCGCGCCACGCCGGCCACGCTGACAGCAACGACGCCGGGGACGGCTGACCAGCGGCGCCCGCCGCAGCGCAGCACGCCTGCAGGAACGAAAACCGCCGGCGCCCCTTTCCCGCGCCATCAGCCGCCCCGCCCCAGCGCCACGTCCCGCACGGCCTTCCTGAGCAGCCGGAACGGCGGCAGGTCCTCGGCCGTGCGCCGCGACACGAATCCGCTCCGGCAGCGGTGCCGGCCGAACTCCAGCGGCAGCGGCCGGAGCGCGAGCCCGGGCAGTCGCTCCAGGAAGTCGAGCGGCACCCACGCGAGATAGGGGCCCACCGCCATCAGGAAGAGGCCTGCCGAGCCGGCCCGGATGACGGTCCGCACGCGCCGGTTCGTCCGGTCGTGGAGTTCCTCCAGCACGGCCGCCAGCGACAGCCGCCGCCGGCGGCTGTCGAGGCGCGGCGCCGCGTCGAAGTCGATCCACGGGTAGCCCACGAGATCGGCCGGGCCCGGCGCTGGCGTTCGCGCGTGGAGGGGATGGCCGGCGTGGGCGACGACGCCGACCGTGGCGTCGTCGAAGCGCTCCCGCTTGAGGTGCGGGGGCAATGGCTCACCTGCGTCGATGCCGCCGCAGTGCAGATCGCTCCGGCCGTCCGCCAGCAGCCGCAGCCCGTGCCGGAAGCCGGCGGTTCGCAGCTTCAACTCGACCCCCGGGCAGGCGGCGTGGAACCGGGCGACGGCGGCCGGCATGACGGCCTGCATCCACGTCGCCTCCGCGGTCACGCGGAAGCTCCCGCTGCGCCCGGACGTGACGGCCTCGAACCGCGCCTCCGCGGCCTCGGTCGCGTCCCGGACGTGCCGGGCCAGGTCGAGGGCGGCGCCGCCGAGCCGCGTCAGGCGCACGCCCGTGGGCAGTCGCTCGAACAGCCGGCCCCGGAACCGCTGCTCGAGCCTGGCGATGATGCGGCTGAGGGCCGGCTGGGTGATGCCGAGCTGGTCCTCTCCCCCGTGGCGGGGTGGGGATGGTCGACAGCAATACTGCAATGTTGGCCGTCGTGGCCACACTCCCGCGCACAGCGGCAAACGCGCCCGGGCGACCACACTCTCTATGGGGCCATTCGATCGCTACCGGCTCACGCGAGAATGTCCGAGGCAGGTGTTGGCCATTCGCGCATTTTTGTGCGAGAGTGCCGAGCGTGAACGGGCGAGAATTCATAACGCGGGTGAGAAAGCTGGCGCGCAGGAACGGCATCGCGGTGCGGTTCGACCGGACGAGAGGCAAGGGCAGTCACGGGACCCTGTATTACGGCGACCGGCATACCGTGGTGAAGGACCGCAGGCAACCGCTCAAGACGGGCACGCTGCGCGGGATTTGCAGGCAGCTCGGCATCGACCCGAACGACCTTTAGGGAGTTTCGATCATGGCAACCCGATACAGCTATCCCATCGACCTCCACGATGAGCGCGAAGGCGGCTATTCGGTCACCTTCCCCAACTTCGACGAGGCGTTCACCGACGGCGATACGGTCGCCGAGGCGGTCGCGGAAGCGGCGGACTGCCTGGAGGAGGCGCTGGCGGGCCGCATCGCGCGGCGCGAGGGCATTCCCGTGCCGAGCCCGGCGAAGGGCCGGCCGACAGTGACGCCCGGTGCAGTGCTCGCCGCCAAGGCGGCGCTCTACGAGGCCTTGCGCGAAGAGCAGCTGTCCAACAGCGCCTTCGCGGAGGCCATGGGGATTCAGGAAAGTGAAGTGCGCCGCATGCTCGACCCGCGCCACGCCACCAAGATCGGCCGGCTGGAGGAAGCGCTGTCGCGGTTCGGCAAGCGCCTCGTCGTCACCGTGGAAGCGGCCGCCTGACCGTCGAACGGCACGCACGGCGTTGACACGCATTTCATACAGCCGGAGCGCCTGTACCTGATCTCCTCCGGAAGCGGCGAGATAGGTGCCGAGGCGTTCCCGCGAGAGCGACGACTCGAGCCCGTGCAGAAGGCTCTCGCTGTAGGGAAACCCGTTGACGTTGCCGTCCCCGCCCACCATGCTTCCCTCGTACGCCCCGGACCCGCCTCTGCCTCTTGGTATGCGCCCGGGGTTTCGCTTGTCCGTGCTGCCGGCATGCGTGGCGACTCCCGACGCAAAGAATGGTCGGGCTCGCCCGGTTCGATGCGGGACAACGCTACCGAACCGGGTAGTCGTGTTCCCCTATGTCGGCGTCGCATACCGGGAAACGGGCACTGTCCCAGGCGTCGTCGCGTCCCCGGCGGTGGCAACCGGCGGCATTCTGCACGCGATTTCCGAGGAGTTCCCGGCGCTCCGGTGCGCCGGCGAGGGGGACCGGCACGCGCGGAGGCCGGCGTGTCGTACCCTCGAGCGCCGGCGGTGCTCACGCATGTTCGTCGTTGAGGCGTTCGTTGTCGACGTGGGTCGGGACGAGCCTCCAGGCCGCAACGACGCGTCGGAAGCGCGCGACAATCTGTATAGACAGATGTATATGCACTTTCGAGTAACCAAAAAATATTTTGTAATCAATAGGTTATTTCAGTGTGTTGGCGGAGGGCTAGGCGTTTCCAACTTTGGGGCGTGAAGGACGATTTTATTTTTCTAGGCAACTGCTTAAGGTGGAATCCATCTTGGCACAAACTCCCCCAATACAAGCACAATTAAAGAACATATAAGAACAGACTGGACTTCGTGAAGCCTGAATCCCTTCCCAGAACGGTCAGCCCACGGAACGCTACGAATTGCCCTGACCGAAGGCCGCATCACCCGAGAAGAACCCCGCGCGCGCGTCCCTCTCGGCGCCCGTGGATTTGATCGGGACCGAACGAACCATTCAGGTCGACCATTGGCGGGCACCCAGTTGCACCAACTTCCACGTGCCGGCGCGAACCAAGCACGCCAAACTAGGCCCTTCGGTGGGCGGGGACCCCGCGTCCAAGCTCGCCAGCACCATCAAGGGGATGGTTCCATCGATCCGCTGCAAGGCGTGCATCGAGAGCCCGCCGCCCAATTCGAACGCCTGCATCGCAGCCGAGATCGATCGGCTCGCGGACGGAGGGGACTGCGGCGGTTGGGGGAGACGCGAACTGCCGGAATCCCGAATGCGGGCCCGCTGCAACGCCCGGCACGCGGAGGCCTACATTAGCCGCAGATGCCCGGCCGCCAGCAACGGGCGGTAATTCCAGTGCAAGGCGTGCCGGCAGGGCTGCTGGTATCGCCTTCAGTACAGCTGCAGAAGACCCACCAGAGCCTGGCTGCCGACGTATTCAGCCGGATCGCCAACAAGTCGCCGGTGCGCGACACTGGAGGCGGCGTGCGGCTCAAGTCCATGAAAGCGTGCTACCCGATTGTCGACTTCATCTATTCGCGCTGCCGAGCCTGCTCGGGCGCCGCGGGCCGGATGCTGACGGGCCCTGCGGCTCCTGCGACATCGTCCTGGAGTGGGAAGGGCAGGGCTGCACGCTGAACTGGAGCGTCACGCCTAGGAACGTTCTCGCAATTGGTGGTCCGGGCTCCCGGAAGCGGATCAAACATGGCGAGCCAAATCCATGGAATCGTGGAGCAGGCGAAGCACTTCGATCGTGGGTGCTTCCGTCGTTTTGCTGACCCGATACAGCACGAAGTGCCGGCCCTTTCTGCCGTTCCGTGCTACGTGCAGTGTCATCAGGCCCCGAGCAATGCTGTCTCGTTGCTGCGATCCAGCCACATGCGGCCCGTCAGTGAGAGCCTGGATGGCGCGCGTCAGGGTCTCGCTATAGACGTGCGCCTGTGCGTGGCCGAACTGCCGGGCGGTCCAGCGGAGAATATTCCGGAGATCGCTCTCAGCCGTGGCAGTCAGTCGAATACGCCATCCAGGGTCGCCGGTCACGATCCGGCGTTGGCATTGGACGGCAGGTCGGCGAGCGCCCTTTCAGACAGGGCGGACAGGTGCTCTTCCAAGGTATCGGCTGCGTCGAACGTGCGGAACCGTCCCTCCGCAATGTCGGCGATGCCGGCATCTGCCGCCTCGCGCATCGCTTTGAGGCGAGCCTCATTTTCGGCTTCTCGCCGCTCGACCAGCCGCAGGCCCTCGCGCATCACTTCACTGGCATTCTGGTATCGGCCGGAAGTCACCAGCCTGACGACCAGGTTCGCCTGATGTTCTGTGAGCACGACGTTGCGTGTGGGCATCATCCATGTCCGGGTATGGAAACTAGAATGGCATATTATGCCAACCATCAAGCCGGTCAAGCCGGACAGGAATGACGCAGCGGATGTGGCTGCCGGCGATCTTGATCCCGGTGTTCGAGTACAAGAACCAACGTCGCCATCGACCGGGCCTGGGGGTTCATCTGGCGGGCGGCGGCGACTGACACGGCCTGCCATGACGGCTCGATGCTACGCCGCCTGGTCATGAACGACATCGCAGCGGCCAGCGTTTGGGCGGATACCGCGTACCGCTCGGCCGTCAAAGAGGCATGGCTGAAGAGGCTGGGACAGGTCTCACGGATCCACGATTGCAGCAGCACCAATTCCGATCAATGCTGGACGCACGGCGAAACTCCGTCATTGTCGCTGTCGTACTTTGGGTGCAACAGGACGACATTGTGCGAAAACCGATAGACCTCACCGATACCACGGCAAGTCTGACCTGCCCCCAACGTTGGACCACCGGCAGCGCGAAAATCGCGGCTGAGCAGTACAGCCAGCCTAGGACGGTCGCCGAGGCGTTGACATCTGCGAGACCCGAGCTGCACGCGGCGAGATCTTTTGCAGCATGTCCACAAACAACTCGACATTCTCCGAACCAATGGCGGCGAGTATCTCGTCATCCTCGGACTGCACTTCCGATCGAATCTGAGACATCCGTTTCTTTCCGAGATCGGTCAAGATCAAGTTGACCTGACGTTGATCCTGCCTCGCGATCTGACGATGAACCAAGCCGCTTGACACCATGCGATCGACAAGTTTGGTGAGGGCCGGGGGATTCATCAACACCAAGTCGGCAAGTTCACTCATGGTGGCCGCCGGATGTGACGCGAGCGTCTCCATGATCCGCCATGCCTCGATCTGGATCCCGAAAGCCTTCAACCGTTGCGACAGCGAAATGCGTACCTCGCGATGGGCCGCGGCCAGTACGTATGAGAGATAGCCAGTCGGCGGCCTCGATGTGTCGCGCATGACGATACCCACTGTTGTCGCGCAAGAAATAGTTGACTTGGAAACCACTTTCAACTGTACTTGCCGCATGCTGCGACGCTGTTCCAGCGGTCAGGGCCTTGCCGCCGGCCGGTGTGATCCAGCCAGTCTGCCGCTGGAGTATGGACGCGACTTCGATTCGCTGTCTCCGCTGCCTGGTTCCTACTACCGCATTGCGCTACTCGTGCCTCTCTGCGGCGCCGCCGGAATCTGGTCGCCGTCCTGCATCGCCAGTGCACAGGTAGCCGTCAAGGAACTGAACCGTCGTGACGGGATCGATGGCCGTCAGGTTCAGTTGCTGCTGGTGGATGCGGCCGAGGAAGCCGCGGTTCCGGTCGATTCCCTCGTGAGCGACCTGCTCGAGGCGCAAGCGCTCGATGCGATCGTGGGCATGCACATCAGCGCTGTCCGGCAGCGCTTGAGCAAGTTAGTCAGGCAGAGGGTTCCGTTCATCTACACCCCTCTCTACGAGGGCGGCGAAAGGACGCCCGGGGTGATCGCCATCGGAGAAACCCCGGCGCTGCAGTTGGGCCCCGCGATCGGCCACCTTCACTCGACGTACAGGTTCCGCCGATGGGCCATGATCGGTAACGATTACGTTTGGCCACGTGCCTCACATACCTTCGCCAAGAGGATACTGCGTGACTGCGCCGCGCCCCTCGTCTACGAGCGCTACCTGCCGTTCGGCGTGGCGGACATGCGGCCGTTCGTGGATGAAATCCGTCGCTGCCGAGCAGATGCCGTCCTGGTCTCCCTGATCGGCCAAGATGCCGTGATGTTCAACCGGGCCTTCGGGGAAGCGGACCTGCACCGGAGCACCGTCCGCTTTTCGTGCGCAGTGGAGGAAAACGTATTGCTTGCAAGCGGGCCGAAGTCGCTCAACCGCTTCTATGCCTCGGCAGCCTATTTCGGATCGCTGCGGACAGAGGCCAATGCGTCGTTCCGGGAGAAATACCACTCGATCCACGGCGAACATGCACCGGTCCTCAACACGCTGGGCCAGTCGACATACGAAGGCATTCATTGCCTGGCCGCGCTTGTCGATGCGCATGGCGATGACTGGAGATCCGGCGCAGCCGGCTTTGCCGCCCGTGGCCACTACCGGAGCGCTCGCCGGATGGACCGTGGCACCACCGCGCCGCGCCCGCTTCCGGCCTACCTTGCACGTGTGTCGGGAATGGAGTTTGAGATAGTAAAAGATATTACCAGGCAATAAGTTAATATAAACTACTTGAATCGGAAACTAATTCGTTTACCCTGTCATTCGGGCTCGTCGGCCGCCCCTCGGCCGCGTTGCGGAGACGACAGGAAACATCCGTGGTTTGGCTCTACACCGTCGCCGGCTTTCTGGTGGCCATGGCCTGCGGAATCTGGTTTCTCCAACGCTACTACGCGAAGGCGACCCTGGAGACGGCGTTGGTGCGAACCGGTTTCGGCGGGCGCAAGGTAGTCCTCGACGGGGGCTGCCTGGCGCTTCCGATCGTGCATCGGCTGCAGCGCGTCTCCATGGCGGCGATATCGATTTCTGTCACCCAGTCGGGCAGCGAAGCGGTCCTGTGCCGCGACCAGCTGCGGGCGGATGTCGGAATGGAATTCGAGTTGCGGGTCGAACCGTCGCGCGATGGGGTGTCGACCGCTGCCCAGGCGCTCGGCAATCGCATCTCGCGTAACGGAGGTGCAGTCCACGAACTGTTGAAGGGGGCGCTGGTCAACGCCATCCAGAACGCCGCCGCCCAGCGGACGATGGAGGACATCCACCTGAACCGGAGCGCGTTCACACAGGACGTCGCGACCGAAGCCCGACAGCAGGCAGCGAAGCTCGGACTGAGCCTTGTTGCGGCGGCCCTGGTTTCGGTCGACCAGACCAACCTGGCCCAGCTCGACGAATCGAACGCCTTCAACGCGCAGGGCCGCCGGCGCCTCGCAGAACTCGTCGCTGCCCAGCGAAAGGCGCGGGTTGAAATCGAATCCTCCACCGAGATCGCGGTTCGGGAGAGCCGACTGGCCCAGCATCAACGTGAAGTCGAACTCAAGCGTGCCGAGCGGGAGGCCGAGATCTCCCAGCAGGAGCATCTGGACAAGCTGGAAGCCGATGCCCGCTCACGCTCCGAGCAAGCCCGTGCTGCGGCCATGCTGGCCTCCGAAACGGCGCGCATCGACGGCGAGCAGAAAGCGAAGGCCGCCCAGGTCGCCAGCGACGAAGAACTCCGCAAGGCCGAGATGCGCGCACTATTGGCGCTTGAGGAGGCCAAGCTCACGAACGAGATCGAGCTGTCCCGGAAGCGGGCCGAGGAGTCGGTTGCGCGGGCGGCCGAGGAAGAGGCGCGGACACAACTAGTGTCGTGTCACAGAGGTTTTGACTCTTTGGCCTGAAGCTCGGAAGTATCGGTTTTTGGGTAGGCTTTGGCCAGTTTCTCTCTGGCTTTTTCGGTGGTGAACATCCAGTTGATGCGGGCTTGGCTGTCGTTTCTCTG
>JAJDZX010000034.1 GCA_022824395.1 Alphaproteobacteria bacterium
GGTTTCGGAAGTCGCCTGCTGGATGCGGCTGGACACGGCATCCACCGTGCTTGCGGTCATGGCGCGCATCATCTGGGGCAGCACGGCTTCGACCACCGCGTTCTGGTTTGCTGCGGTCGTCTCGGGTGCTCTCAGGTAGACGCCAGAGCCGATGACGAGATTGGTGCTGATTTCGGTCCCTCTGCTGGTCGTGATCGTTCGGGTGAACTCTCTCGCATACCCCAGCTTCGGGATGTCGGCCCTGTCGCTGTCGTCCGCGGGATCGTCCCAGAAATACTCCACGAAGCCGCCTTCCGGGCTGCTGCTCGCCGCCTCGATGACCTGCGGCAGGACCAGCTTGCCGGTCACCACGTCGCGGACGGTCGCCACCAGGGGCCGGAGCTCGAACCGGTCCGGAAACGCGCCATGAAACAGGATGACGTTGCTGGTGCGGTCCAGCACGTAGAGATAGACGGAGCCGTGCCTCCACGGCCCGTTCGGGTCCCTGAGCGCAAGCCTGGCTTTCGCCAATGCCGCCCTGGCTTCCGCCGCGGAGCGCACGTTCCTCTGGGTCCCGACAAGGAAGCGCAACGCTTCCGTGACGAATGCCTTCAGCGTCTCCCGATCGACCACTTCCCTGGCAGTGATCGCCGGCATGCCGTAGTCGACGTCTTCGTCCGCCAGGTGGGAGGCGTCGAGATCGAACCCGGCCAACAACACGTACGGCTGCTCCGTATTGACCGAGACATAGGCGCCGGCGTAGCCGCTCGCCCCCGGGATGCCCGGGCGGACACCCGCCACGGCGCCGGTGAGGTCGAACGGTGCATGCGGTTCGCTTCGCAACAGCCGGAGCAGCGTGGACCGTGCGCTGCTTTTCGCGGCGGGATCCGGAGACGTCAGGCCCGCCAGGACCGCCCGGGGGATACCGAGCGCCGAGAGAATCCCGGCGTAGATCGCGGGCTTCAGGCTGCCGGCCGACAGGGACATGTCCTTCGCGTGGAGGAACACCCGGCCGTCGGGGGTCAGCGTCACGATGTACGTGGACCCGGACCGCGCCGGACCGCCTTCCAGTCGAAGCCGGCACCCGGCAAAGGCAAGCTGTTCCGACGTCAGTGTCTCTGAACCCCTGCTCTTGAACTCCGCCGTCGCGGCCAGCGCGAACTCCATCAGGGTGGCACTGCCGTTTTCCACGTCCTGCGCCGTCACGGTCGGCTCCGGCGGGGGCGTGACACCGGGAGTGAGCCGGCAGCCTTCCTGCGCCAGGGCCGGCTGCGCGCCGGAGGTGACGCCGGCCAGCACGAACAGGCCGAACACCAGGAGCGTCAAGACCGCGGCCGGCAACGCTCGGGCACGGGTTCCGATGAACCCTCCCCAGGAGGAGCCGCGACGCATTGCGCTCGTGGACCATCGTGCCCCCAAGAAGGGGGCGCCGGAACCTTTCATCGAGGTCCGGCAGACTGTCGAATCGTGAGGAACGTTCGTCATGATCGCTTCCTACCCAGTTGGAATGCAGCATGGGGCTGTGCGGCGGGGGCCGGGCAGGCCCGGGCCGAGACCCAGGGGTCGGATCCCGGTGCCGGTCCGCGCACGCTATTCAATCGACTTGAGCCAGACGAGGCGTCGCCTGACCCCTTCCGGACCGCGATGTTCGCGAACACCGGGTCCAGCAACGAATTGCCCGTGGACGTCCGGTCGATCACGAACAGCCTCTCCAGGTCGATGTCGACCCGCCCGGCGAGGCGAGGTCCGTCAGCACTGCGGCGGCCGGGGCGCGCTCGACGCGGGCCCGCGGAAGCGATGCGAGGGGCCCCGGTTCATCGTTCAACACGAAGACCAGGAGTTCTTCGGAAAACGTGAGCGGGCCGCCCCCCTCGTTGCTTGCCCGTGTGCATGTCGTCGTACTCCGGGAAGCGGCCTGCGGGCGGCGGCCCCGCTGCACGCCGCCGCCGCCGCGCCCCCATTGCCGCCAGTCTATTGCCGGCTCGCACCGAAGGCGCCGACGATGCCGGACTGCTCGAAGATGCCCGCCGCCTCGGCGTGGCCGGCGCCGTGGAAGCCGCCCTGGATGCGCGTGCCGGACTGGCCTCGCAGGAACGTCCCATCCCGGCCGACCGCGAGGCTCTCGAACAACACCGTCTCGATCGTGTGCGCCAAGCCGCGGTCGATGTACGTGATGCCGCCGAACGCGACGTCGAGGGAGGGCCCGGACCCGTCGCCCGCGGCAGGGAAGTCGTAGGTCAGGGCCGCGTCTCCCACGAGCCGCTCTCCCCGGGCGTCCCCGGTGGCAGGGGTTCCCACCATGATGCCAAGCCAGGTCGCGCTCCCGGCCGGAGCGGTTCCCGCGAGTTCGCCCAGGGCGATCCCGTACCAGACATCGACCGTCCCCTCGGCGCCGGTCTGGCGCTCGTTGAGGATCGCGAACGAGCTGTCCTCCAGCCAGGCGCCGAGACTGGCGAGGTCCGCGCCCGTGTGGATCGAAGACTCCCTGATGAGGACGATGCCGTGCTTCTCGCCGATGGCGGTGGGAGCGCCCTGCCGGTGCGGCGTGTTGGCGAGATCGATGGTATCGACGGTGCCGGACAAGGGCTCGGTCACGGTGCACTGCGTGCCGCTGCACCGCGTCAGGAGACGGAAGGCCGGGACCTCCGCGTCGCCGGTCTCTCCGTGCATTGTGGACAGGAACAGGGCATCGGCGCGCGCCAGTATCTCCGCCGGGGGGTACTGCGCCTCCGGCGACCCGGTCGGCGCCGAGAGACCGGTCAATTCACGGATGTCGGCGGTGGTGGGTGCCCGTTCAGACGCGGAATCGCCGCCGCCGCAGGCCGCTAGGAAAAGGATTGCTCCGGCGGCCAGGGCGCAGACAGGACGGCGCCGCCTGCCGGCCTCCCCGGCTGCCGCGATCCGGCGACCGGTGCCCGTTCGGCAGCGAACCGTCCGCCTCACGGACGCCTTCCAGCCTGCACCGCGTCCCGCAGTCGCTTGCCGCCCCTGAACGTCGGCGCGGTCGACGCCGCAACCTCGATGCGCTCGCCAGTCCGCGGATTGCGTCCCGTGCGCGCCGGCAGGCGTCGCGTGCCGAAGATCCCGAAGCCTGCAGCCCGCACCTCCTCGTCGCTCGCCAGCGCCTCCGCGATCACCTCGAACACCGCGTCCACGACGTTCCCGGCCGCCGGATTTCCGGCCCCCGTCCGATCGGCCACCCGGGCGACAACCTCCGATTTGTTCGCATGTTCTCTCCCTGCGTTGTCGCGTTCGCCGAACGCTTGGTTTGCCCGTCCGCACCGGCGCCTGCCAGGCGATTCGTGCGTGCCGAATCCGTGACAATCCTCATCACAGCCAGAGCTGCCGCGCGGCGGCGAGGTCGACGGGATCGAGCTGCTCGAGCAAGCGCGTGTTCCTGACCGGCCGCCGGACCCGTGCGCGCTCGTCGCAGTCGGGGATCCGGTCCGCCGCCGCGATTGGTTCCGCGCCACTGACCTCGCCCGCGATCTGGCGCGGCGACCGTCGGGCCGCCGTCACCACGGTGAGGCCTCGCGACGCGTACCACCGCCGCATGATCACCCGCAAACCAGCAACGCGCCGCGATGCACGGGCGGGCCCGGCGCCGTAGTACGCACCGAACGTCCGGTCCGCGACCGCGAGCTTCCGGGGCCCGGCGCTCCACGCTTCGTCGCCTCCAGCTTGTCGCCGAGCTGCGCTCCGGGCTGGAAGGCGTCCCGGGTGGTGAGTCGGAACCGAAACAGCGTGGATGCGTCCGTACCGGGCGTCCGGTACTCGATCTCCACGCCCACACGCGCCTTGTCGCCGGTCGCGGTGGGCGTCTTGAGCCACGCCTCATCGACTGCGCAACGAGCTTCAGGCCCCCCTTCAACCGCCGCCACCTGCATGCGCGCGCCGGGGGTGACGATCACTGCCCTGCTCCCGTCGCGCGCCGCGACCACGATCGAACTGAACCCCGCACCGAGGCGCGGCCCGCCATCACCGTTCTGGATGTTGGCGGCGGCGCCCCGGAAGCACTCGGCGATTACTTGCGTCCGCCCGGGGTGCCTCACCGCGATGCCGGCGGCGTCGAAGCTGCCGTTCGCACCGATCGCGGCCGCGCCGAAGTGCAGTTCGTAGTCCGCGATCGGGGATGGGCCGTTCGGCACTTCGTCCACGAGCACGGCCCCGAAATGCGCACGCCCGGCGGAGACCTCGCCGACGCAATCGGTGCAGTCGTTGGGCGTGCGGCTCCCGAAATCCGTGCCGAGCGTGATCGTTTCCCGGCCCGCCTCGACCACGGCGCCCCGGTTCCCCTCCTGGACGTGGCAACAGGCGCCGCCGACGCTGCCGGTGCAGGCCGCCTCCCCGGCCGGCGGCAATGGCGGCGGGTTCGAGGGGTCGATCTCCGGTCCGTCCACGATCGCGTATTGTCCGGAGTCCGCGAGGCTCGGCTCGGGCAGATGCCGGCCGGGAAACCGGATCCGCCGCCCGGCCAGCAGACAGTCGGCTGGCTCTCCCGGGTTCCAGCTCACCAGGGCGTGGGCGAGGGTTGTCCCGGTCGACGCGGCCTTCGGGAAGGTCCAGTTCAGCGCCACGTGGCCGGGGGCTGGCGTCTCGCCCGCCCGCGTCGCGATGGCGTCGTCCGCCGTGCTGACCGGTCCCTCGCGGCCGTCCTTCAATACCAAGTACACACGCGGACGCGGACCCGAGGACTCGCTGTTCCGCTCGAACCGAATCTCGCTTCCGGAGCCCCGCATCGCACTTCGCTGCGGGCGGGCCGTCCCGCAGGCGGTCACGGCCGGCAGCGCAAGCCGCAGGAGAACCATCGCGTGCACCCGCCCGGTCATCGTCGCCGTACTCTCCATCGAACTCTCGACCGTCCAGCTTCCGTCAACGTAGCGGCTATCAGGTAAATTATGTGTATCAGTTTTGACCGATACGCTATCCTTTCAATAACGGATTCGGTAAATTCAGGGTGCCCCGGACGGCATCGCCGCTCCGCTGCGGAAACCTCGGAACCCACGTGGCCGGGCCGGCTACATCAGCCTGTCCGGGCAGGTTCCGGCACGGCAACGGAGGAACTCCTGGGCGAGTCGAGCGAACCGGCACGCGAGGTCAGTGCGCCGCGCGAACGCATCTCGACGCTCAGCGCGGCGATCCTGCGCATCAACGCGAGCCTCGACGTCACCACCGTCCTGCAGGAGTCGGCCGACAGCGCCCGCGCGCTCACCGCCGCGCGCTACGGCATCATCACGACCATCGACGAGGCCGGCGAGCCGCGCGACTTCGTCTCCTCCGGCTTCACCGAGGAGGAGCACCGCCAGTTCCTCGAGTGGGCGGACGGACCGAAGCTCTTTGCACACCTGCGCGACCTCCCGGGCCCCGTCCGCCTCACCGACCTCCCGGCGCTGGTCCGCTCGCTCGGCTTCTCCCCGGACCTGATGCGATCCAAGACCTTCCAGGGCACGCCGATGCGCCACCGCGGCGAGACCGTCGGCCACTTCTTCCTCGCCGAGAAGGAAGGGGAGTCGGCGTTCACCGACGAGGACGAGGAGGTGCTGGTGTTGTTCGCCTCGCAGGCGGCCACCGCCATCGCCAACGCACGCAGCCACCACGACGAGCAGCGCGCGCGGGCCGACCTCGAGGCGCTGGTCGAGACTTCGCCGGTCGGCGTCGGGGTGTTCGATGCCCGAACCGGCCGTCCGGTGTCGTTCAACCGCGAGGCGCGGCGCATCGTCGAGGGGCTGCGCACCGCCGGCCGTCCCGTGGAGGCGCTGCTCGAGGAAGTGACCTGCCGCTTCGCCGACGGGAGCGAGGTCGAGCTCGCGCGGTTCCCCCTGGCCCGCACGCTCGGCGGCGCAACCAAGATGCGCGCCGAGGAGATCGTGATCTCGGTGCCCGACGGGCGCAGCGTCAGGGCGCTCGTCAACGTGACTCCGATTCGCAGCGCGGACGGCGAGGTTGTTTCGGTGGTCGTCACCATGCAGGACCTCGCCCCGCTCGAGGAGCTCGAGCGGCAGCGGGTGGAGTTCCTGGGGCTCGTGAGCCACGAGCTGCGGACGCCGCTCGCGGCCATCAAGGGCTCGGCGGCCGCGGTGCTCGGCGCCGCTCCCGCCCTGCCGCAGGCCGAGGTGCAGCAGTTCTTCCGCATCATTGATGCGCAGGCCGACCACATGCAGGGGCTCATCGGGAACCTTCTGGACGCCGGGCGCATCGAGGCGGGGACGCTCTCGGTCGCCCCCGAGCCCTCGGAAGTGGCCACGCTCGTGGACCGCGCAAGGAGCGCATTCCTCAGCGCCGGCGCCCGGCACGCTGTACGCATCGACCTGCCGGAGGAGCTGCCCCAGGTGATGGCCGACCGCGAGCGCATCGTGCAGGTGCTGAACAACCTGCTCGTGAACGCCGCCCGGCACTCTCCGGAGTCGGCGCCCATCCGGGTGGGGGCGGCCCGCGACGGCCCGCACGTGGCGGTCTCGGTCTCCGACGCGGGCCGGGGCGTGCCGCCGGAGATGCTGGGCCAGCTCTTTCGGAAGCACGTCGCGCTCACCGGGGGCGACACCCGGCAAGGGACCGCGGCGAGCGGGCTCGGGCTGGCGATCTGCAAGGGGTTGGTCGAGGCGCACGGGGGCCGGATCCGGGCCGAGAGCGACGGCCTCGGTCGGGGCAGCCGGTTCACCTTCACCCTGCCGGCGGTCGAAGATGCCCGTGACGCCGCCGCCGCGCCGGCCGGCGCGCGGAGGCGTACGACTGCCCCGGCGCGCGAGGCCGACCGCATCCTGGTCGTTGACGACGACCCGAAGGCGCTGCGCTACGTCCGCGACATCCTTACCGAGGCAGGTTATGCCCCGCTGGTGACGGGCGAGCACGAGGAGCTCGCCCGGATCATCCGCTCGGAGAAGCCCTCCCTGGTCCTGCTCGACCTGCTGCTGCCGGGCACGGACGGCATCGCCTTGATGGAAAGCGTGCCCGAGCTCGCCGATCTGCCGGTCGTGTTCATCTCCGCCTACGGCCGCGACGAGACTGTCGCCAGGGCGCTCGCAGCTGGCGCGGCGGACTACATCGTCAAGCCGTTCTCACCGACCGAACTCACCGCCAGGGTCGGGGCGGCGCTCCGCCGCGTCGCCCAGCCCGAACCCTTCATGCTCAACGGCCTTGCCATCCACTACGAGTCGCATCGGGTCACGGCGGAGGGGCGCGAGGTGTCGCTCACGGCCACCGAATACGAGCTTCTGCGCGTGCTCTCGCTCAACGCCGGGCGCGTCGTGACGTACGAGACCCTGGAGCGACGCGTCTGGAGCGACCGCGCGGCAGGCGACGCCAACCTGGTGCGCAACTTCATCAAGAAGCTCAGGGCCAAGATCGGCGAGGACGCCGCGAACCCGACCTGGATCTTCAACGTGCGGGGAGTGGGCTACCGCATGGTGCGACCGGACGGGGATTGACGTCCGCCCCTGCCGGCCCGGACCTGGGCTCCGCCGGCGCCCGCCCCGTCGCCACAGAGCGGCGACCCCGATACGCGCTGTCGGCACACACCTTGCCGGAATCAGGTGGCAGGGTGTTCTCGCCATGGTAGCCGTCATGGGCGTTGCCCGGCATGACCGCAAGCCGCTCCCCCAGCACTGTCTCGGGGCGCGCAGACCCGCGGAACCGGCGGCACGACGTTCGGGCCTTCAGTGCTTCCGCCGAAAACGCATCACGCACGCACTCATCTGCGGGCCCTATGGGCAAGTGTTCGGAACGGAAAAGGAGTGTCTCCAGTACTTCACGGCCTGGGTCCGGACCACCGGATCGAGGTTGCACCTGGGCAGTACCGGGCGCTGTTTGCAGATCTGTTCGACGAGGCAGTCAAGACAACCGCCTATCCAATCACTGACCACAGGACGACCGCTGCACTGGGAAAGCGACTGGCGGAAGCCGCCGGCAGGACTCCACGCAAGGCGCCGTCCGTTCGAGGTCTGCTCGGTCGGCTGTTCGGGGGAACCTGACGGGGTTTGCGCTACCGCTGCCGCGGGGCAAGTCAATGCTCGCAATGGGGGGCGGGCCGAGGAGAATGGCCCGACCGCGCGAGAAACCGGGTTTCGCGATGGCCTCATTCGTCTGGATTGCAAGTTGCCGCTTCGAACTCCTTGTAGCCATGAGACTCATGAAGCAAATAGTCACATCGCCCGGATCCCCTGGCTCATCAGCCACCAGAGCACGAGCAGGAGAAGTGCCGACGGCAGGAGCCGCGCGACCATGGTGGTAGCCCTGTCGATACGGCGTAAGCGGCCCTGGTTGGACTTGAACATCTGAATCGCAGCTCCCCTACCTCGCTCGCTGCCAGTCGGACCCATGTGCACCCAAGGGATAGCCACTGGGAATGAGGGCGGAGGCAATGCCGCAGTAACGCTCCAAGTCGGCGCCCGTCCTCCTGACGGACAGAGCCAGGGTTCGTCACTTCACCTCATCGCCTGGAGAGGGCCGCGCCCTCCTGCTAGCTGTCTCGAGGTGCAGCCCTCATCAACTCTTTTTAGCCCAACCGCCCCTACAGATCGCCCGAAGATCCCGCATCACCAGCTGCGGCATGAGCGGTACCAGTGCCACCAGCGGACCACTGCAGTCCCGGTGACGATCTTCCGGAAACGGACGGGCCGGAGGGTTGCCGCAGTCCGGCCATCCACCGGAATAGGAAGGAGCCGGGCCGCCGAAAGACATGTCCCCTTCGAGCGACGTCGCTAACTGTCTTCGGGGCGGAAACGGGAATTCGGCGAGAACCGCTGGCCGGAGTTCTCCGGTTCGACCGGTTTTTCGCCACGTGTCGCGAGCGTCCAGGCCAGCAGCGTGTTGGCCAGGGGTGCTTCAAGCTTGCGTGATGGGTTAGTCAGTCGGAGGCCGAGGGGCAATGTCCTTCTCCTGCGCCGGCCGGAAGACTCATGCACGACCAGCTCGCCAGGATCACCGGAATCTCGAAGGCGGTGAACGGTCCGGCGCGCCGTGTCCCCGGCGACTACTACTGTTTGCCATTCCAAACGTCCCGAGGCCTGGGGGTCGGCTGTCACCCATGCTTCGCTCGTTCGGAATGCGGATTCTAGCAAACCGTGAGGCCTGCGCGAACAGGGGTTGATGTTGGTATCAGCAGCTGAGTCAACGACCGGAATCATCGCTTGGCGCCAGGATTTACGACGGCCCACCTCCGGATCGGTCCGGAAGCGTCGTTTGTGTCGCCGGCACCGCGATCGTGGTGGAAGAGGTTGCCGACCGGATTGACCGGTCCCCGATCGAGGCAGCGCCGCGCGGCGAATCCGGCCAGCCGCCGGCAGGCATGTTCCGGGCACCCCGCCAGCCGGCACGCCACTGCCGTGACCATCCTCCCGGCCACGCCGCGCGCCAGCCAGGGGGGAGCCAAACCGCGGTGCCCGGAGCCGGGGATTCCAAGCGTCCGGCGGCAGTATGATCGGCATGCGAGCGTGGACCTCTGCCGCCGCCGCGCGGGGGGTGTGGCTCCGTGACGGCTCGTACGTGTGGCCGTGGCTTGCCCGTCGGAACCGCGTCTGGTCGTACGACTTCGTGCAACGGCGCGCGGATGCCGGCCGGGCCTTCCGGGTCCTGGACATCCCGGACGAGTACACCCGCGAATGCGCACTGAGCTGGGTCCCGCGGAGGCTCGCTTCGTTTGACGTGCCGGTAGGCTTGTCGGGGCTCTCCCTGCGCCGCGGCATCCCACCGCTTCATCCGGTCCGGTAACGGCGCTGAGTCCCTGGCCGGGCCCGGGCGGCGCTGGATTGCCGCGGCCGCCGCGAAGACCGCGCGCGTCGAGCCCGGCTGCCCGCGGGAAAACGGCTGCGTCGGGAGCTTCAGCCCGCGGTCCCGGGATGAACCGCTCCCCTGCGGGATCTTCACGTCACGGCAGGAGGCCCGAATCCTGATTGAGGAGGCGGCGTCATCACAACACGGAACGGCCTCAGAGTGCCCTGGGCTGCCGGCCGCCGCCGCGGGAGACGATCATGGCGCTCAGCCGGCTATCTGGCTCCGCCCCGCCCGTCGCGCACCTACTACGAGACTCCCGTCCAGGCTGCTGCACCAGGGGCGTGGCGCTGCCGGGAGCCTACTGCCGCGTTGCTCCGAAGGCGCCCACGATGTCGGTGTGCTCGAAGATTCCCGCCGCCTCGGCGTGGCCGAGACCATGGAAGCCGCCCTGGATGCGCGTGCCCGCCTCGCCGCGCGAGAACGTCCCGTCCAGGCCGACCGCGAGGTCGGAGAAGATCACCGTCTCGATCGTGTGCGCCGTCCCGCGATCGATGTTCGTGATGCCGCTGAACGCCGCATCAAGGCCGCCGGCGGCCACGTCGTAGTTCAGCGCCGCGGTTCCCACGAGCGGGTCGCCCTCTGCGTTCCCCGCGGTGGGCGTTCCCACCATGATGCCGAGCCAGGTCGCGGACCCTGCCAGCGGGCGCTTCGTAAGGCTTCCCAGGGCGAGCGCATAGGTGTGGCTGGACTCCACCTCGTCCCTGGTCAGGCGATCAGCGAAGAGCCCGAATGAGCCGTGCTCCATCCGGGCACCGAGCGAGGTGCGGTCCACGCCCATGTGCTGCCCGGTTTCCGACAACAGCGTGATGCCGTGCGCGGAGCCGATGGCCTCGGCATCGCCCCGCACGACCGGGGAGGCGGCCAGGTCGAAATTATCGATCGCGCCGGTGACGGGATCGTGCAGCTCGCAGCGCGAGCCGACGCACGCCGGCAGCAGCCGGAATCTGCGGGTGTCGTCCAGGCCGGCGACTTCCACGTGCATCGTCGACAGGATCAGGGCATCGACGCGTGCGGAATGCGCCCGTTGGCGCGCCTGCTGCGCCGCCGCCGTCTCGACCGGCGCCGACAGGCCGGTAAGGTCCCTGATGTCGCCCGGCGAGAGCGCCGGCATCGACCCCGAGCCGCCGCCGCAAGCGGCGAGGAAAAGGACAGCCCCGACGGCCAGTGCGCAGGCAGGACGGCGCCTCATGCTCTCTCCGTGATAGCCGCGAACGGGCGATCAGCTCTCGGTCGGCAGCGCGCCGTCCGCCTCACGAACCCTTCCCCGCCTTCACGGCGTCCCGCAACGGCTTGCCGGCCCTGAACGTCGGCGTGGTCGACGCCGCGACCTTCACGCTCTCGCCGGTCCGCGGATTGCGTCCCGTGCGCGCCGGGCGGCTTCGCGTGCCGAAGATCCCGAAGCCAGGGATCCGCACCTCCTCGCCGCTCGCCAGCCCCTCGGCGATCACCTCGAACACGGCGTTCACAATCTCCGTGGTCATCGGTATTCCAGCTCCCGTCCGAACGGCCACTCGGCCGGCAATCTCAGCTTTGTTCATCCGTCGTCTCCCTGCGTTGTCGCGTTCTCCGAACGCTTGGTTTGTCCGTCCGCACCGGCGTTCTCCGGGCGCTTCGTGCGAGCCGCGTCCGCGATCGCCCCGATGACCGCCCGGGCCGCTTCCGCCCTGCGCCTTTCATCCCACCGCCGCCCGGCCGCCCCGGTTCCGTTCACCGAACGGCGCATTACGGATTTCCGGACCGGTCCGCCGGGGCGACGAACGCCCCGACGATCACTGCCTTGCTCCCGTCGCTCTCCGAGAACGCCGCCGAACTGAACCCCGCCACGAGTCGCGGCTCGCCGTCCGCGTTCGGGATGTTGGAGAAGAGGCCCCCCCAGAAGCCCTCGGTGCGTACTGGCGTTCGCTCGGGGTGTCTCACCGCGATGTCGGCGACCTCGAAATTGCCCTCCGGACCGATCGCGGCCGCGCCCAGGTGCAGTTCGTAGTCCGCGATCAGGGATCGGCCGTCCGGCGCCTCGTCCCCGAGCACGGCCCCGAAATGCGCGCGCCCGGCGGCGAGCTCGCCGACGCAGCCGATGCATCCGCTGAGCGTCCGGCTCCCGAAATCCGCGCTGAGCGTGATCGTTCCCCGGTACTCCTCGACCACGGCGGCGTCCCGGTCGCCCTCCGGGACGTAGCGATAGGCGCCGCCGACGCTGCCGGTGTAGGTCGCCTCGCCCGCGAGCGGCAATTGCGGCGGGTTCGCCGGATCGATCTCCGGCCCGTCCACGATCGCGTATTGCTCGGAGTCCGCGAGGCTCAGCTCGGGAAGATGCTGGCCGGGGAACTGGATCCACCACCCGGCCATCAGGTAGTCGGCCGGATTACCCGGGTCCCAGCTCACCAGGGCGTGGGCGAGCGTCGTCCCGGTCTCCGCGTCCTTCACGAAGGTCCAGTCCCGCGCCTCGTGGCCGGGGATCGGCGTCTCGCCCGGCCGCGTCCCGATGGCATCGTCCGTCGTGTTGACCGATGCCTCGCGGCCGTCCTGCAGCGTCAGGAACATCCGCAGGCGCGGGCCGGAGAACTCACTGTTCCGCTCGAACGCGATCTCGCCATCACCGTCCTGCATCGCCGTCCCCGGCGGGCCAGCCGTCCCGCAGGCGGTCAGAGCCCCGGCCATCAGCGCGGGCAACAGGGGAACCGTCGCGCGCATCCGCCCGGTCATCGTCGTCAATCTGGTCACCGCGCGGTTGGCCTCTCGTCTTCGGCCAGCCTACCGACTGTTGAATAAACTATGCGTATCTGATTTGGCCTATATTCTAGCGGTTCGATAACCACATCGGCAGCGCCAGCGCGCTCACCGTCGTACGGTGCGGCGTCATCACAACCATCAGCGAGACCGGCGCCGTGCGCGACGTCGTCTCCTCCGGCCTCACCGGGTAGGAGCACCGCCGGTTCCGCGAGTGGCCGGACGGGCGGGGCGTCCTGGTGCTGGTCAACGGGACGCCGATCGGCGACGAGGACGGCAGGGTCGTATCGGTGGTTGTCGCCATGCTGGACCTGGCGCCGTGCCGGCTACTCGAGCGGCAGCGGGCGGTCACGTCGGAGACGCCCTTGATCGGCTACTCGCATTGCATGCGAGCGCTGTTGCGGGCCCCGATGACCGGTCGGCCGGGAGTGGGCGTCTCGGACAAGCGGTCGATCGTGGAGGCCCGGTGTCAGGCGGGCCATCCAGCAAGTGTCTTGCGGATCCCCAGGAATCACGCTGCACATATACGATGTATATAATAATCGCACTGATGTACTGTCTTGGTTATGCAGTGCATACGATCTGCTGCCGGTTTCTCTCCGTCATCGCATGTTCACACCCAACTGGTCATCGCCCCTGCTGAAGCTGCGTCGAGCCGGTCGCGCACAGGACCTGCGACGCCAGTGGGCCGCTGCCGCCAGAGGTGTCGCGGTGGTCGGTCTGCTGCTGCTCCTTCTCTTGGTGGCGTACGAGACTGCGCTGCACCTTCTTCACGACCTGAGAATCCATCTTGGCTACGGGGAATAGCGTTCGCGTTGCGGAGGGTGTCCAAGGGGGTGACCGGTGTCGCGCCCGCCGGTTTCGCGGCAAGCGGGGCACGTCATGCAGGTTCGCCGACGTTCGTGATCGACCGCCCGGTCGGAGCGGCCGCCATCGCGCCGACGACCTGACCCGGCGCCGTGTGCCCGCGCCGCCGCCCCGCCTTCGCCACCTTGCCGGCGTCGCGCACTGCGGCCGTGTCCACACGGTCGGCGACCCTCGTGCCCTTGTCTGCCGGGCGCTCCGTCGCCGGACCACCGTGACGTCCCGCCCCCGCACGAAATCCCCAACGCATGTCGCGGGCCGATCGGCTGCCCCGACGTTACGCCCGAGATGACCGCAACCCTGCAGGAGGCAGCCACCGTGTTGAAACGAACGATAGCCATCGCGGCCTTGTTGACGATCGGGATGGTGCCGGGCCTGCCGGGCAACCTCGCGGCCGCCCAGGGCCACGCGCCGGACAACGAGTACTGGTGGCCGAACCGGCTGGACCTCGATCCCCTGCGCCAGCACGCCCGGGCATCAGCTCCGCCGGGCGGGAACTTCGACTACGCCGAGGCGTTCGAGAGCCTGGACCTGGATGCGGTGAAGGCCGATCTCGAGGAGCTGATGACGACGTCCCAGCCCTGGTGGCCGGCGGACTTCGGCCACTACGGTCCGCTCCTCATCCGCATGGCCTGGCACAGTGCGGGCACCTACCGGACCATCGACGGCCGCGGCGGGGCGGACGGCGGCCTGCAGCGCTTCGCGCCGCTCAACAGCTGGCCCGACAACGCCAACCTCGACAAGGCGCACCGGCTGCTCTGGCCGGTCAAGAAGAAGTACGGCCGCAGGATTTCCTGGGCCGACCTCATGATCCTCGCCGGCACGGTGGCCATGGACTCGATGGGTTTCGAGACCCTGGGCTTCGCGGGCGGCCGCATCGACGCGTGGCAGCCCGAGGACGTGAACTGGGGCCCCGAAGGCGAGTGGCTGGCGGCCGACCGCCGCAATGCGGAGGGAGAGCTGGATCCTCCCCTCGGCGCCACCCAGATGGGCCTGATCTACGTGAACCCCGTGGGTCCGGGCGGCAATCCGGATCCGCTGGCGGCCGCGCACGCCATCCGCGAGGCGTTCGGCCGCATGGCCATGAACGACGAGGAGACGGCCGCGCTGATCGTCGGGGGGCACACCTTCGGCAAGGCCCACGGTGCAGCGGACCCGTCCCGGTACGTGGGCCCCGAACCGGAGGGAGACGCCGTCGAGGCGCAGGGGTTCGGCTGGCGGAACCGCTTCGGCGACGGTCATGGCGCCGACACGATCACCAGCGGCCTGGAAGGCGCGTGGACGCACAGTCCGGCCGCCTGGACCCACAACTTCCTGGAGAACCTGTACGCGTTCGACTGGGTACAGACGCGAAGCCCGGCCGGCGCCATCCAGTGGAAGCCGGCCGACGGAGCGGCATCGGACTGGGTGCCGGATGCCCACGATCAGGCCGTGCGGCACGCACCCATGATGCTCACCACCGACCTCGCGCTGAAGGAGGACCCCGCCTACCGGAAGATCACGTCGCGCTGGCTCGAGCATCCGGAGGAGCTCGCGGACGCGTTTGCCCGCGCCTGGTTCAAGCTGACGCATCGCGACCTGGGTCCGACCTCACGCTACCTGGGCGATGACGTGCCCGGCGAGACGTTCGTGTGGCAGGATCCCATCCCCGCAGTGGATCACATCCTGATCGACGCGCGGGATGCGGCCGCCCTGAAAGCCGACATCCTCGCTTCCGGACTGTCGGGTGCCGAACTGGTCCGGGCCGCCTGGGCCTCGGCCTCGACGTTCCGCGGGACCGACATGCGCGGCGGCGCCAACGGCGCGCGAATCCGTCTCGCCCCCCAGAACGGGTGGGCCGCCAACGATCCGGAGGAACTGGCCCGGGTGCTGGAGACCCTCGAGACCGTCCGGCGGGCCTTCAACGCGGCACAGTCGGACGGCAAGCGGGTCTCGCTGGCCGACCTGATCGTCCTGGGCGGGGCCGCCGCCATCGAGCGCGCCGCGGCGGCAGCCGGGTCCGAGGTGGCGGTGCCGTTCGCGCCGGGCCGCATGGACGCGTCCCCGGAGCAGACCGACACCGCCTCCTTCGCCCTGCTCGAGCCGAGGGCGGACGGGTTCCGGAACTTCTTCGCCGACGGCAACGTCCGTTCGCCGGCGGACATGCTGGTGGAGAAGGCAGCGCTGCTGACCCTGACGATCCCGGAGATGACGGTGCTCGTCGGCGGCATGCGTGCGATGGGCGGCAATGCCGGGGGCTCGGCTCACGGCGTGCTGACGGATCGCCCCGGGACGCTGAGCAACGACTTCTTCGTCAATCTGCTCGATATGGCCACGGAGTGGTCGCAGTCGTCCATCGAGGGGGTCTACCAGGGTCTTGATCGGGCGACGGGCGAGCGCAAATGGACGGCGACCGCGGTCGATCTGATCTTCGGCTCGAACGCCGAGCTGCGCGCGGTCGCCGAGCACTACGCGGCCGACGACGCGCGGGCAGCGTTCCTGGAGGACTTCATCGCGGCATGGACCAAGGTGATGACCCTGGACCGTTTCGATCTCGAGCGGTCCTGACAGGGCTGGTGCCGACGCCGGGCGTCCAGCGCCTCGTGCCAGGCGGGGGCAGTCATCGCGTGATGGCGCGCCGACCTGAGCCGGAAGACCCGGACGGCGGGGCCCGGACCCCACCGTGCGCCCGGAGTTCCTCCCGCGCCGCGGCGCCGTCCAAATCAAGCCTCCGTGATCGGGCGCGGTCTTCGAAGGTAAGGAAGAAACCGTAGCGCTTGAGCGTGATTCCCGGAATCGCCCGGGATGCGTAGCGGGCCTTGTCCGCGAAGTCGCGAGCGACCAGCAGTCCGCGTACTTCGCCTTCTTCCTCCTCGGCCGGGGCGCCCGTGCAGGCCGTCGGCTGGCTCACGGCATGATCGCTCACAGCGCCCGCTTTCCATTCGATCATCCGCCGCGCGCCGCGGGAGTCGCGCGCCAGGATATCGATTCGGCCAGTGGCGCCTGCCCGCTCGGTACCGTTGTCGGCGATGGTGAGACCCGGCGCCAGCTGCGCACGGTTGCTCCGTAGCGACCGCTGCACATCCGCCTCCAGCGAGAACCGGTCCGTCCCTCAATCCGGCTTGTGGCGGATCCGCCCCCGGGGTGCCCTCGGTGCAGGCCTCAAACCACCGGCTCGCCGCGCTGACGGCCTGGAGGCGGGCCCAACGCCATGCCATCTCCAGGTCCTTGGGCACGGATCCAGGCGGGCTTGGCGCGGCCGATCCGCTGGCCGCGCCGGCCATCGCCGCTGGCCCGCGGCGTCGGCGTCAGGCCGGTCCAGACCGCGGACTCGCGACGGTCGCGGAACAGGCGGTAAAACACCTCGCGGCTGAGCGGGGTCGCGTGGTTCGCGCCGATCCCTTGGGCCGGGTCAGTGCCGCGTTCGACGCGTCGGCCGGAAAGCCCGGCACCCCCCTGCCGCCACGCCAGCCGCTCTGCACCCCGCCGTTTCGGAGGACCGGCAGGCGGGTGAGCCCGCGGAGGCGTGACCCTCAGCGCGTTCCAGTACTTCGTCGCGCTGACCCGGCGATGTCACCAGCGCAGGGCCGCGCGCAGCATCAGGGCGTGATCGGGCCCGTCAGTGGCGACGCCCTCGGCGACTACTTCGTGGACACGATCGGCGAGGCGCTCGAGGAAGGCCCTGGCAACTGATGAGTGGGCGACCCTGCCACGCTGCCGGGGAGATCGTCGCCATGGCGTGCGCGAAGTCGCGACTGGGCGCCGACGAGGCGATTTCGAGAGGAGGGGCAGCACGAAGCAGCACCATGGATGCCAGGCTCGGGGCGAAGACGGCGGGCGACGCTCACGCCGGATTGCGTTGTTGACACGGACGTCGTTGCGTCCGGTTTGATGCGTGCGGACCGGCGTCGGGCCCCGGCCTGAAACAAGCTCTCAACTCCGGATGTTCAGCCTCGAGCGCTGGCGGTGAGCGGGGTGGAGAGGTGTCCATCCGCGAACCGGCTTCGGCGGCCGACGTCGAAGGAGTCTTGGCCGGTCAGCCCGTGCCGGCTGCTGCACCGGGGGCGGCGTCCGGCGACCGGGCTTCGGCGGACAGGGCGGAGACGCAGTCTTCCAGAGCCAGGACCGGCCGTTCCGAATCACCGAGCCGACGCACCGCGACCTGAACATTCTTGGCCTCGCGGCGGCCGACGACCAGGAGCACCGGGACCTTGGCGAGGGAGTGCTCGCGGACCTTGTAGCCGATCTTCTCGTTCCGGAGGTCGAGTTCCGCGCGGAGCCCGGCGGCTTCGAGCGTGGCATGTACCTCCCGGCCATAGGTGTCGGCGTCGCTGGTAATCGTCGCGGCGACGGCCTGGCGGGGTGCCAGCCAGAGCGGCAGCTTGCCGGCGTAGTGCTCGATCAGGATGCCGATGAAGCGCTCGAAGGAGCCGAGGATGGCGCGGTGCAACATTACGGGCCGCCGGCGCTCGCCGTCGGCGGCGGTGTAGCTCGCGTCGAGGCGCTCGGGCAGGACGAAGTCCACCTGCAGGGTGCCGCACTGCCAGCTCCGCCCGATCGCGTCGGCCAGCACGAACTCGAGCTTGGGCCCGTAGAACGCCCCCTCGCCGGGATTGTGCGCGACCGCGAGGCCGGTCTCCTCGACGGCGCTGGTGAGCGCCGCCTCCGCCCGGTCCCAGACCGCGTCGTCGCCCGCCCGCACTTCGGGGCGGTCGGCGAACTTCACGAGCACGTCCTCGAAACCGAAGTCGCGGTAGATCGAGCGCAGCAGGCGGATGAAGCGGCCGGTCTCGGAGGTGATCTGGTCCTCCGTACAGAAGATGTGTGCGTCGTCCTGGGTGAAGGCGCGCAGGCGCATGAGGCCATGCAGGGCGCCCGAGGGCTCGTAGCGGTGACAGGCGCCGAACTCGGCCATGCGGAACGGGAGGTCTCGGTAGCTCTTGAGCCCCTGCTTGTAGATCTGGACGTGCCCCGGGCAGTTCATGGGCTTGAGGGCGAGGGCGCTGCCGCCCTTGTCCTCGGTCTCGGCCACGAACATGTGCTCGCGGAACTTCTCCCAGTGGCCGGAGCGCTCCCAGAGCGTGCGGTCGACGAGTTCGGGCGTCTGGACCTCGTGGTAGCCCTCGGCCTCGAGGCGGCGGCG
>JAJDZX010000040.1 GCA_022824395.1 Alphaproteobacteria bacterium
CGGCGGCCCGCGGACCGGAGCCCGGCGCCCTGGGGCCGGCAGGACGGTCGCGGTGCGGACGCGGACCGCGCATCGCCGGCGCGTCCGGCCCGGAATCGCTACGGGGGCGCGGACCGCGGGCCACGACGCGGACGTCCGGACCCAGCGAACTCGAGGGGTCTTCGGTGACCCCCGGGTCGCCCTCCTCCATCGGCGGCGGACCGGCATCGAGCGGGGCCGGGGCCGGCCGGTCCGGCGGGCGACGGCGGCGCACCTCGGGAGCCGCTTCCAGCTCCTGTTCGGGCGGCGGCACGATCGTCACCTGCTCCATCATGTCCGGAGGCGGCTCCGCCATCCGGCGGGCCCGTTCCTCGAGGGCCCGGAGCCGAGCCCGGCGCTCCCCCTCCGACAGGCCGCTGGGCGCGCGCTTGGGCGGTGGGGGCGGCGGGGCTGGCGACGCGGCATCGGCCGTGCTCGTCGGGGCGGTGAGGGTCGGCCTGGCTGTCAGCGTGGAGGCGGCCGATTTCGCCTTGTCCTCCTCCATGCGCCCGCCCGCGCCCTTCTTGAAGACCCGCTTCTTGCGGCGCTCGACCTCGACCGGCTTGCTCCGGCCGCGGGAAAAGTTCTGGCGCACCGTGCCGCCGCTCACCGTGCGGCTGAGCTGGAGGCTCTCCGGTCGGCCGCCCTTGGCGTCGGGATCAGGGCCCGCAGGTTTGTCGGTCATGCCTGATCTCCGTGTACGGCCGGGCGCAGCCCGGCCAGGCGTTGCAGATCGCGCCCGATCCGGTCGCAGAGCGACCCGGCCCAGATGGCGACGTAGGCGGCGCTGTCAGCACCGAAGGGGGTTCCGAGGGCCGCCTTGCACGGACCCGTACCGGTGGTCACGCCGCTCGCCGCCGCCGCGCGCTGCATCCGCCGCGTCTCCGAGCCGGCGTCATCCGCCACGATCAGCAGTCCCGCGACTCCCTCGCGCAGGGTCTCGAGGCAGCGGTCACGGCCATGCACGGCGCGGCCCGCCCGCCGGGCAAGGCCGACCTGTTCGACCACCCGCTTGGCGACCAGCTCCTCCACCTGCCCCGCCAGGTCCGGCGAAGCGTCGACCCGGCGCTGGAAGGCCCGCGAGAAGAGGTTGCGCCGCACCGCCTCGTCGATCCGGCTGCGCTCCGCTCCAACCCACGCGCCGCGGCCGGGCAGGCGCTCGGCCAGGTCCGGCACGACTTCCGTGCCGTGCGCGACGAACCGCACCAGCCCGGTGCGCGCTTCCGCCGTCCGCGCCACGATGCAGCGGCGCTCGCCGGCGGCGTCCGTCGCCCGCACCGCCGTCATGCAGTCGTGTCCGCGGATACGGCACTGGCATCCGGTTTCGGTTGGTCGTCGGCAAACCAGTGGGCGCGGGCCGTCATGATCACTTCGTTGGCTTCCTCGTGCTCGAGCTCCACGTCGGGGAGCTGGATGCCGGCGCCCATCTCCTCGTCGTTGGCCTGGTAGAACACGCGGAGTTTCTCCAGGGCCACCTTGTCGGTCAGCACCTCGATGAGCTCGTCGTTAGACAGGTCCGCCAGCTGGTCGAGCGTCCGGATGCCGTTGAGGCCCAGCACCACCAGCATCGACGGGCTGAGGTGCTCGATGCCGGCGACGTCGTCCGCCACGCCGAGCTTGGACCGGACCTTCAGCAACTCCTCGTTGCGCTCCATGATGACCTTCGTGGCGCGTTCGCGGAGTTCCTCCGCCACTTCCTCGCGCAGGCCCTCGATCTCCGCGAGCTCCTCGAACGGCACGAACGCGATGGCCTCGAGCGAATCGAAGCCCTCCGTGACCAGCAGATGGGCCACCACTTCGTCGACGTCGAGGGTCTGGACGAACATCCTGATCAGCTGTCGCAGTTCTACCTGACGCCGGTCGGATTCCATCTTCTCGGTCAGGATCTTGATTTCCCAGCCGGTCAGCTTGGTCGCGAGGCGGACGTTCTGGCCGCGCCGCCCAATGGCGTAGCTCTGCTGGTTCTCGGGCACCACGACCTCGACCCGCGTCGCCTCGTCATCGAGAATGACCTTGGTCACCTCGGCCGGCACCAGCGCGTTGACGATGAAGGTGGCGGTATCCGGCGACCACTGGATGATGTCGACGCGCTCGCCCTGCAGCTCGCCGACCACCGCCTGGACGCGGCTGCCGCGCATCCCGACGCACGCACCGACCGGATCGATTCCGGGATCGTTCGAAATGACCGCGATCTTGGCGCGGCTGCCCGGATCGCGCGCGGCGGCGATGATCTCGACGACCCCGTCGTAGATCTCGGGAACCTCCTGGGCAAACAGCTTGACGAGAAACTCGTTGCACGCCCGCGACAGCAGGATCTGCGGTCCCCGGGTCTCCTCGCGCACCTCCATGATGTACGCGCGGATGCGGTCGCCGGTCCGGTACGCCTCCTTGGCCAGCGTCTGGTCCCGCCGCATGAAGCCCTCGGCCCGGCCCAGATCGACGATCACGTTGCCGTACTCGAACCGCTTCACGATGCCGTTGATGATCTCGCCGACGCGCCCCTTGAATTCCTCGTACTGACGCTTGCGCTCGGCCTCGCGGACCAGGCGGTAGACCACCTGCTTGGCCGTCTGCGCGGACAGGCGGCCCAGGTCGATCGGCGGCAGCGGCTCGTAGAGCCGGTCCCCGACCTTCGCCTCCGGGTCGCGGCCCCGGCCCTCGTCCAGGCTGATCTGCCGGTGCCAGTCCTCGACCGGGTCGGCCACCTCCAGCACTCGCTGCAGGGTGATCTCGCCGGATTTCCGGTCGATGCTCGCCTTCACCTCGAGGTCCTGGCCGTACTTCCGCAGCGCCGCCACCTGCACGGCCTCTTCCATGGCGCCCAGCACCACCTCAGGATCGATCAAGCGCTCGTTGGCAATGGACTGGGCGAACTCGAGAAGTTCCGGTCGCCCGAGCTCGGGAATGGCGTTCACGTTCTGCGTCAATGCACCTCGCTACCGGCCGGCCGGCCCCGCGCCTGCGGGAAACGTGCAACCGGAGCTTCCTTCAAGTAGATGCCGGGCCCGCCAACCCGGCCTGCACAGCCACGCGCGAGACATGCCCGGATTGATACGACCTCTGGATCCGCGCAGACGTCGCGGAAGGGGAGGGTCGTCCCCGGCCATTGCGCGCGCAGGCACAAATGGCGGCTGCCGGCCTTCGCGACGCCACACTTCACACATCTAAGGAGACGATCGCGGAAAGCCCGCACGCACACCATACAGGTTCTCGACAGGGGTTCAACCAAGTCCGGCCGGCAGCCTTTCGACAACCCGATCAAGCGTCTCCCTACTCGGTGGGGCGGCGCAGGGTTGCAGAGCGCGTGAAGACCGGGCGGCACCAGCCGGATGCCGCTGTCCGCGTGCAGCGGCTGGCAAGCCGCTGGACATCCGCACGGGCCTAGAAGCCCGTCGTCAGAGGCCGCCAGACTCGGGCCCAGGGACCGGCGCCCATCCGCCCAGGCGTTCCGGTACCCCTCGCAACGCATGGGCGCGGCAGCCCTGCCGATCGCCAGTCCAATTTCATTCGACAAATATGTAAGCGTTTGAATCCTCTGCCAGCCTACATCCTCACTCAATGCGACTTTGATGTCGCGGAAGCCGTCGGATGGGCGGCCAGTGCGTGGGCTAGGACGGGCGGGGCCAGCGCATTCGCGGATATCGCCCCACATGCTGTTGCCTGATCACACGACCTCGACATCGGTACGGGCGAAGTCCTCGCCCTTGCACAGCAGCGGCTCGCCCGTCACGTTGGCGAGTGCATAGGCGAAGCAGTCGCCGTAGTTCAGCGCCGCCGGATGATTGCCCTTGCCGAAACGCCGCCACGCTCGTCGCGCCGCTTCCATGTGTTCCAGGGTGACCGGCACCAGCTCGATGGCGGCGTCTTTCAGGAAAGTGTCGAGTTCATACCCTGCCGCCGTACCCCCTCGGCCCTCCAGAACGATGGCCGCCTCCAGCGCATTGGCAACGGACATTCGACAGCTCAGGACCGAGGCGATCGCCGTTTCATAGCGCGCGGCATCCGGTTCGCGGTACAGAACCGCGAGTATCGCCGAACTATCGACAATCACTTCGGCAGTCCCCGCTCGTCATAGAGCACATCGCCATGCTTCACGGCCGCCGGCCCCGGAGCCAAAAGCTTGGCGCAACGCTCCGCGGTGGCACGCATCTTTTGAATGCGGGCATCGACATTGCGCTCGTGCTTCTCGCGCTCGAGGCGTTCACGCAGCGCAACGGTAATGGCACCGGTCTTGGTCTCTCCGGTCAACCGGGCCAACGCATCGGCAAGCCGGCAAGTTTCGTCATTCTTGATGTTGAGGCTCATGACCAACGGTCGGGTAGACGATATTGCGGGCTGTCTACCCTAGCGCGTGCGGCAACCACGCTCAACGTTGAGACCCCTCCCGCAGGCAATCGCATTGCTGGCGCGACGGCCTCCTGACGCTGCTCGTCGCACATGTCCATCGTCGCTGCAGATGCGGCGTTCCCGGACTGATCTGCTAAACCTCTGCACGCTCCATATTCGGGCGCGAACGACGGAGAACAGCAAGCGCTCTATCCATGGAGCGAGCAGGCTGTGCACGTAGCCTAGCCACTCGTTGGGGACCGCCGCACGGGCACGTCGACAGCGGCGCGGACTTGACTCCTACCTGCTGACCGCCCGCTGAGCATGGCTATCTACGCCCATCGACGATGCTGCGGGCCGCACCGCCCCCAGCAGCGATGGAGATCGCCGGCATAACGACCGAGCGGAATTCCCGGATAAGGCTAAGTGCCGTACGGGACTCGCGGTCCCCCTGTCCGCGTTCCGTCGACCCGAGGACAGCGGACGGGGCAAGCGGCCGGGCCAGACACGCGAGCAACGGCCAGGAACGGAAAGTTGTCCTGGAAGCTGATCAAGATTCGAACGGCGAGCAGGGAAGCCGCAATCGTACGGTAACCGAGTCATGCCCAATGTACCTGGTCGGCGAGCTCGGAAAGACGGTCGGGGGGATCGGAGGGACGCCCATTCGACGATGTGATGGATCCTGTCGTCAGACACCGCCTACAGTGCGAATTTCATGCAGAAACCGCGCGCCGTAGCGTGCCAACTTGCAAGGGCCTTCAGCCTGGCACGCCCTTCGGCGGTCTCGAGCAATGCCTCCGCGCGGGTCCACGCGTTGGACGGCGGTTCCGGCAGGGGTTCCTCCGGCAGCAGCTCGTCGGCGATCGCGACGAGCGCCTCTGCCCGGCCGGTACCGACCATGCAGGCGAGCGCATTGCGGATCGCCTCTCGTTCACGTAACGCTGCTGCTCGGGATTCGCGCGGCCATCCTGGCCGGCCGGCCGTGCCGGCGTTGCCGGGCCCTGCCCGTTGCGCGGCCGGGTGCACTTCGATTGAAGTCCGCATCGCGGGAGGAACGGCCGTGGGCGCAGCCTACCGCTGCTGGACCTGAGGGTCAGTTGCGAACGGCTCCCCAGGCGCCGGCAATGACCCGCGCACTGTCAACGACGACTCCGGCGGCGGCGATACCGGCGGCAGGTAGGCCGTGCCAAGATCTGCCCCCGACAGCAGGCCGCGCCAGCTGGTGTTGCCGTTGATGCTGGTGTCCGTCGCCTGGAAGGTCGTGAACGGGAAGATGCGGAACTGGCCGCCGTGGCAGTCCCGGCGCGGAATCCACGGGGACTGATTCGCTACGGCAGCAGCTTCAGCAGTGCGACGATCAAGCCTGCCTGCGCGCCGGCGATCAAGACAATCCGCCAGGTCAACCTGGCCTCCAGGCGGGCCTCCAACGTTGCCAGGTCTGCCTTCGTGGCCAAGTCACCCTGGCCAGCACGGATCGCGGCGGCGACGGCTTCCGCCTGCCGGCGATCCATGCCCGCGTCAGTGAGTTCGCGGGCGACTGCAAGGGTGTCGAATGTTCCGGTTGCCATGGCTCCGACCATAGCGGTTGACCGCTGGGGCCGCCATATTGCGTAGTGCGGCTTGCGTGTTCTGCGTCCTTGGCCGATGGTCGGCTGCTTGCCAAGTACTGGCCGCGCTCGGCATGAGCAGCCGGAGCATGCATGTTGCGCGCGCCGACGTCGCGTTTCCCGGCACGCGCCCGCCGCCGGCCCGGATCTGGTGCGGGTGGTCGGACTCGAACCGACACTCTGTTGCCAGAACCGGATTTTGAATCCGGCGCGTCTACCAATTCCGCCACACCCGCGCGCAGCCAATGCCGGGAATCAACTCCATCGGCGCCGACTTCGCAAGCCCGGTCGGGGGCGTGCCCGGCCCGGGGTCGGCGGGGGCAGATCGGTTGCATTGGATTGCCCGCGCCACCATACTGCCCTGTTATGGAAGGGCAGGCCCAGACAACGCCCAGTGTATTGCCGGCCCGGGTCGTTTCGAGACCGGGCCGGCGGGTATCGAGCCCGAAGAACGTCTTCCGTGACGGCGAAATCGGTCAGCTGATCGGGCTGTTCTCGCGCATGCTCAAGGCCGGTCTGTGGCACGACTACTCGATCGACCACAGCGAGAGCCTGGCGGTGTTCTGCGTCTACCGGTATGCCCGCGAGGCACCCGAATACCAGCTGATCCGAGGCGGCTCGGGCACCCGGGTGCCGGAATGGCAGGTCTGCCAGCGGGGCAGGGTCCTCAAGCATTCGGGGAGCCTGCCGCTGCTGCTCACCTGGCTTGAGGCACGCGCCCGGCGCATACGGCGGGGCTGATCCGACCGCGTGCCGCAGCCGTTCCGCTGGCGCATGCGGGTTCGTTACAACGAAGTCGACGCCCAGGCGCTGGTGTATTTCGCGCAGCACCTGACCTACTACGACAACGCCATCACCGAATTCCTCCGGTCGCTGCCCTTCGAACTGTTCGACTACGCCCGCACCTCGGGTCAGGACTTCAACGTGGTCCACGCGGAAGTCGACTTCGCCCGGCCCGCGCGGCTCGACGATGTGCTCGACGTCGCCGTGGAGGTCGCCCGGCTGGGGACGTCGAGCGTCACGTTCGCAACGGCCCTGCACCCCGCGGGCAGCGACGACGTCCTGTCCCGGGGCAGCGTCGTCTGGGTACACGCGGACCAGGGCACGATGCGTTCAACCCCGATCCCCGACGACCTCCGCGGCCGTCTCGCCCGGCATCTGAGCGTCCCCGCCGAACCGTGAGGGGCCGGTCGATCCCGCCGTGCGGGGCCGGCCGGCGGCGGCGCCCAAGGCTCGTGGCAGGATTCACCGGCCGGCGGCCGGGTCCGCGATTCTGCCAATCGATGGTGCTGGTCTCGGGCGGGCAGACCGGCGCCGACCGGGGCGCCCTCGAGGCGGCGCGCGCCTGCGCCGTTCCCATCACCGGCTGGTGCCCCGGGGGGCGCTGGACGGAAGCGGGGCCGCTCGAGGGCTGCTGGCCGCTGACGCCGACCCCCCTGCGCCGTCCGGTCCAACGCACGCTCCGGAACCTCCGCCTGGCCGACGGCGTCCTGATCCTGGCCGGCCGACGGCCGCGCGGGGGCAGCGCCGTGCTGCCCCGGTCGGCCGGAGCGGCCCGGCCCCGGATCGTGCTCGACCCACGAATCGATCGGGCCGTGCCGGCGGCGCTCCGGTTCTGCCGGCGGCACCGGATCCGGCGCCTCTTGGTGGGTGGTCCCAGGGAGAGCGAGGAACCCGGCATCCGGGCGGCGGTCCGGGCGATGATGACGCGGTTCTATGAAGCCGTCCGGCGGGCCGGCTCACTCCCACTCGATCGTGCCAGGCGGTTTTGACGTGACGTCGTACAGGACGCGGTTGATGCCCGGCAGCCGGTTGACGATCGTGGTCGCGACCTCCGCGAGGAAGTCCGCCGAGAACGGGTAGACGCTCGCCGTCATGCCGTCCAATGACGTCACCGCCCGCAACGCCAGCGCGTAGTCGTACGAGCGCCGGTCCCCCATCACGCCGACACTCCGGACCGGCAGCAGGACGGCGAACGCCTGCCAGATGTCGTCGTAGAGGCCCGCCCTGCGAATGGCGTCCAGGTAGATCCGGTCGGCTTCCCGGAGCAGCGAGATCTTGGAACGGGTGACCGCGCCGGGAATCCGGATCGCGAGCCCCGGTCCCGGAAACGGGTGGCGCCCCACCAGGCTCTCGGGCAGGCCGAGTTCCCGGCCGAGCTCCCGGACCTCGTCCTTGAAGAGTTCGCGGAGCGGCTCCACCACCTGCATCTGCATGCGCTCGGGCAGACCGCCGACGTTGTGGTGGGACTTGATGGTGACGCTGGGGCCGCCCGAGGGGGCGACCGACTCGATGACGTCCGGGTACAGGGTGCCCTGCGCCAGGAAATCGGCCCCGGTGTCGCGCGCGACCGCCTCGAATTCCTCGACGAACACGCGGCCGATGGTCTTCCGCTTCGCTTCCGGCTCCTCGACGCCGTCGAGCGCGGCCAGGAACGTCTCCTCCGCGTCCACGGTGCGCAGCGCCATGTTGAACCGCTGGCGGAAGGTCGCCTCGACCTCGGCGGCCTCGTTCGCGCGGAGCAGGCCGTGGTCGACGAACACGCAGGTCAGCCGCTCCCCCACCGCCTCGTGCACGAGGCGTGCCGCGACCGCGCTGTCGACGCCGCCGGACAGCCCGCAGATGACCCGCCCGCCGCCGACCTGGGCGCGGATGCGCGCCACCGCCTCCGTGCGGATCCGGCCCACCGACCACGAGCCGTCCAGCCCGGCGACGTCACGCACGAACCGGCGCAGGAGCTGGGAACCGTCCGGCGTATGCACCACTTCCGGGTGGAACTGCACGCCGAAGTAGCGACGGTTTTCGTCGGCGATGGCCGCGAAGGGCGCCGCATCGGTCCGGGCCACCGCCCGGAAGCCGTCCGGCACGGCATCGACGCGGTCCCCGTGACTCATCCACACCGGGTGGCGCTCACCGGGCTGCCACAAACCCTCGAAGAGCGCGGACGGCGCCGAGACCTCGATGTCGGCGCGCCCGAACTCCCGGGTCTGCGCGGCGCTCACGCGCCCGCCGAGCGCCTTGACCATGGCCTGCTGGCCGTAGCAGATCCCGAGGACCGGCACGCCGCTCCGGAAGATCTCCGGCGGGATCGACGGCGCGGCTTCGGCCGCCACGGAATCGGGGCCGCCCGACAGGATGACGGCGCCCGGCGGCGGATCGAGCCGATCAGCGGCCCGGTGCCAGGGAACGATCTCGCAGTAGACGCTGTGCTCGCGCACGCGCCGGGCGATCAGCTGGGTGACCTGGCTTCCGAAGTCGACGACGAGGACACGTTCGCTCACCCGTCCAAATTCTTCCGATACAGCGCGATCTGCTCAGCCAGGTCGTCGCCGTCGGGGCAGGGGAAGTCGCAGACGGCCTCGATCCTGGCCAGGTTGGCCTCCGCCTCGTCCAGGCGTCCGAGCGCCAGGAAAGTCTCGGCCTGGTAGTGGAGCGCCGCCGTGTGCTCGGGCGCGAGCGTCAGGGCCTTGGCGTAGTGCTGGAGCGCCGCCTCGAAGTTCTGCAGGCGGCGCTCCAGGTAGCCGAGCCGGTTCCACGCCTCGGCGGAATCCGGGGCCTCTGCCAGCACGGCGCCGAGCGCCAGCCGGGCGTTCTCGTAGTAGCCGCCCTCGATGAGTTCGCTGGCTTCCGCGAGGAGCGCCGCCGTCTCGTCGCCGCCCCCAATCCCGAACGAGTCGGTGGGCTCTTCCATGGCGAGGGCGCCGGGGCCGGCGGTCGCCGCCAGCAGCACGGTCGCGGACGCGGCAAGGCAATGCCGCCAGGCCGGGCCAACCCACTCAGTCATCGTCTTCCTCCGGCGCGGTTATGGGGAGAATGGCAGGCGAGGGAATCATACCCCGGTCCTATAGTTAGGGGCTTCCCGGGTCACGGCAATGTCGTGGATGTGGCCTTCGCTGATGCTGGCCGAGGTGACACGGACGAATTCGCACTCGGTCTGCATGGCCGCGATCGACCGGCAGCCGGTGTACCCCATGGCGGCGCGCAGGCCGCCCACCAGCTGGTGGATCACCGCGGCGGCCGGCCCCTTGTAGGGCACGCGCCCCTCGACCCCCTCCGGCACGAAGGCCATGCCCGCGCCGAGTTCTTCCTGGAAGTATCGGTCCGCCGACCCGCGCGCGAGCGCTCCCACCGATCCCATGCCGCGATACGACTTGTAGGACCGGCCGCCGTACAGGAACACCTCGCCAGGCGTCTCCGAGGTGCCGGCCAGGAGGGAGCCCACCATGATGCAGTCGGCGCCCGCCGCGATGGCCTTGGCCAGATCGCCCGAATAGCGGATACCGCCGTCGGCGATGCATGGAATCCCGGCGTCCCGCGCCGCCGCCGCCGCCTCGAGGACGGCGCTGAACTGCGGCATCCCGACACCCGCGACGACCCGGGTCGTGCAGATCGATCCCGGCCCGATGCCCACCTTGACCGCGTCAACGCCGGCCTCGGCCAGCGCCTGCACGCCCTCGGCCGTGGCGACGTTGCCGCCGATGACCCGGGCCTCGTTGGACAGCGAGCGGATCGTCGTCACCGTTTCCAGGACGCCGCGCGAATGCCCGTGCGCGGTGTCGACGACGATGGCGTCCACCCCGGTCGAGACCAACGCCTCGGCGCGCTCGACCTCCGACGTGCCGACGCCGACCGCGGCGGCCACCCGCAGACGGCCGCGCGCGTCCTTGGACGCGTCGGGATGGCGCTCCGATTTCTCGATGTCGGTCAGCGTGATGAGCCCGACGCACCGCCGGTCCCCGTCCACCACCAGCAGCTTTTCGATCCGCCGCTCGTGCAGGATCGCCTGCGCTTCGCGCGAGCCGATCCCCTCCCGGGCGATCGCCAGGTTCTCGGAGGTCATCAGGTCCCGGACCGGCTGCGATTCGTCGCGCGCGAAGCGCACGTCGCGGTTGGTGATGATTCCGACCACCAGGCCGTCCGGGTCCACGACCGGAAACCCGGAAATGCTGTACTGCCGCTTGAGGCGGCGGACTTCGCCCAGGGTGGCGTCGGGGCTGACGGTGACGGGATCGACGACCATCCCGGATTCGTACTTCTTGACCCGCATCACCTCGCGGGCCTGTTCGTCGACCGACAGGTTCTTGTGGATCACGCCGATGCCGCCGGCCTGCGCCATGGCAATTGCCAGATCCGCCTCGGTCACGGTGTCCATGGCGGACGAGACCAGCGGGATCGCGAGCGGGAAATCGCGCGCGAACTGGGTGGCCGTGTCGACGTCCGCCGGAAGCACTTCCGACGCAGCCGGGCGGATCAGCACGTCGTCGAACGTGAAGGCTTCACGCATGGGATGGGCCCGGTGTCTGCAGGAATTGCTCGATCAGGTAGGTATAGACGGCGGGCGGGGCTCGCGAAAGCCGGCGTCCGGCCGACCGGCCTCCGGCGGCGGCCCGAAGCCGGTTGCGAAGACGAACATCTCGCTGGAATCGGGGCGCGACGCTGGCGGCTTCTCGCGCCTGACCTTGGCAAACCGTTGGCTTAGTCCCTGTATCAGTTCCTGCTCCCCCTGCCCGCGGATGAGCTTCACGAGCAGGGTCCCGCCGGGCGCCAGCAGAACCAGCGCACAGTCGACGGCCGCTTCCGCGAGGGCCAGCGACCGGAGCTGGTCGGTGGCCCGATGCCCGGTCGCCGGTGGCGCCATGTCCGAGAGCACCACGTCGGCCGGCCCGCCGAGCGCCGTCCGCAGCCGCTCCGCAGCGTCGGCGGCGAACGCGTCGCCCTCGAGAATGATCGCGCTGCCGACCGGCGCCACCGGCTGCAGGTCCAGCGCGACCACGCGGGCCGTCGGCGCCCTTGCCACCGCCACTTGCAGCCAGCCGCCCGGCGCCGCGCCCAGGTCCACGACCCGGCGCGCGCGCCGAAGGAAGTCGTGCCGGTCGTCGATGGCCGCCAGCTTGTACGCGGAGCGCGATCGGTAACCGTCCTTGGCCGCTGCCGCGACGAAGGGATCCGTCTGCTGGCGGCGGAGCCAGCGCTGCTCGGAGACACTGCGGCCGCGCATACGCGGCCCGGGCGTCCGGCGCGAACGCTGGCGCGAGCGTGGTGGAGGCCGGCGACGTGACATCGTGAGGCGATCGGCTCCCCCCGGCGCCGGCCAGCGGTCTTCGCCGCGGGGCGTCGGATCCGGTCCCGGCCGTCGGCTGGTGCCGGCGGCGCCAACGACCGACCGACGGCGAGCGCGGACCGGCGATCAGTAGATCACCACGCTCCGGATGGATTCGCCCCGGTGCATCAGGTCGAACGCGTCGTTGATGGCGTCGAGCGGCATCGTGTGGGTGATCATGTCGTCGATCGCGATCTTCCCGTCCATGTACCAGTCCACGATCTGCGGCACCTGGGTGCGGCCCTTGGCCCCGCCGAATGCGGTGCCGCGCCAGACCCGGCCGGTCACCAGCTGGAACGGGCGGGTGGCGATCTCGGCCCCGGCCGGCGCCACGCCGATGATCACCGATTCGCCCCATCCCTTGTGGCAGCATTCCAGGGCCTGGCGCATCGTGGTGACGTTGCCGATGCACTCGAAGCTGTAGTCCGCACCGCCGCGGGTCAGGTCCACGAGATGGCCGACGAGGTCGTTTCCCGCATCGATGGGATTGACGAAATCCGTCATGCCGAACTTCCGCGCCGTCGCCTCGCGCGCCGGGTTGATGTCAACGCCCACGATCATGTTGGCGCCGACCATGCGAAGCCCCTGGATGACGTTCAGCCCGATGCCGCCGAGCCCGAATACCACGCAGTTCGAGCCGGGCTCGACCTTGGCCGTGTTGATGACCGCGCCGATCCCCGTCGTCACGCCGCAGCCGATGTAGCAGATCTTGTCGAAGGGAGCGTCTTCACGAACCTTCGCCACCGCGATTTCCGGCAGGACCGTGTGGTTGGCGAAGGTCGACGTGCCCATGTAGTGCAGCACCGCCTCGCCGCCGAGCGAGAACCGGCTGGTCCCGTCCGGCATCACGCCGCGGCCCTGGGTCTCGCGGATGGCCTGGCAGAGGTTGGTCTTGCCGGACGTGCAGTACTCGCATTGCCGGCACTCGGGCGTGTACAGGGGGATCACGTGGTCGCCGGGCTTGACCGACGTGACCTCGCGGCCGACATCGACCACGACACCCGCCCCCTCGTGGCCGAGAATGGCCGGGAACATGCCCTCGGGATCGTCGCCTGAGAGGGTGAAGGCATCCGTGTGGCAAACGCCGGTCGCCTTGATCTCCACGAGCACCTCGTTGTCCTTCGGTCCCTCGAGATCGACTTCCTCGATCACCAGCGGCTTGCCGGCCTCGACGGCCACTGCTGCTCTCGTCTTCATTGCACGGATCCTCCCTCTCCCATGGGGACGCGTAGGGACGACCATATCACGCCCGGACCCCTCGCCCGGCGGCGGCGCTCGTCGAATCGGAGCGACCGTTGTGCGGGGCATCCGCCAGCGGCACACTTCCGCCGCCAGACATTCCTCCAGGTGCCGCCATGACCACTCCCCCACCCGCCCAGATCGGCATGCCGCTCGCCGATGTCGATACGCCGGCGCTCGTGATCGATCTCGACGCCTTCGAGCGCAACCTCGACTGCTTGGCACGCGGCACGGCCGCGGCCGGCGTGCGGCTCCGGCCCCATGCCAAGACCCACAAGTGCGCGCCCATTGTCCACCGGCAGATGGCGCTGGGTGCGGTCGGGGCCTGCTGCCAGAAAGTGAGCGAGGCCGAAGCGCTGGTCCGAGCCGGCGTGCCCGACGTCCTCGTGAGCAATCAGGTCATTGGCAGCCGAAAGATCGCGCGGCTCGTGTCCATGGCCCGCGAGGCGAAGGTCGGGGTGTGCGTGGACGATGCCGACAACACGGCGGCGATCGGCGCCGCGGCGGCCGCGGCCGGCGCGCGGATCGACGTGCTGGTGGAGATCGACGTCGGCATGGCCCGCTGCGGCGTCGCGCCCGGCGCGGAGGCGCTCGCGCTGGCGCGCCGGGTCGCGGCCACCGAGGGGCTCCGGTTTGCCGGCCTCCAGGCCTACCACGGGCTCGCACAGCACCTCCGGAGCCATGCGGAGCGCCGCGCCGCCATCGACACCGCCAGCGCGCTGGCGCGTTCGACCGTCGAGCTGCTCGGCCGGGAGGGGATCCCGTGCGACACGGTGGCCGGGGCGGGCACCGGGACGTGGGAATTCGAGGCGGCGAGCGGGGTCTACAACGAGCTCCAGGCGGGCTCCTACGTCTTCATGGACGCGGATTACGCCCGGAATCTCGATGCCGCGGGCGCACCGGTCGCCGATTTCGAGCAGGCGCTCTTCATCTACTCGACCGTGGTGAGCAGTCCGGTGCCCGAGCGCGCGGTCACGGACGCCGGGCTCAAGGCGTTTTCCGCGGAGTCGGGCGTACCCGGGATTGCCGACATCGATTCGGCCGCCGTGGCCGGCGTGTCCGACGAGCACACGACGATCGATCTCTCCGGTTCCAATGTCCGTCTCGCGGTCGGCGACGGCGTCCGCCTGATCCCCTCGCACTGCGATCCGACCGCGAACCTGCACGACTGGTACGTCTGCGTCCGGGACGGGCGCGTCGAGGCCCTCTGGCCGATCGTGGCGCGCGGCTGCATCTGGTAGCGCTCCTGGGTACGCGGGCGGAACGGCGGCGGCGGACCACCTCGCAGCAAGGAAACCGCCCCGTGCCGGGCGGGCACGGAACTGCCGGAGAGGCGTGTCGACGAGGCTGCCGGCCCCCCTCCGCGGGCGGATTCGACGCGCCCGCACCGGCCGCCGCGGCCCGTCGGCAGATGGACAGCCCCCCCTGCCTCGGCTAATTTTGGAAGTGTCAATCGACGCGATCACCCTCCAAGCACCTGCGGTCTGCAGCGCGCAATCGTGCCGCCACGAGTCGAACCTTGCCGAGCCATCTCTTCACCAGTGAATCCGTGTCCGAGGGTCACCCGGACAAGATCTGCGACCAGATTTCCGACACGCTGGTCGACCTGATCCTGGAGAAGGCCGACGATCCGCGGGCCTCCCGCGCGGCGTGCGAGGCCATCACCACCACGAACCTCGTGCTCGTCGCCGGCGAAATCCGCGGGCTGACGCTGCCGGTGGCGGAAGTCGAGTGGGCGGTGCGGCAGACGGTCCGCGCCATCGGCTACGAGCAGGACTCGTTTCACTGGCAGAACTTCGAGTTCGACTACCGCCTGCACGGCCAGTCCTCCGATATCGCCCAGGGCGTTGACGCCGCCGCGCGGGCCGAGGAGGGTGCGGGCGACCAGGGCCTGATGTTCGGCTACGCCTGCCGCGAGACGGAAGACGCCCTCATGCCGGCCGCGCTGCACTACAGCAACCAGATTCTCCTGCACCTCCGGGACTCGCGCCGCGCCGGCCGGGTGGACGGCCTGGGCCCGGATGCGAAATCGCAGGTCACGCTGCGTTACGAGGACGCTCGCCCCGTCGGGGTCGAGAAGGTCGTGGTCTCGAGTCAGCACGATGCGAGCCTCGAGCTGTCGGATGTCCGGGACCGCATCATCCCGTCCATCGAGGCGGTTCTCCCGAACGGATGGATGCCGGGCGCTGACTCCGTCCTCGTCAACCCGACGGGCAAATTCGTGATCGGCGGACCCGACGCGGACGCCGGGCTTACCGGCCGCAAGATCATCGTCGACACCTACGGCGGCGCCTGCCCGCACGGCGGCGGCGCGTTCTCCGGCAAGGACGCGAGCAAGGTGGACCGCTCGGCGGCGTACGCCGCCCGTTATCTCGCCAAGAACATCGTCGCGGCCGGCCTCGCCGATGCCTGCACCATCCAGCTGGCCTATGCGATCGGGGTGGCCGAGCCGGTCTCGATCCGCGTGCAGACCGACCAGGGCCCGGAGCGCGATGCCGCGCTGACGCGGGTGCTGGACGAAGGAAGCGTCTTCTCGCTGCGCCCGGGCGACATCCGCGAGCAGCTCGGGCTGCACCGGCCGATCTTTCGTCGCACGGCCGCGTACGGGCACTTCGGGCGCGCCCCCGAAGCGGACGGCGGCTTCAGCTGGGAGGAAACCGACCGCGTCGACGCCCTTCGTGCCGCCCTCGGCTGAGCCGCCGCGATACCGCTGCTATGGACGGCGGCAGCGCGGCCGCCTGCGACCCGGCCGAAAGGCCCTGATCGAGCACGTGCTGCCGACACTCTCGATCCCCCTGGACACGCCCCCGGGCACCCTGCAACCCGCCTCGCTGTTCGCTGACGCCGTTGTCGAGACCTGGCTCGAGATCGGTTTCGGGAGTGGCGAGCACCTGACCGCCCTGGCCCGCGCCAACCCGGACACCGGCTTCCTGGGGTGCGAGCCCTTCATCAGCGGCGTCGCCGCACTGCTTGCGAATTTGCCGGTCGAGGACCGCTCGCGGACCCGGATCCTGGCGGATGACGCCCGCCTGCTCCTCGACGCGCTGGCGCCTGCGTCGATCAGCCGCGTGTTTCTCCTGTTCCCGGATCCCTGGCCCAAGCGCCGGCACGCGAAGCGGCGATTCGTGCAGCGGCACACGCTCGACCAGCTGGCGCGGATCATGCAGCCCGGGGCGCGTCTGCGGTTCGCGAGTGACCATCCGGTCTGCCAGCACTGGGTCCTGCGGCAACTCCTCGGCCACCCCGAGTTCGAGTGGACCGCCCGGCGCCCGGCAGACTTCCTCGAACCGCCCGACGACTGGCACGGGACGCGGTACGAGACGCGCGGCGCGCCCGGATCGACCAGCCCGCTGTATCTGGAGTTCGCAAGGACCGGGACGGCCGCATCGTCAGGCGGTCACTGACCGGCCAGCAGGTCGTCCATGGTGACTGCCGTCTCGGGAAATGTGCGCACGATCCGGGCGTCTTCGATGACCAGCGGATAACCCATCGACTTGGCCAGGGCGACGGACCCGCAGTCGTATGCCCAACAGTCCGCCTTGGCGACAAGGCCCATCACGGCGGCGGAGTCGACGTCGCGCTCGCCATGAACCAACTCGGCCTCCGCATTCCGAATCAACGCACTGGCCTGAGCGAGTCCGATCTTGCCGGCTCGAAGACAGCGGGCCAGGACGTTGCGGAATTCGGATCGCCACAGCGTCGTCACGAACCACTCGTCGGTATGTCGACGCAGGGCTACAGCGCTTTCGGTATGCCCGCCCGGCAGCCAGTAGTACGCGATGATGTTCGTGTCCACCACGACGTTCACGGCCGGCCACTACGCTTGTGCCGGTCCACGATGTCGTGATCGACGGGCGGCAGCTGGTCTCGCAGTTGGGCGGCTTCGGCCATCATCTCCGCCTTCGATCGCGGCGGTTGCTCCGCGTAGCGCTCGAGGCAGGCGATGACCTCGTTCTGCAGGCTCCGGTGGTGACGCCGCGCAATGCCCTTTAACCGCTCATCGAGCGTGGGGGAGATGCCCTTGATCGTGATGGACGGCATAGGCTGACTTCCCTTTTGCAACCAAAATGCAAGTCGCGGCACGGCGGCACGTTCTGTCAAAGGCAGGGTGCGGAACCCAAAGTGGCGCGAGCCTCCGGAACACCGTCGCGCCCGCCTGACCCGGGTGATGCAGTATCAGGATCAGCCGCTCACAGGAGGTCGCGCATGTTCCTCTCCCACTTCCGCACCCTGGCCGCCTACAACCGGTGGGCGAACGCCCGCCTCTATGACGCCTGTGCCGGTCTGGGCGACGCGGCGCGCAAGCGGGACCGCCAGGCCTTCTTCGGTTCGATCCACAACACGCTGAACCACATTCTGGTCGGAGACCGCGCCTGGCTCGACCGCGTCGAGGGAGTCGATGCCGGTCCGGTCGCACTTGATCGTGTGCTGTTCGACGATTTCGAGGCGTTGCGCGGTGGTCGCACCGCCGGGGACGATCGGCTCGACCGGGTGCTGGCAGACATGGACGAAGAGCGAATCGCGGGCGACCTTGCCTACCGCAACGTAGCGGGCGAACCGTTCCGCACGCCGATGCGTCTCGTATGGACGCATCTGTTCAACCACCAGACCCACCATCGCGGTCAGGTGCACGGCATGCTGAGCCACGCCGGCGTGCCGCCGCCGGAGTTGGACCTGATTTACTACGTCCGCACGCTGTGATCCGCCGCCGGTTCCCTCGCAACAAGCCAAGCAGCCACGATGGGGCGCTACTGACGTTGCCGGCAGCCCGTCGTCGAGTCGCCAGACCGTTCCACCGTGCACGCCGTGCCGTCCGCCAACATCGCTCGTACGCGCCCGACGAATTGCCGCTGGTCAGCGCAGACACGCGGTGCGCACGGCGCCGTCAGACCGTCACTCTTCCTTCCCTCCCGGAGCCGGCACATTCTTGCATCGCATGCTGGGGAGCGACGGCCGGACCGCTCTCGTCAGTGAATTACGGAAACGCCTTCGGTGGTAGCGGCACCTGCCAAGACCCGGTCTAGGGTTGCCAGACGGTCTCCTCGGCGCAGTGCGGTCTCCAAGTAGGCGGCATCGAAGGCGCTCAGTGCATGGCTTCGCGCGAGCCCCATCATTGAATCCTCGTCATGGTCATCGTCACGCTGAAGACCGAGGCTGCGCAGGCGCATAAGAAACCGCGCGCTGTCGGCCGGTTCAATGCGTGCCCGCCATTCATTGACGACCAGCACATTGCGGACCTCGTACCAGAACAGTCCGGGGACCACGCCGCCCAACTGGGGCAAGTCTTCCAGCACCTTCTCTGCAGCGTCCGCATGCTCATCAGGGAAGCACCACGCGGCCGCAATCGACACGTCGACGACAATGGCCATCAGGCGCGCCCCTGATCCCTGGCCGCGCGGATTGCCGCGGCCGTTACCCTGGGACGCCGGGTCCGTTCGTCACGAAGCAGCGCGATCGTCTCAGCCACCGGACAGTTCAGCGGCACGAGCCGCGCGGCCGGCACGCCGTTGCGCGCGATGATCACGTCCTCGCCTGCCTCTGCACAAGCGATGAGATGCGACAGTTGCGCCTTTGCCTCCCCAATATTGATGGTTCGGGGCATGGAGTGAAGTTCCGACAGTGGTTGTCCGACCAACGTACTGTCACCGACAACCGTTAGCTTGGTCAAGGCTTGGTCACGACTACTGGCGCACCACTTCCTCACGGCTGGTCGCTTTATTTCGCGTCGGGTGGCGCAAGTCAGGCTGTTGGGCCATGCCTCGGTCGCCAACGGGATCGCGAGCGGACATGTTGTTGCCCAAGGCTGGAATCCCCCCGTCAACGATGGACGCGGCGCATACCTGCCTGATGCGGTCCTGCTCCTGCAGAACGCCGGCCCAGAAGGCCCGGACTTGTCTATGGACGCATCCCTCCCCCGCAATACAGAAATACGCGTCCGGACGGGAACCCCCGGTCCATCTGCTATCCGACCAGGGGCAAACGTATCCTCGCCATGGGGCCGCGTCGGTGGGACGAAGCAGGTACGGCCCGTGGTGGGAACATGCGCATGCAGGACATCAACGGCCAAGAAGTGCGCATACGGGAGGCCGCGTCCGTTTCGGACATTGCCGACATGCGCGGACTGTTTATCGAGTACCAGCGCTGGCTTGGCCAGGATTTGACCTTCCAGAACTTCTCGGCCGAACTGGCAACCTTCCCGGGCGACTACGCACCGCCGCTCGGGCGGATGCTGCTGGCGCGTCACGTCGATGGCACAGCCGTGGCCGGAGTCGCGATGAAGCCCTTGTCGGCCGGAATCTCCGAGATGAAGCGCCTGTTCGTGCGTCGACCCTGGCGCGGTACGGGGTTGGGGCGCACGCTGGCCGAAGCCATCGTCGATGCTGGTCGTGCCGCCGGTTACGCCAGGATGCGTCTCGATACCTTCTCCAGGCTCTCCGCTGCCACAGAGCTCTACCGTTCACTGGGTTTCCGCGAAATCGCACCGTACTACGAGAACCCGCTTGACGGGGTCATCTACATGGAAAAGGTGCTCGACACGAGTCGAGGGTGCTGACTGGACGATAGTCGCCCCTGGCACGGCCCCGAGGCAATCCGGAAGCGTGGTCGCGGACCCGACGGATTGCCGGAGACGGGGAACCTGCGCCCACGACGGTTCGGTCGTCGTGCGGCGCCACCTGCCCGGTCGAGGCGGCGGCTGGGCCCGCCGTCACCTGGCGGTGGCCCTGCCCCAGGCAAGGACTGCCGTCGTGCAGACGGGGCTCTGGCCCGGACGAGACGGAGCGGTCCCGTCTCAGCAAGAACGACCGGAAGCGGCGGCGCGGCGGGGCCGCTCACGGCGCGCACCGAGCGCCCCCGCTGTCCGCCGCGTCGCTGGCGTTTCCCCAGCCGACTCGGACGGCTGCCACCCGTTCGGATTTCCTGGGATGGCTGGATGACAGCACTTCGGGCAGGACCGCGGTCATTGCAAGGGCCTGTTCGAGCGACGCCCCCATCCGGTAGAGAAAATGCCCGGCGTACCGGTCGGCAGAGATTTCCTCCCGATGCCTCTCGCCTCGATACACGACGTGGCCCATGACATGGCGCCCGATCTCCCGCGCCATGATTCCCGCCTTCGTCCAGTTCCAGCTCCCATCCGTCCAGCCGAGACCGGACAGGAATTGACCATTGATCAGGATGTACCGATGGCCGTCGCAAATCAGCGCCCTTGCGTTCAGGACGTGGTCCGACTCCCGAACCTCGAAATTGGCCTCGGACAGGCCGGCAGCTTCCAGAACGGCATGCAGTGCGGACGCGGCGGTCGCGGATTCATGGGAAGGAGGACAGGCCAGACCTGAAGCCGGCAGCAGCAGTGCCAACACGATGCCCGGCCAGCGAGGCATGGTCCCCGAAGCTCCTCCCAAACCCGCGGAGGCACCGGCGGCTGCCCCAGCGCTCGGCTGGACCGGCGGCCGATGGGTCCCCGTGCTCAGTCAGCGCCCCGCCGGCCCGGCGACCGGCGGGGCCAGCCGGACGGTCGTCAGCCCTGCTGCTGTTGGCGGATGATGTCCATCAGTTCCGGCGGCGGCCTCCAGCCCTCCGGGACCTGCATGTTGAAGGTTCCCTGCTTGATCCCGTCCGCGGTCTCGCTATCGAAGGCGACGATCAGCGCCGCCCGCTCCTCCTCCGACAACGGCTTGAGCAGGAGGTCGCTCTCGAGGAGCGGGTCGCCCGTGAAGTACATCTGCGTGGTGACCCCCGGGTTCAGCGGCGGATGCACCTTGAAATGGATGTGCGCCGGGCGGTACCAGTCGCCGATCGCCGCGTAGGGGGCGGGACGGATGGTGCGGATCCGGTACTCGCCGTTCTTGTCCGTGACGATGCGGGCATAGCCCTGGAAGTTCGGGTCGAGCGGCGCCGGGTTGCCGTCCTTTGGATGGTCGTAGCGGCCGTGCACGTTCGCCTGCCAGATCTCGAGCACGCAGTCGCCGACCGGCCTGCATTGTGCGTCCTGGATCTTGCCGACGACCTCGATGACCTCACCGGCCGCCCGGTCGGCCCCGGACGCGATGTGGGTCAGGTCCCAGTCCTGTTCCCCGGGTGTGTACGGATAGAATGGCCCGTCGATCTGGTACGCGGTCACGGAGCAGGCGGCGCGCGCCACCCCTGCGGTCGCCACGGAAGCGGCCGCCACGCCCAGTCCCGACAACATGCTGCGACGCGACAACCGGTGTTGTGCCGTCGAACGGCTCATCTTGTTCATGCATCCCCTCCTCAGGCTGCATCCGACCGATGACCAGCCGGTTCATGCATGCGGCCTAGCGTAACACGCCCATCAGCCGGCCATGGGTCCCGGCGCGGCGGCGCCCTGCCGCCGAACACCCGTTGCCGGGCGGGGCCGACCTGAGTTGCAGGATGGCGGCGTCCCGCCACCGGGGCGAACACGGGACCGGGCGTCCCCTGCTCGGCTGACTGCCGCGCCGCGCGCGGCTGCCTCTCCGGATCGAACGAGAGGCGTCCGTCTTCACAGGCGACCTGATCGAGCGCCGGCCCCCTCAGCGAAGCGCCGCCGGGCGGGGTCCCCCGGTCGCCCAATCCAGAAGCTCGACCGTGTGGACCACCGGGAGGTCGCTGCCCCCGGCGATCTGCACCATGCAGCCGATGTTGCCCGCGGCGACCGCGGCGGCACCGGTGCGTTCCAGGTTGGCGACCTTCCGCTCGCGCAGCCGCTCGGCGATCTCGGGCTGGAGGAGGTTGTAGGTCCCGGCCGACCCGCAGCAGAGATGCCCTTCGGCCACCGGGCGCACGTCGAACCCGGCCTCGGAAAGGAGCGATGCTGGCAGGCGCGAGATCTGCTGGCCATGCTGCAGGGAACATGCCGAGTGGTAGGCGACGCTCATGCCGGCGTGCGGCCCGGATGCCGCGGGCAGCGTCAGGCGCTCCACCACTTCGGTGACGTCGGCCGCCAGTCCGGCGACCCAGACCGCATCCTCGCAGTCGGCATCCGTCCGGAGCAGGTGGCCGTAGTCCTTCAGCATGGTGCCGCACCCGGACGCATTCACGACGATGGCATCGAGCGGTACCTCGCCATCGAGGCTGCGCCATGCGGCGATGTTGCGCCGGGCGCCCTGCTTCGCGGCGCTCTCGCGGCCCATGTGGTGCACCAGCGCGCCGCAGCAGCCAGCGTCTGCCGGCACCACCACCTCGGCACCCAGCCGGGTGAGAAGCCGAACGGTGGCGTCGTTGATCCTGGGGTCGAGGGCCTGCTGCACGCAACCGGCGAGGAGTGCCACCCGGAGCTTGCGCTCGCCCACGGCCGGGTGCACCGAGCCCGGCCGGACGAAACCGCTCGGGGCGGACTGCTCCGGAAGCATGCGGAGCATGGTGCCGGCGGGCTCAGGCAGCAGCCGGCCGAACGGGCGGGCGAGTCGGCCCAGGCGCAACGCCCAGCGAAAGCGCGCGGGATAGGGCAGCAACAGACTGAACACGCCGCGCACCAGCCGTTCGAGCGGGGGGCGCCGGAAGGTCTCCTCGATCCAGGTCCGCGCGTGGTCGACCAGGTGCATGTAGTGCACGCCGGAGGGGCACGTCGTCATGCACGAGAGGCACGAGAGGCACCGGTCCACGTGCAGCACCGTCTTCGGATCCGCCGGCCGGTCGTTCTCCAGCATGTCCTTGATCAGGTAGATCCGGCCCCTCGGACTGTCGAGTTCGTCCCCCAGCAGCACGTACGTCGGGCAGGTGGCCGTGCAGAAGCCGCAGTGCACGCAGGCACGGAGGATGCCGTTCGCCGTGCGGATGGCCGGGTCCTCGAGCTGGGCCGCCGTGAAATTCGTTCGCACGGGATCAGGCCGCCATGCGGCCGGGATTGAGCACGCCCTCGGGGTCGAACCCGGACCGGATCGCGGCCGCGATGCGCTCGATGCCAGCGCCCTGCCGCGGGAACACGCCTTCGGCGGCCCGGACCGAGTCCGGCGCCCGGAGCAGCATCGCCGTCCCGCCTGCCCCGGCCGCCTCGGCGCGGACGCGGTCGCCGGCACTCGTATCGCCGGCGGGCGCGAACCACAGCATGCTACCGTCCAGCAACCACGATCCCCCCGGCCGCGCGGCCAGCCGCTGGATCACGCCGGCCGCCGAGGCGGGCGGCAGCGACAGCCGCCACAGCGGCCGCGCCACCTGCACGGCCGCTGCCTCCGCGAACGGAGTGGCGTCGGTGACCGCCTTCCAGAACGCTCCCGATTCAGTCTCCCCCAGCTCATGCGACGCGCCTCCCAGCGTGTCGCGCATCCGGCCAGCCCGGTCGCGCACCGATCCCGCCGGTCCCTCGAACCGGACGGCGGCGAGGCAGCCTGCATCCGCCGGCAGGCCGGCCGGCAGCAGGGGCGCGAGCTCGGCCGGCACGCAGCAGAGCCCGCTCGGCTCGAGCCGGCTCTGCCAGGCGGCGATCAGCAGCCCGACGGCGTCGACGACCGTGCGGCCGGGCAGCAGCAAGGTGGCGGTCCGCTCCGCCCGCGGCAGCACCTTCACCGTCACCTCCGACAGTGCAGCGAGGGTGCCGAACGATCCCGCCAGGAGCTTGCAGAGGTCGTACCCGGTCACGTTCTTGACCACGTGGCCGCCGGCCTTGAACGCCTCGCCGCGGCCGCTCACGGCGCGGAACCCGAGGAAATGGTCGCGCGCACCGCCCGCGCGCACCCGGCGGGAGCCCGCCAGGTTGCACCCGAGCACGCCGCCGATGGTCGCCGCGCCGGCCGGCGCGCCGTAGAGCGGGCCCAGGTCGGGCGGCTCGAACGCCAGTTCCTGGCCGTGCTCCCGGAGCGCGGCCGCCACCGCCGCGAGCGGCGTGCCCGCGCCGCAGGTGAGCGTCAGTTCGTCGGGGGCGTACGCCTGGATGCCGGCGAGGCCGTCGAGCCGCAGCGTGACGGCAGCATTGACCGGCCGCCCGAAGCCCTGCTTGGTGCCGGCGCCGCTGACCTGGGCCGGCGTTCCGGCCGCCACCAGGCCCAGGATCGCGTCGACGAGTTCCGATTCGTCCGCCGGCCGGACCTGCGCGTCCACGAGCGGCGCCGCCTCAGAAGCGGGGCAGGTGCGGAAACGGGAGCTTGCCGTGGTGGACGTGCATCTTCCCGAGCTCGGCACAGCGGTGCAGCTCCGGGAACATCTTGCCCGGATTGAGCAGGCCGTCCGGGTCGAACGCGCACTTCAGGCGCTGCTGGTGCTTGAGGTCGGTGTCGTCGAACATGGCGGGCATCAGGTCCCGCTTCTCCACGCCGATGCCGTGCTCGCCGGACAGCACGCCGCCCTCCGCCACGCACAGCTTGAGGATGTCGGCGCCGAACGCCTCGGCCCGCGCCAGCTGATCGGCGTCGTTGGCGTCGTACAGGATCAGCGGATGCAGGTTGCCGTCGCCGGCGTGGAACACGTTCGCGACGCGAAGACCGTGCTGCTTCGAGAGGGCGGTGATGCCGTCGAGCACGTCCGGGAGCCGGCCGCGCGGGATCGTGCCGTCCATGCAGATGTAGTCGGGCGAGAGGCGTCCCATCGCAGGGAACGCCGACTTGCGCCCCGACCAGAACCGCTCGCGCTCGGCCTCGTCGGCGTTCTCGCGGACGTGCGTGGCGTCGCACTCGCGGGCGATCGCGATCACCCGCGCCATGCCGTCCGCGACCTCGGAGACGGTCCCGTCGAGCTCGACGATCAGGAGCGACTCGGCATCGAGCGGGTAGCCGGCATGCGCGAACGCCTCGGCCGCCTCGATCGCGAACTTGTCCATCATCTCCATGCCGGCCGGAATGATCCCTTCCGAGATCACCCGGCTGACGCACGTGGCGCCGGCGCGGATGGTCGGGAACCCGATCAGCGCGGCGCGGGTGCACTCGGGCTTCGGCCGGATCTTGACCGTCACCTCGGTGATCACGCCGAGCAGGCCCTCCGAACCCGTGATCACGCCGAGCAGGTCGTAGCCGGCGGGGTCCGGGTGCCGGCCGCCGATGCGGAGGACGTCGCCGGCCATCGTGACGAGCTCGACGCCGGTGATGTTGTTGGTGGTGACCCCGTACTTCAGGCAGTGGACGCCGCCCGAGTTCTCGGCCACGTTGCCGCCGATCGAGCAGGCGATCTGGCTCGACGGGTCGGGCGCGTAGTAGAAGCCGCGGTCCTCGACCGCCCGGGTGATCGCCAGGTTGGTGACGCCGGGCTGCGTCACGACGCACAAGTTGTCGTAGTCGATCTCGAGGATGCGGTTGAAGCGGCCGAGGCCGAGCGTGACCCCGTCACGGAGCGGCAGGGCGCCGCCGGAGAGCCCGGTCCCGGCCCCGCGCGGGACGATCTTGACGCCGCGGCCGTGGCAGAGCTTGAGGACGGCAGCGACCTGCTCGGTCGTTTCCGGCAGCACCACCAGCATCGGCAGTTCCCGGTACGCCGTGAGACCGTCGGTCTCGTAGGCGAGGAGTTCGCGCTCCTCCTCGATGACACCCTCGCCGGGCACGATGGCGCGGAGCGCCTGCACGAGGTCCGCGCGGGCGGCGATGACCGCCGCATCCGGCTCCGGCATCCGCACGGCGCGGCCTCAGGCCGGGACTCGGTCGCCGCCCGGCCGGCCGGCGGCCCGGATCATCCCTGGCGGGCCTTCAGGCGGGGATTCTTCTTGTTGATCACGTAGACGCGACCTTTCCGCCGGATCACCCGGCAGTCGCGATCACGTTTTTTGGTACTCTTGAGAGAGTTGACAATCTTCACGGCTCGACCTTCGCCAGCGGAACGGCATGCGGTGGGAAGTCGGAGCACTATCAAAATCATGTGCCGTGCTGTCAATCCGCCGGGGGCCGAACCATGATGCCGCGACCGCTGGTACCGGCCTCGCTGATCCCGTTCCTGGACCCGTGGGGCTGGTGGATGGCGGCACTCGCGGCCGTGCTGATCGTCCTCGTCCTCCGCTGGCGGGCGCCGGACCGGCGGCGGCTTCGCGGCGTGTTGATTCGCGGCGCGGCGGCGCTGCTGGGCGTGGGCGCGCTGCTCGAGCTGCAGCGGCGTGGCAGCATTGGCGCACCGGTCCTGAGTTGGCCCGGCCTGCTGCTCTGGACGGTCGCGAGCGCCGCGCTGGCCCACGGCGCGGTGTCACTCCTGGACCGGGCGCTCCGGTCAGCGTCGGGCCAACTTCCCCCGGACCACGAGGAACCCAGACCATGACGATCGCCGCCCTCGACGTCAGCCAGTACCGGCTGCCCCTTGACCCGCCGCTCACGGACGCCACGCACGGCGCGATGAGCGTCTTCGAGGTGATCGTCGTCGACATCCGCACCGAGGACGGCGCGACCGGGTCCGGCTACACCTACACCGCCGGGCGGGCGGGCGGCGCCGTGCGCAGCCTGATCGAGGACGACTTCAGGCCGCTGCTGATCGGCGCCGATGCCGGGCGGATCGAGGCCCTGTGGCAGCGCCTCTGGCACGCGGTGCACTACATCGGCCGGGGCGGCCCGGTGAGCTTCGCCCAGGCGGCCGTGGACGTCGCGTTGTGGGATCTGAAGGCCCGCCGCGCCGGCCTGCCCCTCTGGCGCCTGCTCGGCGGCCACGATCCCGAGGTCGCCTGCTACGCGGGCGGGATCGACCTGCAGGACCCCATCGAGGAGCTGCTGGCCCGCACCGAGCGCCGGGTCGAGAACGGGTTCCGGGCAATCAAGATGAAGGTGGGCCGGGCGGACGTGCACGAGGACGTCGAACGCGTGGGCGCCATGCGGAAACTACTGGGAGACGGCTTCCCGCTGATGGTCGACGCCAACATGGGCTGGCGGCCCGGCGCGGCCGTGCACGCGGCGCGGCTGCTCCGGCCGTTCGGCCTGGTGTGGCTGGAAGAGCCCGTGGCCCCCGACGACTTTCCCGCCCACCGGCGCGTGCGCGACGTCGGCATACCCATCGCGGCCGGGGAGAACCTGCACACGCTGGCCGAGTTCCAGGCCCTGCTGGCGGCGGGTGGGGCCGACTTCCCGGAACCCGACCTCGCGACGTGCGGCGGCATCACGGTCTGGCGCAAGGTGGCGGCGCTGGCCGAGGCCCACGGCCTGCCGGTGACCTCGCACGGCGTGCACGATCTCCACGTGCACGTGCTCGCCGCGGCGCCGAACGCGTCGTACCTCGAGATCCACGGGTTCGGCCTGGAGCAGTTCATCGTGCACCCGCTCGAGATGCGCAACGGCAAGGCCGTGGCCCCGGACCGCCCCGGGCACGGCGTCGAGTTCGACCGCGAGCGGCTCCGCGCCTTCGCGGTCTGAGCGGCTTGCCGGACCGCCTGGCGCCGCGCGCCGCCGGGCGGGCGGCACCCCTCCGGACCTGGACCTCGCATGGCTGACGTGACGGTGGCGGCGGGCCCGCCCGAGACGATCAATGTTCGCCGCTTCGTCGCGTTCATCGCGATGATCGCGGGGATGTTCATGGCGGTGCTGTCGGTGCAGATCGTCGGCTCGTCGTTCAAGGAGATCCAGGCGGCGCTGGGCGCCGCCCCGGACGAGGTGAGCTGGGTCCTGACCGCCGCCCTGATCGCCGAGGTGATCATGATCCCGCTGTCGGCGCGGTTCAGCCAGATCTGCTCGACGCGCATCTTCTTCTCGGTCTGCGCCGGCGGGTTCACGCTCGCCAGCGTGGGCTGCGCCCAGGCCTGGGACGTGCCGTCGATGATCGCCTTTCGGGCGACCCAGGGCTTCTTCGGCGGCGGCATGATGCCGATGGTGGTGGCGAGCCTCTACACCGCGATTCCGCGCCGGCTGCAGGTCACGTTCGCCATGATCTTCGGGATGCTCGGCACCAGCGCGGTCGCCATCGGGCCCGTCGTGGGCGGCTGGATCACCCAGGTCCTGTCGTGGGAGTGGCTGTTCCTCGTCAACGTCCCGATCGGCGTGGTCGTGGTGATCGTGGTCGGGCTCCTCGTGGACTTCGACCGGCCGGACGCCCGCCTGATCCGGCAGACCGACTTTGCCGGCATCGTGCTCGCCTTCCTGCTGCTCGGGTCGACCCTCTTCGTGCTGCAGGAGGGGCAGCGGCGCGACTGGTTCGAATCCGGCCTGATCCTCGGATGCACGGTGGTGGCCGGGATCACGCTCGTGGCGTTTCTCGCCCGCGAGTTCACCGCGCGCGAACCCCTGGTCCGCTTCGGCACCTTCCGGCGCTCCCACTTCCTGGCCGGCGTGCTCCTCATCGGCATCTTCGGCGGCGGCCTGTACGTCCCGATCTACCTGCTGCCGCTGTACCTCGGGCAGGTGCGCGGCTTCGACACCGCGACCATCGGCAGCATCACGGCCGTGCTCGGCGTCTCCATGGTGCTCTCCGGCGTGTTCGCCGGGCACCTGGTCCGCTACATCGGCCTGGGCTGGACGGCCGCACTGGGCTTCGGGCTGCTCGCCGCCGGCACCATCCTGCACGCCGGCCTCACCATCGACAGCGGGTTTGCCGAGTGGGCGCTGCCGCAGGTCCTGCGCGGGATGGGCGCCCCGCTGGCCTACTTCACCATGCTGGACCTGTCGATGAGCGCGCTGCCGGTGTCCGAGGTCAAGCACGGCAGCGCGCTGTTCAACCTGATCATGCGCCTCGGCGCGGCGGTGGGCCTCGCCATCGCCAACACCCTGCTGGTCGCCCGCGCCGACCTGCACTACGCGCGGATCGCCGAATCCATGGCCCTGCCGCCGGGCGGCGGGTGGCAGATCCTCGGCCTGGTCTCCGGCCTGCTCGCCGGCTCCGTCTCGCCCGAGGTCCATGCCGACGCCATCGGCTATCTCACCCAGATCGCCCAGCGCGAAGCCCTGATCATGGCGTTCAACGACGTGCTGATCGGCGCCGCCTGCGTGCTCGCGATGGCCCTGCTCGTGATGCCGGTCGTGGGCCGGATCGCGCGCACGTCGCACGTTCGGCTCTGAGCGTCAGAGGCGCGGGCGCGCCTCCGACAGGTGGCCGCCCACCCGCACCGGATCGGCCCGCACGGCGAGCCCGGTGCCGGCGGCGGTCTCGACGTACACGCCGGCCAGGGTGCCCTCGCCGCCCGCCGCCCGGATCCGGCCGGTGCGCATCTTGGTCCGGAACCGGGCGATCCACGGCTCGGCCTGGTAGCCGATCACCGACTGGTAGTCCCCGCACATCCCGGCATCCGCCTGGAACGCGGTCCCGCCCGGCAGGATCCGCGTGTCCGCGGTCGGCACGTGGGTGTGCGTCCCCACCACCAGGCTCGCGCGGCCGTCCACGGCGTGGGCGAAGGCCATCTTCTCCGAGGTGGTCTCGCCGTGCAGGTCGATCAGCAGGGCGTCCGCAGCTTCCCCCAGGCGATGCTCCCGAAGCAGGGTCTCGACCATGGCGAACGGATCGTCGAGCGGCTCCATGAACGTGCGCGCCATGAGGTTGATCACGCAGATCCGTTCCCCGGACGCCGCCATGTAGACCCCCACCCCGGTCCCGGGCACCGCGCCCGGGTAGTTGTGCGGCCGGAGCAGCCGCGGTTCGCGCGCGGCCAGCGGGATGATCCGGGCGTTGTCCCAGATGTGGTTGCCGGACGTGATCACGTCGATTCCGGCCGCGAACAGCTGCTCGCAGGTATCCGGGGACGGGCCGTAGCCGTCGAGCGCGTTTTCCCCGTTGGCCACCACGAAATCGAGCTGCAGCTCCCGCTTCAGGCCGGGCAGGTAGTGCCGGAGCACCCGGACCCCGGGCGCGCCCACCACGTCGCCGCAGAAGAGGAACCTCACGGCGCCGCCGCGCCGGCCGCCTCGGGGCGGCGGTAGACCCGGCGCTCGGTGACGACCAGGTCGAGGCTCCGGTCGTGGGCGGCGACCGGCACCCGGTCCGCGCACTGCTGCTCCCAGGCCAGGCCGACGACCCGCACCCCGGCGCCGAGCGTCGCCAGCGCCCGGTCGATGTAGCCGCCGCCGCGGCCGAGCCGGCGGCAGGCCGCATCGAATGCCACCAGCGGGCAGAGAACGAGGTCCGGCATCACGCTCGGGGCCGAGGCGGCCGGGGCCGGGATGCCGACGCGGTCCGGCTGGAGCGGATCGCCGGGGTTCCAGCGTCGGTACACCGGCGGGGCGGCGCGCTCCACCACCGCCGGCAGCGCCAGCGCGACCCCGCGCTCGGCCCATGCCCCCATCAGCGGACGCGGATCGATCTCGCCGTCATCGGGCCAGTATCCGGCCGCCACGTCGCCGGGCGCCGCGGGCACCTCGAGCAGGACCCGTCGGGCCAGGGCGTGCGCGGCATCGGGCTGCGTCGCGTGCAGCCGGCGGCGGCGGGCCCGGAAGGCGCGCCGCAAATCCCGCTTCGCCGTTGCCAGGTCCGCGGTCATCCGCCTGTGTGGGTCATGGGAGGCACCGCACCGACCGTTCGCAACGGAAACCACTGTGGCGCAATCTGCTCAGGTGGGCGCCGTATAACCGGGCCACGGCCCGGACAGGGACAGCTCCCCAGTGGTAGGTGAGGCCCAAGGGTATTCGTGCAGCGCGAATCGGGCAGCAACCATCCCGGCGTTGATCCTAGCAAACATGGCGGCGGAAGGCCTCTCCGGCCCGCCTGGAGGTCCGGAAGTCTCAGGGCAGGACCTTGGCCTGCAGCGCGGCGACGCGGGCCTCGAAGGCCACGAGCTGTTCCGTCGCGGCGTCCGCCGCGGCCCGGGCCTCGTCGAGCACGGTCAGCGCCGCCATCAGGATCAGCTGGCTCTGGCCGGCACCGGGGTTCTCCTGCTGGAAGGCGGCCAGTTGCCGATCGATCTCGGCGGCCAGCGCCCGCACCCGGTCCATGTCCTCCGCGGCGCAGGAAATCTGGTACGGGCGGTTCCCGACCGTGACCTCAAGCCTTGCCATCGGAGCCGCCCAACAGTTCGTCCAGCTGGCCGAGCACCGCGTCGACCCGCGCGAGCCCCCGCTCGCGCCGCGTGTCCTGGACGGCCCGGTCCTCGGCGGCGGCGCGGGCGCGGTCCAGACCGGCTTCGATCAGGTCGAGGCCGGTCCGGATGCGCTCAGCGATCCGATCGACGTTCTCGGCTGCCGGCCCCGGACCCGGCATGCGGTTCATGGCCGGCGGAACCGCCGGCGGCTACGGCAGGTAGCCCCGGTCGCCCCAGGTCTTGTACTTCTCGCGGAACTCGGAGAGCGAGGCCCACACGCGGGCAAAGTCCGCGTCCTTGGCAGCCTCCTCCTCGACGACCTCGTTCCAGGCGTTCTCGAACACCTCGAGGAACGCCGGGTCCCACTGGTGCACGGTGACGCCGCGCTCCTCGAGCTGGATCAGCGCGTCCGGCTGGAGCGACTCGGCCAGCGCGTAGGCGTTCAGGATGCTCTCCGAGCAGGTCGTCTCGATCTGCGCCTGCTGGGCCTGGCTGAGGGTCTGCCACTGGTCCATGTTGACGATGAACTCGGAGAAGCTCGTGGGCTGATGCCAGCCCGGCAGGTAGTAGTGCTTGGCGACCTGGTAGAACCCGAGGTCGTAGTCGATGACCGGCTGCGCGAACTCGGTGGCGTCGATCGTCCCGAGGTCAAGCGCGGGGTAGATGTCGCCGCCGGCGAGCAGCTGGGTCGACACCCCGACCTTTTCCATGACCTTGGCGCCCAGCCCGAAGAACCGCATCTTGAGGCCCTGCAGGTCGTCGACGCTCTCGATCGGGTTCCGGAACCAGCCGGACGCCTCGGGGGAGATCATCATGCAGTGCATGGGGTGGATGTTGTGCGCGGCATAGAGCTCGGCGAACATCTCGTTGCCGCCGCCATAGCGCAGCCAGGCGATCGCCTCGCCGGGCAGCGGGCCGAACGGAATGGCCGTGAAGAACTGCAGCGCCGGCACCTTGCCTGCCCAGTAGCCCGGCGTGGACCAGCCGGCGTCGACCGCGCCGGTCGACACCGCGTCGAAGATCTCCAAGGCCGGGACCAGCGCGCCGGGCTCGAAGAACTGGATCTGGATCGACCCGCCCGACACTTCCTCGACGCGCTCGACGAACTCCTTGCCGATGGTGCCGAGGATGACGAGGTTGCCAGGGAACGTGCTGGGCATCTTCCAGCGCACCGTGGCGCCGCTGCCCGCCCCCGGTTCGGCGGCGTCTCCGGCGTCGGTCGCCGCCGTGGTGGTGGCGTCGCCCGCCTGTTGCGGAGCGTCCGGCGACATGACACCGGCCCCCAAGTATCCGACCACCAAGCCGACTACGAGTACGACCACGAGCAGAATCTTATTCATGGCGTGAGCTTCCCTGGTCCCGGGCCTGCCGCGGACATTCCCCGGCTTTCCGCCCCCCGGGATACTGCCGCATGGGGGAGGGGGGCGCAAACGGCGCGGCGGCCGTCAGGGGGTGGTGTCGGGGGCCGTCGGCCGCTAAATCCTCTACCGGCGGCGACCGGCGATCGGTCCGGCCGGCGCCGCACGCCATGGCAGGAGAAATCGGATGTCGCGGTCGTTCGATGTACTGGTAATCGGTGCCGGCATCGCCGGCGCGTCGGTTGCGGCGCGCCTCGCTCCCCACGGTCGGGTGGCCGTGCTGGAACGCGAGCCGATGCCCGGCTATCACACGACCAGCCGGTCCGCGGCGTTCTTCACCGAGAGCTACGGGAACCCCACCATCCGGGCCCTCACCCGCGCCAGCCGGGCGTTCTTCGAACAGCCCGAGGCGCACTTCGAGGGGCCGCTGCTGGGCGGGTGCGGGGGGGCGCTGTTCATCGCCAGGGCCGACCAGGCGGAGGCGTTCGACCGCGAATTCGGCGCCGCCCGCGCGCTCGATCCGGCGATCATCGAGTTGACCCCGGACGAGGCGGCGGCGCGGGTCCCGGTGCTCCGGCCGGGGTACGTGGCGCGGGCCTACTTCGAGGCCGCGGGCCGCGAGATGGACGTGGACCGCATCCACCAGGGCTGGCTGCGGACCCTGCGCGCGCACGGCGGCGAAACCGTGTGCAACGCCGAGGTGCGCGCCATCGCGCGGCGCCGCGGCGAGTGGCAGGCCGACACGCCGCAGGGAGCGTTCCGGGCGCCCGTGCTGGTCAACGCCGCCGGCGCCTGGTGCGACGTGATCGGCCGCCTGGCCGGGTGCCGGCCGATCGGGCTCGTGCCCAAGCGGCGCACCGCCATCGTGTTCGCGGCTCCGCCTGACATCGACATCGGCGCGTGGCCGGTCACACTGGACGTGGAGGAGGCGTTCTACTTCCGGCCCGACGCCGGCCGGATCCTCGCCAGCCCGGCGGACGAAACCGATTCGCCGCCCTGCGACGCCCAGCCGGAGGAGCTGGACATCGCCATCGTGGCGGAGCGCATCCAGCTGGCGACCACCCTGCAGGTCGGGCGCATCCAGAACCGGTGGGCGGGACTGCGGAGCTTCGTCGCCGACCGGACCCTGGTCATCGGGGAAGACCCCGGGCAACCGGGCTTCTTCTGGCTGGCCGGCCAGGGCGGCTACGGGATCATGACATCGCCCGCCGCCGCCGCCGCCTGCACGGCCCTCGTCACCGGGTCGGCCTGGCCGGCGGGGCTGGCCGCCGAGGGGCTCACCCCGGAGACGTTCGCGGCCGCCCGTCCGGGGCTCGGCCCGGGCCGCGAATCCCCCGGCGCGGACTGACGCGAGCCGGCCCGGCCACCGCGCCGGCGGGCGTCCGCGCTGCGACCGGCGACGCCGGGCATCGACCAGGGCCGGCCGGGTGCTGCATGCCGTCCGCCACGCATTGCGCCGTGTTCAACCACGGCTAGACTTCCCGCTTCAATCCATGCAGGGACAGGCCGGCAGGCCGAAGGGGATTGCGAATGCACATTGGCAAACTAGCAGGAGCCGTGCTCGCCTTCGCGCTTGTCGCGACCGGTGCCATGGCGGCCGAAGTCGTGGGCCAGCCGGTTGACTGGGGGCTCAACTTCCAGGCGGCCGGTTCGGAAATCATGAGCGAGCTGAGGGTCTTCCACGACTGGCTGCTCTGGCTGATCTTCGCGATCTCCCTGTTCGTGCTGGGGCTTCTCGTCTGGGTGATGTACCGCTACAACGCGTCGGCGAATCCGACGCCCGGGACGCGCACCCACAACACGGTGCTGGAAGTCCTGTGGACCGCGATTCCGGTGGTCATCCTGGTCATCATCGCCGTCCCGTCGTTCCGGATCCTGTACGCCGCCGACACGATTCCGCCGGCCGACATGACGATCAAGGCCACCGGCTACCAGTGGTACTGGGGGTACGAGTACCCGGACCACGGCGACTTCTACTTCGACGCGTTCGTGGTCGACAGCGCCGACGAGTTCGAGGAGCCCAGGCCCTTCGCCCGGCTGCTCTCCACCGACCTCCCGATCGTCGTGCCGGTCGACACGACCGTGCGGGTGCTGGTCACCGCCGCCGACGTGCTGCACGCCTGGACGGTGCCGGCGCTCGGGGTGAAGGTGGACGGGGTGCCCGGCCGTCTCAACGAGACGTGGTTCCGCGCCGAGCGGGAAGGCATCTACTACGGCCAGTGCTCGGAGCTGTGCGGGGACTTCCACGGCCGGATGCCGATCGAGCTCCACGTGGTCTCGCAAGAGGCCTTCGACGCCTGGATTGCCGAGGCGCAAACCAAGTTCGCACGGGATTCGGCACCGTCCGGGCCCGTGCTGCTGACCCAGAATGCCAACTAGACGCGCAGACCTGCTCGGGGGGAAATCCGCATGACGATGGCTGCAGAGGCACACGCCCACAGCGACCCGACCGGCTGGCGCCGGTGGCTCTACTCCACCAACCACAAGGACATCGGGACCATGTACCTGGTGTTCGCGATCATCGCCGGCGTGATCGGCGGCGTGATGTCGATCCTGATGCGGAGCGAGCTGGCCGCGCCCGGCGACGGGATCCTCGGCGGGGACTACAAGCTCTACAACGTCCTGACGACCGCCCACGGGCTGATCATGATCTTCTTCATGATCATGCCGGCCATGATCGGCGGCTTCGGGAACTGGTTCGTGCCGATCATGATCGGAGCGCCCGACATGGCGTTCCCGCGCATGAACAACATCAGCTTCTGGCTGCTGGTGCCGTCCTTCATCCTCCTGATGGCCAGCCCGTTCGTGGGCGGCGGGGCCGGCACCGGATGGACCATCTATCCACCGCTGTCGGGCAATCCCGCCCATTCCGGCCCGGCCGTCGACATGGCGATCCTGTCGCTGCACCTCGCCGGCGCGTCGTCGATCCTGGGCGCCATCAACTTCATCACGACGATCTTCAACATGCGCGCGCCCGGCATGACGATGCACCGCATGCCGCTGTTCGTGTGGTCGATCCTGGTGACGACGTTCCTGCTCGTGCTGGCCCTGCCGGTGCTGGCCGGCGCCATCACGATGCTGCTGACCGACCGCAACTTCGGCACCGCATTCTTCACGCCCGACACCGGCGGCGACCCGATCCTGTTCCAGCACCTGTTCTGGTTCTTCGGGCACCCGGAGGTCTACATCCTCATCCTGCCCGGCTTCGGCATCGTCAGCCAGGTGGTGGCCACCTTCTCGCGGAAGCCGGTCTTCGGCTACCTCGGCATGGCCTACGCCATGGTCGCGATCGGCTTCATCGGGTTCCTGGTGTGGGCGCACCACATGTACACGGTCGGGCTCGACGTCAACACCAAGGCGTACTTCACGGCCGCCACGATGGTGATCGCGGTGCCCACGGGGATCAAGATCTTCAGCTGGATCGCCACGATGTGGGGCGGCTCGATCGAGTTCCGCACCCCCATGCTGTTCGCGGTCGGCTTCATCTTCCTGTTCACGGTCGGCGGGGTCACCGGGGTGGTGCTGGCCAACGCCGGCATCGACACGGTGCTGCACGACACCTACTACGTGGTCGGGCACTTCCACTACGTGCTGTCGCTGGGTGCCGTCTTCGCACTGTTCGCCGGGTTCTACTACTGGATCGGCAAGATGTCGGGCCGGCAGTACCCCGAGTGGATGGGCAAGGTGCACTTCTGGCTCCTGTTCATCGGCGTCAACCTGACGTTCTTCCCGATGCACTTCCTCGGCCTGCAGGGCATGCCGCGGCGGATCGCGGACTATCCGGACGCGTTCGCCGGCTGGAACATGGTCGCGTCGCTCGGCGCCTGGATCTCGGCGGTGTCGATCGTCTGGTTCATCGCCACCATCGTCAGGACCTTCCAGGCCGGGCAGGAGTGTCCCGAGAACCCGTGGGGTGAGGGCGCGGACACGCTGGAGTGGAAGACCGCGTCGCCGCCGCCGTTCCACACCTACGAAACCCTGCCCACCGTTCGCTAGGACGTCGCCCGTTGCCCGACCTGTCCCGGGATATGGCCCGCCCGGCCGAGTACCGGGCGGGCAGCGACCTCGGCGACTTCTTCGCGCTCGCCAAGCCGCGCGTGATGGCGCTGGTGGTGTTCACCGGCATCGTCGGCATGGCGCTGGCGCCGACGGTGCTGCACCCGGTCCTGGCGTTCGCGGCCCTGCTGGCCCTGGCCCTCGGTGCGGGCGGGGCCGGCGCCATCAACATGTGGTTCGACCGCGACATCGACGCGGTCATGGAGCGCACGAAGACCCGCCCGGTGCCCGCGGGCCGGGTACCGGCGGCCGAGGCGCTGGCGTTCGGGATCACGCTGTCGCTCCTCGGCGTGCTCCTCATGGGCCTCGCCGCCAACTGGGCCGCGGCGGCGCTGCTCCTCGCCAGCAGTCTCTTCTATGTCTTCGTCTACACCTGCTGGCTCAAGCGCTCGACGCCCCAGAACATCGTCATCGGGGGCGCCGCCGGAGCGCTGCCGCCGGTGATCGGCTGGGTCGCGGCCACCGGCGGACTGGCGCCGCTGCCCCTGATCCTGTTCGGCATCATCTTCCTCTGGACGCCGGCGCATTTCTGGGCCCTGGCGCTCGTGCGCGCCGACGACTACGCGCGCGCCGGCGTCCCCATGCTGCCGGTCACCCGGGGCGACCCGGCGACCCGGCTGGGCATCCTGGTCTACAGCGCGGCCACGGCGGCGGCCACGCTGCTGCCGTATCTCATGGGCGGGCTCGGCGCGGTCTACGGGACCGGGGCGGGCCTGCTGGGCGCGGGCCTGCTGTGGCACGCCCTCAGGGTCCGCCGGCGCCGCGCCGGCAGCGAGATGCGGATGTTCTGGTACTCGATCGCCTACCTGTTCCTGCTGTTCCTGCTGATGCCGCTCGACGGCCTGCTGGCTGGGGCGTGACGTGTCCCGGCCGGACCCCAAGACGCGCCGGAAGAACCTGGCGCTGGCCGGGCTCATCGTGGTCCTGATCGGGGTGTTCTACGCCGTCTCGCTGATCCGCATGGGAGCCGGGTCGTGAACCGCAACCATGCGGTCGGCGGCCTGGTGGTCGCGGCGGTTGCCCTGATGGCCGGACTGAGCTTCGCCGCCGTCCCGCTGTACGACCTCTTTTGCCGCGTCACGGGTTTTGCCGGCACCCCGGGGATTGCCGCGAGCGCGCCGGGCGGCGCCGGCTACGCGATGACGGTCCGGTTCAACGCCGACGTCGCCCCCGGTCTGCCGTGGCGCTTCGAGCCGGTCGAGCGGCAGCTGGCCGTCGAAGCGGGCACCTCCGTCCTCGCGTTCTACCGGGCCACCAACCACGGAACCGGACCCGTGACCGGCACGGCCACGTTCAACGTCACGCCCCTGAAGGCCGGTCAGTACGTGCAGAAGATCGACTGCTTCTGCTTCGAGGAGCAGCGCCTCGAGCCCGGCCAGACCATCGACATGCCGCTCACCTTCTACGTCGACCCGGAGATCGCGACCGATCCCTCGACGCGGGAGGTGACGACCGTCACCCTCTCCTATACGTTTTTCGGCGCAGGCGAGGCGAACCCGGACGCATCCGTCGCATTCGCAGCCCCGGTGCCGGCGGCTGCCGCCAGCAGTCCTGAGGAATCACTTCGCGGGAGCCATCCATGAGCCAGCACGCCCATCCCTATCACCTCGTCTCCCCGAGCCCGTGGCCGGTGATCGGCGCCTTCGGCGCCCTCATGCTGGCGGTCGGCGGCATCATGTACATGCACGAGCTGGCGTACGGGGGCGCCGTACTGGCGATCGGGTCGCTGCTGGTGGCGTTCACCATGTTCGTCTGGTGGCGCGACGTGGTGCGCGAAGCGGAGCACGAGGGCCACCACACGCCCACGGTCCAGCTCGGACTGCGCTACGGGATGGTCCTGTTCATCGCCTCCGAGGTGATGTTCTTCGTGGCCTGGTTCTGGGCGTTCTTCGACGCCAGCCTGTTCGCCGACGAAGCCCGGCAGGTGGCCCGGGTCACGTTCACCGGCGGAGCATGGCCGCCCACCGGGGTCGAGGTGTTCGACCCCTTCCACCTGCCGCTCCTGAACACGATCATCCTGCTCACGTCGGGCGCCACCGTGACATGGGCGCACCACGCCCTGCGCGAGGGCAAGCGTTCCGGCCTGGTCCAGGGGCTGTGCGTCACCGTCGCGCTCGGCATCGCCTTCACCGCCGTGCAGGCCTACGAGTATGCGCACGCGCCATTCGCGTTCACGGACGGCATCTACAGCTCGACGTTCTTCATGGCCACGGGCTTCCACGGGGCCCACGTCCTGATCGGATCGATCTTCCTGATCGTCTGCCTGGCCCGTTCGGTCGCCGGACACTTCAAGCCCGAGCAGCACTTCGGCTTCGAAGCGGCTGCCTGGTACTGGCACTTCGTCGACGTGGTCTGGCTGTTCCTCTTCTTCGCCATCTACTGGTGGGGGGGATCCGGGGGAGTCATCCACTAACGTCCGGAAGTTTCCACCACGGTCCCGGGACGGCAGCCGGCCGGGCGCTCCGGGGGCGGTGCCCTGCCTGCGGGCAGGGCCGCTGCTTTCGGGGGCTGACCGAGTTCGTGGACGCTTGCGCCGCCTGCGGGGCCCGGCTCGGCAGCGCCAATGTCGGGGACGGGGCCTCCTGGTTCATCATGCTGATCGTCGGCGCCCTGGCGACCGCCGGCGCCTTCTTTCTGGACGCCTGGCTGCGCCCGCCGATCTGGGTCCACGCGCTGGTCTGGACGCCGGTGATCCTGGGGGCGACCGTGGGCCTGCTGCGCCCGGTGCGGGGCCTGCTGCTGGCCAGCCACATCCGGCACAACCTCCTGGACGACGATCGGAACCCCGGTGGCGGTTGAGCCGGTCAGGCTCCGCGAGAGCCGGATCCTGCAGGGCACCGCGGCGGCATCGGCGTTCCTGGTCCTGCTCGGCCTCGGCACGTGGCAGATGGAGCGCCTCCGCTGGAAGGAAGCCCTGCTGGCCGACATCGACCGGCAGGCGGATGCGGCCCCGGTTGCGGCCCCCGCATCGGCCTCCGACCTGCCCGAGTACACGCCCGTCCACGCGGAAGGCATCTTCCGGCACGACCGCGAGCTCCTGCTGATCCCCCGGACCCGGGCGGGCGTGGCCGGCGCACACGTTCTCACGCCGCTCGTGCGCCCGGACGGCCAGCCCATCCTGGTCAACCGCGGCTTCGTGCCCGTGGAATTCCAGCCGGCCGCGACCCGGCGCGCCGGCAATCCGTCCGGCCCGGTCCGGGTGGAAGGTCTCCTCAGGCGCCAACATCCGCCGGGCCCGTTCGTGCCGGACAACGATCCATCCAGCGGCGTCTGGTATTCGGTCGACCTCGCGGCCATGGCCAGGGCCACCGGACTGGAACTGGTCGACTACGTGGTGGACGCCGGCACCGCGCGCAATCCCGGCGGATGGCCCGAGGGCGGACAGACCAACGTGGCCATCCGCAACACGCACCTTGGATACGCGCTGACCTGGTACGGCCTCGCCGCCGTTCTTGCCGTCTGTGTATCGGTGCTCGGCCAGCGCTCGGGTGACCGGCGCGGGCACCGCGCCGGCGACGCCCCGTGACGCGGCCGCCTCTCGCGCACACCGGCGGTGCGGTCCGGCCGATCCGGGCTCGCGAACCGGAGGGTCGCCGGAGTCTGCCCGCATGAGACAGGTCGGCTACCTGGCCATCGCCGCGGTGCTGCTCCAGATCGCGCTGGGCGGCGCCGTGCGGCTGACCGGGTCCGGCCTCAGCTGCCCGGACTGGCCGCTGTGCCACGGTCTCTGGCTGCCGACGGCGGCGGCGCTGGCGACCATCCCGGACCTAGCCTACGAGCACTGGCAGGTCTGGCTGGAATGGATCCATCGCGTCAACGCGGCCATCTTCGTTGCGCCCCTCGTGCTCCTCGTCCTGCTGACCGCGCAGACCCCGAAGCATCGGCTGCTCGGCGTGGCGGCGGTGGTACTGATGGTCGTGCAGGCGCTCCTAGGGGCCTTTACCGTCATCGACCGCAACAGCCCGTGGTCCGTTACCGTCCACCTCGTGTTCGCGCTGGTCCTGCTGGTGGCGCTGGTCGGCTCCTCGACCGGGCCCCGCCGGGCCCGGATGCACGCCCGGGTCCTGCCGCCGGACTGCAAGCAGCTCGCCTGGCTGGGAACGGCGCTGGCTGTCGCCACGGCCGGGGCCGGGGCGTTCCTCGCCAAGTCGGGCGCCGCCCATGCCTGCCCCGACTGGCTGCTCTGCGGCAGCCCGTGGAACCGGGCGCACTACGCAGATCCGGACGTCCTGCTCCATTTCGTCCATCGTCTGCTCGCGCTTTCCACGGTGCTCCCGGCGCTGGTGCTGCTAGGCCGGCTGTCACGCCGCGCCGCCCCCGTGGCCTTCAGCTGGGCGGCCGCCACCCTGGCGGTCTTCGTGGTCCAGGCCCTGCTGGGACTGACGGCCGCGATGGCCGAACCGTCGCTGTGGACCGCGCTGGCCCACCAGTTTGTCGGTGCGCTGCTGGTCATCGCGTACGCCGGCGTCGGCTGGTACGTGTTCCGCGAACGATGACGGCAGGTCTCCCGCCCCCCCGGTACGTCAGCACCCGCGGGGCCGACCCGGTGGACTTCCGGACCGCGACCCTGTCAGGCCTCGCGCCGGACGGCGGTCTGTTCATGCCCGATCGCTGGCCGGATGCGGCAGCCCGGTTCCGGCGGCTGGCCGGCGCCCCGTACGCCGAAACCGCGGCCCGCCTCCTCTCGGAGCTGGGCGGCGACTCCCTCCCGCCCGCCGCGGCCGCCGAGCTCGCTGCCGACGCGTACCGGGCGTTCACGCACCCCGACGTGGCGCCCGTGCGCGAGCTCCGGGACGGCCTGCATCTCCTCGAGCTCTTCCATGGCCCCACCCTCGCCTTCAAGGATTTCGCGCTCCAGGTGCTTGCCCGCCTGTTCGACCGCTTCCTGGAACTGGACGGCCGGCGGGCGCTCGTCCTGTGCGCGACGTCCGGCGACACCGGCGCCGCCGCCATCGAGGCCTGCCGGGGCCGGCGCGCCATGGCGATCGTCGTCCTGCATCCCGAGGGCAGGATCGCTCCCCTGCAGCGCCGGTTCATGACCACCGTCGACGATCCGGCGGTCTTCAACGTCGCGATCGACGGCACGTTTGATTCCTGCCAGTCGCTGGTGAAGCAGGCGTTCTCCGACCGGGCCCTGCGCCGCGCGTGCGGCCTCCTTGCGGTGAACTCGATCAACTGGAGCCGGATTGCCGCGCAGGCCGCCTACTACGTCCACGCGGCCCACCAGGTCGGCGGCCCGCCGCCGGTGTTCGCGGTGCCGTCCGGCAACTTCGGCGACTGCTACGCCGGGCATGCCGCCGCCTGCATGGGGCTGCCGGTGGCCGGTCTGGTCGTCGGCACGAACCGCAACGACATCCTGGCCCGGTTCTTCGCGACCGGACGCTACCATCCCGGCACGGTCCATCGCACGCTGTCGCCGGCGATGGACATCCAGGTCGCCTCCAATTTCGAGCGGCTGCTGTACGAAATCCGCGACCGGGACGGCGGGGCGGTGCAACATGACATGGCCGGGCTGGCCCGCGGCGAAGCGATCGCGGTGGACGAGCGGCACCGGGCACGGATCGGGGAACGATTCACGGGGAGCAGAGTGACGGAAGACCAGACCATCGACACGATGCGCGACCTGCGGGACGCGTGCGGGATCCAGATCGATCCGCACACCGCCGTCGGCGTCGCGGCCGCCCGGCAGGCCGGCGCGCTCGACCCGCAGTACCGCGCGACCTCGGCGCCCGTGGTTGCGCTGGCCACCGCGCACCCGGCCAAGTTCCCCGATGCGGTCCGCCAGGCCCTGGGCGAGGAACCGGAAGTACCCGACCCGCTGGCGCGGTGCATGGACGCGCCGGAACGCCTGACCACCCTCCCGGCCGACTATGCCCGGCTCGCCGATCATCTGCGTCGGGCCGCCGCCACCGCGGCGGAACACGCCCGATGAGCGGCGCCATGGCCCTGCCGAAACCGGTCGTCACGACGCTTCCGTCCGGCCTGCGGGTCGCGAGCCAGGCGGTGCCCGGAACCCGCACCGCAGCGATCGGCGTCTGGGTGCACACCGGCGCCAGGAACGAGCCGGAGGAGCGCAACGGCATCTCGCACCTGCTGGAGCACATGGCCTTCAAGGGCACCGCCCGCCGCACGGCCCGCCAGCTCGCCGAGGAGGTGGAATCGGCCGGCGCCTACATGAACGCCTACACCGGACGCGAGGAAACCGCCTATCACCTCCGCATCCTGCCGGGGGCGTTCCCGCTCGCCGTCGACGTCCTGTCGGACATCCTGCTGAACCCGACCTTCGCCGACGAGGAGCTGGCGCGCGAGCGGTCGGTGATCATCCAGGAGATCGGTGAAGCGCGGGACAACCCCGCGGACATCGTCTTCGACCGCTTCCAGACCTGCGCCTTTCCCGACCAGCCGCTCGGCCGGCCGATTCTCGGGACCCCCGAGATCGTCTCGGGCATCGAGCGGGACACGCTCCTCGCCTACATGCACCAGCACTACCGGGGCGAGGCCATGGTCCTGGCGGCCGCCGGCGACGTCGACCACGAAGCGCTCGTCGACCTGGCCGCCGCGGCCTTCGCAACCATCGGCAGCGACCGGTCAGAGGCGCCGGCGCCGGCGCACTACCACGGCGGAGTCGGCGGCGTGCCGCGCGACCTGGAGCAGACCCACCTGGTGCTCGGCTTCGAGGGCGTCGCGTACGCCGACCCGGACTTCTACGCCATGACCATGTTCTCCGCCGTCCTCGGCGGCGGCCTGTCGTCCCGGCTGTTCCAGGAAGTCCGCGAGAAACGGGGGCTCGCCTACGACATCCACAGCTTCGGCAGCTCCTTTCACGACAGCGGCATCTTCGGCGTCTACGCCGGCACGGCCGAACAGGACGCAGGCGAGGTGATCCGCCACACGGCCGAACAGATCCACGGCGTCGCCGGCCGGGTCGCGCCGGAAGAGCTCGACCGGGCGATGGCGCAGGCCCGGAGCGGCCTGCTCATGGGACTGGAAAGCTGCGCCGGGCAGGCCGAGGCGCTGGCCCACCAGCTTCGCATCCACGGCCGCCCCATTTCGGTCGACGAGCACCTGCAGCGGCTCGCTGCCGTCGACCGGGCGGCGGTCAGCCGGGTTGCCCGGCGCGTGCTTGCGAGTCCCCCGACCCTGTCGGCGGTCGGTCCCCTCGATGGACTGCCCTCGGAAGGGATGCTCCGCTCCCTCTTCGGGACCCCGACGGCGGGAGCGGCGTGAACCGGCTGTCCCGCGCCATCCGGGGGCTCTTCGAGTCCCACGCCGTCCAGGGGCCGCGCGTGTACCTGCGCCCCCCCAGACGCTCCGACGCAAGTGCCTGGGTGAACCTGCGGAAGGAAAGCTACGCCTTCCTCAAGTCGTGGGAGCCGTCGTGGCTGCCCGAGAACTGCACCCGGTCGTACTTTCTCCGTCAGTACCGCAGCCAGGTATTCGCGGCCCGCGAGGACCGCGGCTACGGGTTCCACATCTTCCGCAATGCCGATCGCGTGCTGCTGGGTGCCGTCACTGTGGCAAACGTGCAGCGGGGGGTCGCCCATTCCGCATCCCTCGGCTACTGGATCGGGGCGCCTCACGCCCGCCAGGGCTACATGCGCGAGGCGATCGCGGTCCTGATTCCAATGCTGTTCGGGACGCTGAAGCTCCACCGGCTGGAAGCCGCAGCGGTCACCTGCAACTGGCCCAGCCGCCTCCTGCTCGAGAGCCTGGGGTTCCGTTGCGAAGGCCTGGCCCGCGACTACCTGAAGATCGACGGCCGCTGGCAGGATCACGCGCTGTACGCGATGCTTGCCACGGACCCCCTGCCCAGTCCTGCGGCGGCGACCGGCGTACAGGCGCGGGCGGTCGCCGGCACGCACTCCCACTCCCTGTCCGGAGCCACATCATGAATCTCTCCCGCCTCCTGGAGGCCCGCGCCGAAGCCGGAGATCCCGTCCGCGTCGGCATGATCGGGGCCGGCAAATTCGGCACCATGTTCCTGGCGCAGGCCCGTCGTACACGCGGACTGCATGTCATCGGCATCGCGGACTTCGACGTCGCGAAGGCACGGGCGAACTGCCAGCGAACCGGCTGGAGCGCCGAACAGGTCGGAGCGACGGATCTGGACCATGCAGTGCAGACGGGGACCACGCGAATCGATGACGACGCGCCGGGCCTGATCGCCCATCCGGCCCTGGATGTCCTGATCGAGGCCACCGGCGACCCGAAAGCCGGCATCCGCCACTGCCTCGCCGCCATCGAAAACGGCAAGCACGTCGTGATGGTCAACGTCGAGGCCGACGTCCTGGCAGGCCCCCTGCTCGCGCGGCGGGCCGAAGAGGCCGGCGTGGTGTACAGCCTGGCCTGGGGCGACCAGCCGGCCCTCATCGCCGAACACGTCGACTGGGCGCGGGCCTGCGGTTTCCGGGTCGTCTGTGCCGGGAAGGGCACGCGCTACCACCCGGACTTCCATCGCTCGACGCCCGATACCGTGTGGGACATCTTCCACGTGGGCCGCGAGAAGGCCGAACGCGGCGGCATGAACCCCAAGATGTTCAATTCCTTCATCGACGGGACCAAGTCCGGGATCGAGATGACCGCCGTCTGCAACGCCACCGGTCTCACGCCGCAGACCGGTGGGCTCACCTTCCCGCCCTGCTCCCGCTACGACCTCGCCGAGGTGCTGAAGCCCGCGAGCGCGGGCGGCAGCACGGAGCATGTCGGCACCACCGAAGTCGTGTCCTCGCTGCACCGGGACATGTCGCCGGTCAGCGCCGACCTGATGATGGGCACCTACGTGGTCATCGAGGGGGAGAGCGACTACGTGCGGAACTGCTTCGAGGAGTACCTGATGCTCCCCGACAGCACGTTCCGCTACGCCGCCCTGTACCGTCCGACCCACATGATCGGGCTCGAGCTGGGAATCTCGGTCGCCTCCGCCGCCCTGCGCGGGGAGCCGACCGGCTCGCCCACCGGCTTCCGCTCCGACGTCATCGCATGCGCGAAGCGCCCGCTCAAGAAAGGCGAGGTGCTCGACGGCGAGGGCGGCTACATGGTCTGGGGCAGGCAGGCGCCCGCGACCGACTCACTGGAGTTCGGTGGACTGCCGATCGGCCTGGCGAGCGGCGTCCCGCTGACCCGCGACATTGGCGAAGGCGAACTCCTGCGCTGGTCCGACGCCACCCTCGAGGACACGGACGACGCGGTCCGCGTCCGCCAGGAAATGGAAGCCGCGTTCGGGCGGCCCGCCGAGCCGGCCTGACCCGGGTCGAAGGTGCCGACCGGTCGACCCGGACCGGTGCCGGGCCGGTCGCGGCCGCCGTCGACACGTCTGATCGGAGCCCGGTCGGCATCCGGCCACCGTGGCACCATGCGAACGACCGGACGCCGGGTCCACGCGCCGCTCCCTTGCGGAGCAGGCCGACGCAAGCATTCTTGACCGATTGACAGCCTGCAACGTTCGTTTGGGGACCTTCCTGCCGGCGCAGGCGGTTGCCGGGAAAGGCCACGGCCGCATGTCCGACCACGCGATCCGCCACAGGGAACGCACCTACCCGCCGCCCTATCCGGACGGCTGGTACCGGGTGGCGGCGTCCAGGGACGTCAGGCCCGGCGAGGTGCGGCACGTCCGGTGCGTGGGCGAGCAGATCGCCCTGTTCCGCAGCACGACGGACGCACGGATCGCGGCGCTCGACGCGTTCTGCCCCCATCAGGGCGCCAACCTGGCCGATGGCGTGGTCAAGGGGGACCGGTTGCAGTGCCCCTTCCACGGCTGGCAACTGGACGGGCACGGGCGGATTCGCTCCCACCCGCGCGCCGCTGACCAACCGCACGCTCACCGGCATTGGGAAGCGATCGACTACTACGGGATGGTCATGATGTACCGCTCGGCGCGCCCCGGCGCGCGGGCACCCTACCGGCTTCCGCCGCTGGCGAAGATCGACAGCCGGCAGCTTGTCCTGCGCGGCCAGCACGACGCGGGCGAGGTGGACATGCACATCATTGAATTTGCCGAGAACAGCGTGGACTTCCAGCATTTTCCGGAGCTGCACGGCGTGATGCGTATTCCCTGGACCAGCATCAGGCTGCCCTGGATCAGGATTCTCCACGAGCCATCGTGGTCCCTCGACGACACGCAGGAGCACGTCTCCTACTTCGGGGACGAGGCGACGCTGGAGATCGGAGGGCGGGTCTGCGAACGGACGAGATCCCGGGCGCTGATCACCTTTCTGGGCCCCGGCAGCATCGTGAAGTTCGATTTCTCCGTCCCGCAGATCGGGGATGTCACCATGTTCCAGACCCACACACCCGTGGCAGCGCTCAAGCAGCGCGTGACCTTCCGCTGGTTTGCCGCCCGGCGCGTACCGCGAATACTGGTCTCCTACGTGGTCGGCAACTGGATCTCGCAGTGGCGGCAGGACGTGGCGATCTGGAAACGGAAAATCTACCGGCCGCATCCCGCACGGCCCGTGGATGACGGACCCAGGGGCGTGATGCACAGGTGGTACCGGCAGTTTTACCCCGACGACCCGGTTCCGAACCTGGCCGGAGGCTCTGACCATGGCAGCTGACTTCCACAATCCCATTTCCCGGGCGATCCGGCCCGAGGACACGGCCGACACGCTGTCCAGGTACCGCCGCAGCCAGGAGCGGGGCAGGGACGATTACGCCCGGATGGTGGAGGGGTTCTACGACCTGATTACGGACTTCTACGAGTACGGATGGGGTCAGTCATTCCACTTCGCGCCGGGGAGGGACGGTGCGTCGTTTGAGGAATCCCTCGCCGCCCACCAGCAATTTCTGGGCGAGGCCCTTGGCTTGCGGCCGGGCATGACGGTGCTGGATATCGGCTGCGGGGTCGGCGGGCCCCAACGCGCCATCGCGAGCAGGTTCGGCGCCTCGATCACGGGCCTCAACATCAGCGAATATCAGGTCGGGAAGTGCTCCGAGTACAACCGGAAGGCCGGCATGGACCACCTCTGCAGCGTCGTGCATGGCGATTTCATGGCCATCCCGGCGGAGGCCCAGACCTTCGATGCGGCCTACCATATCGAGGCCTTTCCACATGCACCGAACAAGGTGGCGGCCTACGCCGAGGTGTTTCGGGTCCTGCGGCCGGGCGCGGTCTTCGCCGGCTTCGAGTGGTGCATGACCCCCTTGTACGACGGCGCCAACCCGGAACACCGGGAGCTCAAGCAGCGGGTCGAATACGGCAACGCGTTGCCGGAAATCGCTTCCTTCACGGACGTCACTGACGGTCTGCAGGCGGCCGGTTTCGAGGTGATCGAGGTGCGTGACCACGCCTTGGGCGACGACGTGGAGCGGCCGTGGTATCGACCGCTGGAAGGCGGTGCCCTGAAGCTCAGGAACCTGCCGAGGACAGCTCTGGGTCGGAAAATCACCACGGCGGCGCTCCGCGTCCTGGAGGGAGTGCGCGCCGTACCCGAGGGATCGTTCAAGGTACAGGAACTTCTCAACGTGGCGGCGGACAACCTGGTGGCCGCAGGGCGGCTGGGAATCTTTACGCCGATGTACTTCCACAAGGCTCGCAAGCCGGGTTAGTACGTGCGCCGCACCGGCGACCGTCAGGCTGACGACGTGTCGGGACCCCGGATGCGGTAGGTTCTGGCTGCGGTGTCATGGAACAGCGCCCGTTTCTCGTCCTCGGAATACTGCGCCACCAGCCGCTTGAAGGAGTTCCACAACACCGTGTAGCTGCAACTGACCTTGTCGACCGGAAAGTTCGATTCGAACATGCAGCGTTCGACGCCGAAGAACTCGATCGTCGTTTCGTAGTAGCGACGCGTCGCCGCCATCAGCTCCCGGCTGTCGGGCGGGCGGCCTCGAACGTGCCACCCGAAGCCGTTCACCTCCATGTTGATCCCGCCAAGCTTGGCCACGACGTTCGGACACTGCGCGAGTTCCGCGATTCGCCCGCGCCAGGCATCGAAGACCTCGTCCGCCCGGTCCGCGTACGGCCCCACGCCGAGCGGCCCGCCAAAGTGATCGAGGATCACCGTCTGGTCCGGAAAGGCCCGCGCCAGGTCCACGGCTTCCGCCAACTGCGGGTGATAACACCACAGATCGAACGTGAGGCCCCGTGGCGCCAGGTGGCGGAAGCCGGCACGAAAGCCGTCGCTCGTCATCAGGCCGGGGGGCGGTGCTGCCCGCGCGACCGGGAGCTCCGGGCTCCCGTCCCACGCGACCACGTGGCGGATACCCCGGAACCGCGCCGGGCTGGCCTCGAGCTGGGCGTCCAGCGTGGCCGCCACCTGGTCGCCCTCGTCGAGGGCCGCCGTCCCCACGATGGCGGCAGCGACCCGGGTCTCGCCGTAGAGCCCCGAGGCCGCCATGGCCGCCAGGCCGTTCACGAATTCCGTCTCCCCCACAACCCGCGTCCGTGGTTCCCCGCCGCGCCGATACATGGCGCCGCACTCGACGTAGACGGTGCTGACCACCCTGTGGCCGCCGCTCAGGTCCGCCAGGAGCTCGTCCAGCAGATAGCGGGGCTGCACCATCGCATCGCGGCGGTCCCAGAAGTGATGATGGGGATCGCAGATCGGGAGCTCGGGCTCCAGTGCCTGCTCCTGGACCAGGCCGAGCCAACGGTCGTTCTTCGCCTGCATGAGCTTGATGTCCTGACCGCTGTCGCCGAGACGGCAAGGTCGGCAAGTCTACAGGTGGCGGCCTGAGAAGCGGGGAAAGGCGAGCGAAACCGCGTGGAATACCGTTGGCCCGCCCGCTCGCCGGCACGACAGCGGTTTTGGCAGGCGGGCGCCGATCACGACGCTGTTCGGCGTGGCTTCAGGAGCATCGGCCCGTATTCGCCGACGTACCCGAGGAAGGCGGCGATCCACGCCGCACCCGCCAGCATGGATAGCTCCGGGCCCCAGGCGGGCACCAGGGAAGCGCCGATCCGCGCCGTGGCCGCCAGCAAGACCAAGAGGTAGATGATCACCGTAAAGCGCGACGCGCGAAGCGGTCGACCGGTGTGGCCGAGACTCGCCCGCGTCATGACTGCCAGGGTCATGGTGCCGAAGGCGCCAACCGTCCAGGCATGGACGGCGGCACGATGGGCGGTTTCCAGGCCCGCGAGTTCCGCCCAGCCCGCCAGCGCAAAGCCCACCGGCACGAACAGGTACGCCCCGTGCAGGACCGACACCAGGGGGTCGGTCATCGTCCGGTGCGGTCGCCACCGCAGCTGCCGGCCCAGATGCAGAGCCGCCGCTACCAGCAGGACCGCTCCGGCGATGCCGGGGGAGATCATCCGTCCGTCGCCGACCCACAGCACGAGCCCCAGCAGGCCGATCCCGATAGCGACGGAATCGTAGGGTGAGAACGGCGCGGGCAGCACCGCCTCGCCCTTCGCCTTCAGCCAGTTCGCCGTGAAGCTCGGGACGATCCGGCCCGCAATCAGAGTCAGCAGGAGGAGGACCGACGCGATGGCCATCCGGCCGCCGATTGCTGGATCGGCGCCGCGCCAGACTTCCCAGGCATAGACCGTTTCCGATCCGGCGAACACGGCGAGCAGGCCCACGACCTTGAGGTTTCGCCAATTCCGCCCGGCGATGATCTCCCGTCCTACAACAGCCACCACGGCCACGGGGAACGCGACGGAGAGTGCCATCGCGAGCGGGTAGCCGGGGATGAATGAAAAATTGACAGCGAGGCGTCCCACCACCCACAACCCGAAGAGAGCGAAGAGGAGCCAGCCCGCCACGGGCGGCCGACGCGTCCAGCCCGAGACGGCGGTGAGCAGAAAACCGGTGACGGGCGCCGCGACGTAGCCGAACAGGAGTTCATGGGCGTGCCAGGCGACTGGCGGAAACGATATCGGAACGCTCAGCAAACCCCGGTACATGAGGAGCCACAGGCCCATCATGAGCGCTGCGTACAGCGAACCGAACAAGAAGAACGGGCGGAATCCAGCACTGAACAGGGCCGGCCCGGGCCACGTGAGGCGTGGCCGGCGCAAGGCAGCGGGCGCGTTCACAGGCGGGGCCGGGGACCGCCTGCGCGGACGGTTCGGTCAGGAGTTCGGCGTATCAAGGGACCCTGCTTCGGACCGTCACGGCCAACTGGTCTCGAACCACGGCAGGTGTAAATTCCGCGGGACGCGAACGCCGGTTCCACACCTCCGCATCAGTCGATGACAATCCACGGTACGCCCTCCGACGGATCGCTCACGGCGCGGTGCCCGACGATGTAGCAAGTAGAGGCTGGTCGGTACGAAATCCAGGCGCGCATTTCCCGGCCACCGTACGTCACCTTCCATCATTGTTCGGGTGGTCACGAGCGGTACCACGTCGGGGCGCCAGCCCGTGAAAGCCCACAGGCTCTTCAGTTCGTTCGCGCTCTGGACGTGGCGATCAGCCCATTTGACCTCGACGCACCACGAGGGCCGCTGCCGCCTGTCGAGGTGGACGATGTCCACTTCACCGTTTCTCCACCGCGCATGGTGAAGGGCGAGATTTGCGTGAAACCACTGGGCGAAGACAGTCGTCTCGGCGAGCGGCCCCATTTCTTCGTCGTCATCCGTGACCGGGCCGAACAGCGCACTCCGCAATGCCGGGGTGGTGACATACACCTTGAAGTGCGTTGCGCGTTTGAAGCGGCCGGCATTCCACGGGTGTCAATTAAGGAAAGTCAACTTATCTTCCCTTCCCGAACCCCGATACCGAACGCAAACTCCGCGGGTTGCAGCCGTCGCTTCCCGGACGCGAGGCGCTTCTGGGGCGCAGTCAGGCTGACGATGCATGCGCCGTGGCCGTCATTGGCGGCCGGCCTGCGGGTCAACCGGTAGCCCGGCGATGACCGGAATCCGGATGCCGGCATGGTTGTGGCGACGGCACCAACTACTCACCTGCCGCATCGGTGATGCACTTCCTGCCAGTGTCCGCTATCGCATGAAGCCGATGGAGCGGTTCCTGACGGTCGATGAGACGGCGCGACTCAATGCCGTGCTCACCCGCCGCGCGTTCCGGCGCCCGGACATCGTCGCCATCGTCCGGCTGCTGGTGCTGACCCGGTGCCGCTTCGGCGAGGACGCCTCGCTCAAATGGGACTGGACCAGGGACAGGCGCATCCATCTGCCCCAATCGAAGTCGGGCCCGCGCCCGGTGCCGCTCGGCGCGGCCGCGCGAGCACGTATTGAGCATCCATTGACCTGAACTTCAAACTTAAGGCGTTCTGCGGGGCGACGGCTGATGAACCAGCCCCCAACGCGCCAAAGCAATGAAGGCGGAAGAAAATCGGGTGTCATGCCCAGTCTGTGCCCCTCCAGCCCAAAATGCTGAGTTCTTCCACGAGCAACCGACCGCTCAGGAGAATTTCTTGCACATATTGGGCAGAGAGTCCCTCGGCGGCGGCGGTCCGTTCGCGGACTTCGGAAAGCGGCGGCTCCCCACCACCGGCAAACGCCTTGAGGGCAGGGAGCATCAGCGATTGGAAATCAGGGACGGGCATCAGTCGCCGCACCCGTCGCCACCGACCGCCGAGGCGTCACGCGCTTTGCAATCTCGCGGCCCGCCGCGATCTCCGCCCGGCGAAGCTCCCAGGTCTTTTGCAGGTTCAACCAGAGTTGCGGCGTCGTCCCGAAATACCGTGCGAGCCGCAGCGCGGTGTCCGCGCTCACCCCACGCTGGCCGTTCAGGATCATCGTCACCCGGTTCACCGGCACGCCCAGCTCCTTCGACAGCGCATTGGCGGACAGGCCGAGCTCGTCGAGTTCGCCGCGCAGAATTTCGCCGGGATGCACCGGCTTCATGCCGTTTCTTGCATTCATGTCAGACTCCATCAGTGATCATCCACGATCTCCACGTCGCGCGGCCCGTCGTCCGTCCACCGGAAGCAGACGCGCCACTGCGCGTTGATCCGAATGCTGTGCTCACCGGCGCGGTCGCCCCGCAGCGCTTCCAGCCGGTTGCTCGGCAACGCGGCAAGGTCTCCGAGCGTCTCGGCGCTGTCCAGCAGGAGCAGTCGGCGCACCGCCTGATTGGCGAAGCCTTGACACGCTGCGACGCGTCGCCCCTCGAAGAAGCGGCGCGTCTCCCGCTCCTTGAAGCTCCGTATCATGCGCGCCGACCGTAACTCACCTTACGTTTTCCGTAAAGGATGCTGGCGGACCAACTCGTGCTCGCGCTCCTGCAGGCGCGGTGTCCGTGCCCGCCGAGGGTGCAGACCGAGCGAATGACGCTGCCAGTGCGTGCATCCTTCTGCATTGTGTTGTTACCTCCCGCTTCCTACGCTCCCGCCCGGAAGCCGCGCGGAAGTTCGGGAACCGTTTCCGGAGGTGCGCAGCGGACGCGGTCGCTCAAGCGCGGCTCGGGATAACTGCCGGTTGCAAATCGGGTTGCTTCGCCTGATCGTTTGAGTGGCCAGGAAGCGGGATGGAAACGCCCAGCGGCGGTCCGGAGTCACACCTGCCGCAGCAGGCGGAGCGCTCAGGCGTTCCCGGCCGTCGGCGAAATCCGGTACGGATCGACCGGCTGACCCGACGCGGTGTCGCCGATCCCGCCGATCGCCCGCTGCCACTTCGCCGAGTGATCCGGCGAAAACACCAGTTCCTCGTCCGCCGCCACGTTGAGCCAGGAGTTCTGCATGATCTCCTGATCCAACTGGCCGGGTCCCCAGCCGGCATACCCGAACAGGACCAGCGCCCGCCGCGGCCCCTGGCCGTTGGCGATCTCCCGGAGCACGTCGACGCTCGACGTCAGCAGGATCGATTCCCCGACCCGCTGCGAATTCTCGTACTCCAGGTCGTCGGTGTGCAGCACGTAGCCGCGGTTCAGCTCGACCGGGCCACCCATGTGGATCTGCACCTGCCCGGCGGCTTCCGTGCCCTCGATGTTCAGGTCGTCCAGGACCTTGTCGAACCGCGGCGAATCCGCCGGACGGTTGACGACGAGCCCGACCGCGCCTTCGGCCGCATGTGAACAGAGGTAGACGACCGCGCGCTCGAAGAACAGGTCCGTCAGCGACGGCATGGCCACCAACAGCTGGCCGGCGAGGTGAGACTGGTCCGATGGCTCGGGCGGTGTCGGCGGCATGGCTCAACGCTATTCTTTGTCGGCCCGCTCTGCAACGCATCCGCAGGCGGCGGCCGCCATTCGGCCGGGCCCGGAGCGGTCGCCACCCCGTGCTGGAGGTTCACCCATGCCCCGAACTGTGATTACCGGCGCCAGTCGCGGCATCGGGCGCGCGCTCGCCATCGAGCTCGCCGGGCGCGGGCACGACGTGCTCGCCCTCTGCCGCAAACCGGGCGCGGTCACCGGGCTGGCCGACGTCGATCGCGTCACCGTCCGGGGGCTCGATGTCGCCAGCCCCGTCGCCCTCCACTCGTTCGCGACAAGCTTCGACGGCACCATCGACATCCTCGTCAACAACGCCGGTATTGCCGGCGGCAAGCTTCGGGAGAACCTGTCCGAGGCGGATTTCCGGATGGCCGACGAGGTGTTTCGCGTGAACGCGGTCGCGCCCCTCCTGCTGACCCGCCTGCTCGCCGACCGGCTGGCGCCCGGGGCCCTGGTGGTCAACGTGACCTCCCTCATGGGGTCGAACGCGGGGAACACCTCGGGCGGCATGGCGATCTATCGGGCGAGCAAGGCGGCCCTCAACAGCATCACCCGCACGCTGGCGGCGGAACTCGGCCCGAACGGCGTCACGGTGCTGGCCGTTCATCCGGGCTGGGTGCGCACCGACATGGGCGGTCCATCCGCGACCATCGACACCGAGACGTCGGCCCGCGGGATCGGGCAGGTCATCGCCGATGCCGATCCCTCGCGGAACGGCGTCTATCTCGACTGGAAGGGCGACCCGCTGCCCTGGTAACGCGGCCTACCGCCCCAGCGCCAGCCCCCCGGCGTCCACGATGAAGTCCGCCACCGCCCGCACGCCGTCACCATGCTTGACCTGCGCGAACAGGAAGGGCCGCGATCCGCGCATCCGCTTGGCATCCCGGCTCATCACGTCGAGATCCGCACCGACCAGCGGCGCGAGGTCGGTCTTGTTGATGATCAGCAGGTCCGAACGGGTGATTCCGGGCCCGCCCTTCCGCGGAATCTTGTCGCCCGCCGAAACATCGATCACGTAGAGCGTGAGATCGGCGAGTTCGGGCGAGAAGGTCGCGGCCAGGTTGTCGCCGCCAGATTCCACGAACACCACGTCAAGATCCGGGAACACCGCTTCCATCTCCGCGATCGCGGCCAGGTTCATCGAGGCGTCCTCGCGAATCGCGGTGTGGGGGCAGCCGCCTGTCTCGACGCCCTGGATCCGCTCCGGGCTGAGCGCGCCGGAACGGGTCAGGAACTCCGCGTCCTCGCGGGTGTAGATGTCGTTGGTGATGGCCGCGACGTCGTAGGTGTCGCGCATCGCCTTGCACAGGCCATCCAACAGGGCCGTCTTGCCGGAGCCGACGGGCCCGCCGATGCCGACGCGGAACGGTGTGGTCATGATCGGAACAACCTCGTGTACTGGGTTTCGTGTTGCATGGATGTCCAGTCGACGACGAGCGCCGCCGAGCCGATATCGTCGAGCGAGCGGGCGAGGGCGGTGCCGGCGGCCGCGAGCACATCGTCTTCGAGACCCGCCAGCACGCGCTGGCCGGCGACCTGGCCGAGCGGCACCAGCCGGATCCCGGCCGACACCAGGTTCGCGGCCAGCGCGTGCAGGTAGGCGGCAAGCCCGGCCCGGAGCGGGATGCCCTCGCGCGCGACGGCGGCGGCGACGCTGACCGGATACACCGGCGCCGGTCGCCCGTCCGTCGGGTTCACCCCGTCCCATGCCGCCACGACGGTGTCCCGGAAGGCCCCGCCCTGGGCGGCGCTTTCGGCGGCGAGTTCGCAGGTGCCGCGCAGGGCGCGGCCCAGGTCGGCGATGGCCGCCAGACGGTCGGCATCGCCGGCGTGCACGGCCTGCCAGGCCTCGCGGTACAGGTCCGCATCGATCCGGGCGGAGCCGAAGCCGAGGATCCCGCGCACCCAGGTGGCCAGCGTATCCCCGTCGCGGACCAGGCCGGCCTCGACGGCGTACTCGATCCCGTGCGAGTACGCGTAGGCACCGACCGGGAAGGACGGACCGAGCCAGGTCATCAGGCGCACGATACGGCGGTCGGCTTCCATGTCAGCGGCTTAGTCGCGGTCTGCCCGCGCCGGCGGGGCGGCGTGCGCGTACGCGCCCGGCTCCGGCGAGAACGGAGCTTGACGCCGCTCTGTGGTCGCGCCCAGCCCCTCCGCCATGGCCGCCAGCACGTGGTCGTCCTGGATCCGGAGGGCGCCGTCGGCGAGGACCTGCAGCGACGCATGGCGGTTGCCGATGTGCCAGGCGACCCGCGCCGCGTGGGCGGGCGACGAGCAGCGGAGATCGACCACCGGTTCATCGGCGGCCCGGACCCGCACGGTCCCGCCGTCCGCCAGGGCCAGCCCGTCCCCGTCCTGCAGCCGGGACGGCGCCTCCAGGTCGAGGAGCAGGGGCTCGCCATCATCGGCGCGCAAGCGGGCCCGGCGACGCTGCCGGTCGTCGTGCCCGAGGGTCACCGTCGGCCCGTCCACCGGCGGCGTCCAGGCGCCGTGGCGCAGCACCGAGATGGCGTGTCGCATCGCCGCCGGCCCGCTCAGAAGAGGAAGTAGCGCTGGGCCATCGGCAGCCGGGTCGCCGGGTCGCAGGTCAGCAGCGCTCCGTCGGCGCGGACCTCGTACGTTTCCGGGTCGACTTCGATCCGCGGACAGAGGTCGTTCAGCACCATGTCCTGCTTGGTCAGCGCGCGGGTTCCCGACACGGCCACCAGCCGCTTCGCGAGTGCGAGGTCGCCCAGTCCGCCCTCCAGCCCCGCCCGCGAGACAAAGGTCACGGACGTCGCCGCCCGGGCCCGCCCAAGCGCGGCGAACATGGGCCGGTAATGCACCGGCTGCGGCGTGGGGATCGACGCGTTCGGATCGCCCATCGCCGCCGCGGCGATCGCCCCGCCCTTGAGCACGAGATCGGGCTTGACGCCGAAGAACATCGGCTGCCACAGCACGAGGTCGGCCAGCTTGCCCACCTCGACGGAGCCGACCTCGCGGTCGATGCCGTGCGTTCGGGCCGGGTTGATCGTGTACTTCGCGACGTATCGCCGGACCCGGAAGTTGTCGTTGTCGCCGCGTTCCTCCGGGAGCGGGCCGCGCTGCCGCTTCATCTTGTCGGCGGTCTGCCAGGTTCGGACGATGACCTCCCCGACGCGCCCCATGGCCTGGCTGTCGGACGCGATCATCGAGAACGCCCCGAGGTCGTGCAGGATGTCCTCGGCGGCGATGGTCTCGCGCCGGATGCGGCTCTCGGCAAACGCGACGTCCTCCGGGATGTTCGGGTCCAGGTGATGGCACACCATCAGCATGTCGAGGTGCTCGTCGACCGTGTTCACGGTGAACGGGCGGGTGGGATTGGTGCTCGACGGCAGCACGTTGGGCTCGCCGCAGAGCCTGATGATGTCCGGCGCATGACCGCCGCCCGCCCCCTCCGTGTGGAACGCGTGGATCGTGCGGTCGCGGAACGCGGCCGTCGTGGTCTCGAGGTAGCCCGATTCGTTCAGGGTGTCGGTGTGGATGGCGACGCCGACATCCCACTCGTCGGCGACGGACAGGCACGTGTCGATGGCCGCTGGCGTCGTCCCCCAGTCCTCGTGCAGCTTGAGGCCGCAGGCCCCGGCGCGCACCTGTTCGACCAGGGCGGCGGGTTCGGAGGCGTTGCCCTTCCCGTAGAAGCCGAGATTGACGGGGAGCGCCTCCGCGGCCTCCAGCATGCGCGCGAGATGCCACGGCCCCGGCGTGCACGTCGTCGCATTGGTCCCTTCGGCGGGGCCGGTGCCGCCGCCCAGCATCGTGGTGATGCCCGAGTAGAGCGCGTCGTCCACCTGCTGCGGGCAGATCCAGTGGATGTGGGCGTCGATCCCGCCGGCGGTCAGGATGCGGCCCTCGCCGGCGATCGCCTCGGTGCCCGGGCCGATGACGATGTCCACCCCCGGCTGCGTGTCCGGATTCCCGGCCTTGCCGATCGCCGCGATCCGCCCGTCGCGGAGACCGACGTCCGCCTTGACGACGCCCCAGTGATCGACGATGAGGGCGTTGGTGATCACGGTGTCCACCGCACCGTCCGCGCGGGCGGCCGATCCCTGGCCCATGCCGTCGCGGATGACCTTGCCGCCGCCGAACTTGACCTCCTCCCCGTACACGGTCCGGTCGGCCTCGACCTCGATAAACAGCTCGGTGTCCGCCAGGCGCACCCGGTCGCCGACGGTCGGCCCGTACATGGCAGCGTACGCCGCCCGTTCGATGGAAAATGGCACGGCTCAGTCCTCCAGCGGGCCCTGGACCCGGGCGTTGAACCCCCGGACCACCCGGGCGCCGGCGTAGGGGATCAGCCTGGCCTCGCGCTGCTGGCCCGGCTCGAAGCGCATCGCGGTCCCGGCGGGAATGTCGAGGCGCCGGCCCCGGGCGGCCGCGCGGTCGAACTCGAGGGCGGTGTTGACCTCGTAGAAGTGGTAGTGCGAGCCGACCTGGATGGGCCGGTCGCCGGTGTTGGCCACCGTGACCGTGACGGCCTCGGCCCCCGCGTTGAGGAGCAGCGTTCCGGGCGCGGTAATGATCTCACCGGGAATCATCGGCAGTCTCCCTGGCTCAGCGGATGGGCTGGTGCACCGTGACCAGCTTCGTGCCGTCGGGGAACGTGGCCTCGACCTGGATCTCGGGGATCATGTCGGCCACCCCTTCCATGACCTGATCGCGGCGCAGGACGCCGGTGCCGTCGCGCATCAGATCGGCGACCGACGCCCCGTCCCGCGCCCCCTCGACGATGTAGTCGGTGATCAGGGCGACCGCCTCGGGATAGTTCAGCCGGACGCCGCGCTCGAACCGGCGGCGCGCCACGAGGGCCGCCATCGCGACGAGCAGCTTGTCCTTTTCCCGCGGTGAAAGGTTCATGCAGGTTCTCCTGGATCAGACGTGCCAGAGCCGGGGCAGGGCCGCGGCAAGGCCCGCGGCCTCGGCGCGGAACCCGGCCCAGAAGTCCGCGAACGCGGTCCGGACGGCGTCGCCGCGTGCCGCGAGCCAGCGTACGACCAGCACACCGTTCACGACCGTGGCCCCGGCCCGCACGCCCGGCGGCAGGTCGGCGAGCAGCTGCCGGGCCAGCGGCTGCCGGGCGCCGGCGTCGTCGGCAGCGTAGACGGCGCAGGCGACGGCCCGGGCCCCGCCGAGGCCGGCCGGGTGGTCGAGGACGGCCGGCAGATCGTCCTCGACATGGAGCGCGTCCGCCCAGGCGAGGTCGCCGTTCCGGCGGACCTCCCAGGCCTCCCGGACCAGGCCCCGCGTCATCCGCTCGCCCGACGCGGTCCGTCCCAGCACCAGAAACTCGCCGGCCAGGACGCGGGCCCCGGCCGCCAGGCCGATGCGGACCCGCCGTCGCAGCCGCGCCCGGTCGAACAGGATGGTCTCCTGGGGCAGCCACTCGAGCCACGTCCCCGCGGCGGCCTGCAGGCGGACGTCGATCCGGCAGTCCGCGCCGCGCGAGCGGTACACCTTCTCCGCCGCCTGCGCGGCCACGACCGCGGCCGCCCCGTCGTCGACGGACACCGCGACGTCGATCCGGTCGCCGCCGACGAGGCCGCCCGACGTGGTCACGAGCGCCGCCAGCGGCGGTTCGCCGGCGGGCTGGGCCGGGAACAGGACGCGCATCGGGTCCCGCTGGTACAGGTGGCGCAGTGACGCCGGGCCGGCACCTGCGAAGGCGACCTCGGCCACGCCGTGGACGCCGGGGCCGGGCCGCGGCGGGTCAGACGGTGAGGCGTCGGCGGACATCGTCCTCCACCATGTCTTCGGACGTGCCCGACAGCACCACTTCCCCGCGCTCCATCACGATGAAGTCGTCGGCCAGGTCGCGCGCGAATTCGAAGTACTGCTCGACCAGGAGGATGGCCATGTCGCCGCGCGCCGCCAGCGTCCGGATCACCCGCTCGATGTCCTTGATGATCGATGGCTGGATGCCCTCCGTCGGCTCGTCGAGCACGAGCAGCCGGGGCCGCATCACCAGCGCGCGGGCGATCGCCAGCTGCTGCTGCTGGCCGCCCGACAGGTCGCCGCCGCGGCGGCCGAGCATGTCCCGCAGGACGGGGAAGAGGTGGAAGATCTCGTCCGGGAGCGTGCGGGTCGGCCGGGGCAGCGAGGCGTACCCGGTGTAGAGGTTCTCGCGGACGCTGAGCAGCGGGAAGATCTCCCGCCCCTGGGGCACGTAGGCGATCCCGCGCGCCGCGCGCTGATACGCGGCCAGCGACGTGATGTCGGCGTCCTCCCACACGATGCGCCCGGCGCTCACCATCTGCTGGCCGACGATGGCCCGGAGCAGCGTGGTCTTGCCCACGCCGTTCCGCCCCATCACGCAGGTGACCCGGCCCGGCGCCGCGCCCAGGCTGACCCGGCGCAACGCCTGGCTCGCCCCGTAGTGGAGATCGATGGCTTCGACCCGCAGCATGGCTAGCGCCCCAGGTACACCTCGACGACCCGCGCATCGTTCTGCACGGCATCGAGGGTCCCCTCGGCCAGGACCGCGCCCTCGTGCAGCACGGTGACCCGGCAGTCCAGCCCCCGCACGAACGCCATGTCGTGCTCCACCACGACCACCGACCGCGTGCCCGCGATGCGGGTCAGCAGCGCCGCGGTCTGCTCGGTCTCCTCGTCGGTCATGCCGGCCGCCGGCTCGTCGACGAGCAGCAGCTCGGGGTCCTGCATGAGCAGCATGCCGATCTCGAGCCATTGCTTCTGGCCGTGAGACAGGTCGCCCGCGCGGCGTGTCCGGTGGGAGGCCAGGGCCGTGATCTCGAGCACCTGCTCGATCCGCTCGCGTGCACCGGCCCGGAGGCGGGCGAAGAGGCTCCCGAACACGCTGCGGTTGCCCGCGAGGGCCAGCTCGAGGTTGTCGAAGACGGTGTGTTCCTCGAACACGGTGGGCTTCTGGAACTTCCGGCCGATTCCGAGGTTGGCGATCGCCGCCTCGTCCAGCTGCGTGAGGTCGGTGCCGCCGTTGAACTCCACGCGGCCGCGGTCCGGGCGGGTCTTGCCCGTGACCACGTCCATCATGGTCGTCTTCCCCGCTCCGTTCGGGCCGATGACGGCCCGGAGCTCGCCCACCTCCACGTAGAAGCTGAGATCGTCCAGCGCCTTGAAACCGTCGAAGGACACCGACACCCCGTCCAGGTACAGGATGGTGTCGTGCAGCTCCGGCCGGGCCTGGACGGAACCCGTGCTCACGGGGCCGGCTCGGGGGACCGCCGCCGGCGCGGCCAGCGCCGCGCCCCCGCGCGGTTGAAGACCGGCACCGTCCCGACGATTCCCTTCGGCAGGAACAGGGTCACGGCGATGAACAGCCCCCCCAGGACGAACAGCCACATGTCGGGCAGGACGCCGGTGAAGACCGTCTTCGCGTAGTTGACGAGGATCGCGCCGAGCACGGCGCCGTACAGGGAGCCCCGCCCGCCGACCGCGACCCAGACCACGATCTCGATCGACGCCGCCGGCGCGAACTCGGACGGGTTGATGATGCCGACCTGCGGCACGTAGAGCGCCCCCGCCAGCCCGGCCAGCATGGCCGAGAGCACGAAGACGAAGAGCTTGTAGTGCTCGACCCGGTAGCCGAGGAACCGGACGCGGGCTTCGGCATCGCGCACGGCGACCAGCACCCTGCCGGCCCGGCTGCGGACGACGAAGCGGCACAGCAGGTACGCGGCCGCGACCGCCACGGCGCTCGCGCAGAAGAGCGCGACGCGCGTGCTGTCGGCCTGCAGGCTGAAGCCCAGCAGGTCCTTGAAGTCGGTGAGCCCGTTGTTGCCGCCGAAACCCATGTCGTTGCGGAAGAACGCGAGCATCAGCGCGAACGTCATGGCCTGGGTGATGATCGAGAGGTAGACGCCGGTCACCCGCGAGCGGAACGCGAACCAGCCGAAGACCAGCGCCAGCGCCCCCGGTACCAGCAGGGCCATCACCAGCGCGAACGGGAACCAGTCGAAGCCGTGCCAGTACCACGGCAGTTCCTGCCAGTCGAGGAACACCATGAAATCCGGCAGGACCGGGTGTCCGTACACCCCCCGCTCCCCGATCTGGCGCATCATGTACATGCCCATGGCGTAGCCGCCGAGCGCGAAGAACGCGCCGTGGCCGAGGCTGAGCACGCCGGCGTAGCCCCAGATCAGGTCGACGCTCAGGGCCAGCAGCGCAAACGTCAGGTACTTGCCCATCAGGCTGACGACATACGTGGGCACGTGCAGGGCGGAATCCGCGGGCAGCAGCAGGTTCGAGACCGGCACCGCCACGGCCGCCGCGAGCAGCACGGCCAGCAGGATCTGGCCGCCCCGGTTGCCGGCGAGAAGGTCCACGAGCACCGACCTGACCGGCACGGCTCAGCTCTCCACGGCCCGGCCCTTGAGGGCGAACAGGCCGCGCGGTCGCTTCTGGATGAACAGGATGATGGCCACCAACACCAGGATCTTGGCGAGCACCGCGCCGGCAAACGGCTCCAGGAACTTGTTGATGACCCCGAGGCTCATGGCGCCGACCAGCGTCCCCCAGAGGTTGCCGACCCCGCCGAAGACCACCACCATGAAACTGTCCACGATGTAGGCCTGTCCGAGGTTGGGGCTCACGTTGTCGATCTGGCTGAGCGCGACCCCGGCCACCCCGGCGATGCCCGCACCCAGCCCGAAGGTGGCCGCATCCACCCAGCCGGTCCGGATGCCCATGGACGACGCCATCGACCGGTTCTGGGTGACCGCGCGCATGTACAGCCCGAGCGCGGTCCGGCGCAGGACCAGCGCGATGGCCCCGACCACCAGCAGGCTGAAGACGATGATGGCGACCCGGTTGTAGGGCAGCACCAGGCCCGTCGCGGTCTCGAACGCCCCGCTCAGCCACGAGGGACTCGAGACCTCGCGGTTGGTGGGGCCGAATACCGTCCGGACCAGCTGCTGCAGGATCAGGCTCAGCCCCCAGGTGGCGAGCAGGGTCTCGAACGGCCGCCCGTAGAGCCAGCGGATGACGCCGCGCTCGATCGCGACCCCGGCGGCGCCCGCCACCAGGAAGGCGGCCGGCACGGCCACCGCCAGGGAATAGTCGAGACCGCCCGGGGCGAGGTCGCGGAAGATGTCCTGGACCACGAAGGTCGTGTAGGCGCCAAGCATCACCAGCTCGCCGTGAGCCATGTTGATCACGCCCATCACCCCGAAGGTGATGGCGAGCCCCACCGCGGCCAGCAGCAGGACCGAACCCAGGCTGAGGCCCTGGAAGATCGCGCCCAGCAGGTTCCAGAAGGCAAGATCGCGCTCGACGGCCTCCAGCGCCGTCGCCGCCGCCGCCCGCACCTCGGCGTCCGCTTCGCCTTCCTGGCTGAGGCTCGCGAGCAGCGACCGGACTTCCGGGAGCGCCGAATCGGCGAGGCGTGCCACGGCCGCCAGCCGGACGTCCGGCGGGAATTCCGGATTGCTCTCGATGGCCGCCTTGGCGAGCGTCAGCTGATCGAGCAGGCCCGCGTCCTCTTCCCGGGCGATCGCCTGCTCCACCGTCTCGAGCGCGCCCGCGTCCCGGGCCGCGAACACCGCCGCCGCCGCCTGCGCGCGCTGGCGCGGATCGCTGGAGAGCAGCGTCAGGCCCCCGAGCGCGGCCCTGATCACGCCTCGCAGGCGATTGTTGACCTTGACCTTCTTGAGTTCTTTCTTCTTGGCATCGCCGACCGCCGTGCCGTCGGCGGCGTCGGTCAGCGCGTACACCTTGCCGGTCTTGTCGCCGATGACGATGGAGCCGTCGGCCTTGCGGACGAACAGCTGGCCCTTCGCCATGGCCTCGAGAACCGGGATGGCCCTCGGGTGTCCGGTCGCGGCGAGCACCTCGACGCCGACCGCGCGCTCCTTGTAGCTCTCGGCCGCCAATCCCTGGAGCGCTTCCTCCAGCGTGGCCGCCTGGCCCGCCGGCGCGCCGCCGGCAACGGCCGCGAGGAACGCGATGCCCGACAGCAGGGCAGCCGGGGACGGCAGGGCGAAACCGCGTGTCGGCATGGCGGCAGGTGTCCGGACGTTGGACGCCGGCCAGCGGCCGGCGCGAGAGGGCAGAGAACAATTGCGCCCGTCCCGGTCAGGGCGGCAGGGAGGCCCCCGCCGCCCCGGACCGGGTGCGCAGCCTACATGTCGACGGTGTCGCCGAACTTCGGAGCCTCGCAGTTGCCGCAGACCCACGGGAAGGTCCAGTCGGCGGTCAGCTTCGCGCTCTCGGGAATGAAGTCCGACCAGGCGTCACCCTTGACCACGCCCTCGGTTTCCCAGACCGTCTCGAACTGGCCGTCGGACTGGATTTCGCCGATGAGCACCGGCTTCGACAGGTGGTGGTTGGTGTTCATTACGGCGACGCCGCCGGACAGGTTCCTGAAGGTCTGGCCGTACATGGCCTGCCGGACGGCATCGACCTCGACCGTGCCGGCCTGCTGCACCGCCTGCACCCACATGTTGAAGCCGATGTAGTGCGCTTCCATGGGGTCGTTCGTCACGCGGTCCTCGTCACCAATGAACGCGTGCCACTTCTCGATGAAGGTTTCGTTCTCGTCGGTCTCGACGCTCATGAAGTAGTTCCACGCCGCGAGGTGGCCGACGAGCGGCTCGGTGTCGAGGCCGGCCAGCTCCTCCTCGCCGACCGAGAAGGCGACGACCGGGATGTCCTCCGCCATGATTCCCTGGTTGGCCAGCTCCTTGTAGAAGGGAACGTTGGCGTCGCCGTTGATGGTCGAGACCACCGCTGTCCGCTTGCCCTCGGAGGCGAACTTCTTGACGTCCGCCACGATCGTCTGCCAGTCGGCGTGTCCGAACGGGGTGTAGTTCTCGAGGATGTCCGCGTCCGCAATCCCGTTGGCATTCAGGTAGGCGCGGAGGATCTTGTTGGTCGTGCGCGGGTACACGTAGTCGGTGCCCAGCAGCACGATCCGCTCGGCGCCGCCGCCGTCCTCGCTGAGGAGGTAGTCGACCGCGGGAATGGCCTGCTGGTTCGGGGCGGCGCCGGTGTAGAACACGTTCCGCGAACTCTCTTCCCCTTCGTACTGGACGGGGTAGAACAGCAGCCCGTTGAGTTCCTCGATCACGGGCAGGACCGACTTCCGCGAGACCGACGTCCAGTTGCCGAAGATGACGGCGACCTCATGCTGCTCGATCAGCTCACGCGCCTTCTCGGCGAACAGGGGCCAGTTCGACGCGGGGTCGACCACGACGGGCTCGAGCATCTTGCCGAGCAAGCCGCCCTTGCTGTTCTGCTCCTCGACGAGCATCAGCATCGTGTCCTTCAGCGTGGTTTCGCTGATGGCCATCGTGCCCGAGAGGGAATGCAGGACGCCGACCTTGATCGTGTCGGCCTGCGCCGCGCCGGTCAGGGCGGTCGACGCGGCCAACAAGCCTGCGAAGACCACGTAACGCTGGTTTCGAACCATGGGAATTCTCCGTCAAGTCTGGTGCGCACCCACCCGTGTCCGGGGCCGCTTCGCGGACTGCACCACGCCCTGCAGAAAGCAAGTTTCATGCCAATGCGCTGGGAGGGCGGGCGCCGGCTGCCTGAAGGCAGCTTGCACAAATGCTTACTATTCGCACGAATATTGATCACTATCTCTTGTCATCTGCCCATTGCTTCACCAGTGCCTGTCATTTGTGCAGGCAGATGGCCTGGGCAGCGCCCCGTGCAACGCCTGCGGCCCGGCGCACCGCGTCCGGGCGGAGACCTATGCGGACGCGGGCCTCTGGAAACCCGGCCCCGGCCGGGCTACAAAGCGCCCTGCCCGCTCCCGCGGGATCGCCGCCAGCCCCCAGCCCACATCGGATGCAACCTCCATGGGATCCATGATCGCGGTTCGCGCCGCCGATGACACCAGCCTTCCCGTCTACCTCGCCGAGCCGGCCGGGATCCGACGCGGCTCGCTGGTGGTCATCCAGGAAATCTTCGGCGTCAACCCGTACGTCCGCAGCGTCGCCGACCAGTTCGCCGAAGCCGGCTACGTGTGCTACGCCCCGGATCTCTTCCACCGGATCGAGCCGGGCATCGAGCTCGGCTACGAGGCCTCCGACGTCGCGCGCGGTCGGGAACTCAAGACCGAGGCGGGCTGGGACCTCCCCGTCATGGACATCCAGACGTGCGTGGCCACCCTGCTGATCGACCACCGGGTCGGCGTGATCGGCTTCTGCTACGGGGGCTCGCTGTCGTGGCTCAGTGCCTGCCGGGGCTACGGCATGGAGGCGGCGGTCTGCTACTACGGCGGACAGATCGCGGCCTTGCTCGACCGTCCGGCAAGGGTCCCCGTGCAGATGCATTTCGGCGACCGCGACGCGTCCATCCCGCCGTCGGACGTCGAGAATATCCGCGCCTTCGCCACCGACGCCGACATCCACGTGTATGAGGGCGATCACGGTTTCGCGTGCACCGCGCGCGGCAGCTACCACCCCGCCTCGGCCGAAGCCGCCAATGCGCGCACCCTCGCATTCCTTGCCCGGCACGTGGCCCGGGAAGAAGTGCAATGACGCGGGCCGCCGTTGTCGCCGCCATGATCCTGGCGCCCTGGTTCGCCCACGCCATCGAACCGCCTGCGGAACTCGTCGTCGTCGACCTGCAGGCCGGCGACGGACAAATCGCCGAGGCGGGCCGGGAGGTGAGCGTGCACTACACGGGATGGCTGTTCGACCCCGCGGCCGCAACCGGCGACCCCTGCCTGGCGCGGGGGCAGCAGTTCGACAGTTCGTGGAGCCGTCAGCAGCCCTTCAACTTCCCGCTCGGCGAAGGTTCCGTCATTCCCGGCTGGGACGCCGGCGTCGTCGGCATGCGCGTCGGCGGACAACGGTGCCTCGTGATCCCGCCCGACATGGCCTACGGGGAACGTGGCGCGGGGCGCGGGGTGATCCCTCCGAACGCGACGCTGATCTTCGAGGTCGAGTTGCTCTCCGTGGCCGACTTCTAGCCGTGGCACAACCTGTTTTCGGGATCCTTGGCGGGAGCGGCATCTACGAGCTCGACTCGCTGGAGTCGCCGAGCTGGAAGTCCGTCGGCACGCCCTTCGGGGCACCGTCCGATGAGATCCTGCACGGTCAGCTACACGGACTGGAGTTCCGTTTCCTGCCGCGCCACGGCCGCGGCCATCGCATCCCGCCCAGCAGCCTCAATTTCCGGGCGAACGTTGATGCGCTGAAGCGGACCGGCGTCACCGACATCATCTCCCTCTCGGCGGCCGGCAGCCTCCGGGAGAACCTGCCGCCGGGCACGTTCGTGCTGGTCGACCAGTTCATCGACCGCACCTTCGCGCGCGTGAAGAGTTTCTTCGGTCCGGGTCTCGTGGCCCACGTCTCCATGGCGCACCCCACCTCGGACCGCCTCCGCGGCCTGCTCGCCGAGGCGTCCGGAGCGGCCGGCATCCCTGCAGTCAACGGCGGTACCTACCTGGCGATGGAAGGTCCGCAGTTCTCGACCCGCGCGGAATCGGACCTCTACCGGTCCTGGGGCTGCGACGTGATCGGGATGACCAACATGCCCGAGGCGAAGCTGGCGCGCGAGGCCGAGATCGCCTACGCCAGCGTCGCGATGATGACCGACTACGACTGCTGGCATCCGGACCACGAGGCCGTCACGGTCGAACAGGTCGTGGGCGTGCTGCTGGATAACGCCGCCCGCGCCCGGACGCTCGTCGAAGCGTTCGCGAAGACCGTTGCGGACACCGGCTGGGACGGTTCCGATCCCGCCTACCGGGCCCTCGACGCGGCCATCATCACGCCGCCGGAGGCGCGCGACCCGGATCTCGCGGCGAAACTCGACGCGGTGGCCGGGCGGGTCCTGCGGGGCTGACCGCCTCGATCAGAGGTCGTCGTCGCCGCGCTTCACCGGCGTCCAGGTGCGCCTGTAGGTAGCGTAGAACACGCCGGTCATCACCAGCAGGAAGACCAGCACGCGAAGACCCATGCGTTTCCGCTCGTCGGCGCTCGGGTCGGCCGCCCAGGCCAGGAAGGTCGCCACATCGTGCGCCTCCTGCTCGATGGTGGCCTCGGTGCCGTCCGCGTACGTGACGTCCTCGCCCCAGAGCGGCTGCGGCATGGCGATCACCGAGCCCGGAAAGTACGCGTTGTAGTAGGAGGCTCCCGTGTCGACGCCCTCGGGCGGATCCTCGTAGCCGATGAGGATGCCGTAGACGTACGGAGCCCCGCGCTCCAGGACCTTGAGCGAGAGGTCGGGCGGCGCCACCCCGTTGTTGGCCGCGGCAGCGGCCTTCGCGTTCGGAAAGGGTTCTGGGATCAGGGGGTCGGACGGACGGCCCGCGCGTTCGAACATCTCGCCCGTGTCGTCCGGCCCGTCCAGAACCAGCGTATCCGCGGCCAGCCGGCGGATATCGTCCTCGGCGAAGCCCAGGTCCGCCAGGTTGCGCCACGCCATGAACCGAAGCCCGTGGCAGACGGCGCAGACGCTCCGGTACACCTCGAACCCGCGAATAGCGGCGGCGCGGTCGAGCCGGCCGAACGGGCCGTCGAACGAGAACTCGACCGACGGCGGTGCGGGCCCGTCGGTGGCCGCGTGGGCAGCCGGCGCAACCGACAGAGCCGCGAACAGGGCGGCGGCGACCAGCACCTGCCATCGCGTCATGGATCCCGGCTCCCGTGCTGGTGGCCGTAGATACTCTCGGGCAGCTGTCGCGAGCGCTCGATCCGCCCGACCACCGGGATCAGCACCAGGAAGTGCGCGAAGTAGTAGAACGTCGCGATTCTGCCGATCGTGATGTAGATGCCTTCCGGCGGCTTCGCCCCGATCCAGCCGAGCAGCAGCGTGTCCGCGGCAAACAGCCAGAACAACCAGCGGTACACCGGCCGGAACGCGGCGCTCCGGACCTTCGAGCTGTCCAGCCAGGGGAGCGCGAACAGGATCAGGATCGCGCCGAACATCGCGATCACACCGCCCAGCTTGTGCGGGATGGCCCGCAGAATGGCGTAGAACGGCAGGAAGTACCACTCCGGCACGATGTGCGGCGGCGTCAGGAGCGGGTCGGCCGGGATGTAGTTGTCCGGATGACCCAGGCTGTCGGGGGCGTAGAACACCACGCCGGCGAAGAAGACGAGGGCCATGCCCAGCCCGACGAGGTCCTTCACGGTGTAGTACGGGTGGAAGGGAATGGTGTCCTTGGGCGCCCCGGGGTTGACGCCCAGCGGGTTGTTCGAGCCGTGCCGGTGCAGCGCGACGATGTGGAGGAAGACCAGCGCCACGATGACGAACGGCATCAGGTAGTGCAGCGCGAAGAACCGGTTGAGGGTCGGGTTGTCGACCGAGAAGCCGCCCCACAGCCATTCGACGATGGCCGGTCCGATGCCGGGAATCGCCGAGAACAGGTTGGTGATGACCGTGGCGCCCCAGAAGCTCATCTGGCCCCAGGGCAGCACGTACCCCATGAACGCGCTCATCATCATCACGATCAGGATGATGATGCCCAGCCACCACAGCAGTTCCCTGGGTTCCTTGTAGGAGCCGTAGTACAGGCCCCGGAAGATGTGGATGTACACGCAGATGAAGAAAAACGAGGCGCCGTTGGCGTGCACGGACCGGATCAGCCAGCCGTAGTTCACGTCCCGCATGATGTGCTGCACGCTGTCGAAGGCATGGTCGACGTGCGGCGTGTAGTGCATGGCCAGCACGACACCGGTAACGATCTGCACCACCAGGAAGAACCCGGCGAGGGAGCCGAAGTTCCAGAACGCGTTCAGGTTGCGGGGGGTGCGGTACTCGATCAGCGAATGCCGCGCCGCCGAGAACAGCGGCAGGCGGTAGTCGATCCAGCGCACCACCCGCGTCACGAGACCGGTACTCCACATGGCGCCTAGCCGACCCTGATCGTGGTGTCGTCAACGAAGCGGTACGGCGGCACCGCCAGGTTCTTCGGTGCCGGTCCCTTGCGGATTCGGCCCGACGTGTCGTAGTGCGAACCGTGGCAGGGGCAGAACCAGCCCTGATACTCGCCCTGTCCCCCGCCGATCGGGATGCATCCGAGATGGGTGCACACCCCGACCAGCACCAGGAAGCGGGGGTCCTCCACCCGGCTGGCGTCGGTCGCCGGATCAGGGAGGTCGGCGGCGTCGTCCGCCGCGGCCTGCTCAATCTCCTCGGACGTTCGATGGCGCACGAACACGGGAGCCCCGCGCCACAGCACGGTGCGGCTGTGGCCCGGCTCGAGGTCGGCAAGGTCGATGTCGACCGTGGCCAGCGCCTGCACGTCGGCAGACGGATTCATCTGGTCGATGAGCGGCCAGGTGGCGCACCCGGCGGCAACGGTGCCGAACGCGCCGGAGGCAATATTCAGGAAATCGCGGCGGCTCGAAGCCGCCGCTGGAGCAGCTGGATTCGACATACGACTGGGAAGGGTCCTAGGCCAACGCCGGTTCGTGCGGGCCGGGCTCGTTTGTAGCCGAGACCCGCCAATTTGCAAGGGGGCGGCATGCCAGCACGGCCATGATCCCGATCTTCGGGCGGCGCATGGCCGCTGGATGCAACTTAGGGTCGAAGCCACAGGCATGCCATCCGCCCCGCCCGGCATGTCGTCTGGCCGCGGTCCGGGCCCGGGACCGCCCGCGCGCCGGTGGCCGGACACGGTGTCGAATGGCCCCGCGCGACGGCCGGAGCCGGAACGCGTCAAGCGGTGTGCAGGTACGGATCGGATTTCCTGGCACGCGGGCATCCATGGTGGCAGCGCCAACCTCCGGAGCCGGTCCGGACACCCGGCCTCGCGGCAAACTGCTTCCAAACAGAGCCTTATATCCGGCTTCGCGCAGGCGCCGATTTGATGTTTTCAGGGCCACCAAACTGTGGTACGGTACCGTGACCATTTGTTCGGATGCACGGGTGCCGCTCGTCCGGGTTGAACGTCGAGGATGTCCTGTCCGGGAGAGTCACAAGCACCGCATGTTCCACTCATGTAGGATCCGGGTTCAATATCTTGATTCTCGTCCGTCGGGTGAGGTTCGTTCCTTCTAGTCGCAAATATTGGGGTAAAGCAGCAACATGGATGGGATGATCGAAGAGCGTGTGCCTCCTGCAGCGGTGCTGCCCGACAAGCTTTTCGGTCGAGACCAGGATGCGATTCAGGTCCCTGGCGGAAGGCGGGTCTCTCCGCGCGACGACCGCGACACGCACCTCACGGAATTCGGCAAATCGGTCCTCCGGGATCGGTACACGCTGCCGAACGAAACGATCCAGACCATGTTTGCCCGCGTCGCGAGCACGTTCGCCGATGACGACGGACACGCCCAGCGCCTGTACGACTACATTTCCAATCTCTGGTTCATGCCGTCGACCCCGGTGCTCTCCAACGGCGGCACGTCACGCGGCCTCCCGATCTCCTGCTTCCTGAACGAGGCGAGCGACAGCCTCGAGGGAATCGTCGATCTTTGGAACGAGAATGTCTGGCTCGCCGCGCGCGGCGGCGGGATCGGCAGCTACTGGGGCAACCTGCGTTCCATCGGCGAGCAGGTCGGTCAGAACGGCCAGACGTCCGGCATCATTCCATTCATCCGGGTCATGGACTCCCTGACCCTGGCGATCAGCCAGGGAAGCCTGCGCCGGGGCAGCGCCGCCGTCTACCTGCCGGTCAGCCATCCGGAGATCGAGGAATTCGTCGAGATCCGGCGTCCCACCGGCGGCGACCCGCACCGCAAGGCGCCGAACCTGCACCACGGGGTCGTGATTCCCGACGCCTTCATGCGCGCCGTCGAGGCGGACGGCGAATGGGAGCTGGTCAGCCCGCGTGACCAGCAGGCCCGCCGGCACGTGTCCGCCCGGGCGCTCTGGGTCCGCATCCTGACCGCGCGCGTGGAGACCGGCGAGCCCTACCTGCTGTTCATCGACCACGTGAACCGCGCTGTCCCGGAGCATCACCGCTTCCTGGGCCTCAATGTCCGCACCTCGAACCTCTGTTCGGAAATCACGCTGCCGACCGGCCCGGATCACTTCGAGCGCGAGCGCACCGCGACCTGCTGCCTGTCATCGGTCAACCTCGAGCGCTACGACGAGTGGAAGGACGACCCGCTCTTCATCGAGGATGTCATGCGGTTCCTGGACAACGTGCTCGAGGGCTTTATCCAGAACGCGCCCGAATCCATGGCCAACGCCCGGTACGCGTCGGAGCGGGAACGCAGCGTGGGGCTTGGGGTGATGGGATTCCACTCGTTCCTGCAGGCCCACGGACTGCCGTTCGAGTCCGCCGCGGCCAAGGCCTGGAACCGGAAGATCTTCCGGGATCTCCGGGCCCGCGCCGACGCGGCATCGCGCATCCTCGCCCAGGAAAAGGGTCCCTGCCCCGACGCCCGGGATGCCGGCGCCATGGAGCGGTTCTCGAACAAGCTCGCGATCGCGCCGACCGCTTCGATCTCCATCATCTGCGGCGGCACGTCGCCGGGCATCGAGCCCTTCGCGGCGAACGCCTTCCTGCACAAGACCCTCTCGGGCGCGTTCCCGGTGCGAAACGTCTACCTCCAGAAGCTGCTCGAGGAGAAGGGGCGCGACACCGACGACGTGTGGTCGTCGATCACGACCCGCCAGGGCTCCGTCCAGCATCTGGACTTCCTCGACGATGACGAAAAGGCGGTGTTCCGCACCGCTTTCGAGATCGACCAGCGGTGGGTGGTCGAACTGGCGGCTGACCGGGCACCCTACATCTGCCAGTCGCAGTCGCTGAACCTGTTCCTGCCCGCCAACGTCCACAAGCGGGACCTCCACCACCTGCATTTCCAGGCGTGGAAGCGCGGCGTGAAGAGCCTCTACTACCTGCGCTCCATGTCGCTGCAGCGCTCCGACCAGGAAGCCATACCCGAGGTTGCCGCGGCTTCCGAGGAACCGGTCGACTACGAGGAATGCTTGGCCTGCCAGTAGCGCCGGTGCCGCCTGGGCATCTGGACCGAGGGCCGGGGCACGGACCGAGACGGCCGTTCCCGTCCTAGTTCGCCCGCGCCCCCACCGCCCCGCAGCCGCCGGACGGCGAACCGCATCATGGGCGAGCGCTTCGAGGACATGCTGGCGGGCGGCCACCCGAACTCACTCGGGCGGACCCTGGAAGTCGTGGCGTCCGTCCTGGCCCGCCCGGCCCGATTCGCCGAACTCTTCGTGTGCTACGCCGCCGCCGACCCCGTGGTCCGGCTGCGCACCTCGAACGCGCTCAAGCGCGTGGAGGCAGAACGCCACGACCTCCTGGTTCCCTACATCGACCGGCTGATCAACGAGATCGGCGAGCTCGACCAGGCTTCCGCGCAGTGGACTCTCGCCCAGCTCTTCGACCGGCTGGCCCCCGACATGGATTCCGCCCAGCGCGCGGGCGCCCGCTCGATCATGCAACGCAACCTGTCTGCGCATGACGACTGGATCGTGCTCAATGCAACCGTGGAGACCCTGTCCCGCTGGGCGTCGGAAGACCCGAGCCTGCGGCGGTGGCTGCGGCCGCACCTCGAACGCCTGTCAGCCGACCGGCGGAAATCGGTGGCGGCGCGGGCCCGCAAGCACCTGCGCCGTCTCCATCCGTGAACTCGCGGCGCGCCGGTCGACGGCAGGCGGCCGGGGCCCGGGAAGGGAGCACAAGGATGCAGCAGAACCGATTCGGGGCGCTGAAGCGTTTCGCCGACCGGCAGGCGGACGCCGACTCCCCTGCCCTGCAGAGGAACATCGTCCGGACCCTGGAGCACTTCGGCCGCGTCCGGCTGTCCAAGCACTTCTTCATGCGTGACTTCCTGTACTCGGAGGTCTCCGCGGTCCACGGCATCCCCAACATTCCGAACGCGCCCGAACTCGCGATCGAGGCAGGCAGGGGGCTCTGCGAGCACCTTCTGGAGCCGCTTCGGGCGATCTTCGGACACGTCACGGTTCGCTCCGCCTTCCGGAGCGCGGCGGTCAACCGGTACGGCAACCGGCACGGGCTGAGCTGCGCCCGCAATGCCAGGACCCACGCGAAGCACATCTGGGACCACCGCGATGCGGACGGGTGCATCGGTGCCACGGCCTGCGTCGTGATCCCGTGGTTCATCGACTCGGCGGCATACCGGGCCACCGGCGACTGGCGGCCGCTGGCATGGTTCATCCACGACCGGCTGCCGTACTCGGAAATGTGCTTCTTTCCGAACAACGCCGCATTCAACCTGACGTGGCGGAGCCGGCGGCCGCGTCGCGAGATCCGGAGTTACGTGCCTCCCCGGGGAATCCTCACGCGTCCGGGCTTCGCCAACCACGCCGGCGACCACAGCGCCTGCTATCCGGGCTTCCCCACCGCCTGAAGCAAGGCTCGGATCGGCCGGCAGCCGGCGCGCCGGCGGGCGGCGTGCCAAATCTACTAGACTGCCTGCCAGCAGGCTCGTTGCCGTCGCGGCCGCCGGCCATGCGCCCCCCTGCGGCCAAGCGGAAGGTGCCCGTGCCGACCATTACCGAAGCCGACGTGCGCTCCGCCCTGACCGGCGTCAAGGACCCCGCCCGCAACCAGGACGTCATCAGTCTCGGAATGGTGCAGGAGATCGCCATCCGGGACGGCAACGTCGCCTTCGCCCTGGAGGCCGAGCCGGCACGGGCCAAGGCGCTGGAGGTCGTGCGCCGCGCCTGCGAGCAGGCGGTCCTGTCGCTCCCCGGGGTGGCGTCGGTGAGCGCGGTGCTGACCGCCGAACGGCGGCCGCAGGCGCCGGCGGGGCCGGGCGCCGGCGCGCACGCCATCTCCCTGCCGGGCGTCCGCTCGATCATTGCCGTCGCCAGCGGCAAGGGCGGCGTCGGCAAGTCGACCGTCACCGCCAACCTGGCCCTGGCCATGCGCCGCCAGGGGCTGGAGGTCGGCATCCTGGATGCCGATATCTACGGCCCTTCCCAGCCCCGCCTGATGGGGATTTCCGGTCGGCCGCATGCGATCGACGACCGCCGCATCCGGCCGATGGCCGGGTACGGGATCAAGGTCATGTCGATCGGCTTCATGGTGGACGAGGAGCGTCCCATGATCTGGCGGGGGCCCATGGTCCAGGGAGCGCTGGAACAGCTGCTCCGGGACGTGGAGTGGGGCGAGCTCGACGTCCTGCTGGTCGACATGCCGCCCGGCACGGGGGACGTGCAGCTCACCATGTCGCAGCGCGTGCCGCTCCGCGGCGCCGTGATCGTCTCCACGCCGCAGGACATCGCGCTCATCGATGCCCGCAAGGGGCTGAACATGTTTCGCCGGGTCGACGTCCCGGTCCTGGGATTCATCGAGAACATGAGCTGGTTCGCCTGCCCGAAATGCGGCGCGCGCACCGAGATCTTCGCCCACGGCGGCGCCGAGCAGGCGGCAGCCGCCATGCAGGTCCCGTTCCTGGGCGGCATCCCGCTCCACCTCAGGATCCGGGAAACGTCCGACCAGGGCCAGCCGATCGTGGCCACCGCGCCCGAGAGCGCCGAGGCCCGCGCCTTCGTCGAGGTGGCCGAGCGGATCGCCGCGGTCCTGCAGGAGGCCGACACCGCTGCGATGCCGGAGATCAGCTTCGACTGAAGGCCGCCGCTAGGCGGGCGGCAGCTCGCGCCCGAGGAGCGCGTGCAGCTCGCGCCACTCGCGCAGGCCGAGCCCGCTCCCCTCCCGGTCCACCGGTTCGCCCGCCAGCCAGGCCCGGACCACCTTCAGCATGGGGCCCGACAGCTCGGCGGCCCCCAGCCGGTAGTCCTCGAACGCCTCCGCGACCTGCGGCACCCAGCGCTGCACGATGCCGAGCATCGCCTCCGCGTAGACCCGGATCTCGGTCTGCGCGTGGGGGTCCGCCCGCAGCTGCAGGAAGTGCAGCAGGTTGTGAAGATTGACCTTCCAGTACCACTGCGTGTACGTGGAAAGCGGCAGGTTGATCCGGGCGATCTCGCGGGCCAGGCCGGGCCGCGCCGGGTCGACGGGTGTTCCGTCGGGCTTCTCGTTGAGGAGCCATTCGTAGCGGTCGTAGGCGTGGCGCGCGTCCTCCTCGAGCAGCCGTCTGACCTCCTCGGCAACGCCCGCCGGGACGTGTTCGTCGCGCCCCTGCGCATTGGAACTGGACTGCTCGGCGAGGTCCTCCGGCGCCGGCACGTAGAACTCGCGATCGAGGACCGAGTAGCGGGCCGAGTACTCGTTGACCGATGCCGTGCGATGGCGGATCCATTGCCGGGCCACGAAGATCGGCAGCTTCACGTGGAACTTGATCGAACACATCTCGAACGGGGTCGTGTGCCGATGGCGCATCAGGTAGCGGATCAGGCCGCGGTCCTCGCGGACCCGACGCGTGCGCGCTCCGTAGGACACGCGCGCCGCCTGCACGACCGCCGCGTCATCCCCCATGTAGTCGACCACGCGGATGAACCCGTGATCCAGCACGGGATACTCGCGCCCGAGGATGGCCTCGACGGCCGGAACGATCGGTCGGCCCGTGGTCGCATCGTCCGCAGGGGTCGAAGCAGTCACGGGCCGGAACTCACTGCCCCAGCTGGAAGACGTGCCGGCGCAGGAAGTAGCGGATCGCGGCCGGCTTGGGGGGCAGGACGGCCGGATAGTAGGCCGGGTGGGCATGAAACGAGAAGGCGCCGGTTGAGCGCGCGGTGTAGTGCAGGTGCCAGCGGTTGCCGTCGACGACGGCGGTGCGCCACGCCGCCAGCGTCGTGTTGCCGAGCATGGATTCGAATTGCTCGTGGACGTAGATCTGCTGCTTTTCGACGAACGCCTTGAGGCGCGCCGGCTGCTCGAGCGGATAGCAGCGGGCGGGCAGGCCGAGGATCAACAGCACATGGTCCAGGCTGACGGCGCGGATCAGGCCGCCGCCGTCGTACCCGTTGTCGTCCGTTTCCACGTCGATGGCCTGGTACCCGATGGCCGAGACGACAGCGGCTTCGAAGTCGGCGGCCGTCGGGGCAAGCGCGTCGCCGGCGAAGGATTCAGGAAGAATGGCGTGGAGAAGCGGGTCGCCGGAAGCTGACAAGGGAGGTACTCCGTTAGGACCATGGCGACGAGGCCGAGCCCGGGTTTCCTGCAGGACGCGCCGCCCGGACCGGCTTGCGGCCCCAAGGTAACCAACTGGGGCGGTGCGCGCACCCCGGCAGGAGGGCCGATGGCGCGGGCGAGCAGACGCCCGTTCCCGGTCGTACCGGCCGGCCTCCGCCCGCACGGATGTCCCTCGTCCAGGCGCGCGGCCGCGGCCGCGAGGAACCGGGCGGACCCGCAGCCGGCAGCGGCGACCGGGGCGTCGGTTCTGCGCAACCTGCCCCGCCTCTGGTATCTTGCCGCCCGTCCCCTTCCGGCATCGTCCCGGATCCCCCACGGAGTCCCGCATGCCGGACCCCACGCGACGCCCCCTGTCACCGCACCTGTCGGTCTACCGGCCTGAGATCACGTCGGTTCTGTCGATCCTGCACCGTCTCTCCGGGCTGTTCCTGGCCCTCGGGATGGTGGCGCTCGCGGCGTTCCTCGGGGCGGCCGCGGCCGGGCAGGCGGCATTCGAGGTCGCCACCTCGGCCCTCGGCAGCCTCATCGGATGCGCGTTCCTGGTCGCCGTGTCGGTCGCGTTCTTCTACCACCTCGCCAACGGGGTGCGGCACCTTTGCTGGGACGCCGGATTCGGCTTCGAGATGGCGAACGTCCGGAGGTCCGGCTGGTTCGTGGTCGGTCTCACGGCGGTCCTGACGGTGCTGTTCTGGCTTGGAGTCTCGGCATCGTGAGTCTTCGCCCCCCCCTGGCGCGGGTGCGCGGGCACGGATCCGCGCACGAAGGGGCGCATCACTGGTGGATGCAGCGCGTGACCGCGGTGGCGCTGGCGCTGCTCGGCGCCTGGTTCGCATGGTCGGTGCCCTGCCTCGTCGGTGCCGGCCACGGCGAGTTCGTGGCCTGGATGGCGCGACCCGTCAATTCGGTGCTGCTCGTGCTGCTGGTGGGCTCCGGCTTCTACCACGGCTGGCTCGGCATCAGGGTCGTCGTCGAGGACTACGTGCCGGCGCCCGGGCCACGCACGGTGGTCCTCGCCGTCTGCGCGGGGATCGCCTGGCTGGCGGCGGCCGGGGCCGGGCTGGCGGTCCTGCGGGCCGGCTACGGGGGAGTGTGATGGCGGGTGGCTACGACATCGTCGACCACGCCTACGACGTCGTGGTGGTCGGCGCCGGCGGCGCGGGGCTCCGCGCCACGCTGGGACTGGCCGAGCGCGGCTTCCGCACGGCCTGCCTGACCAAGGTGTTCCCGACGCGCAGCCACACGGTGGCCGCGCAGGGCGGGATCAGTGCCGCGCTCGGCAACATGGGTGCGGATGACTGGCGCTGGCACATGTACGACACCGTCAAGGGGTCGGACTGGCTCGGCGATCAGGATGCGATCGCGTACATGTGCCGCGAGGCCACGGACGCCGTCATCGAGCTCGAGCACTACGGCGTGCCCTTCTCCCGGATTCCCGACGGGCGGATCTACCAGCGCGCGTTCGGCGGCATGACGACCGAATTCGGCGAAGGGCCGGCGGCGCAGCGCACGTGTGCGGCGGCGGACCGGACCGGCCATGCGATCCTGCACACGCTGTACCAGCAGTCGCTCCGCCACGCCGCCGAGTTCTTCGTCGAGTTCTTCGTGCTGGACCTCCTGATGGACGCCGACGGCGCCTGCCAGGGGGTACTGGCCTGGAAGCTCGACGACGGCACGCTGCACCGTTTCCGGGCGCACACCGTGATCCTGGCCACCGGCGGCTACGGGCGTGTCTACTTTTCCTGCACGTCCGCGCACATCTGCACCGGCGACGGCAACGCGATGGTCCTGCGCGCCGGGCTGCCGCTCCAGGACATGGAGTTCGTGCAGTTCCACCCGACCGGGATCTACGGCGCCGGCTGCCTCATCAGCGAAGGCGTGCGCGGCGAAGGCGGCTACCTCACGAACTCGGAGGGAGAGCGCTTCATGGAGCGCTACGCGCCCAGCACCAGGGACCTCGCGTCGCGCGACGTGGTGAGCCGGTCGATCACGCTCGAACTCCGGGCGGGCCGCGGCGTCGGGGAACGCCAGGATCACGTGCACCTGCACCTGGAACACCTCGACGCGGACGTCATCGCGGAACGGCTGCCGGGAATCGCGGACTTGGCCCGCATTTTCGGCGGCGTCGACGTCACCCGCGAACCGATTCCCGTGCTCCCGACCTGCCACTACAACATGGGCGGCATCCCCGTGCTGCACACCGGAGAGACCGTGACGGGGAGCGCGGACGACCCGGACGCCGCGGTCCCGGGATTGATGAGTGCCGGCGAGGCGGCGTGCGTCTCGGTCCACGGTGCCAACCGGCTCGGGTCGAACTCGCTGCTCGACCTGGTGATTTTCGGCCGGGCCTGCGCGAACCGGATCGCCGCCACGCAGCAGCCGCACGCCGCCGGCCGGGCGCCCCTGCAGGAGGCCGAGGATGCCATCCTCGCCCGCTTCGACGCCTTTCGCCACGCGGATGGCGGGACGCCGACGGCCGAACTCCGTCTGCAGATGCAGCGCGCCATGCAGGACCATTGCGCCGTGTTCCGCACCGGTGACAACCTCACGGAGGGGGTCGACAAGATCGCCGAGGCCTGGCGACAGCTGGGGGATGTCCGGGTCACCGACCGCTCGCTGATCTGGAACACCGATCTCGTGGAGACCCTCGAACTGGAAAACCTGCTGCAACAGGCGGCCGTGACCATCGGTTCGGCCCTGCACCGGACCGAGAGCCGGGGGGCGCACGCCCGCGAGGACTACCCCGACCGCGACGACGAGAGCTGGCTGACCCACACGCTGGCATGGTTCCGTGACGGCCGCGCCGAATGTGCCGCGCGTCCGGTGCATCTCGACACGGATTCACCGGACATCGACACCATTCCCCCCAAGCCGCGCGTCTACTAGCGAGGAACAGGCAACGATGGTGGCGTTCAGACTTCCCAGAGGTTCCCAGGTACGGCCCGGACGGCGAGTGCCAGCGCCGGACGGCGCCCGCAACGTCCGTGAATTCCGGGTGTACCGCTATTCCCCCGACAGCGGCGAACCGCCGCAGCTCGATTCCTTCGAGGTCGATCTGGACCGGAGCGGGCCGATGGTGCTGGACGCCCTGATCGAGATCAAGAATTCCCTCGACTCCACCCTCGCCTTCCGGCGGTCCTGCCGCGAGGGGGTGTGCGGATCCTGCGCGATGAACATCGACGGGACCAACACGCTGGCCTGCACGAAGGCGATCGACGACGTCCGCGGCCCGGTCAAGGTCTACCCGCTGCCGCACATGCCGGTGATCAAGGACCTGGTTCCCGATCTGACCGACGCCTACGCGCAGTACGCGCTCGTCGAGCCATGGATGAAGACCGAATCGCCGCCGCCGGCCAAGGAACGCCTGCAGTCCGAGGAGGACCGCCGCAAGCTCGACGGGCTGTACGAGTGCATCCTGTGCTTCTGCTGCAGCACCAGCTGCCCGAGCTACTGGTGGAACGGGGACCGCTACCTCGGTCCGGCCACGCTCCTGCAGGCGGCGCGCTGGCTGCAGGACAGCCGCGACGAGGCGGCCGGTGAGCGGCTCGACGCGCTGGAGGATCCGTTCCGGCTGTACCGCTGCCACACCATCATGAACTGCACCAAGACCTGTCCGAAGGGTCTCAACCCGGCCCGCGCCATCAGCGACATCAAACGCCGCATCCAGCAACGGCGCTGACGCGCCGGTGCTGTTCCTGCACCTGGGGGCCGTGGTCGTCGGGATCGGCCTGCTGGTCGGCGGCGGCGAACTGCTGGTGCGCGCCTCCGTCGCCACCGCCACGCGTCTCCGGGTCGCCCCTTTCGTGATCGGCGCGAGCGTCGTCGCGTTCGGCACCTCGTTCCCCGAGCTCGTCGTGGCGGTGCGGGCCTCGATCGGCAACCACGCGGGCTTCATCCTGGGGAACGTCGCCGGCTCGAACATCGCCAATGTCCTGCTGGCCGTGGGAGTCGCCGCGGCGTGCCGGCCGCTCGCCGGCGCCCGCGGCCTGCGCCCCGATGCGCTCGTCATGCTGGCCGCCACGGTGGGCTTCGTGGGACTGGCCCTCTGGGTTGACGTGCTGGGCCGGCTCGGGGGACTCGCGCTGGTCGCGGCGCTGGCGGCCACGACGATGCACTCCATCCGGCGCGCCGGCGCCGACATGGCGCAGGCGGCGGGCGAGCCGGCGACGCAGTCGCTCGCCTGGAGCGCGGTCGTGATCGTGGCGAGCCTCGCCATGGTGGCAGGCGGCGCGGAGGCGCTGGTGGCCGGAGCGAGCGGACTCGCCCGCGCGTTCGGCGTGGCCGAGGCGGTGATCGGGCTGTCCATCGTCGCGATCGGCACGTCGCTGCCCGAGGTCACGGTGACCGCCCTGGCCGCCCTCCGCCGGCAGGGCGGACTGGCGCTGGGCGGCATTCTCGGCAGCAACATGTTCAACCTGCTGGGCGTCACGGGCGCCGCCGCCCTCGCGCACCCGCTCGCCATGCAGGGCGTACTCACGCCGCTGGACCTGGCCGTCCTGCTGGGCACGACCCTGTTCCTCGCGGCGTTTCTCACCCTCGGACGCGCGCTGCACCGCGGAGTCGGTGCGGGGCTGGTGCTCCTGCAGGTCCTGTACCTCGGCGCGTTATACGCCGGCAGCTACTGATACAATTGAGCGCCTTGCTGCGTTAGCGACGTGCCGAACTGGGAGTACGTGATGGATCGAGGAAAGCTGGCCGTACTGGTCGTTTTGGTGGTCGGGATCGTCATCGGACTTGCGGTGCGCCCCGCCTTGTTCGGCGAGTCGGAAATGACCGCGGGCACGCCCGCAACCACGTCCGAAACCGCGGACGCCCCGGCGCCGGTCCGGTGGAAGATGGCGAGCGCGTATGCCGGCACCACGCCGATCATCGGCCCTTCGATGAAGGAGATGCTGGAGCGCATCCGCACTGCGTCAAACGGAAGCCTCGACATCCGGTTCTTCGAGCCGGGCGCCCTCGTGCCGCCCCTCGAGATCTTCGACGCCGTCGCCTCGGGCGGCGTGGATGCCGGCTGGGCGACCCCCGGCTTCTGGGCCGGGAAGGTGCCCGCGCTGCAGCTCTTCGCGTCGATCCCCTTCGGCCCGGCGGCACCCGAGTACATGGCGTGGATGTACTTCGGCGGCGGCCAGGAGCTGCTCGACGAGCTGTACCTCAAGCACAACATCAAGAGCACGCTCTGCATGATCCTGCCGCCCGAGGCGTCCGGATGGTTCCGGCAGGAAATCCGCACGCTCGACGACCTCCGGGGCCTGAAAATGCGGTTCTTCGCGCTGGGCGCCAAGGTCATGGAGAAGGTCGGGGTATCCACCCAACTGCTCGCCGGCGGCGACATCTACCCGGCCCTGGAGCTGGGAACGATCGACGCGACCGAATTCTCCAGCCCCGCCATCGACCGCAATTTCGGTTTCGAGCAGATCGCGAAGTTCTACTACTTCCCGGGCTGGCACCAGCAGTCGACGTGGGCCGACGTGATGTACAACCTGGACGGCTGGAACGAACTCTCGCTCAGCCAGCAGAGCCTGCTGACGATGGCGTGCGGCGACCTGGTGCAGCGCGGCCTCGCCCAGGGTGAGGCGCTGCAGGTGCCCGCGCTCGAGTATTTCGAGGAACAGGGCGTCCAGCTGAAGCGCTGGAATGCAGACTTCCTGGACGCCTACAAGACGGCGTGGGAGCAGGTCGCCATCGAGGAGGCGGAGAAGGACCCCGACTTCGCCAAGGCGCTGGCGTCGCTGACCGAGTTCCGGGAACGTTTCTCGGTCTGGCGCGACCTCGGTTACCTCGACTGATGACGGAGACGCTCGAACACCACATCGGCGGCCGCCGCGTTCCGGGTGAATCGGGGCGCGTCGGCCAGGTCTTCAACCCCTCGACCGGCGAAGTCGCGCGCCTCGTCCGCCTCGGCGGCGCCGGCGAAGTCGACGCCGCCGTGCAGGCCGCGCAGGCGGCGCTTCCCGCCTGGCAGGCCACGCCGCCCGCGGCGCGCGCGCGCATCATGTTCCGGTACCGCGCGCTGCTGGAGACGCACGCCGACGAGATCGCCGACCTGATCTCGCGCGAGCACGGCAAGACCCTGGAGGACGCCCGCGGCTCCCTGATCCGCGGCTGGGAGGTCGTGGAGTTCGCGTGCGGCATTCCCCACCTCCTGAAGGGCGAGCACAGCCGCGACGTGGGCGCCGGCATCGATACCTGGTCCCTGATGCAACCGCTCGGGGTGTGCGCCGGCATCACGCCGTTCAACTTCCCCGCGATGATCCCGCTCTGGATGTTCCCGCTGGCGGTCGCCTGCGGCAACACGTTCATCCTGAAGCCCTCCGAGCGGGACCCGTCCTGCCCCCTGCGGCTGGTGGAGCTGTTCGAGGAGGCCGGCGGGCCGGCGGGCGTCGTCAACGTCGTCAACGGCGACAAGGAGTCCGTACAGGCGATTCTCGCGCACCCCGACATCGCGGCCGTGAGCTTCGTCGGCTCGACGCCGGTGGCCCGGGCCGTGTACGCGGGTGCCGCGGAGCACGGGAAACGCGTCCAGGCCCTGGGCGGAGCGAAGAATCACCTGATCGTCATGCCGGATGCGGATCTCGACAAGGCCGCCGACGCGCTCCTGGGCGCGGCGTACGGATCCGCCGGCGAGCGCTGCATGGCGGTGTCCGTGGCCGTGCCGGTGGGCGACGTGGCCGATCCGCTCGTGTCGCGGCTGGCCGAGCGGGTGCAAACCCTGAAGGTCGGACCCTACAACGACCCGGGCGCGCAGATGGGCCCGATCGTCACGCGCGCGGCGCTGGACCGCATCGAAGGCCTGGTGGCAAAGGGGGTCGAGGAGGGCGCCGAGCTCGTCGTCGATGGACGCGGCCTCAGGCTCCAGGGCTACGAGAACGGGTTCTACATGGGAGGCTGCCTGTTCGACCGGGTGACCCCCGAGATGTCCATCTACCAGGAAGAGATCTTCGGGCCCGTCCTGTCCACCGTCCGGGCGGAGACGTATGCGGACGCACTGCAGCTGGTGCGCGACAACCCCTACGGCAACGGTGTGTCGGTCTTCACGCGGGACGGTGCGGCCGCGCGGGACTTCGCCGAGCGGTGCAACATCGGCATGGTCGGCATCAATATCCCGATCCCGGTGCCGGTGGCCTACCACACCTTCGGCGGCTGGAAGAACTCGTTCTTCGGTGCCTCCAACACGCACGGGATGGAAGGCATCAGGTTCTACACGCGCATCAAGACCGTGACGGCGCGCTGGCCCACCGGCGGCGAGAGTCGCCCCGAGTTCGTGATCCCCACGCACCGCTGACCGGGCGCGCCGGCCCGTCCGGGAGCTCGGCGGTTCCATCGCCGGAAGGCGCGCTCGTGCACTCCGGGTCCGCGCCGAGTCTCCGGCGAGATTGACGATCCGGGGGCGGGCCATACAACATGGGCGCGGCGGCATCCAACCGGGGACATGGGACCATGATCAGGCAACTTCATCACAACGCCTACCGCTGTCGCGATTCGGAAGAGACCCGGGTCTTCTACGAGGACTTCCTGGGCCTCCCGCTGGCCGAGGCCCTGGCCATCGGGACCACCAAGACGGGCCGGCGGGCGCAGGTGCTGCACACCTTCTACCGGCTCGACGACGGCTCCTTCCTCGCGTTCTTCGAAGCGCCGGAAGAGCCGTTCGAGTTCAAGACTCAGCGCGACTTCGACCTTCACATCGCGCTCGAGGTCTCGCCCGAAGACCTGCAGACGATGCTCGCCAAGGGCAGGAAGGCGGGGATCGAGACCCGGGGACCGTCCGATCACGGCATCGTGGAGTCGATCTACTTCCGCGACCCGAACGGTTATGTCATCGAGCTCTGCGCGAAACGCGCCGGCCACGACGACATGCTGGATCCGGACCGGAATGGGGCTCGGGACAAGCTCGACGCCTGGCAGCGGGCCAAGGCATCGCCGTCAACCCCGGCCGAGGCGTAAGGATCGGCAGACCGTTCCCGGGCAGGCGCGGGCGGCGTTGATCGCACCGAGCCCGCGGCGTCCCGAAACCACTGCTTCCTCCGGTGGACCGGGCGGTCCGGACGGCCGGGTGCGGCGTCCCGTCAGAAGGTTCCGCCACGGGCCGCGCGGCCGCCGTCGACGGTGACGATGATCCCGCTCAGGTAGCTCGCGCGTTCGGACGCGAGGAAGACCACCACGTTCGCGACCTCCTCGACGGAAGCAGCCCGACCGAGCGGCGCCTTCGAGAGAAACTCCCGCCACCGCTCGCGGTCACCGAGCTCGGTCTCGGCCTTGCTGGCGAACAGGGAGCGGATGCGGTCGGTCTCGACGGCGCCCGGGTTGACGCCGAGGACGCGCACGCCCTGATCGATGCTGGTGCTGCCGACCCCCCGCGTGAACGCCATCAGGGAGGCGTTGCCCGCGGTCCCGGCAATGTAGTTTGCGTCATAGCTTTCGCCGGCGAGGCCGATCACGTTGACGATCGTGCCGCCGCCGCGCGCCCGCATGCGCGCGAAGTACTGACGGGTGATATTGATGTAGCCGAACACCTTCAGGTCCCACGCCTCGCGCCACCTCGAATCGTCGACCTGGTCGACCGAGCCGCCGGGAATCGCGCCGGCATTGTTCACCAGGATGTCGACATCACCGCAGCGCTCGGACAGTTCCTCGGCCGATCCGCGGACGGCGAGATCGATGGGATGCACCTGCACGTCCACCTGATGGGCCGCGCGGATCGCCTGGCCCCGCGTTTCCAGCAGGTCCGCGCTGCGGGCGGCCAGGTGCAGGCTGGCGCCTTCGGCGGCAAATAGCTCGGCGCAACCGAGCCCAATTCCCTTTGACGATCCGGTGACCAGCACCGTCTTGCCACGCAGTCCCAAATCCATGGAGCGTCTCCCGAGCGCACGAAGCCCTTACCTATAGGGGACATGCCCGCCCGGCGGTAGACCCGCCGGCGCCCATGCCCGGCTGGGGCCCGGTATCCGTGTCGTCGATCAGCGGGTCGAGGTGAAGCCTGTCAGCCCCGCCGGCACCGTGCATGGCGCAGCGTCGTGGACGGCGCTTCTGCGAAGCGGCGCGCGTATTCCTTGCTGAAGCGCCCGAGGTGTTCGAAGCCGCATTCGAGCGCGATGTCGGTCACCGAATCGCCGGGCCCGGCCGCCAGCAGCCGAGCCCGCGCGCCGTCGAGCCGCACCGCACGCAGGAACGCCATCGGTGAGGTGCGGCGGCAGCTGCGGAAGGCGCGGAACAGCGAACGGCCACTGATGCCCGAGTAGCGGACCAGGTCGTCGATCGACAGCGGCTCCGCGGCATGGGCGCGGATGTAGTCCTCGACCTCCCGCAGCTGTCGAGGAGCGACATCCGGCGGCCTGTCTTCGAATTGCCGCGAGTAGTTGTGCGGCTGCCCGACGAGCAGGGCCGTCATCAGCGTGTCTTCCACGTTGGTGACCAATACCGGATGGTCACCCAGCGAGTTGCCCGCCTCGAGGTCGTCCAGCAGGAACCGCAGCACCCGACGGTAGCGATCCCCGAACTTCGGGCCGAACCGGGGATCGAACGTCAGCGGCGCCGTCAGCGGCGCCCCGGTCAGGACCTGCAGGTGCCGTTCCAGGGCGCGGCGGCGGATCTTCACGATCAGTCCGCAGGAGCTGGGCCCGTACTGGATCGACAGCGGCCGCGTGGGCGAGGTGACCATGCCCTGGCGGGGCGTCACGACACAGAGTTCATTGCCGTTGACATACCGGATCGTGCCCGAGGCCGCGAGCTGGACCAGGTAGAAGATCTCGGTTTCGCCCAGGTCGTAACCGATCTCGGCATCGAAGGAGAGGGCGCCGACGGAAATCCGCGCCAGCGGAGCCTCGCAGAGCCGGAAGCGGAGGCTGGCCGTCCGATCCGGCAACCGGATCTCGTGGCCGCAGTAGGTGCTGGAGATGAATGAAGCCGCCTCATCGGCGCGGTGAGTCGCGGCGATCTGGTAGCGCGAAAGCGGTCGAACCGGGCGAGCTGTCGTCGTCGGACCCATGGCGGTTTCCCCGTTTCAGCATATGAAGCGTGATGCAGAGCGACAAGCAGCCGCCCCGAATCGACGGCCGTCCCGCCGCCTGGCGGAATCCGGATACCGCTGGCGCGATCCGGATTGCGCGCAGTTTCGGCCTTGGATTGGGTTGGATTGGGCATGTCACGCGCACTGCTGCGCCGCGCGCAGCCGGGTGCGCCGGAATCAACCTTGAGGAGGAGATTTGCCGATGGTTGCCTTGACCATCAACGGATACAGCTACCTCGTGGACGCCCCTCCGGATACGCCGCTCCTGTGGGTTATTCGGGAGGAACTGCGTCTCGCTGGCACGAAATACGGATGCGGAATCGGCCTGTGCGGCTCCTGCACTGTCCACGTCAATGGCGAGGCGGTGCGATCGTGCATGGTCCAGGCCGGTGATGTCGAAGGGACATCGATCACCACCATCGAGGGCCTGCATTACGCCGACAGCCACCCGGTCCAGCAGGCGTGGGTCGAATTGCAGGTGCCGCAGTGCGGCTACTGCCAGTCCGGGCAGATCATGCAGGCGGCGGCGCTGATCGCTGCCAATCCCGCGCCCAGCCGGGACGAGATCGTCGAGGCCATGGACGGGAACCTGTGCCGCTGCGCAACCTATTCAAGCATCGTCGGCGCCGTCGAACGGGCCGCCCAGATTGCCGGAAGCGAGGCCTGACATGAGTACCAAAGACACGCAACTGTCACGACGGGACTTCATCGTCCGGTCGATGGCAACCGGATCGGGGCTCGCGCTCGGCATCGGCTTCACGACCGGCGCGATCCCGGGGGCCCGGGCCGCCACGGAAGCGGCGGAGGCCTTCACGCCTTCCATCTGGTTCACGATGATGCCGAACGGCCATACCACCGTCCATATCGTGAAGTCCGAGATGGGCCAGCACATCGGCACCGCGCTCGCCCAGATCGTGGCCGACGAACTCGAGGTGGACTGGCAGCACGTGACGCTCGACTACCCGGAGGGGAGTGCCGAGAACTTCGCCGTGTACGGCCTCGCCTACACCGTGAACAGCGGCAGCGTCACCACCGAGTTTGACCGTCTGTCGCGCTCCGGGGCCGCGGGCCGCATCGCGCTCGTCGAGGCGGGCACCGCGCTCCTCGGGACGAACGTCGAGGACGCGGTCGCGGCCAACAGCCGGGTCACCGACAGCGTGTCCGGGCGGTCGATCGCGTACAGCGAAATCCTCTCGCAGACGACCATCGAGCGGCGGTTCGCGTACCCCGACGACTTCCGCGACATCCCGCGCAAGGACCCGGCCGACTACAAGATCATCGGGCAGTCGATGCCCGCGCACGACATTCCCTCGAAGACCAACGGCAGCGCGCGCTACGGGATCGACGTGTTCATCCCGAACATGGCCTACGGCGCCCTGGTGCTGCCGCGGGCACGGTACGGAGCGAAGGCGCTGTCGGTCGACGACACCAAGGCGCAGTCCATCCCCGGCTACATCCAGGCCGTCACCGTGGACGACAGCTTCGGCAAGTGCACCGGCTGGGTCGTCGCGATTGCGGAGACGTTCCCGGCCGCGATGAACGCGGCCAAGGCGCTCGAGGTCGAATGGGACGCCGGTCCCCACGGCGACGTGTCGCTGGAGGGGCTGCTCACGGAGTACCGGGCCCTCCAGGCGGATCCCGAAATGGGGGCCCCGTGGGTGGACCAGGGTGACGTCGACGGCAGCCTGGCCAACGCCGACGAAGTGCTGGAGGCCGAGTACACCACCGACATGGTGGTGCACGCGACCATGGAGCCGCTCAACGCCACCGTGCACCGGGTCGGGGACACCTGGCACGTGCACACCGGCACGCAGAGCACGTCATTCGCCCGGATGACCCTTACCGCCTACCTCGCGCACTTCCTCGGCCAGCCCGCGGAGGAGATCAAGGTGGTGGTGCACCAGCGCGTGCTGGGCGGCGGCTTCGGCGGAAAACAGGACTACGACGAGATTCTCGCCGCAGCCTACTGCTCTCACCAGGTCGCCCGGCCGGTCAAGCTGATCCAGACCCGCGAGACCACCTTCGCCACCAGCTTCCCGCGGACGCCGACGCTCCACAAGCTGCGCGGCTCCATCCAGGGCGGCGCCTTCACCGCCATGCAGCACGACATCGTGTGCGGCTACATGGGTCCGCGGTTCTCCGTGGGCAAGGCATACGGGAGCGACTGGCTCCAGCTGGATGCGGACGACGGCTCGGGCCGCGACATCGACCAATGGTCGATCGGCGGCAGCGACCATTGGTACACGCTGGCCAACCACCGGGTGCGCGCCATCAATCACGACCAGACCACCTGGGCCGTGCAGGCGTCGGCTCTCCGGACCGTCTCCAATTCGTACAACTACTTCGTGGTGGAATCGTTCCTCGACGAGGTGGCCCACCGCCTGGGCAAGGACCCGCTGGATCTCCGTCTCTCGATGCTGACGGGCGAAGGCGGCAGCCGCGGCATTCCCAACGCCGGCTACGAACCCGGCACCGGCTCCGACTATTACATGGACCGGCTGTGGATTTCGCTGCCCTGGCCCGCCGAGAACAGCTGGATCCCCTACGAGTCGGCGACGGTCGGCGGCGCCAAGCGGCTGGCCAATGTCCTTCGGGTCGCCGCCGGCAAGGCGGGATACGGCAAGCGCATGCCGAAGAACCACGGCATGGGCCTCGCCGTCTCGGCCGCCGAGGAACGGCAGAGCCCGACCTGGGTGGCCGGGGTCGCCGAGGTCGCGGTGGATCCGGAAAGCGGCGAGATCGACTTGCAGAAGCTCACGATTGCCATGGACATGGGGATCGCGATCAACCCCGTCAACGCCGTCGCCCAGATCAAGGGCGCGGCGCTCTGGGGGGCAAGTCAGGTGCTGAGCGAACGCCTTACCGTCAAGGACGGTGCCTTCGAACAGCACAACTTCGACACCTACCTGCCGATCCGGTTGAGCCAGGTGCCCGAGATCGACGTCGAGATCGTCGAGTCGGGGAACCACCCGAGCGGCGTGGGCGAGCCCTCGTCGACCGTGGTCGCGCCGGCCGTGGCCAACGCGGTGTTCAACGCCGTGGGGGTGCGCATGCGGCACATGCCCATCACGGCGGACGCGGTGAAGGCTGCCATCCAGGCAACCTGATCCCGTCGCTGCAGCCGGAGCCACGCGGCCCTGGCCGCGCGGCTCCGGTACTGCATGATCGCAGCGAACGTCCTCCCTGGTGCAGCACGCGATGTCGAATGCCCTCCACATGATGTCCGCCCGGGAACTCACCCGCGGATTTCGCGCGGGCCGCTTCTCTCCCGTTGAAGCGACGCAGGCGGTTCTCGACCGGATCCAGTCCCTCGACGAGACCTACAACGCGTTCTGCGTGGTCGATGCGGACAGCGCGCTGGCAGCCGCCCGAGAGTCCGAGCGGCGATGGCGCGAAGACCGGCCGTTCGGTCCGGTCGACGGCGTGCCCACCACCGTCAAGGACCTGATCCTCGTCAAGGGATGGCCGACCCGGCGCGGGTCACGGACCATCGAAGCCGACCAGCCCTGGGACGTCGACGCTCCGCCCGTCGCGCGCCTCCGCGAAGCCGGAGCCGTGCTCATCGGGAAGACCACGACCCCCGAGTTCGGCTGGAAGGGCGTGACCGACAGCCCCCTCACCGGCGCCACCGCCAACCCCTGGGATCCCGCCCGGACCCCGGGCGGCTCCAGCGGCGGGGCGGCGGCGGCGGCGGCCCTGGGCATGGGCACGCTGCATCTCGCCACCGACGGCGGCGGATCGATCCGCATGCCGGCGGGATTCTGCGGACTGTTCGGTCACAAGCCCACTTTCGGCGCCGTACCAGTCCACCCGCATTCACCGGCGGGCACGCTGTGGCACCAGGGTCCGATCACGCGAACGGTAAGCGATGCCTGCCTGATGCTGGAGATCATCTCCCAGCCGGACACCCGCGACTGGCAGGCGGTCCCGCTTGCGCACCCGGTCGCGCCCGGGACCCCGGACGATGCCGGCGTGGCCGGGCTCCGAATCGCCTACAGCCGGTCCCTGGGCTACGCCAAGGTCGATCCGCAGGTCACCGCGCAGGTCGATGCAGCCGTGCAGTGGTTCGCCGAACGAGGCGCCATCGTCGTGGAGAAGGATCCGGGCTTCGACGATCCCATCGGCGTGATGGTGACCCTGTGGACAGTCGCGCTCGCGCTGGCCACGGACGGGCTCTCACCGGCCCAGCGGGACCTTGTCGATCCCCCGATCCTCGAGCTCGCGGAACAGGGCAGGTCCGTATCGGCGCTCGCCTATCGTCGGGCGGAACAGCAGCGCGATGCGCTCGGCCGCCATATGCGCACGTTCCACGAGCACCACGACCTCCTGATGACGCCGCAGTTGCCGCTGACGGCGTTCGAAGTGGGCCGCGAGGTCCCGAGCGGCAGCGGCATGACCCGCTGGTGGGAGTGGTCGCCCTTCACCTATCCGTTCAATCTCACGCAACAGCCGGCTGCCGCGCTTCCCTGCGGGTTCGCGACCGACGGCATGCCGGCCGCCGTGCAGGTCGTGGCGCGGAAGTTCGACGATGAACGGATCCTGCGCGCCTGCCGTGCCTACGAGCGGGCCAATCCATTCGTCATGCCCGCCCACGTGAACGCGCACCCGCAAGATGTGGGAGCGGACGTCGCCGCGGTCCGCGCGTAACGGTCAGTCGCCGGGGCCGGCGGACCACTTCGACCGGGGACGTCCCCGATTCGACGATTTGCCCGCGACGCCCCGCGACCGCGCCGCCGGTGCCTACGACCGGCTGGTCGCCAGGACGGCGAGAGCGATGATGCCGAGCACGACCGCAACCGGGTAGAAGACGCTGCTGGCCAGGATCGGCAACACCTGGTCAAACCAGATCGTTGGATTCCCCGGGTCGGGGTCCAGCGTCCGGTCCACGAATCCCTGCAGGCCGACCAGGCTGTTGGCGTGCAGCTGTGACCAAATCCGGGCGATCGAGGGTCCGACGCCAAACAGTGCCAGGCCCAAGGCCACGGCTCCCAGGACCAGCGCGGCCCGACCGATCGTGCGCGTCATGAGCACGGCCCCCCGTCGACGCGGATTCGCCCGATCGACTGCCTCGCCCGCCAATCTACCGGACTCGACCGAGCCGCGCGACGCCGGCCGGCGCCCGGGTGGCCAGATGGTTCCGCGATCCCACTATGATCACCTGCCAAGCGCACCTTCCCAATCATCGTCCCCACCCGTCTGTTGCCGTGCGAGCGAACACCGCCATTCCCCCCACCCTTGCCCTCGACGAGATCCAGACCCGCCTGCAGCGCGCGTTGCCTGCACGCGTCATCCCGGCGGTCATTGGTGACGCGAAGCTGCCCGACTCCCTGCTGGAAGACCTGATCCCGGCCGCTGTCCTGGTGGGCCTGGTGGACCGCCCGGAGGGCCCGACCACCCTGCTGACCAGGCGTGCCGACGACCTTCCGAGACACCCCTCGCAGGTGAGTTTCTCGGGCGGCGTCGTCGAGCCCCAGGACGCCGACGCGGTCGCCTGCGCGCTCCGGGAAACGGAAGAAGAGATCGGGCTCGCCCGCCGCCACGTGACAGTGATCGGCCGGCTCGACACCTGCATCACCGGCACCGGCTACTCGGTCATGCCGGTGGTCGGCCGCATCACCCCCGGCTTCACCCTGAGCCTCGCGAAGCGGGAGGTGGCGGATGCATTCGAAGTGCCGCTCGCCTACCTGCTCGACCCGGACAACCACACCGAAGGCACCCGCGCAACCACCTACGGGACGTTCCGGTTCTACGACATCCGCTGGCAGGAACACCGCATCTGGGGCGCGACGGCGAGGATGCTGGTGAACCTGTTCGAAAGGATCCGACTGCCGTGATCCGCACTCTCCTGGTCCGCATCCTTCCGTTTCTGGTTCCCGTCATCCTGTTCGCGGTCTGGTACTACCTCGCCCGCCGGCGGGCGGGGAAGGCGGGAAAGGCCGCGCCGAGCTGGCGCGAGGCGCCGTGGGGCTGGATCGCATTGTCCGGCCTGCTGGTCCTGGGCCTCGGCCTCGCCTTCTTCCGGTTGTCCACCGGTGCGTCGCCCGAGGGGACCTACGTGCCGCCGAAATACGAGGACGGACGCATCATCCCCGGCCACGTCGAGCGGTGACAGCCCGCAGCCTCCAGGCGATTGGCCGGATCCCGAACCCGCCCGCCTGGCTGGACCGCCCGCTCGTCACGCAGGTGATGGCCGCCCTCGACATGCGCGCCGCCCGACCGGGCGCGCTGTTCGTCGGCGGATGCGTCCGCGATGCCCTGCTGGCGCGGCCTCGCGACACCCTCGATATCGACGTGGCCACGGTGCACCCGCCGCCGGAGGTGCAGAAACGCCTCCGCCGGGCGGGGGTGCGGACGGCCGCGACGGGCATCGCGCACGGCACGATCACGGCGCTGCCGCCCCGCGACGAGCCCGGCTCGGTGGAGGTCACGACACTGCGCCGCGACGTCCGGACCTTCGGGCGGGGTGCCGACGTCGCCTTCTCCGAGGACTGGATCGCGGATGCCGAGCGCCGCGACTTCACGATCAACGCGCTCTACGCCGGCCCCGACCTCCGGGTGTTCGGAGCGAGCGACCTCGGCCTCCGGGACCTGGCGCGCGGGCACGTGCGCTTCATCGGCATGGCCGCCCACCGCATCCACGAGGACTACCTCCGAATCCTCCGGTACTTCCGCATGTTCGCCTGGTTCGGCGGGCCCACGCACGATCGCGTGAATCTGAACGCGATCGCCAAGGCGCTCCCGGGCCTGCGGCACGTGTCCGGCGAGCGGCTGCGGGCGGAACTGCTGCGGCTGCTGGCGGCCGAGCAGCCGGTGCCGGCGGTGGAGGCGATGGCCGCGACCGGCACGCTCCAGCGGGTGGTAGGCGACTGGAGCAATCCGGCATCCCCGACGGCAAGGCGACGGCTCCGGACGCTGGACCGGCTGGTGAGTCTCGAACGCCTGCTCGGCCTCGAGGATTCCGGACGGCGGCTCTGCGCCGTGGTCGATACCGTTCCCGGCGCCGCGGACGCCAGTGCCCGCCTGCGGCTGACCAGGGCCGAGACCCGCCGCCTCCGCAAGGCTGCGGCGGGCGGCGCGCCCGCGAAGACCTGCCCCCAGGCCCGGCGACAGGTCTGGGAAGCCGGGGGGCGCAGCCGGGCCCTTGACGGCCTGCTCCTCGGCGCGGCGCGAACCGGCGCCCCCACCCCGGACACCGTCCGCCGGCTCGCCCGGCACATGCAGACATGGGATCCGCCGGCCTTCCCGCTCGGCGGCGACGACGTGATCGGGCTCGGGGTGCCGCCAGGCCCGAGACGCCGGGCCCTTCTCCGCGCGGTGGAGGCATGGTGGGCGGACGGCGACTTCGCGTCCGGACGGGACCGCTGCCTCGAGGAGCTCCAGCGCCGGGTTCGCTGACCGGTCCCCGGCGGGACCCACCGGAGCGGCGGTGCGGCCGTCAGGCCGCGTCGCGCAACCCTGTCTTGCCGGCGGCTAGGCGGTGTTCTTCCATGCCTCCACGGCGGCCTCCTCCGGTTCACCGGGCAGGGCCACGGGGGAATCCGGGGCCGGAGACAGCAGGCCCGCCTTGCGGAGATCGCGGAGCCCCGGCAGGTCGTTGCGGGATTCGAGGCCGAAGTGGTCCAGAAACGCCGCGGTCGTCTGCCATGTCGTCGGGCGGCCGGGCACCTGTTTCCGGCCCCGCGGCTCGATCCAGCCTTCCTCGAACAGAATGTCCAGGGTGCCGGGGCTGACGGTCACGCCGCGGATTTCCTCGATCTCGGCCCGCGTGACGGGAGCGTGATAGGCGACGATCGCGAGCGTCTCCAGTCCGGCACGGGAGAGCTTCCGCCGCCGGACCTTTTCCACGGTCAGCCGGTCGGCGACATCGCTCGCAGTCCGGAACGCCCAGGCGTTCCCGACCTTGGCGAGCTCCACGCCACGGCCCTTGTAGTGCTCGCGCAGGCGCGTCAGCACCTCCGACACCGCGGTGTCTGCCGGCAGCACGCGGGCGATCTCGCTCGTTCGGACCGGGGACGCGCTGGCGAAGAGCAGCGCCTCCGTGACACGGCACGCGTCGAACATCGCCGGATCGGTCGCCCGCGCATCCGTCGCCTCGGCGCTCACAGCGGGGCCGGTCATGGCCGGCACGACCGACCCGGACACCTCGGCAACGGTGCTTGGCTCGCTCGTCCCCCCTCGGGCCAGAATATCCACGGATTCATGCGGCATGGGTTGAATCTCCGTTGGAGCTCGAGCGCGAACGCACCAGGACCGGGCCAAACGGCCGCGACTGCCGCATGTCCAGTTCACCCCCTCGCACCAGCTCGAGGCTTGCCACAAAGACGGATGCATAGGCCGACCGACGAAACGCCGACGGGTCGTCCCGGGGCAGGAAGCCGGCGAGCGTTGCCCATTCCTGCAGGCCGGAGAGCCGGTTTCGGATCCAGCCGGTCGCGGTCTTGACCGAATAGAGGCGCTTCGGCCGAACCGCGAGCGCCGGCGGCTGACGGCGGCGGCAAATGCCGGCATAGGCCAGGATCAGGTCGTGGAAGGTCGCGTCGACCGTGGTCGACACCTTCTCGGCGGGCGGTTGCGCCTCGCCGCGGGCATGGCGGTCGCGCCCGAGCAGCGGCCGGCGAAACAGCAGCTCGCCGTGGCGGCGCATCGCATCCAGGCGGACCATGCGAAACCGCAGCGCCTCCGCCAGCTCCTCGCCGGTCAACTGCTCTTCATCGGACTCGGGAAGCAGCAGGCGCGACTTCATGTAGGCGAGCCACGCCGCCGTCACCAGGTGGGCGGCGGCGACCTCGAGATTGAGGCGGCGCGCGCCATCGACGAACGCGAGGTACTGCTCCGCCAGCTCCAGCATCGAGATTTCGGCCAGATCCACCTTCTGCCGGCGCGCGAGCGTGAGCAGCAGGTCGATCGGCCCCTCGTACGCGCCCAGCGACAGGAAGAACGCGTCCGGAGCCGGCCGCCGCTGCGGCTGATCTTCTTCGAACTCGGGAACGGGAGCGATCACGAAAGCCCCACCATGCGAACGATGATGGATACCACATATTGGGCCGGCTCGCCAAGAATCCAACGAAATATGGGGAGTTCCGCCCCCAGCGCCGACGCGGCCAGCGGCAGGGCCACGAGGCCCCCCAGCAGCACCGGAAACCCGTAGCGTTCCGTGCCGGCCCAGCGACGCGCCCACCCGGGCGGCAACGCGGCGTAGAGCACGCGCCCGCCGTCGAGCGGCAACAGCGGGAGCAGGTTGAGCAGGGCGAGCAGCACGTTGATCCACAGCGCGTTCACCAGGTTGTCGGCGACCCACCGGCCTCCGACGGGCACGCTCGGGACCAGGTGCAGGAGGAGCGCCGCCAGTAGTGCCAGCGCGAGATTCATGGCAGGCCCCGCCAGCGCCACCGCCGCGATCCCGATCCGCCTCGGGTTCAGGCGGAAGAACCGCACGGGCACGGGTTTCGCGTAGCCGAACACCAGCGGTGAAATCAGCAGGAGCACGAGCGGCAGCAGGACCGTCCCGACCGGATCGACGTGGCGCAGGGGGTTGAGACTGACGCGCCCCGCCCGACGCGCCGTGTCGTCGCCGAACTGCTCCGCGACATAGCCGTGCGCCGCCTCGTGCAGCGTAATCGCCGTCAGGGCCGGCAGCGCCCACACCGAAACCGTGTAGGCAATGGCGCCGGCCTGATCAAGCATGCGGCAGCAACCCGCGCAGGGTCTCGAAGTCGAGGCCCCGCGTCCGCTCCGGCGCCCGGCGCGCCGCAAGCCATGCCAGCGCCGTGCGCCAGCGGGCGGAAGCCTCGTCGCTCATGGGGGGCAGTGACCGGGCCACGGCCGCCATCTCGTCAAGCCGGCCGTTGCAGTGGAGAACGACGTCGCACCCGGCAGCGAGGGCGGCGCCGGCCCGCTGCTCCACGGGACCGGTCAACGCGCCCATGCAAAGGTCGTCGGAGATCAGCATGCCTTCGAACCCGATGCGCCGGCGCACGACTTCCTGGATCCCGGTGCGCGACACCGTCATGGGGAGGTCGGTATCGAAGGCCGCGTAGACCACGTGGGCCGTCATTGCGACCGGCGCGTCCCGAAGTGCCCGGAACGGCATGAAGTCGGTGGCGTCGAGAACCGCTGCCGGGGCCTCCACGACCGGCAGCCGATCATGGCTGTCGGCCGCGGCGCGGCCGTGCCCGGGGATGTGCTTGACCACCGGGAGGACTCCCGCGCGGCCGAGCCCGTCGACGGCCGCCCGACCCAGCGTCGCCACGACGTCGGGGTCGGCGGCGAACGCCCGGTCGCCGATGACGGCATGCCCTCCCTCGACCAGCAGGTCGAGGACCGGCGCGCAGTTCACGTCGATGTCCATGTGTGCGAGGTCGCGGCCCAGCAGGGCGTGCCCGGTCCGGACCGCGTCAGCCGACCGCGCGAGGTTGCGCATCGCCAGCTCCCCGTACGCTCCGGCCGGGGGATAGGCCGGCACATGCGGTGGGCCCAGCCGCTGCACGCGGCCGCCTTCCTGGTCAATCAGGACCGGCGCGTCCGATCCGACCGCCTCCCGGAGCGCGCCGACGAGCCCCGCGGTCTGCGCCGGCGTGTCGAGGTTTCGGGCGAACAGGATGAAACCGAAGGGACGGGCTTCCGCGATGAAGGCCTGCTCTTCGGCGCGCAGCTCCGTTCCGGCGATCCCGAAAATGACCGGGGGCGTCACTGCCCCTTGGCAACGAAACAGGGCACGCCCCGTTTCTCCAGCACGTTGCAGACCTCGCCCGCGGCCTTCCGGGTCTCGAAGGGACCGGCCTGCAGGCGCTGCACCCGCTCCTGTTCCGACACCTTGAACTCCCTGACCCGAAAATCGAGGATGCCGAACACGTCGGGATGGGCGGCCAGCAGGCGCTGGGCCTCGACCACGGCGCGGTCGCGCGACCGGATCGCCAGGAGCTGAATGGACGCCTTCCAGGCGCTGCGCGGATGGCGCGGTTCCGGGAGTTCCGGCGGTTCCTCGACGGGCGCCGCGCTGTCTGCCGTTTCGGCCGGCTCCGGGACTGCATCCGGCTCCGGTTCGGTTTCGGGAACGGGCGGCTCGGCGTGCGGCCGGGCCATCGGTTCCTCGAAGCTCGGCAGCAATCGCTCCGGGCCGGTTTCGGGTTCCGTGGCGGCGCCCTCGAGCAGCGCACTGCCACGGGTGTCGGCCTGGTACCCGCCCGGGTCCTCCGGGCGCTGGCGGATCGGCTCCGGCAGCGGCTCCACCACCGGAACGGCGTCGACGGCCTGGCTGGGCGTTCCGAAGTAACCCTCGAAATACATCCAGGCCCCGATGCCAAATCCGCCGACGACCACGGCGGCAGCCACAAGTCCGGTTACCCGGCTCATCGCATCTCCTCCGCCGGTGTCACCCCCAGGATGGAGAGGCCCGCACGCAGCACGGCCCGGACCGCGCCGGCCAGCAGCAGGCGCGCTGCCGTGCGCGGCCGGTCATCCGGAAGCAGTGTTCGCAACGACGGCTCGCCACGGGCGCCGGCAGTCCAGAGCGCGTGGTACCGGGCCGCGAGTTCGGAAAGCTGGAAGGCGATGCGGTGCGGCTCGCGCGCGCGCGCTGCCGCTTCGACCTGTTCGGGCCAGAGCGCGACTTCGCGCATCAATGCCACTTCCCGCGGATCGGTGAGGATCGTCGGCTCCGCCTCCGTATCGACCTCAAGACCCTGCAGCTCCCCGTGTTCCGCGACCCGCCGGAAGACCGAACAGATCCGGGCGTGCGCATACTGGACGTAGTAGACCGGATTGTCCTTCGACTGGCGCACGGCCTCCGACAGGTCGAAATCGAGCGGCGCATCGGGCCGCCGCATTAGCATAAGGAATCGGAACACGTCGGGGCCGACCTCGCGCAGGACGGATTCAAGGGTGACGATGTTGCCGTCGCGCTTCGACATCCGCACTGGCTGGCCGGCCCGCGTCACCCGGACGAGCTGACAGAACTTCACGTCAAGACCCGCGGCTTCCCCGCTGAGCGCGGCGAGTCCCGCCCGCACGCGTTTCGCGTAGCCGCCGTGATCGGCGCCCCAGACGTTGATCTGCTGGCGGAAGCCGCGCCGGTACTTGTCGAAGTGGTACGCGAGGTCACCCGCGAAATACGTCCACTCGCCGTTGGCCCGGCGCAGCGGCCGGTCGGCGTCGTCACCGAAACGGCTGGCGCGGAAGAGGAGCTGCGGGCGGGGTACCCAAGCCTCTCCTGCGGCGCCCTTCGGCCGCGGGGGCACGCCCGTGTAGACGAGGTCCCGCTGTTCCAGCACGGTGACGGCCTCGTCGACGCGACCGGCGTCCCGGAGATCACGTTCCGACACGAAGACGTCGAAGCGAATACCGAGTCGTTCCAGATCCCGGTCGATCAGCTTCATCATCTCGCGAATCCCGGCCTTCCGGAATCGCTCCAGCCACGCATCTTCCGCCGCGGCGACCGCTTCCCCGCCGTCCGCCGCAAGCTCCCCTTCCGCCACCGGCGCTAGGTACTCGCCGGGATACAGCCCCTCCCCCGGCATCGACTCCTCGACGCCGGCCGCCATGCGGTACCGGTGGTGGATGGAGCGGGCCAGCTGATCGATCTGGCCGCCGGCATCATTGACGTAGTACTCGCGGGTCACATCGAAGCCGGCGAATGCCAGGAGCGCAGCCATGGCGTCGCCCAGCACGGCCCCGCGCCCGTGGCCGACGTGCAGCGGACCGGTGGGGTTGGCCGAGACGAATTCGACATTGACCGGCTTGGCTTCGCCCATCGCGGAGCGCCCGTAGTCGGCGCCGGCAGCCACCGCCGCCCGCAGGGCCGGAATCCAGGCCGAGGGTGCGATCCGGAGATTGACGAAACCGGGGCCCGCGGGTTCTGCGGACGTGATGCCGGCCGCCCCCGGCAGCGCGTCGGCCAGACGCCCGGCGAACGCGCGCGGATCCATTCCGACCCGCTTCGCCAGGACCAGGCTGGCGTTGGTCGCGAGGTCCCCGTGCGCAGGGTCGCGCGGCGGACTCAGTGTCACGGAGCGCTGCAGCAGCTGCTCCCAGTCCCCGTCCGGGGCCGCCGATGTGCTGACGATCCGGCGCACTGCCTCCGCCACGTGGCGGCGAAGGGCCGGAAGCGGCCCGTCCGCGGTTGCCGGGGCGGTCACGTCCCGCTCACGATCGTTTCGGGACAACGCCTGGATCTCATCTCCCGGCGATGCAGCGCGTTCAGTCGGCGAGGCCCTGCCGGATGGTGGCGATCTGGTCCTGCGCGGCAGCGGTCAGGATGCGGGTGTCGTTCGCGATCGAAACGAACTGGAACCCTTCGCGAATCTTCTGCAGGGAATACTCCGGGCTGAGGCAATGCAGCCCCGCCGGCACGCCGGCCCGCTTGGCCGCCGTCAGAATGGTCGCCATCGCCTCGGTGACAACTGGATTGTCGGTATCCATCTGCGGCCTCTCGCCGAGTGACAGCGCAAGGTCCGACGGGCCCACGTAGATTCCGTCGAGGCCCGGCGTGGCGACGATCGCGTCCACGTTCGCAACGGCTTCCGCGGTCTCGACCATCGCGATTGCCAGGATGGTCTCGTTCGCCTTGTCGAGGTAATCGGGGCCACCGTAGATCGCAGCCCGGATCGGGCCGAAGCTCCGGACCCCCTCAGGGGCGTACTTGCAGTAGGAAACCAGCTGTGCGCACTGCTCGGGGGTGTTGATCATCGGACAGATGATGCCGTAGCTCCCGGCGTCAAGAAGCCTCCCGATGATTCCAGGCTCCAGCGTTGGGACGCGCGTAAGGGGTGTCACCGGGGTGGTCGTCAGCGCCTGCAGCATCTGGACGGTGTCGGAAAAATCGCTCAATCCATGCTGCAGGTCGATAGTCACGGAGTCCCATCCGCATCCCCCCATGACCTCGGCAGCGAAGCTGTTCGGAATGGCAAGCCAACCGTTCACAACGGCGCCGCCTTCCTGCCAGATTTTCTGAACGGCGTTCTCGCGCATGGTTGCTACTCCAGTACTTCGGGATTGACGATGTGCGCAGGCTTGATCCGGTCGTCGAACGCATCCAATACGTTCTGACAGGTGACTTCGGCCATGGCCCGCATGGATTCGCTCGTGATGCCGGCCACGTGCGGCGAGAACAGCACGTTCTCCAGGTCGAGCAGCGGATGATCATCCGGCGGCGGCTCCGAATCAAAGACGTCAAGCCCTGCGGCCCGGATGCCGCCGGTACGAAGTGCGTCGACCAGCGCCGCCTCCTCGATGATCCCGCCCCGCGCGGTGTTGACGAGAATCGCGGACGATTTCATCCGGGCAAGCGCCGACGCGTCGATCAGGCCTTCGGTCTCGGCATTGCGCGGACAGTGGACGGTGACGAAATCCGCCAGCGGCAGGGCGTCCTCGAGGTGCGCGACGCGGCGGGCGCCTGCCTGCTCCACGGCGGCACTCTCGATGTAGGGGTCAAAGACATCGACCGCCATCCCCATTCCCTTGCAGATCGCCGTCGTCCGCGTCCCGATTCGGCCGAACCCGATGACGAGCAGCCGCTTGCCGAACAGTTCGACGTTTTCCAGGTCGGTCCCGAAGCGATCCTGGAACCGACGGCCCTGGACCGTGCCATGGAAATAGAGAGAGCGCTTGGCAAGCGCCATCATCAGGAAGACCGCGTGCTCGGCGACCGACCGCGAATTGGATTCTCCCGCGATCAACAGCGGGATACGCCGCTCGGTCAGGGCCTCGACGTCCACCGAATCGAACCCGACCCCGAAGCGCGACACCACCTCGAGGTTCGGGGCCGCCGCGATGAATTCCCGGTCGCAGACCGTGGTGCGCAAAGTCACTGCTGCCACATCGCCCAGTCGCGCGAGAAGCGTATCGACCTCGTCGTTGGAACACTCCTCGACCAGTACATCGTCGCGAGCCTCAAGTAGGGCGCGCCCCTCGGCGGGCATGCCCTGCACCAACATTACCTTGCGCTGATTCGCCATGTCCGCGTCCCCTAGAGCTCTTCGACGCCGCGATCGAGGTAGCGGGCGCGGTCCCACAGGGTGGTGATTTCCCCACGTGCAATCCGCCCGTCCAGCGTCTCCTCCTTGGCCTGTACTTCAGCGAGAGCGGCGATCACCCGGTCGGCGAGGGCACGCGGCACCACCACCACGCCGTCTTCATCAGCCACGACGATATCTCCCGGCTGGACGATCACGTCGCCGATGCTGACCGGGCCGTTCAGCTCGCCTGGACCGTTCCGGTACATCCCGTTGGGCCTGACGCCGCAAGAAAATGTGGGAGGCCCCTTCGCCCGGATTCCGGCCGCGTCGCGGACCAGGCCGTCGGTGACGATCCCGACAACGCCCTTCTGTTTCGCGATAGCGGCGTAGTGGTCGCCGATTACGGCGCCGCTCCGGTCGCGCCCGGTCGCCAGTACCAGCACGTCGCCGGGTGCCACGTAGTCGAGTGCCGCCATGGCCGCGAGATTGTCGCGCGGCCCGCCCGATGCGGTCACGGCGACCCCGACGAAGCGCATGTCCGGATCCAGCGGCCGGATCGCTGCATCCATGCAGTTCCAGCCCTGCTGGGCGTCGGCGACGAAACTGGTCGGCGCGTCTGCCACGGCCGCCACCTGCTCGGGCGCTGCCCGGCCAACCGGCGTGTGGATCCGAAGGGCGAGCGGGTCGCCGATCATGAAAACATGGTGGGGAGCACGGTCACGGCCCTCTGGTGACCGCGACACCATAGCGCATCGGACACCGGCGATCCGTGCACCAGCTGCGTCAGAACGTGTAGCGCATCTCCAGGCTCGCTCCCGCGAACGAGAGTGCATCGGCGGTCCGGATCCGGAACGTGACCGGCTCGCTCCCGTCGAGCCGCAACTGCGACGGGTGGCTGCGGAGCCGCTCCCACGAGATTCCCTCCGCCACGAACTGGCCGAGCCGGACCCAGCGGACCTTCACGCCGATCGACAACGAATCCGACAACGCATAGTCGACCCCACCTACGATCTGGTACCCGGTAATCCGGTCGTCGAGTTTGCCCTGCTTGCTGGTGGTAGTCGCGGCCAGGTTGCGCCGGACCTCCTGCTCATTCGCGAGGCCGGCAGCGGTGCCGATGGCGGCGGGATCCGGATTGCGCGCCCAGAGATCACTGTAGTCCAGCTGCGAGCGACCCACGCCGACACCGAAGCCGACGTACGGCGTCAGGCGGCCTTGGCGTGGGAAGTCGACGTACACATTGCCGAAAACGGCTTGGGACGAGACGGTGCCGATGCGGTTGTCCGCCCGCTGGATCTCGCCGTCTAGCTTGCCGAGCGTGTCGCCGGTCGCGCTCGAGACCGGCGACGTCTGATCGTATTCAGAGCTGCGGTAAAACCACTCCACCTCGGCGCGCAGTCGCCAAGCGAATCTGTAGCCAACCGCGATCCCCGTCAGCAGCCCGGTGGCGTCGTCGAAGGAGGAGCTCCAGCCGGCTCCCGATCCCCGGTTGGGATCGGTGCATCCCGGGACCTCGGCGTACCGGGGATTGATGAACTCGTCGCACCGGCTGGCCCGATCGTTGCTGTTGCCCCTAAGTTCGACCTCGGGAGCAAGATTGAGTCCGAGCGACTGGCTCAGATAGAAGCCCCGCGCGGACTCTGCCGCCGCCGTGCCGGCCAACCCCATTGCGAGGGCGACTGCCACGGCGACCGTAACCGCTCCCGATTTCCGTATGCAGAATCTTCGCATGTGCACCCTCGGCAAACCTGAATGTAACAAATCACGACGGCAGGCCGGGGGCAACCGGTCGCTGCGACCGCAGTACGTTGGTGCGTGCGCTCCGGCTGCTGGCGCTCACCGAGTGCCATCGGAGTAAAGTGCTCAATCTGCGCTGGTGCCACACTGGCGAAGACGTCACCGGTGCGCCGAACACCAAGACCGGCCCGCGTCTGCGAGCATTCTCCGCCCCCGCGCAGGGATGATCCGCAACTCGTGGACCGTATCGACCGGCCACAGGAACGCACCCCTGCCGCGGGATGTGCCGCTACCGGATGCCACCCCCGCAAGCGGTTCTTGGTAGTCGACTTTCCGGGAACGTCTGAAGAAGCGGCCTGGTGCCCCCTACGGGACTCGAACCCGTGTTTCCGCCGTGAAAGGGCGGCGTCCTAGACCACTAGACGAAGGGGACCCAAAGCCAAAGTACACGGATGATGGCGGGGGCCGGAACCATTCCCGCACGCCGTCGACAGTGGCACATGTACGATCAAATAAAATCCTATTCCGGTTCGCGCCGCAAGTCATTGCCCCCATGGCCGCCCGTGGCATCGCGCGCAGGCGTATCCCACAGGCCCGTGCCGAATGCCTTCCCCGGGCCTTGGCGGGCCTGATGAGCGGCATCTGCGCTTGGCTTCTCTGGCCCCCGGCCCCGTCTGGCCGCGCGCCCATCGCTCCCCCATAGTGCGGGTCCGCAACGCACGCCCGTGCTTCAACCCGCGAGGACCTGTCGCATGCCTGACGCCCCGGAGCGCTTTCGCGGCTGCCGCTTCGGCATCACGCTCGGGGATCCGGGCGGCGTCGGACCGGAAATCGTGGTCAAGGCCATGGAGGCCTTGCCCGAAGCCAAACGGCGCCAAATCGCCGTCATCGGCGCCATCGACGCCCTCCGACGGGCGCAGAAGGCATTCGGGGGAGGCCCGGCTTCGCTCCGGGGGTGCGTACTCGAGGATACGGGCGCCCCGGCCCGGTCCGGCCCGGTCGGCGTCCCGTCGGCCGCCGGCGGGGCCGCGAGTCACGCGGCGGTAGTGCGGGCTGTCGAACTCGCCCGCACCGGCGCCATCGACGTCATCGTGACCGCCCCGATTTCCAAGGAAGCGCTGCACCTCGCCGGTCATCCGTACGACGGGCACACCGGGCTGCTCGCGCACCTGTGCGGCGTCGACAATCCCTTCATGCTGCTCGCCGCCCCGGATTTTGCGGTCATTCACGTCTCGGCGCACGTGCCGCTTCGCGAGGCGATCGAGCGGGTGCGCACGGGGCGGGTCCTCGACGCTATCCACACCGGCGCCCGACACCTGCTGCGTCTGGGACTTCGCCAGCCTCGGGTCCGGGTCGCCGGGCTCAACCCCCATGCCGGAGAGGGCGGCATTCTTGGATCGGAGGACGCCACGGAAATCGCGCCCGCCGTGGAGTCGGCCCGTGCCGAGGGCCTTGACGTCACCGGCCCGCATCCGCCGGACACGGTCTTCAGGCTGGCGACCACGGGCGAAGCCGACCTGATCGTCGCCCAGTACCACGACCAGGGACACATCCCGGTCAAGCTGAACGCGTTCGACAGTGCGGTGAACGTCACCCTGGGATTGCCGATCCTCCGCGTCTCGGTCGACCACGGAACCGCCTTCGACATTGCCTGGCGGGGGGTGGCAAGGCCCGACAACCTGCACGCGGCGCTGCGCTACGCCGAGCGGCTGGTGGAGACGCCTGCCCCGGCCTGAGACCGGCGGGGGACCATCAGTGCGCGGTCCAGCCGCCGTCGACCCTGAGGCTCGTGCCGGTCACGATGCCCGACGCCGGCGAAGCCAGGTAGAGGACGGCGGCCGCCACGTCTTCCACGCTTCCGAACCGATCCATCTTGATCATGCTGCGGACGAATTCGGCGAAGGCAGGATCCTCGAGATAGGGGCGCGTCATCGGCGTCTCGATGAACGTCGGCGCCACCGCGTTGACGCGAATCCCCTGCGGCCCGAGTTCGACGGCCATCGCCTTGCTCAGACCCTCGATCGCGTGCTTGGTCATGCAGTACACGGATCGCTCCACGGCGCCGACATGCCCCATCTGGGAGCTCATGTGGATGATCGACCCGGACTTTCGACGGAGCATCACGCGCGCAGCACTTCGGGCGACCCGGAAGGCGGACCGCACGTTGAGGTCCAGCAGCTGATCCAAGGCCGCGTCGGTGACCTCCGGGAACGGCTGCGGCCGGTTGGTCCCGGCGTTGTTGACCAGCACGTCGAGGCGGTCCAGTCGCTCGATGCGGCCCAGCAGCGCCTCCCCCGTCACATCCTCGACCCAGGTCTCGACCGGCGGGCGGGCCTCGGCGGCCAGGCTCTGCAGGTCGGCTTCGGTCCGGGCCACCGCCACGACGGCGGCGCCCGCCTCCGCCAGGGCCAGGGCGCAGGCCCGGCCCAGGCCGCGGCCGGCCCCCGTGACCAGCGCGACCTGACCTTCGACACCCCGTGCCCAGACCGGCAGTTCCTGTTGTGTTCCGTCCATCTCGCTCATCCTGACCCCCGCTTCCGGTGCGCAGCAGCGTGCTACGATCGCCGGCCGATTCAACCCCCGGACACGCACCATGGCCCGCCATCTCAAGACCGGGATCAGCGATGACGCCAAGGCCGACGCCGACGCCAAGGTGCGCCGGACCGTCGAGGACATTCTGGCCCAGATCGAAATGCGCGGGGACGCCGCCGTCCGCGAGTACTCCGAACGCTTCGACCGCTGGTCGCCGGCGACGTTCCGTCTCGATCGGGCGGCAATCGACGCCTGCTATGCCCGCGTCAGCCCGCGCGAACGCGCAGATATCGAGTTCGCACAGGCGCAGATCCGCAACTTCGCCTCGATCCAGCGTACCGCGCTCCAGGACGTGGAGCACGAGACGATGCCGGGCGTCGTCCTCGGGCACAAGAACATCCCGGTCAACAGCGTGGGATCCTACGTGCCTGGCGGGAAATATCCGATGGTCGCCTCGGCGCACATGAGCGTGGTGACGGCCAAGGTCGCCGGCGTGCAGCGGATCATCACGTGCGCGCCGCCCTACGAGGGCGAGCCGAATCCTGCCATCGTCGTGGCCCAGGATCTCGGCGGCGCCGACGAGATCTACTGCCTCGGCGGCGTGCAGGCGGTCGGTGCGATGGCGCTCGGCACCGAAACGATCGCGCCGGTCGACATGCTGGTCGGGCCGGGCAACATGTTCGTGGCCGAAGCCAAGCGGCAACTTTTCGGCCGGGTCGGCATCGACCTCTTCGCCGGGCCCACCGAGACGCTGGTCATCGCCGACGATTCCGTCGACGGGGAGTTGTGCGCGGCCGACCTGCTCGGGCAGGCGGAACACGGCCCCACTTCGCCGGCCATCCTGCTGACCGACTCGGAGGCCCTCGCGCGCGACACGCTGGCCGAAGTCGAGCGGCAGCTCGGGACCCTGGCCACGGCCGAGACGGCCGGGCAGGCGTGGCGCGACTACGGTCAGGTGATCGTGTGCGACGGGTTGGACGAAATGGTCACGGTCGCGGACGGCCTCGCCGCCGAGCACGTCCAGGTGATGACGCGGGACCCGCAGTACTTCCTCGATCGCCTGACGAACTACGGCGCGCTCTTCCTCGGCCCGGAGACCAACGTGTCGTACGGGGACAAGGTGATCGGCACCAACCACACGCTGCCGACCCGCCGGGCAGCCCGCTACACCGGCGGCTTGTGGGTCGGGAAATTCATCAAGACGTGCACCTACCAACGGATCACCGAGGAGGCGTCGGTCACGGTCGGGGAATACTGCTCCCGCCTCTGCGCCCTCGAGCATTTCGCCGGTCACAAGGAACAGGCGGATATCCGCCTGCGTCGGTACGGCGGAATGAACGTCCGGGGGCTGGAGGCGCTTCCCGGCGCCGAGTAGCGCCGGCAGGCCTTGCCCGGCCGGGGCGGAGTAGCGCGTCCGGCAACAGCCCCGTGTTGACGCGGAACCGCCGCGCCAACCGGAGCGCGGCCGGGTCCGGATGCGCCAGCGGTCCGAGCGTGCGACACTCCCGGCGCGCCGTCGGGACCGGGCATCGTGCCGCGGGATCCGGCGAGGGCCGCGCCCGCTCGCCGGCGCAGCGAAGCCGCCGCTTCCGGCCCTGACGCCGACGGCTGCCCGCGAGCACCCGGATCAAGACAAGGAGTTGTCCATGAACCAGATCGATCTCCAGGGCCGCGTCGCCGTCGTGACGGGGGCCGCCAGCGGTATCGGCCGCGCGACGGCAAAACGTCTCGGCGCGGATGGAGCGGCCCTCGAACTTTGGGACGCGGCGGCCGAGGGCCTCGCGGAAACCGCCAGCGCCACCGGCGGGCGGGCGACCACCCTCAGCGTCGCCGATGACGAAGCGGTCGCGGCGGCAGCCGCGGCGGCGGCGGAGCGGCACGGGCGCATCGACATCCTGGTGAACTGCGCCGGCATCGCCGGGGACATCGCGCCGGTCGTGGAAGCGGATCCGGCCGAATGGCGACGCGTGATCGAGGTCAATCTCACGGGCACCTTCCTCTGCTGCCGGGCCGTCCTGCCCCACATGCAGGGCTCGGGCTATGGCCGGATCGTCAACATCGCCTCCGTCGCGGGCAAGGAAGGCAATCCGAACGCCGCCCACTACAGTGCGTCGAAGGCGGGCGTGATCACCTTCACGCGGGCGCTCGGCAAGGAAGTGGCCGGCAGCGGCGTGCTGGTGAACTGCATCACCCCGGCGGTGATCGAGACCCCCATCCTGGGCCAGGTCACGGACGCGCAGGTCAAGTACATGGTCGAACGCATCCCGCTCGGCCGCATGGGGCGCCCGGAAGAGGTCGCCGCCCTGATCGCGTGGCTCTCGTCGGAAGAGTGCTCGTTCTCGACGGCCGCAGCCTTCGATCTCTCGGGCGGGCGCACCACGTACTGACCCGGCACCCCAATCTCGCCCGCACATCGCATCGGCCCAGGAGTCAGCATGCACCCGCTCACCATCCGTTCCGTCACGACGCGCGCCGTCGAAGTGCCCTTGCGCCGTCCCCTTGCCACCAAGATCGGCACGTTCACCACGACACCGTTCCTGTTGATCGACCTGCACACCGAAGAGGGCGTTACGGGACGGAGCTACCTGTTCGGCTACCGGCCGAACGGAGCCCGCCTGCTGGCGACCGTGCTGGAAGAGATCGAAGTCATGGTCAAGGGGCGGCCATGCACCCCGGCGACCCTCTACGACGACCTCGTGCGCGGGCTCAACCTGTACGGACCGCAGGGCATCGCGTTCCAAGCGATCTCGGGCTTCGACATGGCCGCCTGGGACGCCTGTGCGCGCGCCGCGGGCCTGCCGCTGGCCGCGTTCCTCGGCGGAACGCCGGGGCCGGTGCGCGCCTACAACTCGAACGGGCTCGGACTGATGGCGCCGGACGCGGTCGCCGCCCAGGCGGTGGAACTGCTCGACGGCGGCTTCCGGGCAATGAAGATACGCTTCGGCCGGGACCACGTGGACGGAGACGTGGCCGCCTTTGAAGCCGTGCGCGAAGCCATCCCCGACGACTGCCTGCTGATGTCGGACTTCAACCAGGGTCTCTCGCGGCGCGAGGCGCTTCGGCGCCTGCCCGTGCTCGACGACCTGGGCCTGGTCTGGTTCGAAGAGCCGGTCGCCTACGCGGACCTGGACGGCTGTCGCGAACTCCGTGAAACCGTCGCGACCCCGATCCAGATCGGTGAGAACTTCTACGGCCCCACGGACCTCCAGGCCGCGGTGGACGCGGACGCAGCGGATTTCGTGATGCCGGACGCGCAACGCATCGGCGGCGTGACCGGGTGGATGCGCGCGGCGGCCATCGCCCACGAAGCCGACCTCCCCATCTCAACGCATCTGTTTCCGGAAGTGTCGTCCCACCTCATGCGGGTCACGCCGGGCGCCCACTGGCTCGAGTACGTTGAATGGGCGTCGCCCTTCCTGGCGGAGCCGCTGGTGGTGCGAGATGGCCACGCGCAGGTGACGACCGCGCCCGGGACGGGGATCGAATGGAACGAGGACGCCGTCCGCAGCCTCGCCGCTTGACCCTACTCCCGGACGCTGCGGAGCCGCCGGAGCCCGGCCGTTCGCCGGGCGGCCGGAGCGCCAGGAGACGTCGCGGAGGCTGACGCCATGGAACCCGACCGCGTCGTCCTGGGAATCGAGAGCAGCTGCGATGAGACCGCCGCGGCCGTCGTCGATTCCCGGCGCCGGATCCGTGCAAACGTCATCTTGTCGCAGCACGCCCAGCACTCCCCATTCCGGGGCGTGGTGCCCGAACTCGCGGCCCGGAGCCACGCCGAACGGCTGGATCTGACGGTACAGGAGGCCCTCCGCCAGGCGGAGTGCCCGTGGGGAGCCCTTGATGCGGTCGCTGCCACCGCCGGCCCCGGCCTGCTCGGCGGCGTCCTCGTGGGTACCGTGACCGCGAAGTGCATCGCGCTCGTGCACGACCTGCCCTACGTCGCCGTGAACCACCTTGAGGCGCACGCGCTGACGCCGCGCCTCACCGATCGCCTGGAATTTCCCTATCTGGCCCTGCTCGTGTCGGGCGGGCACAGCCAGTTCGTGGCGGTGGCCGGCGTGGGCCGGCATGTGCTGCTCGGCACCACCCGGGACGATGCCGCCGGAGAGGCCTTCGACAAGGCCGCCCGGCTGCTGGGGCTGGGATTCCCCGGGGGGCCGGCCATTGAGCGGGCGGCGCGCGACGGCGATCCTGACCGCTTTCCGCTCCCCCGCCCACTGGCCGGCCAGGCGGGCGCCGACATGTCCTTCAGCGGCCTCAAGACCGCACTGGTCCACGCGGTGGCGCGAGAGGGAGCCCGCCCGCTCGATGACGACACCCGCGCAGACCTCGCGGCCTCCTTCCAGAAGGCCATCGTCGAAACCCTGGCGGATCGCCTGGAACAGGCGGTACGCGCCTTCCGGAGGTTGCATGCGTCAGGGACCGTCGTGGTCCTGGCCGGGGGTGTCGCGGCAAACCAGGCATTGCGGGCGCGGCTGTCCGGGGCCGCGGCCGGCCAGGGCATGCGTCTGATCGCGCCGCCGGTCCATCTGTGCACGGACAACGCGGCGATGGTTGCGTGGGCCGGCCTCGAGCGCCTGGAGGACGGCGCGGTGTCCGCGCTGGAAGAGCCGTCCCGGGCGCGCTGGCCACTCGCCGGAGGCTCCGTTTGACGCGCGTTGCGGTCATCGGTGCCGGGGCGTGGGGCACTGCCCTGGGAGCCGTGCTTGCCCGCGCCACCACCGGCGAGGTCACGCTGTGGGCACGGCGCCAGGAGGTGGCGGACGCCATCAACCAGACCCACCGCAATCCGGAGCTGCTGCCCGGCATCGACTTGCCGCCCGAGCTCCGCGCCACCACCGCGCTGCACGATGCGGCGGCCGATGTGATGGTCGTCGCCGTCCCTGCCCAGCACGTCCGCACCGTCATGTCGCTCCTCAGCGGATCGGTCCCCGCTGATGCCGGCCTGGTGCTCTGCGCCAAGGGAATCGAACGCGCCAGCGGCTACCTGATGAGCGAGGTCGTGGCCGACATCCTGCCGTCGGCCCGGGTGGCCGTTCTCTCGGGGCCTTCGTTCGCGGGCGAGGTGGCTCGCGGATTGCCGACCGCGCTGGCCCTCGCCACCGCCGACGCCGGTCTCGCGAATCGGGTTCCGGAGCTGTTGGCCGGATCAGCGCTGCGGATCTACGTGAACGACGACCTGATCGGGACGCAGATCGGGGGGGCTGCCAAGAACGTGCTGGCCATCGCCTGCGGCATCGCCGTGGGAGCCGGCTACGGCGAAAACGCCCGCGCCACGCTGATTGCGCGCGGCATGGCGGAAATCCGGCGGCTCGGGGTGGCGTGCGGGGGGCGGCCCGAAACCCTTGCCGGCCTGGCGGGAGTCGGCGACATCGTGCTGACGTGCACCAGTCCCGCGTCCCGGAACTATGCGTTCGGCCATCGTCTCGGGGTCGACCGGAAGACGGCGGACCTGCCGGCCCGCGGGCGGGCGGTCGTGGAGGGCGTCGCCAGCGCCGGTGCCGTCCGGCAGCTCGCCCGGCGCCTCAACGTCGACATGCCGATCGCGGAAGCCGTCGAGCAGGTTCTCGACGCCGGCGCCGACCTCCGGGCGGTGGCGGCGGCACTGCTCGCGCGGCCGCATCGCCACGACGGGGAGGCCGCCTGAATGATCCCCGCCGGACCGACGGCGGGACCCCGGGGGCACTCGGCACCGCGGAGGCGCCCGAGGCGCCCGGTCCGTGCAGAAGGCGCGCCGTGACCACGTTTGAACTGCTGATCTACGGGTTCGTGCAGGGTGCCACGGAGTTTCTTCCCGTGAGTTCCTCGGCGCATCTCTACGCCTTGGAAGAGATCTTTGCCTGGCCTGAGGCCGGCCGGGTCCTGGTGGTCGCCAGCCACACGGGCACCCTGGTCGCTGTCGTGGTGGCCTGTCGCAGCCAGGTCGCCAGGCTGGCAAGCGGGCTCGCGATGCTCGGACTCGGTCGCGGCGACCGGGCGGAGGCCCGGGAAGCGCTCCGAATTCTCGCGGCGACCGTTCCCCTGTTCGCGGCCGGGGCGGTGGTTGCTCTCCAGATCCCCTCGGCCACGCTCGCCCAGCTTCCCGTGATGGCGGCCGCCACCGCGGGCGGGGGTCTCCTGCTGCTGGCGGCGGACCGCGGCTGGTTGCGCGTGCCGGCCGGGCCGGCGAACGGGGTTGCCGCCTACTGGTTCATCGGCGTCATGCAGGTCCTCGCCCTGATCCCCGGGGCGAGCCGGGCCGGGTGCGTGATGACTGCCGCGAGGATGGCCGGCTGGGACCGGACGGCCTCGGCCAACGTGGCGTTCGTACTGGGCCTGCCGGCGATCGCCGGCGCCACCGCCGTGGAGGCGTGGGACCTCGCCCAGCACGGCGATGCCGGGTTGATCACGGCGGCGGCCACGGTGCTGGTGGTGGCGTTCGTCGCCGCGCTCGCCGCGATCTGGCTGCTGATGCGTTGGCTGCAGCAGCGGAGCTTCCTCCCGTTCGTGGTCTACCGGTTCGTGCTGGCCGGTCTCCTGGCGTGGCTGGCGCTCGGCGCGCCGTAGGGGAGCCCGCCCGCCGGCCGCCTCGGCCCGGCCGCGCAATTGACTTCGCGCAGGCGCTCGCATAAACAGGCTGGCACGAACGCCTACAGCCACCCGCGCACCCTGCCAGGCGGCCACGAGATGCCCTTGCGCACCCCCGGGCGTTCGCTCCTGTTCCTTCCGAGTGCACGGCATGTCGCTGAAGATTCGTTTGAGCCGTGGCGGGGCCAAGAAGAACCCCCACTACCGGATTGTCGTGGCGGATTCCCGCAGCCCGCGCGACGGCCGGTTCATCGAGCGCGTGGGTGCGTACCACCCGTTGCGGCCCAAGGATGACAAGGACCGCGTCAGCCTCGATCTCGAACGGATCCAGCACTGGATGGAACGTGGCGCCCATCCCACCGACCGGATCAAGCGGTTTCTCGTCGACGCCGGGGCGCTGCCGCGGCCGGCCAAGTTCGGCCCGGCTCCCGCCTCGTCAGACGACTCCGAAGATCCGCCGGCTGAACCCGCCGCCTGACCCATGTCCGCACTCGCGGCCGGTGTCGCGCTCTTCATAGCCCTGCACCTGCTGCCCATGGCGCGCGGCTCGGCCCGCGCCTCCCTTACCCGCATCCTGGGCGATACACCCTACCGGGCGGTTTTCGCCGTAGGCGCCCTGGCTGCCGTGGGCCTCATGGTCTGGGGCTGGCGAAGCGCCCCCGTCGTGCCGGTCTACACGGCCCCGCCACCGATCGCCTGGCTCGGCACCGCGCTCGCCTTCGCTGCCATCGTCCTGTTCCTGTCGAGCGTCTACCCGTCGCGACTCCGGCGATGGGTCCGTCACCCGCAGCTGGCCGCCGTGATCCTGTGGAGCTGCGGCCACCTGCTGCATGGCGCAGCCCTCCACAGCCTCGTGCTGTTTGGCGGGCTGGGAGCCTGGGCGCTGGCATGGATTCTGGTGGAGGGCTGGGGACCGCCGAAGTCGAATCGCGTAGCACCGCTCCACCTTGACCTGCTGGGGCTTTCTGCGTCCCTCCTGGCGGCCGTCATCGTCGGGTGGGTTCACGGGCTGGTGCACGGCAATCTCCTGTAGACCCGCTTGAAGGCGCCGCAGCGTGAGCCGTACGATGCGCAGCGACGTCCCGGCGGAGGATTCAACTGCGGCCAGCCGAATCGCGCTCGCGTGCGTGGTCCGTGCGCACGGGGTGCGGGGCGCCGTACGCTGCCGGCTGTACGGTGAATCGGCCGACAGCCTGACCACTGCCGGCCCGGTAGTCCTGCCGGACGGCCGTGCCACCCGGGTGCGGATCCTGGCGACCGTCGGCCGCCACGCGCTCTGCCAACTCGACGGCATCAATGACCGAACTGCGGCCACCGCCCTCGTCGGGAGCGAACTTGCAGTGCCCCGCGACCGGCTGCGTGCGCCCGATACCGGCAGCTACTTCCATGTCGATCTGATCGGCCTCAGGGTCCGCGACACCGACGACCGGGCGCAGGGCACCGTTGCAGCCGTGCACAATTTCGGCGCCGGCGACCTCCTGGAGATCCAACCGACCGCGGGCGCCTCCCTCTTCGTACCGTTCACCGCCGAGGCGGTGCCGGGCGTCGACATCGCCGGCGGGGTCCTGCGCGCGGATGCCGTCTGGTTCCCGTCCGGAGAGCCGCCGCCATCCCGAACCCCGACCCCCGGCTTGCGCCATGACGGAACCTGATGCGTCCTGGCGGGCCACCGTCTTCACGATCTTTCCCGAGATGTTTCCGGGGCCGCTCGGGCATTCGCTGGCGGGTCGCGCCAAGGAAGCCGGCGTCTGGTCCCTCGAGACGGTGGACATTCGGCGCTACGCAAGCGATAAACACGCTTCCGTGGACGGGCCGGCCTTCGGGGACGGCGGGGGCATGGTGATGCGCCCCGATGTCCTTGCCGCCGCGCTTGACGCGCATGCCGCGGCACCTGGGCCGGCGCTGGCGTTGTCCGCTCGTGGGCAGCCGCTGACGCAGGCGCGAATCCGAGCCCTCGTGGCCGGACCGGGCGTGCGCCTCGTGTGCGGCCGCTACGAGGGAATCGACGAGCGCTTCCTCGAGGCGCGGGACGTGGAGGAGATCTCGGTCGGCGACTACGTGCTGTCCGGTGGGGAGCCGGGAGCGCTGGTGGTCATCGACGCAGTCGTGCGCTTGCTGCCCGGGGTGACCGGGACGGTCGAGCGCCTGGCGGACGAATCGTTCGAGGACGGGTTGCTCGAGCACCCCCAGTACACGCGGCCCCGCGTCTTCGAGGGTCGCACGCCCCCGGCGGTGCTGGTATCGGGCGACCACGCCGAGATCGCGCGCTGGCGGCGCGCCGCGGCGGAAGAGAGTACCCGGGCCCGGCGCCCGGACCTTTGGCGGGAGCACCTGCGGACCCGCCGTCCAACCGGCCCCCGAGGCGGCCAGGAGAACGAGCGATGAACGTCATCGACGCGATCGAGCGCGAGCAGATTGCCGAGGCCAAGGCGCGGCACTCGGCACCTGAATTCAGGCCGGGCGACACCGTGCGGGTCAGCGTCCGCGTGACGGAGGGCTCGCGCCAGCGGGTGCAGGCATTTGAAGGCGTCTGCATCAGCCGCACCAGCCGTGGCATGGGTTCCACGTTCACGGTGCGGAAGGTGAGCTACGGCGAAGGCGTGGAACGCGTCTTTCCGCTGTACGCGCCGATCATCGAGAGCATCGAGGTCGTGCGCCAGGGACGCGTGCGGCGGGCGAAGCTCTACTACCTGCGCGAGCGCTCCGGGAAGTCGGCGCGCATCCGCGAACGCCGTCGGACCGCGGTGGGCCGCACGGCCAAGCCGGCGCCGGCCGACGAGAACTGACGTTCGCCGTGCCCGCCAACGGCCCGCAAACCCTCTTTGCGAAGATCTGGGACCGCCACGTCGTCGAAACCCGCGACGATGGCGTCACCCTCCTCTACATCGACCGTCACCTGGTCCACGAGGTCACCAGCCCGCAGGCTTTCGAGGGGCTGCGGGTGGCTGGACGGCCGGCCCGGCGCCCGGAACTGGCGCTGGCGGTCGCCGACCACAACGTGCCCACCGAGGGCCGCGTGCGCGGGATCGCGGACGAGACCGCGCGCCTGCAGGTCGAGACGCTCGAGGACAACGTCCGCGAGTTCGGGATCCCGTACCTGCCGCTGCTCGATTCCCGGCAGGGAATCGTGCACGTCATCGGCCCCGAACAGGGCTTCACGCTCCCCGGCACGACGGTCGTCTGCGGCGACAGCCACACGGCGACCCACGGTGCGTTCGGCGCCCTCGCCTTCGGGATCGGCACCAGTGAGGTCGAGCACGTGCTGGCCACGCAGACGCTGCTCCAGCGCCGGCCGAAAACCATGCGGATCACCATCACCGGTCAACCACCGGTCAGCGTCGACGCCAAGGACCTGATCCTCAGCGTGATCGGCCGCATCGGCGCGGCCGGAGGGACCGGCCACGTGATCGAGTACGCCGGTGCGGCGATCCGCGCGCTGTCGATGGAAGGGCGCATGACAGTCTGCAACATGTCGATCGAGGCCGGGGCGCGGGCGGGGTTGATCGCCCCCGACGCGACGACGTTCGCCTACCTCGACGAACGGCCGCTGGCGCCGGCCGGTGACGCCTGGGAGGCCGCCTGCGCGGATTGGCGTACGCTGCCGACCGACCCGGGTGCCGCCTTCGACCGCGACGTGGAGATTGACGTCGCCGAGTTGAAGCCGCACGTGACCTGGGGAACGAGTCCCCAGGACGCCGTGGCGATTGACGCGGTGGTGCCAGACCCGGCGGTCGTCTCGGACCCGGACCGCCGCGAAATCATGGAGCGCGGGCTCGACTACATGGATCTCGAGCCCGGCACGCCGCTCGCCGAGGTGCCCATCGATCGCGTCTTCATCGGCTCGTGCACCAACGCCCGAATCGAGGACATCCGGGCGGCCGCCGCGATCGCCCGCGGCCGGAGCGTGGCCGACCGCGTGCACGCCATGATCGTGCCGGGATCGGGGCTCGTGAAGGAGCAGGCCGAAGCCGAGGGCCTCGACCGAATCCTGATCGACGCCGGCTTCGACTGGCGCGAGCCCGGCTGCTCGATGTGCCTTGGCATGAACCCCGATCAGCTCTCGCCCGGCGAACGCTGCGTCTCGACCTCCAACCGCAACTTCGAGGGCCGCCAGGGGCGCGGCGGGCGCACCCACCTGGCCAGCCCCGCGACCGCCGCCGCCAGCGCCATCCTGGGGACGATTGCGGATCACCGGGCACTGGCCAGGGAGACCGCCTGATGGAGGCGTTCGTACGGCTGGAGGGGGTCGCTGCCGCCCTCCCCATGGCCAACGTCGACACCGACATGATCATCCCGAAGCAGTTCCTGAAGACGATCCGGCGCACCGGCCTGGGCCAGTACCTCTTCCACGAGCGCCGGCGCTCGGAAGATGGAGCGGAAATCGGCTCGTTCGTGCTCAACCGCCCCCCCTGGCGGGATGCCGAGATCCTGATCGCGGGCACCAATTTCGGGTGTGGCTCGTCGCGCGAGCACGCTCCCTGGGCGCTCGCCGACTTTGGAATCCGGTGCGTGGTGGCGCCTTCGTTCGCCGACATTTTCTTCAACAACAGCGCCAAGAACGGAATCCTTCTGATCGCCTTGCCGGAAGCTGATGTCGAGACCCTGATGCAGGATGCCGGCGCGCCCGAGAGCGCCCGCATGACGGTCGATCTCCGAAACTGCACCATCACGCGGGCGAACGGCGAGGTCCTGGCCTTCACGATCGATGATCACCGGCGGCACTGCCTGCTGAACGGGCTCGACGATATCGGTCTCACGCTCGAACGCACCGCGGCCATCGAGGCGTACGAGGCGCGGGCGGCCGATTCCCGGGCCTGGCTGGCTCCCGGAGCGCGGGCATGACCAGCAACCGGCGCGTCGTCCTCCTTGCCGGAGACGGGATTGGACCGGAAGTGGCGGGCGAGGCCCTGCGCGTGGTGGACTGGCTCGACCGGCGCCGGTCGGTCGGTTTCGACCTTTCGGAGGCACAGGTCGGCGGAGCCGCCTATGACGCCACCGGCCATCCCCTGCCGGACTCGACGCTCGAGGCCGCCCGGGCGGCAGACGCCGTGCTGCTCGGGGCCGTCGGCGGCCCGCGGTGGGACTCGCTGGATTTCTCCCTCCGGCCGGAACGGGCCATCCTGGGTCTTCGAAAGAGCCTGGACCTATTTGCCAACCTGCGGCCGGCCAAGGTGTTCGACGCGCTGAGCGATGCCTCCAGCCTGAAAGCCGACGTCCTGCGCGGCCTCGATCTCATGATCATCCGCGAGCTCACCGGCGGCATCTACTTCGGGGAACCGCGCGGCGTCGAAACGCTCCCGGACGGGACCCGGCGCGGGGTCAACACCGAGGTCTACACCACGCCGGAAATCCGGCGGGTGGGCGCGGTTGCCTTCGAGCTCGCAAGGGAGCGTCAAGGCAAGGTCCATTCGGTCGAGAAAGCCAACGTGATGGAATCGGGCGGTCTCTGGCGCGAAGAGATCCAGACGCTCCGGGACGCGGACTACGCGGACGTCGACCTCCACCACATGTACGCCGACAACTGCGCCATGCAGCTGGTCCGTGATCCACACCAGTTCGATGTCGTCGTCACCAGCAACCTGTTCGGTGACCTGCTCTCGGACATCTCGGCCCAGCTTACGGGCTCGCTCGGCATGCTTCCGTCCGCCTCGCTCGGCGCACCGGGACCGGGCGGCACCCGGGCGGCCCTGTACGAGCCGGTCCACGGCAGCGCGCCGGACATCGCCGGCGAGGGCAAGGCCAATCCCATCGCCATGGTGCTCTCGCTCGCCATGCTCCTCCGGCATTCGCTGGACCAGGACGAGGACGCCGAATTGATCGAGCAGGCTGTCGGCAACGTCCTCGACCGCGGACTGCGGACGGCGGACATACTCCAGCCGGGTTTCACCGCCGTGTCCACCGAGGACATGGGCCGCGCCATCTGCGCTGAACTCGACCGGCTGGCCGCGTGAACCGGAATCGGATGCGGGACGCGGGCCGATGAGCGTCCGGGTTGCCGTGGTGGGGGCGACCGGCGCGATCGGTCGGCGGATGCTGCACACGCTGGACGCCCGGAGCTTTCCGGCTTCGTCGGTCGTCGCGCTGGCGTCGTCACGCTCGCACGGCCGCGAAGTGTCGTACGGCGAAGGGCGTGCGCTGAAGGTTCAGAAGCTCGCGGACTTCGACTTCGCCGAAACCGATCTCGCCCTGTTTTCAGCCGGCGGAAGCATCTCCGCCGAACACGCGCCGCGGGCCGCGGCAGCCGGCACCATCGTGGTGGACAACTCCTCCTATTTCCGCATGGACGAGGACGTCCCGCTCGTGGTTCCGGAAGTCAACGCGGATGCGTTGCGGCAGGTGGGGCATCGGAACATTGTCGCCAACCCCAATTGCTCGACGATACAGCTGGTGGTGGCACTGAAGCCCCTGCACGACATCGTCCCCATCCGACGCGTGGTGGTCTCGACGTACCAGTCGGTCTCGGGAGCCGGCCTCGGGGCAATGGAAGAGCTCGAAGCCCAGGTACGAGGGGAACTGTTCAACGAACAGGCGGCGATCGAACGACTGCCCCGGCGCATTGCCTTCAACGTGGTCCCGCACATCGACGTGTTCGAGGATGACGGATCGACGCGCGAGGAATGGAAAATGGTGCATGAGACTCGCAAGATCCTCGACCCGGACATCGCACTCGCCGCAACCTGCGTGCGGGTGCCGGTGTTCATCGGCCACGCGGAGGCGGTGAACGTCGAGTTCGCAGGGCCGGTGTCGCCCGCCGACGCGACGGCGGCGCTCATGTCTGCCCCGGGTGTTGAAGTCGTGGATGCGGACGACATGCAGATGTACGCGACCCCCATCGACTGCGTTCACGAAGATCCCGTGTTCGTGTCGCGGATCCGCACCGATCCGACGGTGGATCACGGCCTGCAGTTTTGGACCGTCGCGGACAATGTCGGCAAGGGCGCGGCCCTCAATGCGGTGCAGATTGCCGAGCATCTGGTGCGGAGCCGCTTGCTCCACTGACCAGCCCGCCCGCCGTCCGCACGCGGCAAGCGATTGAAACCGACCGTTGACGACGCCCGCGACTTCCTCTCGACGTCGCGCAGGCCCGAGTCTGGTCGAGCGCCTTTCCCTCGACACCGTTAGCCAACAACAACGACGCCAGTAAGCGAAGGGTCGGCGTCGCCTCGAATGAAACCCGCTGCGAGCGAACGAAATCTGAAGATTCGTCGTCGACTTGATCGTCGAAACTGGAGCGCCGCGCATCCCGTCGAAGCGCGAGCCGGACGTGGAACGTTGCAATGTGGCTGCCATGAACGCCTGCCGCAGAAATCTGAGATCCCGCGCAAGGAGTGCTTGCTACCAATCCCAGGCCCTGCCAACTATGCTATTTGTCGGTGTTCTTCCGAAGTAAAGAGAAGGTGGCGCTCCAGGTACGAGTGCTGCTTCAATCTCATGACCCCACTGCCGGTCTTCGTACCGCACACTGTTGCCTTGGTTCTCTGACGCTGGGGAATTGACGAGGAAACCTCCATGCGCGATCTGGACCAGCCAGGCAGGGAGCTCCAGATTCCAGCGGCATACGTGGAAGGATACGGGAAGGCTCGCTCCGTTAACGAGTCGCTGGCGACTACCTACGTTCAACACACGACGATCGGCGATCCCGTCCTTGATCCAATCATGGACGAATTGGCGGACCTGCAGACCGACAACCTGCACAAGTTCGTGGAAGCCGGCATCATGCAAAGTGAATCCCTGCGTGAAGCGCCGGAAGCGCTACGCCATTTCTTCGACAATCTGGGCACGCCTCCCTGGCTGGACTTCGAAGCGTTCCGACCTGGCATCAGCGCGTTTCACGCGAACACCCAGCACATCCTCCTGGCATTCATCTGCGGCGTGCTGGTAGAAGGATTCGCCACCCTGATCAGCAAGTCGTTCGCCATTACTGGACGGGTCGTGCACACGCACCGACGGCTAAAGCAGAACAACCGGCAGCTTGTCGAGATATTTTTCCCCGGGGGCCTGCATCGGGACGGCGACGGGTTCCGACTCTCCATTCGCATCCGTTTCGTCCATGCCCGCGTCCGGCAATTGCTGAAAGGATCGGAGTACTGGGACACGGCCACCTGGGGGACGCCGGTCAGCGCCGCCCACCTCGGCTATGCCATCGCAGTGTTTTCCATGCGCCTCCTGCAGTACTCATCGCTGGTTGGCGCCAGGTACAGCCAAGAAGCCCAGGACAGCATTCTCGATGTCTGGCGGTACGCCGGCCACGTGATGGGCATTCCGGAGAGTATCCTCTATGCCAACGGGCAGGCGGCTCACGAGGTCTACCAGGTCGGTCGCATGTGCGAGCCGCCGCCGGACGAGGACAGCGCATTGATGGCCAACGCGCTGATCAACTCCGCCCCGTTGATTGCGGGAATCACCGACCCGAAGGAACGACGCTCACTGACCGGCCTGGCCTTTCGCCTTTCGCGCGCTCTCATCGGCAAGGAGCTGGCGGAGGGCTTGCGGTTTCCGAAAGGGGCCAATTTCGGAACGCTGTTCTTCTACCGTCTCGACCAGCGCGTACGGGCGCTGATGAAGGCGGCGCAGATCGCTCGATCGGAGAATTTCTCCTTGCTTCTCCAGATTTCGGCATTTGACGACTCCGGGATGAGTTACCGACTGCCGGACCACGTGAAGCACACCCAGTCCAGCGAGTGGTAAGCCGGGCCGTGACGGTCATGCATCAGCCCTCCACCAGTGTGACGAGCACCATGCTGCATCATTTGTCACGCTGGTCGATGGGCGTCTGCTGAACCGGTGCGGGCAGCATCGCCATTCGGACGCATCACCGGGGATGCAACCTCTCTGCCTCCAGGACGGCAACCACCATGATCAATCGTGCTCAACTCGACCAATACATTGACTTTGTTCTGCGCCGTCGCTGGCTGATAGTTGCCATCGTCGGGCTGGTGATGGTCGCGGTATCGGCGGGAGCGGCCTTCATCCGCATCTCCAACGACTACCGCATCATGTTTCGCGAGAATGATCCGCAGCTTGCGACCCTGGACGCACTGGAGACCACTTTTTCGGAGTCGCGCGCCGTCCTGGTCGCGCTGGCTCCGCAAGAGGGCTCCATCTTTACCCGGGAAAGCCTCGCGGCGCTGGAAGAAATGACCGAAACGGCTTGGCAGGTACCGTACTCCAGCCGGGTCAATTCGCTTACCAATTACTCGCACAGCGAGGCATTCGAAGACGACCTGATCGTCGAGCCACTGGTCGAGGACGCCGCGTCGCTGAGCGATGCGGACCTGGCTCGAGTGGAAGCGATCGCGCTCAACGAGATCGAACTCGCCGGCCGCCTCGTATCGCTCGATGGACGGGTCGGGGGGCTGGCGATCAACTTCGCCTTGCCGGAAAACGAAGATGCCGCGGTCGTCGAAATCACCGACTACCTGAGCGGCGTTCTGGATGAGGCGCGCGCGAGCCATCCGGACATCGCCTACTACATGACCGGCGACGTGGTCATGAGCCGAACCTTCGCCGACGCCACGAAGGATGACCTCGAGATCCTGGGTCCCATCGTGTTCCTGATCATCGTGGCAGCCGCCGCCCTTCTGCTCCGATCGGTCTACGGCACGGTCGCAGTCGCGGTGGTGCTCATGTTCATTGTCAATACCACGATGGGCTTTGCCGGCTGGATGGGAACGGTGTTCAGCCCCGCGAACGCCGGCGTGCCGATCATCGTCATGACGGTGGCGATCGCGCATTCGGTCCACATCGTGACTGCCACCCTGTACCGGATGAGCCACGGGATGGAGAAGAACACGGCGATAGCGGAAGCGTTTCGCGCCAACCTCTATCCGGTGTTCCTGACGTCGCTGACGACGATCGTCGGATTTCTCAGTCTGAACGCATCCGATTCTCCCCCCTTCCACGTCCTGGGCAACTTCGTCGCGTTCGGCGTCCTGATCGCCTTCGTCTATTCGGTATCCCTGCTGCCGGCCATTCTCTCGATCCTGCCCCTGCGCGCACCTCCGGTCCGCTCCGAGAGAACCCCATTCTTCGATCGCCTGTCCGCCATCGTAACCCGCCACCCCACCGCTCTGCTGTGCCTCATGGTCCTCCTGGTCGCCTCCCTGGTCGCGGGCGTGCCCCGGAACGTGCTCACGGACAACTGGCCCGAATACTTTGACGAGCGCTACGAATTCCGGCGCGACACCGATTTCATTCTCGCCAACTTGAACGGCCTGTACAAATTGGAGTACTCGCTGGAATCCGGAGTGCAGGGGGGAATCACCGAACCGGAGTACCTGCAGGCCGTAGACGCCTTCGCAGAGTGGTACCGGGATCAGCCGGACGTGACCCACGTCCAAGCCTTCTCGGACATCATGCAGCGCCTCAACAAGAACATGCACGGCGACGATCCGGCGTTCTACCGTCTGCCGGACGACCCGGAACTCGCCGCCCAGTACCTTCTGCTGTACGAGCTGTCGCTGCCGTTCGGGGCAGACTTGAACGATCGCATCGACGTCGGGAAGTCCGCGACCCGTCTCACGGTCACGGTCCGGGGCGTCTCCTCGCAGGCCCTCCGCGAACTGGACGCGCGAGCACAGGAATGGCTGCAGACCAATACCCCCGGCCTCGCTACCGAAGCGACGGGTTTCAGCATCGTCTTTTCGCACCTGTTCCAGCGCAACATCTACAGCATGTTGCGCGCAACGATCATCGCAATGGGCCTGATATCGTTGCTCCTGATCGTGATCTTCAGAAGCGTCCGGCTGGGCGTCATCAGCCTGATACCGAACTTCATTCCCGCGATCATGACGTTCGGTCTGTGGGGATATCTGGTGGGCCAGGTCGGATTGGCCGGATCGATCATGACCGCGATCGCGTTCGGAATCGTCGTGGACGACACGATCCATTTCCTGACCAAGTACCGGCGGGAGCGGCAAGCGGGACAAACGAGTACCGAAGCCGTGCGGGCAACCTTCCGGACCATCGGCAAGGCGCTCTGGACCACGACGGCAGTCCTGTCGGCGGGCTTCCTGGTGTTTGCCACGTCCGGATTCGAGGTGAGCTGGACGCTGGGCATCATGGTCACCATGACCATCATGTTTGCCCTGCTCACGGATTTCCTGCTGCTTCCCGCTCTTCTGCTCGTGCTTGATCGGAAGAAGTCAGGAAGCGCCGCGAGCACGGAATCGCCGGCTCCGCCGGCTTGACCTCACAGGCTCGGGAAACAGCCTGCGCCGATCCACCCGTCCGGTCGCGGCAGCGCTGACGTGAGCCCGCCGCGGCATGGCGAAAGGCGGGCAGCGTACCCGGCAGTCGTTCCCTGCCGGCGGCGGCGGCCGGGCAGGCTGGCTTTCCTGCGCCACGGCTGGGGACACGACCCTTGACCCGCCACCGGCATCGCTGCGGACGCCGGTCAAGCCCCGTGACACGGCCGTCCAACCGGGACACGGGGAAGAACGACCGACAGGACCCCGCGACCACCGGCAGGCGCGGTGTCGCGCTTCCGCGTCAGCAGTCGAGCGTGTGTTCGAATTCCCAGCGGGAGAGCGTCGTGGCGTAGCTTCGCCACTCTTCGCTCTTGAGCTTCACGTAACTCTCGACGAATTCGGCCCCCAGCGCCGCCCGTGCAACCCGGCTCTTATCAAACAGCCGCAATGCGTCGAGCAGATTGAGCGGCAGCCGGCGGAGGCGCCGCAACCGCGCTCCCTCGGCGTACATGTTGACGTCCAGGCGCTTGCCGGGCTCTCGCTGGTTCACGATCCCGTCGAGTCCGGCTGCCAGCACACCTGCCTGCAGCAGGTAGGGATTGGCCGATCCGTCCATGAGCCGGAGTTCGAAGCGACCGGGCTCGGGAATTCGCACCATGTGGGTGCGATTGTTCCCCGAATAGCTGATCGCGTTGGGCGACCAGGTTGCGCCCGACTGGGTCACGGGCGCGTCGATCCGCTTGTAACTGTTGACGGTGGGATTGAACAACGCACACATCGCATCGGCGGAATGAAGGATGCCGCCAAGGAAGCTGTAGGCGAGCGCCGAGAGACCGAGTTCGCCATCGTCGTCGTGGAAGAGGTTGGTCTTTCCGTCCGGGTCCCAGACGGAGACATGACAGTGGCAGCCGCTCCCGGTCAGGTGGGGGAACGGCTTGGGCATGAAGGTCGCGCGATAGCCGTGTTTCTCGGCGATCGACTTCACCATGTACTTGAAGAACGCGTGCCGGTCCGCGGTCGTCAGACAGTCCGCATATTCCCAGTTCATCTCGAACTGCCCGTTGGCGTCCTCGTGATCGTTCTGATAGGGGTTCCAGCCCAGCTCGATCATGGCGTCACAGATCTCGCTGATCACGTCGTACCGGCGCATCAGGGCGGTCTGGTCGTAGCAGGGTTTGGGCTGCACGTCGCGCGCATCGGAAATCACGTCGGACTCCGACGCGAGGAGGAAGTACTCGCACTCGACCCCGGTCTTCATCCGGTAGCCCAGCTCCGCGGCACGGGCGACCTGGTTCCTGAGGACGGCGCGGGGCGACGCCTCGACCTCCTTGCCGTCCATCCACAGGTCCGCGGCAACCCAGCCGACCTCCCGGTTCCATGGCAGCTGGACGAGGCTTGCCGGGTCCGGGACCGCGAACATGTCGGGATCCGCGGGCGTCATGTCCAACCACGCGGCAAACCCGGCGAAGCCGGCACCGTCGACCTGCATGTCCCCGATCGCGTGCGCAGGCACCAGCTTTGCCCGCAGCACGCCGAACAAATCGACGAAACTGACGAGGAAGTACCGGATTCCGTTTTCCTGTGCGGTCTTCGCCAGATCAATGGCCATGCTCAACTCCTGTTATTTCTCGGCGGTTGCCCTGCAGCCATGCAGAGACGGTTTGCGCGGCCCCGAAGCTTCCATCAGCCCCGGCCGGGAATCCAGTCGGTTCCGGCGAGCGGGATCCCCGCCATCGCGGCGGCCTCCACCGTCAGCGCCGCCAAGTCCTCGGGTTCGAGATTGAGTACGTGGCTCTTGCCATTGGCGCGGGCAATCGTCTGGAGTTCCAGAACCATCGCGGTCAAGTAATTCCGCAGCCACCGGGCCCCCTGTTCGGGCCGGAGCCTGGCCTCGAGTTCGGGATCCTGGGTCGTCACGCCAACCGGGCAGCGGCCCGTGTGGCAGTGATGGCAGTACCCGGGTTCGGTGCCGAGAGCCCGATAGTCCTCGACATGGACGGCCTTGTTGCACCCCAGCGCGACCATCGCCGCCGAGCCGATCGACACCGCGTCCGCACCCAGTGCCAAGGCCTTGGCCACGTCGGCACCCGATCGGATCCCCCCGGACACGATCAGTTGAACTTCCCGGTGCACATCCAGGGCCTGCAGCGCCTCGACCGCCTGGCGCAGGGCCGGCATAGTCGGGATTCCCACATGCTCGATGAACACGTCCTGCGTTGCGGCGGTTCCGCCCTGCATGCCGTCCAGGACGATCACGTCGGCGCCGGCCTTGACGGCAAGCGCTGCGTCGTACGTCGGACGGGAAGCACCGATCTTCACATAGATCGGCTTTTCCCATCCGGTGATCTCCCGCAATTCCTGAATCTTGATGGCCAGATCATCGGGCCCGGTCCAGTCGGGATGGCGGCATGCGCTGCGTTGATCGATGCCTTCCGGCAGACCCCGCATCCCCGCCACGCGTTCGGTGATCTTCTGGCCCAGAAGAACGCCGCCGCCGCCCGGCTTCGCTCCCTGCCCGACGACGATCTCAATGGCGTCGGCACGCCGCAGGTCATCGGGGTTCATGCCGTACCGGGACGGCAACAGCTGGTACACGAGGGTCTCGGACGACTGCCGTTCCTCCTCGGTCATCCCGCCGTCCCCGGTGGTCGAACTGGTCCCCATCGCCGTGCAGGCGCGGCCGATCGCTTCCTTGGCATTGGCCCCGAGGGCGCCGAAACTCATGCCCGCGATGGTGATCGGGATCTTGAGGTGGAGCGGCTTCGAGGCGAAGCGGGTCCCCAGCGTCACCCCCGTGTCACAGCGCTCCCGGTAACCCTCCAGGGGATAGCGGGACATGGAAGCTCCCAGGAAGACCAGATCGTCGAAGCCGGGAAGCGGGCGCTTGGTGCCGAACCCCCGGATCTCGTAGACCCCCTGGTCGGCCGCCCGGTGGATTTCCGCCAGCACATGGGCCGGAAAGGTGTGCGAGGGCCGCAGCCGGCCGGGGTCAACCGCGCCCAAGACGATTCCTAGTACGCATCAGCATGGTCAACACGAAAATGGTACAGCTTGCGCGCCGACCCGAAGCGCCGGAAGCGATCGGGATCGATCTCGATGCCGGCACGGGACAGCAGATCCCGGAGACGCGAGCGGTGCTTCCGGGTCATGTCCTTTTCGACGCAGTCGGCACCAAGGCTGGCCGGAGACCCGCCGACATAGATCGCTGCTTCATAAATGGAATCGCCGAGATCGTGGCCCGCATCGCCACAGACCACCAGGTTGCCTGACTGCGCCATGAATCCGCTCATGTGGCCCGTCTTGCCTCCCACGACGATGTCCACGCCCTTCATCGAAATACCGCAACGCGGACCCGCGTTACCCTCGATGACCAGCAGGCCGCCGTGTCCGGACGCGCCAGCACTCTGCGATGCATTGCCCCGCACCCGGACCAGGCCGGACATGATGTTCTCGGCCACCCCGGTTCCGCAGTGCCCATCAATGGTCACCGCCGCCGCCTGATTCATGCCGGCACAGTAGTACCCGACGTGCCCGTCGATCTGGATCCGGACCGGGCGCGTGAGCCCGGCGGCGATCGCGTGCGCTCCCTTGGGATTGGTGACCAGCCACGACTGTGCCGACGGATCGTCAGCGGCGGATCGCAGCCGCCGGTTCAGCTCACGGACCCCCGTCGCTGCCAGGTCCACCGTCCTCACGCGCCGGGTCCAAGCGTCCAGTCGTACACCACCTCCGGCTCCGGTTCCCAGATGTCCGCCTGTTCCACACCGGGCAGCTCTGCGAGCGAACGGAACTCGGACGCCATGGCCACCCAGTCTCCGGTTTCCGCGAGCACCGCGGGCTTGCAGGCAAATCCGTCACGAAGGACGGCGAAGCCGGTGCGCGTGCCGATGGCAAACGTGAAGAACCCGTCAAGGTCACGGAGGCCCGCCTCAAGCGCCTCTTTCAGGCCGGATCCCTGCTGCAGCCGGTGCGCGACATAGCGCGCCGCCACCTCCGTGTCGTTGTCCGTCTCGAACTGCATGCCCTGCCGGATGAGCCACCCGCGCAGGCGATTGTGGTTGCTGAGCGATCCGTTGTGGACCAGACAAACATCATCGTCGGCGATGAACGGGTGGGAGTGACCGGTGGTGACATCGCTTTCCGTCGCCATCCGCGTGTGTCCGATCGCATGCGATCCGGCCATGTCGGCGACGCCGTAGCGCGCGACGATCTCAGCGACGCTGCCCTTGTCCTTGAAGACCGCCACGGACTTGCCGTAGCCGACGATGCGGATGTCCGGATCCAGGTCTGTCAGGCCTCGGGTCACGCCAGAAACGTCGTGGTCCGCTTCCAGCACGGCATGGTCGGCCTTGACCACCACTCCGACTTCGACCGTGAGCCGCCGGGACAACTCCGCCGCCACGCTTTCCCACGAATATCCCGCGTCGGGATGAAACGCCGTCACCCTGCTCGCACGCCCGCGCGGTTCCGCCTGGTACACCGCGATCCCGGCGCTGTCAGGGCCGCGCTCTCCCATGCTCGCGAGCATGGTCGAAAAGTGCCCCCCGAGGCTGCTGCGAAGCGCCGGGTTCTTGAGAAAGAGTCCTACGATCCCGCACATTCGCGATCCAACCCCGTCGCAGAGTCGGCAAGCCACGAAATCACGATATCCCGGACGGCGGCGCGTTGGCAAACGGGCACGTCGTCCGGGGACAGGCATGGGCACCACCGCATTCCCGGACCGGCGTTCGCCAGGTTCCGGTCCGCCGCTCCTCGCGATTGCCGGCAGTTGGGCAACTTCGGCACATGTTCAGGCCAAGACGATTCGCATTCGGCGCGGTGCGGCGGTCGGGGTCTGCGCCCTGCGCAGGTTCATCGCCTGGGGAATCGCAGGCAGAGCGCCATGTCCCTACCAAACAGGACGACCGGATCCGGCGTCACCGGGGACGGCGGCCCGGGCGGTGCCCGTCTCGCCATGGGCAGCCTCGCTGGCGGCGCCCCGGCGCTTGCGATTCTCCGCGGCTTCGGACAGTCTCATGATCGTTTCCGCTGCCCAGAAGTCCGCGACCACGTCGTGCGAGGGAGGAACGCATGAACCTGTCCGCCCAGCAACTCTCGCAGTTCGAGAGTGAAGGTTATCTGTTCCTGCCCGGGGCCTTCACTCCGCCGGAAGCGGGTCTGCTGCACACCGGGGCCGACGAGGTGTTTGCCATGCAGCGCGAGGAGGTGTGGCGTGAGTCGAGCGGCGTGGCGCGAACGGCATTCGCCGCCCACGAGTACCACGAGACGTTCCGTCGACTGGGGCGGCACCCTCGCCTGATCGGGCCGGTCATGCAGATTCTCGGCGGGCCGGTCTACATGCACCAGTTCAAGGTCAATGCGAAGGCCGCCTTCAATGGCGAGGTCTGGCAATGGCATCAGGACTTCGGCACGTGGCACCGGGATGACGAGATGCCCGAGCCGCGGGCCATGAACATTGCCGTCTTCATCGACGACGTGACCGCGGCCAACGGCCCCCTTCTCATGATCCCGCGGAGCCACCGGCACGGGGTGGTCAGCGCAACGCACGACAAGCAGACGACCAGCTATCCGCTCTGGTCCCTGAGCGAGGAAAAGGTCACGGAACTCGCCGAACAAGGCGGCTGTGTCGCGCCGACGGGCCCGGGCGGCAGCGTCCTCCTGTTCTCGTCGCTGATGGTGCACGCCAGCCCGCCGAACATCAGTCCCCTGAGCCGCAATATCGTGTACCTGTCGCTCTGTCACGTGGACAACCACATCCGCCGGTTCCAGCGGCCGGCGTGGGTCGCGCACCGTGATTTCGCGCCCATTCAGGCGCTCGGAGACGATTGCCTCACCGAACTGGCCGTACCGCACGCAGCCTGAACCCGGCTCGTGCCGGCCACAGGGCGGGTGCGAGCCGATCGGACGCGGCCCCGCTGAGATCCGGTCAGGGGGTGCCGGAATCCGGACGAGTGCCGCCCGATAGTCTCGCGGGCACTCGTCAGTGCCCTGACCTACTTCGAGACTGATACCTGCTCGGCCGCCCGCTGCCGACGCCACGGACTGCCGTAGCCTTCACGCGCCCAGTCCGGCGGCAATTCGCAACGACGCGGGTCGAAACTCGCAAATCGAGCCGGCTGACCACGCACGATTTCCCCCAGGCGCGGACTTGCGATCGGACTGGCGGTGTAGGCGAAGGAATCGGCGCTCGAATAGACCACCAGCAACAACGGGCGATCCCGGTCGGACCGGTTCCGCAGCGAACCGTGGATCGTTCTGCATCCGAGCAGCACGGCCGTCCCGGCCGGTCCCGTCGGCGCATCCACCATCTCGTCTTCGAGCCAGGTCATTTCGCCCGGCGCAATCCGGACCGCGAAGCCGCCGTCCTCGTCGTACAGGCTGTAGAGCTTGCCGTGGTGGCTGCCCCGGACCATGGCGAGGGGGCCCTGGTCCGCGTCGCACCCGTCGATGTACACCCCGATGGTGACGGGGCTGTAGTCGGTGTGCGGCCAGGCCTGAATGTCCTGGTGCCAGGCGAAGCCCCGGCTGCCGCGCGCCGATTTGAGGTTGAGCTTGGCGTGGTGAAACTTGACGTCCGGTCCGACGACGTCGGCAGCGAGAGCGGTCATTTCCTCGCTGCAGATGAACTCCCAGAACGCCGGGTGATGATCCTGCGGGCTGTAGGTCCGGTGCAGCCGGGGACTCGACGCAGAATGCCCCGCCTCGAGCTCGAACATCTCGTCGGACGAGGTGCACTGACGGCTTTGCTCGACGAGTTCCCGTGTGGCCGCCCGCAACCTTCCGGTCCAGGCCGGTGGAATGGCGCCCGCGAGCGCGACGTAGCCCTGCGCGAAGTAGTGCCGCCGCTGGTCCTCCGTCAGGCGTTCGGCAGGATGGGCGAGGATCGTTTCCGTCAGCATGGGCGGCGCAACTCCAGGGGCGCGGCAACCGCGAGCGGCGGCGGTCGACGCTGCGATGATACGCCGGCCGCGACGATGCGGCGCTCGCCGGACACACCGTTCTCCGGTCAACGGCGGCGGGAGCCGGGTTCGTCGGCGAGCGCCTCGCACGGCAACCGGCAGGCTGCGGCGGGAGGCATGATCAGGTCGGCCTCGCGGGGGCGCTGCTTTTCACCCCGCTGGCGGAATCATGTCGCTTGCCCCCGTTGCCGCGCATCGTCCGGGCACTGAAGGCCGACAGGCCCGCGTCGCCGTCCGGGCGAGCCCCCGTGTCGCCGAACTCAGCCGCGCGAGCTTGCCAGCTTGGCGAGCGCCCCGAAGAATCGATCGACGTCCGCATCCGTGTTGTAGAGGTGGGGCGTCACCCGAATGGATGAGCCGCGGACGCTCACGTAGACCTGTTCGGCGGCGAGACGCGCGGCAAGGCCGTCGGGAGGATCGCCGGCGGGAAACCGAAGGCCCAGAAAGTGCCCGGCGCGAACCGCTCCGGGCAGCGCCTTGAACCCGAGATCGGCTGCGCGCTCGGCAATGCGGGTGTTGCGCGCCGAGAGCGTCGCCTCAATCGCAGCCACCCCCCAGTCAAGGATCTGCTCGAGTGCCGTGTTGAGCATGGGCACGAGGACGAAGTTGGCGTTCTCGCCCACGTCGAATCGGCGCGCGCCCGGGCGGTATTCGTCCCGATAGTCCACCAAGCCCGCAAAATCCTCTGCGCCCGCCCGCGCAGACCAGTTGTACTCGATCGGCTGACCATCCCGGTGGCGTGGCGCGACCCAGAGGAAGCCCATGGAGTACGGGCCCAGAAGCCACTTGTAGCCCGCGCACGCGACGAAGTCCGGCTGCACCGCAGACACCTCGAACTGCAGTGCGCCGGCCGACTGGGTGAGATCCACAACCAGCGCGGCACCGACTTCGCGGCACCGTGCACCAACCCGGGTGAGGTCAAGCAATCCCCCGTCGGTCCAATGGCAGTGCGGAACGGCAACCACGGCAGTCCGCTCGTCGATCGCAGCGAGCACCGCGCGCGACCAATCATCATCTGCCGGCCGGGACAGCGTCACCAGCGAGGCCCCGCTGGTGCGGACAGCTTCCCGCCAGACGTAGACGTTGGAAGGGAACTGTTCCGCCAGGACGACGACCCTGTGATCGGGCGCCAGCCGCAGGTTTCGCGCTGCACATGACAGCCCGTAACTGGCGGAAGGAACAAGTGCCACGCCTTCGGCGTCGGCGCCGATCAGCCGGGCAAAGAGCTCGCGGGCACGTTCCCCTTCCGAAAAGAAGTCGCCGGCGGCGATCTCCCAAGGACGACCCTTTGCCTGTACGCCCCGTTCGCCGGCTTCGATGACCGCATGCATCAGTGGCCCCATGTAGGCGCAATTCAGGTAGGCAACCTCGTCCGGGATGTCGAAGAGATCACGCTGGCTGGGGAGCGTGGAGGGGTTGATCGGGGTCATTCTGGCGGAGTTCCTTCCGATAGTCAGACGCGTACGTATGGCTGGCCACGTCGCGCGGTTGATCCGTTCCCTTGGCCAATTCGCCACACAGAGCCACGGGCCGCAACTTCTATCCAGGCCATCATGAGAATGCGTTGCATTCGCACCATGTCCCGCTATCATGGCCGGGGAACGGGAGATTGCCAGGAAGCGGGGCACGGCCCGTCGCCACCCGCCGCGAATACCAAATCGCCGCCAGCGAAGGCGTCTGTCCGGCTGCAGGTACTGCCGTCGGCGACTCCTCACCGGCCCTTTTGCTGGCGCGAAGCGTGGAGAGGCATTCCGCCGGTCGGTCTGCACGCCGGCTCGACCGGCGATGTCTCTTCACGCTACCCCCCGGCCGCGGAGAGCTGCCTGACACCGGTCTCGCGAGCCATTCCGTGGGTTCCAGTTAGCCGGCGACGCCCAACAGCAAGCTGCAATGATCTCCCCCGCGACTCCGGGTGCCCCGTTGCGGGCTTCCGTCAATGGCGGTCGCGACCCATCACCAGTCTGCCCGCCAGTCGCAGAGCATCTCGTCCGCACGCTCGAAGAGATAGCGGTACGACGCCCTCAAATCCATTGCCCCGGCCAGCCCGGTCTTCACGACCGCAGGCTCCCCGGTGAGCGCGCGTCATGCGAGCTTCGACTGCTCCAGGAAATCGATCGCAAGTTTGGCGCACGCGGCCGGTTGTTCGAGCTGAAGCAGGTGCGTCGTGTCCGGCACGAAATCGTAGTCCACCTGCCCGATTTCCTCGAGACTGATGGTCGGCAGAAACGAGAACGTTGCCATCGGGTCCCCGCCAATCACCTTGACCGGAAAGTCGAACGCGAAGATATCGATTGCCAGCGCCCATTTGTACAGTTGCTCGAACAGCTTGGCCTCGTAGGCCGGCGGGCAGCAAAGTTCGTAGCCCGCGTCGCAGGCCCTCAGCGTCGTCTGCGCCAGCAAGTCGATATCGTCAGGTCGTAGCAGCGCGAACGCGCGTGCATCCCGGTAGAGCCCGGCCAGTTCCTCCCAGCCCGCAAAGACTCCCTGACGGTCGGCGGCGCGCTTCGACATCGCGGAACCGGTCGCCTGGATCGCCCGCTCCCGTGCCGCCGGCAAGCCCGGCGGGCACACCGGGGGGTCGAACAGCACGAGGCCCACGAAGCTGTTCTCTTCCACAGCCTGAAACACCGCGATGGCGGCCGAGACGGAATGGTACATGCCGATCTTCGGCTTCGGGCCAAAATGTCGGTCGATGGCCCGGACGACGCGAAGGTTGTCCCAGACCATCATCGGCATGTGATGACTGCCGAGGTCGCCGAGCGGATTCAGCCCGTGGTTCCGGAGGTCGTAGACGACCACGTCAAAGTCTCGGAGCAGGAGCGACCAGAACGGAAAATACGCGTCCGCCGAGAAGCTGCTCCCGTGGCTGAGCACGACGCGCGGGCCGTTGGCGTTGCCGTGTCGCCGCAACAGGATCGTCCCGCCGTCCGCGAGTTCCACCGCGGCCGTGGCGATCGGCTCGGGAACCGACCAGGCCGCTATCGGGCGTTCCTCAGGAGCCCGTACCAGGCGGAGCGCCAACCGCCGGCGACGGATTGGCGAACCCGTTGCCTGGGGCTCGCGCGCTTGCAGGTCAACGCGGTCCCCCGCCGGTTGCGCTCCCCCGCCGGCGCAGGGGGCAACGCGTCACAACCGATGGGGTGGCCTGGCTGCATCCGAACCGTTCCCTGCCGTTCACGGTCAACGAACGTTCCGGTCGAGCCCGGCGTCGGTGGCCGGCCAGTGCCGCGCGACGTGCTCCGGGTAGCTGCGAGCAAAGTAGTTCCAGAGCTGCTCGCCGTAGGTACGGGGATGGTATCGGCTTTGCATGTCGCCGACGCCCGCCTCGGTCTCGTCTCGCTGGGCCATGAAGCCGGCACTCGCGTGGCGCGGACTGCGGGCCACCGCATCGGCGAACCGCGGATGCAGCTCAAGCGGCTCAAGCGCCATGTCGAGCGACGGACCGTGGAAATAGCCGGCCGAGAGCCGCGGTGCGCGGGTCACGACCCGGTGCGGAGTGGCGACAAAATAGTTGCCGGTAATCGCCTGCAGGATCTCACCCAGATTGACGACCAGCGAACCCGGCACCACCGGGACCGGAATCCAGTCGCCTTCGGCATTCTCGACCTCAAGGCCCGGCGTAATCCCCGGCGCGAGGATGGTCACGAAGCCGGTATCGTGATGGGCGTTGACGCCGAACTGGCCCGGCGGGGTTTCCGGGTAGCTGATCAGTTTCGTCAGCGACATCCGCTCGTTTCCGAACGCGGCGTCGAAATGGTTCTCCTCGAGCTCCAGACTGAGGGCGAGCAGCCGCAAGAGATCATCAGCCAGTGCCCCCATTTCCGCGAACCACCGTTCCAGCGCCGGCCTGAATCCAGGCGCCAGACGTTCCGGCGGCCACTGGTTCGGCCCCAGCAGCCGCAGGTAGCGGGGCGCCGCGTCGCGCGGCCGAGCCGGATGGTCGGTCCAGAGGTCGATCTGCTCGCGCATGTCCGGGCGGTTGTTGGTGGACTCGCTGCCAATCGGCTCCCAGCCACGGAAATGCCGCGAGCTGCACTTGTCGATACTGCGCTTGTCGGCCTCGGACAGCGCGAAGAAGCCGGCCGCCTGCTCGAGGACATCGCCGATCACCTCCGGCGCGATCCCGTGGCCGGTAACGATGACGAAACCGACGCGGTGGCTGATGTCGCCCAGGCGCTCCGCCAGCAGCAGCCGGGCCGCGCGCCCATCCTCCCGATCGGCGATGTCGACAACCGGTACCGCCGTAAAGGCGCACGTATCGGCGGCGGGGGGCATGGCGATGCTCATGGCGAAGACGCTGCTCCAGCGCCGGCCGGTGGCCAAGTCGGGAACGGCCGGAAGCTTTGAGTATAAGGCCCCGGCAGGTGTGACGAAGCCGCTCGGGAGCCCGGGACGACGTTCTCCGATAAAGTGCCGGAGCGCCCGGGAGCCGGTCACTCCGGTTGTGCCATAGCCTTCCTAAGCGACCGCGCCGGCCGGGCCGATCTGTCGGGCTTCCCGCTCAGGGGGCAGCAGACTTCCCGAACCAGCGCGGACCTCCCAGAAACCGATGATCGAGCCAGGAACCGAGATTGACGCGTGGCGCGACCGGGCGCTTCGGCTCGATGCGAGCGCCAACCGGATCATGGTCGGTCAGCAACGGGCCGTCCGCCTGCTGCTGATCTCGACACTCGCGCGCGGACACGTCCTGCTGGAGGGAGATGTCGGGGTCGGCAAGACGACCCTCCTCCAGACCCTCGCGCGCGGAATCGGCGGTGCGTTCGAACGCATCGAGGGGACCGTCGACCTGATGCCGAGCGATCTCCTGTACTACACGTTTGTCACCCGGGAGGGCCAGCCGCGCGTCGAGGCCGGGCCACTGCTCAAGCACGGTCCCGACCTCTCCGTCTTCTTTTTCAACGAGATCAATCGGGCGCGGCCCCAAGTCCACTCGCTGATGCTGCGGGCGATGGCGGAACGCTGCGTAAACGCCTTCAACGCCGAGCATGGCCTGCCTCACCTGCAGGTGTTCGCCGACCGCAACCGGGTCGAGCGGGAGGAGACGTTTGAGATTCCGGCAGCGGTGCGCGACCGGTTTTTCATGGAGATCACTATCGAGATGCCGGATGACCCGGCACTGCTTCGTGAACTCATGGCGGACACCCGGTACCACGACGTCGGGGCGCTGATCAATGAGATGGCGCCGTCCACCGTACCGTTTCGCGAGCTCAACGAGGTGGCCGCGCGCATTCAGACATCGGTACGAACCTCTGAGACGCTGCTGCGATATGTGCTCGACCTCTGCGCCGCGACCCGAAATCCGACAGCGTTCGGCATCGAGGTGGAGGGCGTGGACACGGCCCGGCTGGTGCAGGCGGGAGCCAGTCCGCGCGGCATGAGCATGCTGCTGCAGGCTGCACGGGTCGCCGCGTGGCTCGCCGGCCGGGCAGAGGTCGTGCCCGAGGACATCCACGCAGTGTTCGAGCCTGCGATCGCGCACCGGATCTTCCTGAGCCCCATGTACGAGATGCGCCGGGCCGAGATCGTCGGACCGTTCGTATCGACCATCCTGGCGACCGTGGCATCGCCATGAACGCGGCGCGCGGTCGGTCTCGTACTGCGCCTCCGACAAGGCGATCGCCGGGCACCGTCGGGGTCGGCTACCGGCTGGACCGCCGTGTGCAGGGCATCCGACCAGGCATGCACCCCGGAACGGAGACCGGCAGCGGACTGGAGCCCCTGCTGCATGCGACGCTTCTCGACGGCCGTGATCCGCGGCGGCTCGATCTTCTTGCGAGCCTGCGTGACCCCCTCCGGCGGCTGCTGGTGCGACGGTACCGTCAGCGGGCATCGATCCGCATACAGGTGATCGCGGATCTGTCGGCCTCGCTCGAATTCCGCGGCCGGGGCAACCGACTCGATACCCTGGCCGGGCTCGTGTCGGCACTGGGATACTCCGCCGTGCGGGCCGGCGACGCCTTCGGCTTCATCGGCTGCGATGAGAGCGTACACCCGGAGTTCGTGCTGCCGCCGACGCGGATGGCAGACAGGGGTCTCGGCATTGCAGCCCGTTTGCGCGCGTTCACGCCGCGCGGACGCGGATCCAATGGCCTGCTGGAAGCCGTCTCGATGATCGGGCACCGGCGTTCGCTCGTCTTCCTGGTCTCTGACTTCCACTTCCCGCTCGCCCTGCTGGATTCCGTGCTCGCCGGCCTGTCCCGCCACCAGATCGTGCCCGTCGTCCTCAGGGACAGCGGCGAGGCGGAACCGTCCCATCGGTTCGGGCTCGTGCGGGTGCGGGATCCGGAAACCGGGATGGAGCAAACCCTGCTGTTGCGCCCTGCGTTGCGGCACCGCATTGCGGCCCGGGCAGAGGAACGGAGGGCAGCGGTGTCAGAACGCCTCGCAGCGCACGGCACCCGTCCACTGGTACTCACGGATCGCTTCGACGTCGACCGCATCAACCGCCACTTCAGCCCATGACTTCATGGCCCCGCGTTGAATCGATTCCGGTGGGGCGGGTGTCCGCGACGACCCGGCGCCTCGGCCCCGGCCTGGCGGCCGCACTCGCAGGCTGGCTCGTGACCGTGTCGCCGCCGGCACATGCCGCGGTCGAGCACCTCTCGGTGAAGACTCCGAGACCGTACGGGTACGTCATCGGCGACGTGATCGAGCACGAGGTGTCGCTCGCGCTCGACCCCGGATTCGAGCTGGATCGCACCTCCGTCCCCGAGCCGGGGCGTGTCACTCGCTGGCTGTCCCTAAACGAGGCGTCGCACGTGGGCGAGCGGCGGAACGGCGGGTCCCGTCACACCATCCGGCTCCGTTTCCAGGTGGTGAACGCGGCCCAGAGCGTCACGCCCGCCGGCACACCTCCGTTGCGCCTCCGCGTCGTCGGCCCCGAGGGCGACTTTCCCGTGATCGTCCCGGCCTGGGCCTTCACGGTCTCGCCCATCTTGCCAGCGGGCGAGCGTCCCGCGGGGCGTCCTCCGGACCTGCGGCCGGCCCTTCCCCCCGGACCGATCACGACCGACATGCGGATGGTGCGCGTCACCGCTCTCGGGGCACTGGTGCTTGGTCTGGTCGCGCTCTTCGCCGGGAGGCATCTCGCCGAACGAACCGGCCGGCGCGCCCGCAGGCACTTTGACCGCGCCTACCGCCGCATCCGGCACCGGATGAGGGGCCCGGCGTCCTCCGGCGCCTACCTGGATGCCCTGGTCGAGATGCACGCCGCGTTCAACGCCACGGCCGGGCACGCAGTATTCGAACACGATCTCGCCCGCTTCTTCGTCGAGCATCCCCGCTTCGAGCCGCTCCGGGCGCCGATTGCGGCCCTCTTCACGGAGTCGAGCGCCATATTTTACGGCGACGGCCCGACACCGGCCGCACGTGACGGGGGCCTGAACCGCGTGCGGGACCTCTGCCGGGCTTGCCGCGACGTGGAACGAAGCGCGTGAACGTCCTCGGGATCCCGCTCGGCGTGACCCACGGTTGGGTACTCGCACTTCTCCCGCTGGCGGCGCTGCCCCTGATCCGACCGCCCGCATCGGCCATCCCGTACTCCTGGCGCGGGCTCCTTCCGTTCGACCCCTTCTCGCTCGGGATCGACCGGGTCCTCCGCATGATCGGGAGTCTCACCCTCGTCTCGCTGGTGCTCGCCGCAAGCGGACTGCACCGCTCCGCCTACGAGGTGGAAAGGGTCGGCCAGGGGGCGCACATGGTGCTGCTGGTCGACCGCAGTACCAGCATGGACCAGCCCTTCGGCCGAATGACCGCTGCCGATATCGCAGCCTCGAACGTACGACCGTCGAAGGGGGAAGTGGCGCGCGAACTTCTGTCGACGTTTGTCGCCCAACGACAGAACGACCGGTTCGGCATGGTCGTGTTCAGCACGTTCCCGATTCCCGTGCTGCGACCCACCGACCGCCACGACGTCGTGCATGCCTCGATCATGGCCGGCAACGTCGGGCGCGGGTTGGCCGAAACCAACATCGGGGCCGGGCTGGAGCAGGCCCTCGATTTTTTCGAAGGCCAGCCGTTTACCGGCGCGCGGATCGTAGTGCTGGTCTCGGACGGGGCGGGAGAAATCGCCCAGACCCCGCGGCTCCGGATCGCGCATCGGATGCAGCGGCTGCGAGCCTCCCTGTACTGGATCTACATCCGCTCGGAGCGCGGGCCCGAGCCTTTCGATTCGGACGCGCCCGCCGGGAGCACCGCTGCCCCGGAGATGACGCCCGAACGCGCGCTGCACGTTTTCTTCTCGCGCATGGGCAGCCCGTACCGGGCCTACACGGCCGAGAGTCCGGAGGATCTCGAGCGCGCCATCGCCGACGTGAGCCGCCTGCAGAACCTTCCCGTACGGTACCAGGAGACGATCGCCCGGCGCGACTTCACGACCGCGTGCCTTGCCGCGGCATTGGCGGGCCTGGTCCTCCTCGCCGCGGCAAGACTCTCGGAGCGATCCGCATGGTAGGCGCCAACGGCAGGCGGTCGCGGGTCGCGGACATCGGTGCCGACGGAGGGCCGTCCACCCGCCGCACCCGACGCGAAGCGGCGACGCCCCCGTTCGTGAAATCCGGCCCTGGCGGGCGGCTCGCCTGGTGGTGCCTGGCAGCGCTGCTGCTGGGAGCCTTCGCCGTCGAGTTGCACGGCCTGCTCGAGGCGAGGCGGATCAACGCGATGCTGGCCCGGAATGACCTCGCGCTCATCGCAGAGAGCGACACCGTCCGCGGCCAGCTCGCACGCGCCTTCCGCCTGCACGCCAGCGGGCGGCTCCACGAAGCGGTGGCGGCCTACGGCGCCATCGAGCTGGAGGGCGAGCCCGAGTTGCGCACGATCCAGCTCTTCAACCTTGCGAATCTCTACCTGGCCCAGGCGGTGGAACTCGAGCAGGCCGAGGAGATTCAATCCGCGATGTCGCTGGTCGAACTCGCGAAGCAGAACTACCGGGAGATTCTTGCCCGCGAGCCCCGTCACTGGGATACCCGCTACAACCTGTCGCGCGCGCTCGAGATGCTTCCCGACGTCCCGGCGGTAGACTACGAGAACGAACGCAACCCGGAGCGCAGCCCGCGGGCGGCGCAGGCAGCCCGAACCTACGAGGGCCTGCCATGAACCGTTCGGATGCTCTTGAGCGCCGCGGCCGGGTCGTGCTGCTGGCCGTGGCATTGGCGCTCGTCGTGATCGCTCTCGCCAGGCCGACGCTGCTGCTTTCGTCTGGCGTTTTCCGGCACCTCGTCGTGTTCGACATCACCCAGAGCATGAACGTCGGCGACGCCACGCCCTCCGACACCGCCCCGACCCGCCTCGAACACGCCAAGGCGGCGGTGCTCGAAGCGGCGGCGGCGCTTCCCTGCGGCTCCGAGATCGGACTGGGTCTGTTCACCGGCCACCGGACGTTCCTCGTGCTCGCGCCGGTCGAGGTGTGCGCAAGCTACGCTGACATCTCGGAAATCGTACGCGGGGTGGACTGGCGGATGGCCTGGGCCGCGCGCAGCGAGGTCGCCAAGGGCGTGCATTCCGGACTTGCGGTCGCCAAGGCGCTTGGTCCGACCACCTCGCTCGTCTTCCTGACGGACGGGCATGAGGCGCCTCCCCTGCATGCCGAGCTGCGGCCACCCTCCCCGGGCAATGCCGGTCCGGTCCGCGGAGTGCTCGCCGGTGTCGGCGGGTCGGTCCCAATGCCGATCCCCAAGCTCGATCCGCAGGGCGGCAGCCTGGGATATTGGGGAGCGGAGGACGTTCTCCAGGTCGACGAACTTTCGCTGGGACGACCCACCAGCGTGCCGGAGAGTTACGCGGGGTACGACGACACCGACGTGGCGGACCGCATCGCGTCGGGTACCGAGCATCTGTCCACGTTGCGTGCGGCATACCTCCGCTCGCTCGCGAGCGGACTGGGGCTTCATTACCGCCATGTGGCAAGTGCGGACGAGTTGACGCGGGCCATCCAGCATCCGGAACTCGCCAACGAGACCGAGACCCTGCGCGATCTCCGCCCCCTGCTTGCCGGCGCGGCCTTGTTGCTGGTGGCCGGAGCCTACGTCGTTCCCGGACGGTGGCGCCGACGGGAGGGCGCCAAGGTGCCGTGGCGCCGGATGCAGTCCCGTGACCGCTCCCGGCAGGACGGGCCAACCGTGGCGTCGCCGGGCCCGCGTGGCCAACGGCCGGACCGGCTGTTCTTGCCGTAGCGCCACGCGCACCCGGGAAGGGAACTCGCGGGGCCTGCGATGCCGCCGGTCGATCTCCGATGGACGGCGTGGTCGCTGGTGGCGGAGGACTTGCCGGTGGTCCGGCACGCCTCGGAACCGTCGCCGCACCCGGACGGCAGCGTCACCCGCTGCACCCGCACAGGCTATGGTACCGACGCGTTCTCCACCGACAGTTCGACCGCGTGCCGGAAGGAACGCGCCGACGAGCGCGGGCTCATCAGCAGGAAGCTGTCCGGTCCGTCGCGAAGGATGATGACGGAGAGATGCTCCATCACGGTACGCGCCACGCGACCTTCCGGAAAAGCCTGCTCGTCAAGATCAAGCGGGCAAATGCGTTCCAGCGCGACACGGACTCCGGCGCCGCTCATCCGCAGCATGGCCCAGCTGTCCGACTGATCGGTCACGTAGGCTGCTGACCCGAGTGCCGCGGCAGCGGTCGGCACCGCCTGGTCCGGGTCCGGTGCCTCGAACAGGATGAAGACCTGGTCCGGCTGCATCCCGAGGACGCGGGTCGCGGGCTGCGTCCCGAGAGCAGAATCGCCGGCCGCCGGACGGACCGCGCCGAAACCGCCCGCGAGCGCGGCTGCAAAGGCCTCGTCGCCGTCGCGCGGCACGGCCGCGGACACCAGTGCCAGACCGGCAATTTCTGCCAGCGTGACCGTGCCGATCGTGCGTCCATAGGCATCGAGGGGCGTGCGCGCCGCAAGTGCGGAGTCAGACACGAAGTCGCTCCCCGTCCGGATCGTAGAAATGCGGTGAGACAATCTCGACCGGAACGTCCTTGCCCTGCAAGGCGTCCCAGGCCCGGACGGTCTCGCCGACGCGGGCGTGCCCATCCTTGATGAAGCCAAGGCCGACCGAAGACCCGAGCGCCGGCGAATACGCGACCGACGTGATCCAGCCCTCGTCGTTCGCCGTCTCCGCGGACGCGCCAGGTGCCAGGAGATGGGCCCCGGCCGTCAGTTCCTCGGTGCGGTCGAGGGGCGTGAAACCCATCAGCTCCAGCCCGTCTTCGCGGTTCATCGCCGGCCGTTCCGACAGGATGTTGCCGATACAGTCCTTCTTCTTCGAAACCATGCGCTGCATGCCCAGCATGCGGGCCGTGGTCTGGCCGTTCAGTTCGTTGCCGGCCGCATGCCCCTTCTCGATGCGCATGACACCGAGCGCCTCGGTGCCGTAGGCGACCGCGTCGAACTCCTCTCCGACCGCCATCAGCGCTTCCATGAGGGCTTCGCCGTAGCGCGCCGCAACGGCGATCTCGTAGGCCAGTTCGCCGGAAAAGGAGATGCGGAAAAGCCGGGCCGGGGTGCCGCCGCAGACGCGGATCTCGCCACACGCCATGAACGGAAAGGCCGCGTTGGAAATGTCGTATTCCGGATCGACCAGCTTCTCGAGGAGGCGCCGCGAATTCGGACCGGCAACCGCGTACTGCGCCCACTGTTCGGTCACGGAAATCAGATGGACATCGAGGCCCGGCCACAGGCACTGGCGGGCGAACTCCATGTTGCGGAACACGAGGACGGCATTGGCCGTGGTCGTCGTCATGACGAAATGGTGGTCGCCGAGCCGGGCCGTCGTGCCGTCGTCGTAGGCGATGCCGTCTTCGCGCAGCATCAGCCCGTAACGCACCTTCCCAACCGCGAGTCGGGCGAAACCATTGGCGTAGATCCGGTTCAGAAACTCGGCCGCATCGCGCCCCTGGATATCGATCTTGCCCAGGGTCGTGACGTCGCAGATGCCGACCGATCCGCGCGTCTGCAAGACCTCCCGGTCGACCGACTGCCGCCAGTGGGACTCGCCCGGCCGCGGAAACCACTGGGCGCGGAGCCACATCCCGGCTTCGACGAAGACGGCGCCCTGGCGTTCAGCCCAGTGGTGGCTCGGCGTCAGGCGGATGGGCCGGAAATCCCTGCCGCGGGCGCGCCCCGCCAGGGCCGCGATCGGCACGGGCGTATAGGGTGGGCGGAATACGGTCGTGCCGGTCTCGGCGATCGTGCGGCCGCTCTGTCCGGCCACGATGGCAAGCGCCAGGACATTGGCGGTCTTGCCCTGGTCCGTCGCCATGCCGAGCGTCGTGTAGCGCTTCAGAAGCTCCACCGAACGGAAGCCTTCGCGGTGCGACTGCGCCACGTCCTTCACCGTGACGTCGTTCTGCAAGTCGAGCCACGCCCGGCCGCGGCTGTCGCGGACGTGCCAGAAGGCCGTGACGTCGCTCGCCTCGTCGCTTGCGACCGGCGGGTCGCCCCCGGCGGGCGGGCGGCCGAACTCGCCAAGCGCCGCGATCGCCGCACGATGCCCGCCGGCGAGGGCGGCGGCGGTGGTGAACGCGCCGGCGGCAGCGCCCGCGACGGCCATTCCGCCTGGGAGCCTGCCACCGGGAACGAACGCGGCGATCGCCTCGCGCCAGACGGGCCGGCCGCCCTGATGGCAGGTTAGATGGACGTTCGGATTCCAGCCGCCGGAGACCGCCAGGCAGTCGAGCGCGATCCGTTCGCCCGTCGCCAGCACAATCCCGTTCAGGCCGTGGCGTCCCCGGGTCGCGGTCACCTGGCTGTTCATCCGGACCCGCGCGTCGGGCACGGCGGCCACCGGCGCCCGATCCCGGACGTCGATGACGGCCGCGACCCGCACTCCCTTGGCCGCGAGATCGACTGCCGTGCGCCAGCCGTCGTCGTTGTTGGTGAACAGGCCGACGCGCTGGCCTGCGCCCACGGCGAAGCGGGTGGCGTAGGTGCGGACCGCGCCGGCCAGCATGACCCCGGGCCGGTCGTTGCCGCCGAAGGCGATCGGCCGTTCGGTGGCGCCAGCGCAGAGGATGGCCCGCTTGGTGTAGACCCGCCACAGGATCTGACGCGGCTTGCCGGCGGCGGCGGCCAAATGATCGGTGCAGCGCTCCAGCGCGCCAAAGATGCCGTGATCGAAGGCGCCGATCACCGTGGTTCGCGGCATGAGGCGGACCTTCTCCATGGACGCCAGCTCGCGCACGGCGTCGGCCGCCCAGGTCGTGCCACACCCGCCGTCGACCTCGTGCGTCTCCGCATTGAGCCGGCCCCCCATGACGAAGTCCTCGTCGGCCAGGATGGTCCGCGCGCCGCTGCGGCCGGCTGCAAGCGCGGCGGCCAGGCCGGCCGGCCCCGCACCGATAATCAGCAGGTCACAGTGCAGGAAACCCTTGTCGTAGCGGTCCGGGTCAGGCTCGCCCGACAGGCGGCCAAGACCGGCGGATGCCCGGATCGCCGGCTCGTAGACCCGTTCCCAGAAGGACTTCGGCCACATGAAGGTCTTGTAGTAGAAGCCGGCCGACAGGAAAGGCGCGAGCAGGTCGTTGACCGCCAGCAGGTCATGGCGCAACGACCCCAGATGGTTCTGGCTGGCGGCCTCCAGCCCGTCGAACAGTTCGGCGACGGTCGCCCGCGTGTTGGGCTCCCGGTAGGCGCCGCTCCGCAGTTCGACCAGCGCACTGGGCTCCTCCGAACCGGCCGTGAAGATGCCGCGGGGCCGGTGGTACTTGAAACTCCGGCCGACCAGACGGATCCCGTTGGCGAGCAGCGCCGAAGCCAGGGTGTCGCCGGAATGGCCGGTCAGCCGCCGGCCGTCGAAGCGAAAGGCAAGACGCCGGCTGCGGTCAAGCGCACCGCCGTCCAGCCGGTACGGGCCGCTCATCGGCCCCGTCCCAGCGAGAGCGCGACATCGCGCGCCAACTCGACCCGGATGATCTCGTGGGTCAGCGTGTTGCGGGTCACGACCAGCCAGGACCGGTCACCGTGTTCGTGAAACCACAGCTCCCGGTGCTCGCCGGCCGGGTTGTCGCGGACATGGAGGTAGTCGTGGAACAGCCGTGCGGCATTCTCGCCCTGCCAGTCCGGCCGGTCGATCAGGCGGGCATCGCCCAGGTACACGAACTCCGCCGCGTCGCGCGGGCCCAGCAGCGGGTGATCGATGATCATCGCGTCACCCTCCGGTCTGCATGCGGACGACGGACGCGCCGGCGCCGACCGCGAGGCACGGGAAACCGGAGCCGGCATCCGCCGGGTGCTCGCGGCACCGGCCTCCGATGGGCGTCCCGGTCGCCGGTCCCAGCATCGCGCGCGCCCGATCCGATCCCAGTCAATGCAAGTTGGGCTGGGCGCCCATGCCCTTCTCGTCGATCACGGCCCCGGCGGCGAAACGATCGAGGCGCATCGCGGCCGCAACCGGGTGGGAGTTGCCGGTCGCCACCAGGTGGGCCAGGCAGTAGCCACCGGCCGGGGTAGCCTTGAAACCGCCATAGCACCAGCCCCCGCTGAAGTAGAGCCCGGTGACCGGCGTTCGGTCGATGAAGGGGGAGCCGTCCATCGACATGTCGACCACGCCCCCCCACATCCGCAGGACCCGTGCCCGGCCGATCATCGGCATCAGTGCCATGCCGCCCTCGCAGACGTCCTCCACCGTGGGCAGGTTGCCCCGCTGCGCGTAGGTGTTGTAGCCGTCGATATCGCCGCCGAAGACCAGCCCGCCCTTGTCCGACTGGGATACGTAGAAGTGCCCGGCCCCGAACGTGATCACCCCGGGAACGGCGGGTTTCAGACCTTCGGTTACGCAGGCCTGCAGCACGTGGCTCTCGATCGGGAGGCGCAGGCCGGCGCGAGCCATCACGCGACTGGACGATCCGGCGACGCAGACGGCCACCTTGTTGGCGCCGATGGCACCGCGCGTGGTCTCGACACCCCGGCAGACGCCGTCGCGGATATCGAAGCCGGTGACCTCGCAGTGCTGGATCACGTCGACCCCGCGGCGGTCGGCGCCGCGGGCGTAGCCCCAGACCACGGCGTCGTGCCGCACCGTGCCGCCGCGCGGCTGCCACAGGCCGCCCTTGATCGGGAACCGCTCGTTGTCGAAATCCAGGAACGGGCACCGCCGGCGCAGCGCCTCGCGATCGAGCAGGACCGCGCCCGCGCCGGCCAGGATCATGGCGTTGCCGCGCCGGACGGCGGCGTCACGCTGGGGATCAGTGTGGTACAGGTTGATGATTCCGCGCTGCGAAACCATGGCGTTGTAGTTGATCTCCTGTTCGAGGCCCTCCCAGAGCTTCATCGACAGCTCGTAGAAGGGCTCGTTGCCGGGCAGCAGGTAGTTGGACCGGATGATCGTGGTGTTGCGGCCGACATTGCCGCTGCCGAGCCAGCTCTTTTCGAGCACCGCGACATCCGTCAGTCCATGCGCCGTGGCCAGGTAGTAGGCCGTGGCGATGCCGTGCCCGCCCCCGCCCACGACAACGACGTCGTAGTGCGGCTTCGGGTCCGGCTCGCGCCAGACCGGCTTCCAGCCGCGATTGCCGGTCAGGCCCTCCTTCAGGATTTGCAGGGCGGAATAGCGCATGTCGTCCTCTGCCGATCAGCCGATTGATGCGCCGGTCGTTGGGTTCGTGCTTTCCGGAAAGAGACGGATTCTTTACTATTCGGGACATGCCAGAGCACCCGTTCGTCCGGCGCCGGATCGCCTTCGTCCTGATCGAGGGGTTCGCGCTGATGTCGTTCGCGGCCGTTACCGAGCCCCTTCGCGCCGCCAACCTGCTGGCCGGCCGCCGGATCTACGAGCTGTTCTATTTCGCCGGCGGAGCGACGGCCCCGGACCGGCTGAACAGTTCGTCCGGCGCCTCGATCGCCGTCAGCGGCCTCGGGGAAGCCGCCGGTGCGTTCGACGTGGCGTTTGTCGTGGCCGGCGGCGACCCGGTCGGCTTTCACGAGACCCAGGTGTTCCAGTGGCTGCGGCAGCAGGCGCGGCAGGGGTGCACGCTGGGCGGTGTGTCGGGCGGGCCCGCGGTGCTGGCGAACGCCGGCGTGATGGCCAACCGGCGAATGACGCTGCACTGGGAGCACCATGCCGCCCTCACCGAGCGGCATCCCGGCCTCCTGCTCGAACGCACGTTGTACGTCGTGGACCGGGATCGCATGACGTGCGCGGGCGGGACGGCGCCGCTGGACATGATGCACGCCCTGATCGCCGAGCATCACGGCGCAGACTTCGCCAGGAAGGTCAGCGACTGGTTCATGCATACCGAAGTGCGGCCCGCCGGAGGTCCGCAGCGGGCCGGTCTCGCGCAGCGATACGGCACCAACCGCCACGCGGTGCTGGCCGCGATCGAAGCCATGGAAAACCATATTGCCGACCCCCTGCCCCTCGCCGACCTCGCGCGGGTGGTCGGCGTGGGCGTCCGGCAGCTCAGCCGCCAGTTCCAAGCCGGACTGGGCCGGAGCACCGGCGCCTTCTACCGGGATCTGCGCCTGGAAAAATCCCGCGAGCTACTACACCAGACAGGCCTGCCGATCCTCGACATCGCGATTGCTACCGGCTTCTCCGGCGCCGCTCACTTTGCGACCGCCTACCGGAAGCGGTTCGGCGACCCGCCGTCACGCCACCGACTGGAATCGCTCCGCAGGCATTGATCGTTCAGGTTTGGAATGATTCCAATTCTGACCATTTCTGACCAATTCACGATCCAAGTCGTTGAAGTCTCCGCGGGAAGGCGTCATGCTGCGCTGGAACGGATAGATAGTTGCCGGCCGGCGGTCAGTTGGTTGGAACCGGTTCTTGCGGTACGACCGATTCTGCTCGGCGCGATGGGACAGCCGTTCGAGTAACCGGGGGAGCCAAGACCGTGGAAGGCAATCTTAATGCCCTGACAACGGTGTTCACCGAGTTCTATTACTGGGCGACCATACCGTTGATGTTTTTCATCCATATCGGCTTTTGCATGTACGAGGTCGGCGCTAGTAGACGTCGTAACCACTTGCATACGCTGATGAAGAACACGATGCTGATCCCGTTGGTGACGATCACGTTCTTCTTTTTCGGCTGGTGGCTCTACTGGGCCATGCCCAATGGTCCGTTCATCACCGGAGGCCTCGATACCGCGGCCGCGGAAGCCAACACGGCATGGTCCGAGACCATGGGGCCGAATACGGGCGACCGCATCACCGGCGTGTTCTGGGCAGCCTTCCTGCTCTTCTCCTGGACGGCAGCCTCCATTGTCTCCGGCTCGGTCATCGAACGCATCAAGTCCGGTGCATTCTGGGTCCTCGCGGTCGTCATCGGATCGGTCGCCTGGATTATCGACGCTGCCTGGGGCTGGCACTACGGGGGCTGGATGGTCCAGTTGCTCGGCTATCACGACGCCTACGCCTCGGGCGTGATCCACGCGATTGCCGGCGGGTTCGCCCTGGGCGTCCTCGTCGTGCTCGGGCCGCGGCTCGGCAAGTTCGCCAAGGACGGCAGCCCACGGGACATCACCCCGCATAACCCCTGGTTGGTGTGCCTCGGCCTGTTCATGATCTACGCGGGCTTCTGGGGCTTCTACGTGGCCTGCAACGTCCCGATCATCGACCCCGGCGGCATCGGCGGTCAGATCACCGGCGATACCTGGACGGCAACGACGATTTACCTGACCCCGACGACGCTCGGTGCAATCACGGTGAATTTCCTGATGTCGCTTTCGGGTGGATTGCTGGTCGGCTACCTCGCGTCCAAGGGCAATCCGTTCTGGACCTATTCCGGTGGCCTTGCCGGCATCATCACGGCGTCGGCCGGCAATGACCTGTACCATCCGATCCACGCGATGATCATTGGCGGCCTCGGTACCTACTGCGCGTACAAGCTGCACTACTGGGTGGAGCAGAAGTTCAAGATCGACGACGCGGTCGGCGCGGTGGCGGTTCACGGCTACGCCGGCTTTATCGGTCTGGTGATCTGCGGCTTCGTGCTGTGGGGTCACCCGAGCTCGCCGTACGAGGGTTTTGCAACCATCAATCCGCTTGGCCAATTCGTCGGCGCGATCATCATGTTCTTCGTGCTCGGTTTCGTGCCGGGCTGGATCGTGGCCAAGATCCTGGCGGCCATGAACCTGCTGCGCATTCCAAGGCAGGTGGAGCTGCTGGGACTGGACTTCGCGTCGAACCGCGAGGAACAGGCGGCTGCGGCCGATGTCCGCGCAACCGAGAAGGCGGCCGTCTGACGGGCCCGCTACCCCCATTTGTCTCGAAAGCCCGCCAGCCGTTCAGCGCTGGCGGGCCGGAGACCAGAGAGGAGACTGAAGCATGGCTACGACAGGAATCGAGAGCTGGGCCGTCGATCTGAAGGACATCGGCGCCATCTATCCCTTCCAGGGCGCGGAGGGGTTGTTCGTATTGGCCGGCGTGGTGCTGTGGCTCGGCTGGCATTTCATCCAGATCCGGGCCGAAAACGAGGAATACGACGGGATCATCAGCCGGCACGGTGATGACGCCAGCATCAACGAAGCCCTCGAAGGAGAATGAGTACGCCGGGGGCGCGGGCCGCCGCGCCCCCGGACACAGGGGGGTTGCTCGTCCCGGTCCCGCTTGGCCGGACGATCAGCTCCAGGGGAACGGACTATTGCTGAGCGGGTGCAAATTGCCCTCGGCGTAACGACTGAAGCGGAAGGGTTCGAGCAGGGCCTGCCGTTCGCCCATGATCTCGTCCGCGACCAGGTGCCCCACGCCGATCATCTTGAAGCCGTGATTGCTGTCCGCGATCACGTAGACGTTCTCGCAGAAGGTGTCGAACACCGGGAAACTGTCCGGCGTGAAGCAGCCCAGGCCGCCGGACGGCTCCCGCTTGAACTTGCCGATCTGGCCGGAGAAACGGCCCTGGCAGAAGGCCAGGGCCGAGCACCACATGTGGGCGAAATCGGGACCGACGACGAATTCCGGTGATTCCGGGCCATAGGGATCGATCGTCACGTTGTCGGCCGGGGTCTTGACTTCGTACGGCATGCCGCCGCCCTGGACGCCGCCGAAATGGAAGTCCGGCTTGTAGTAGATGCCCCAGGGTTCCTCGGTGATGACCGAACCGTCGACATCGGAGCGCAGCGGCGCATCCGTGTCGACGTGGATCACCGGCGGCATGCCACCGTCATTGAGCGCCTGCAGGCCGGGGTCGACGCCGATGACACCCTCCTCCAGGCACCAGTAGCGCCACGTCGGGATGCCGTGGTGCGTCGTCCCGTCGGGACCCTTGATCGACACCTCGCGCGCGAGGTCGAGCATGTCCCAGATCGTCTTGACCCACGGCCCGACGGCGACGACGACCTGATCGCACCGGATCGTCCCCCGGTCGGTCACGATCGCCGTCACGGCGCCGGACTGGTGGCCCCGCTCGAAGCCGGTCACCGTCACCCCGGTGAGGATTCGGACACCGCGGGCCTCGGCCCGGTCGGCCAGGCCGTAGATGGCAGCGGTGTTGTTGGCATAGCCGCCTTTCCGTTCATGCAGGACTGAGGTGATGCCCTCGGCCCGCCAGTCGTGCAGCAGGTCGCGCATGTAGCTCAGGCAGTCCTTCTCGCCCTCGATGAACTCGGAGGGGTAGCCGATCTCCTTCTGCTGCTCGTAGATGCTGGCGACATCCTCGCGCATGGCCTCGTGGCTGACCTGCATGTAGCCGACCGGGTGATAGCTGAAGGCCTTCGGATCGGTCTCCCAGACGGCGACGCTGTGCGCCATCAGCTCCCGCATCGCGGGCTGGAAGTAATTGTTCCGGACCACACCGCAGGCGATGCCGCTGGCGCCGGCGGCGATGGCGGTCTTGTCGAGGACCAGGATGTCCGCGCCACCGCCCTGGCCGGCCGCCTCCAGGCGCTCCGCCAGCCGCCAGGCCGTGGAGAGGCCGTGAACTCCCGCGCCGATGACGGCATAACGAACCTCGGTGGGAAAACTCATGGAGATGCCTCATCGAACAGGATTGCAGAAACGGGGTGCGGGTCATTCTGCGCACTTCGAACCGGCAGAAAACAAACTATCCGACAGAAAAAGTCAATATCCTGACGTTTGCTTGACTCTTGCCCTGCAGACCGTCGGCGAAGGAGAGGCCGGTGCGTATCGAATTCGTCCTGGTACCCGGCTTCTCTCTGCTCGCGCTGTCATGCGCCGTCGACGCCCTGCGCGCCACCAATCTGGTCCTCGGCCGGGCGGCTTACGCATGGCGCCTTGCGGCCGACCTCGGGGACCCGCCCACCGGCGACAGCGTGCCCTCGTCAAGCCTGATCCGGCTTCCGGCGGCGCCGTTGGCAAACGGGAGCCCGGCCCCGGACCTGATGGCCGTGGTCGGCGGCGAGCGGTCGCACGACTACGATTCGACTGTGCTTGCCCGATCACTGACCCGCGCCGCAGGCCGCGGCACGCACATCGGATCGATCTCCGACGGCGCCTTCCCGGTCGCCGCCGCCGGACTGTTCGACGGCCACCGCTCGACCATTCACTGGAAGTGCCTGGACGCGTACCGGGAGCGGTTTCCCGACCTCGATATCCGCACCTCGATCTTCGAGATCGACCGTGACCGCTTCAGCTGCGCCGGCGGCACTACCAGCCTGGACCTGATGCTGACGTTCGTGATGGAGAGGCACGGTACCGCGACCGCGTCCCTCGTGGCGGAAAACTACGTCCATGATCAGATCCGCGAAGCGGCGCAGGAGCAGCACGTCACTGCCGCCATTCGCATGGCCGGCCGGAACCGCCATGTGGCGGAAGCCGTCCTGCTCATGGAGCGGCATCTGGAGGATCCGCTGTCTGTGGACAGAATCGCCGGCGCGCTCGGGATTTCGGCCCGGCAGCTCACCCGCCTGTTCCGAAGCCGGCTGGGGCGATCGCCGGGACAGTTCTATCTTGATCTACGGGTCGACCGCGCCGCCAGCCTGCTTCGGCAGACCAGCATGAGCGTGTCCGAAATCGCGGTCGGCTGCGGCTTCCAGTCGGCATCCCATCTCGGTCGATACCTCAAACGCCGCCACGGCGCCACGCCGGGGCAGTGGCGGCGGAGACCCTAGTGTGCCCACCGTCGCCTTGCTAACGTTCCGGCCGGCAGACGAGACAGGTCGCGCGACGTGACGCCGGAGACCCTGCGCCAACAATTTCTTCTCTGGCAGTGCCGCATCCGCCAGATCGCCATGCGAGCGGATGACGGCCGCCCGTCCGAGGGCATGCGGCCGAAGGTCCTTTCCTCTGACGGCCGCATCCTTTCCGATGGCGTGATCGTGCTGCTGGTCCGTACCGACCCGGCCGAGAGCACGGATTTCTTCCGGTTCCAGGTGCAGAAGAACCACGACCCCAACGAGGTCTACGAGAAGGGCCTGGCGTTCCTGCAATCGACGCATTACCACCGCGCCAACCAGTTCTCGGACGAAATGACTGCCCTGTTCCTGCGGAAATCCCGCCTGGCCTCGCTGCTGGTGGCGCTGCGGTCCTGCCGGCTGGAGTTCCGGCAATTCGGCCAGGCCTATCGCCTGCCGTGCAGCGTGCGCGAGCTCGCACTCGCCGAGCCGGCCCACCTGAACACGTTGTGGCACAACCGGCTGTTCAATACCCAGCTCTCCGACGACGTGCGGATTCTGGGCTTCAAGCCGGACTGGCCGGCGGCCGCTGGCCTGCTGCACGAGGCGGACTGATCCAGCCCCGGCCGCGCCTCATTCCGCGCAGATGAATTGGCTGCGGGCCCGACGCCGATGCCCGCTGCCGGCCAATCCGTCCCCGGCCGACCGGCGATAGAGGCGGGATTGCGGCGGACGGGGTCAGAACTTCCGATAAGCCTTGTAGAGGTCGACCAACGGATGATCGGGCGACATCTGGAACTTGATCAGCATTTCCCGCGCGATCATGTCCCGATCCTGCTGATTGTCTGGCAGCTCCATCTCCTCGGGAATCGCGACCCAGCCATTGATGTTCCGGTCGAATACCGCGGCCTGGCCGTCGTCGTAGCCCATATGGACATCTTCCAGCCAGTTGAGGTCGTCCCAGCCCATGAATTCGAGGTAGTCCTTCAGGAACGGTGTCAGCCGGTCGTAGTCGGGCAGGAGGTTGACGTCGTAGCGGTAGCCGATGTGCTGCCCGATGTCCTGCTCGCGTTCCGTATCGATGCCGCCACCCTTCAAGAAGTGGTCGACATCGTCGATCTGGGCGCCCTTGTATCCCGATCCGGGCATGCTGTTCCCCTTCCCTCTAGATGTGGTGGTAGTCGTCGACACCAACCGTGAAGTCGGTGCCGGCCAGCGGCACCTGCGCAATGGCAGACGCCTCCATTGTCAGCGCGGCCAGGTCTTCGGGCTCTAGGCTGTGGATATCCGTCTTGCCACAGGCGCGGGCCATCATCTGGGCTTCCAGGGTCAGCGTGTGCAGGAAGTTGTAGACGCGCTCGGCCGCTTCATCCGGGTTGAGGCGCTTGCGCAACTCGGGATCCTGCGTCGCGACACCGACCGGGCAGCGGCCCGTGTGGCAGTGATAGCACGCACCAGCCGGGACCCCCATCTCGGATGGAAAATCAGCTTCCGGAATGTCCTTGTTGCAGTTGAGCGCCATCATCGCCGAATGGCCGATCGCGATCGCGTCCGCGCCAAGGGCGATCGCCTTGGCAACGTCGCCGCCGTTGCGGATGCCGCCCGCGTAGATCAGCGAAATGTCGCCCCGCTTCCCCAGATCGTCGATGGCCCGGCGGGCCTGCCGGATCGCCGCCATGCCCGGCACGCCGGTGTCCTCCGTCGCCAGATGCGGACCGGCGCCGGTGCCGCCCTCCATGCCGTCGATGTAGATCGAGTCGGGATCGCATTTCACCGCCATGCGGACATCGTCATAGACGCGCGCGGCGCCAAGCTTGAGCTGAATCGGGATTCGCCAGTCAGTCGCTTCCCGGATCTCGAGGATCTTCAGCGCCAGGTCGTCCGGTCCCAGCCAGTCGGGATGGCGCGCCGGAGAGCGCTGGTCGATTCCGGCCGGCAGCGAGCGCATCTCCGCGACCTGGTCCGTCACCTTCTGGCCCATCAGATGACCGCCCAAGCCGACCTTGCATCCCTGGCCGATGAAGAACTCGCAGCCGTCCGCCAGCAGGAGGTGGTGCGGATTGAAGCCGTAGCGCGACTGGATGCACTGGTAGAACCACTTGGACGAGTAACGCCGCTCGTCGGGGATCATGCCGCCTTCCCCGGAGCAGGTCGCGGTGCCGGCCATGGTGGCGCCGCGGGCAAGCGCGGTCTTGGCCTCGAAGGACAGTGCGCCGAAGCTCATGCCCGTGATGTAGATCGGGATGTCCAGTTCCAGCGGGCGCTTGGCGCGCGGCCCGATCACCGTCCTGGTCTCGCATTTCTCGCGATAACCCTCGATGACGAAACGCGTCAGCGTGCCGGGCAGGAAGGTCAGGTCGTCCCAGTGCGGGATCTTCTTGAACAGCGAAAACCCGCGCATGCGGTAGCGGCCAAGTTCCGATTTCACGTGGATGTCATTGACGACCTCCGGCGTGAAGATCTGGCTCCTGCCCAGGATGTACTTCTCCTCGACTTCCAGATTGGCGGGGGCGGCGCCACCCGGGTTGGGATCGTCCGGCATGTCGGCCTCTTTCTTCGTACCTCGCCGCAAGAGAAGGGAAGCGCGCCCTACAGGACCAGCTTCTTCTCCGTGGGTTCGAGATTGTCGTAGCTCCAGAGCTGCTTGCCGGCGACGATCTTGGTGAAGTGATCCACCCCCTGCGCCGGCAGCAGTTCGTACATGTTCAGCTTGCGGGTCAGCCAGGCGCGGTCGACATCGGTCAGTTCCGCTTGGACGGCGTCCACGCCCAGGTCCCGGATGTCGCCGCCGACGTAGATCGTGCCGTCATACATCGAGTCGCCAAGATTCTTGCCCGCATTGCCGCAGACCACGATGCGGCCCCGCTGCATCATGAACCCCGAAAACGCGCCGGTGTCGCCGCCGACGATGATGGTGCCGCCCTTCTGGTCGATTCCGGTTCGCGAGCCGACCGAGCCCTTGCACACCAGGTCGCCGCCGCGCAGCGCGGCGCCGAACGTGGAGCCCGCGTTCTCCTCGACGACACAGACGCCGGCCATCATGTTTTCGCCGAACGACCAGCCGACACGGCCGGCAATCCGGACGGTCGGGCCGTCCAGCAGTCCGCAGCCGAAATAGCCCAGACTCCCCTCGACGATGATGTTCATCCGGTTCAGGATGCCCACGACCAGCGAGTGCTTGGCACCCGGATTTCGGATCACGATGCTGCCGTGACCGGAGTCCATCAGTTCCCGGATCTGCCGGTTGATCTCCGTCGGTTCCAGTTCGGCGCAATCGATCTCCGCGCGCCGGTTGAAGTCGACGTCCCTGGCGAAGTGGTACGCAAAGCCGCCCTCGTTTTCGAGCGTGAACTTGGTCTTGATGTCCCGCCCGGTAAGAGGTTCGGTGTGCATGCCCATCTGGGTGGAGGTGGACTCGCTCATGCCTGCCATACCCGAACCTCCTCGTCGTAGGGATCGGATGTGTCGATTTCGTGCGGGAGGATGGCCCGGATGGCCACTTCCTCGGACGCCAGCGCGACCATGTCGTCCGCCTCGTAGAGCACCATCGGTTTCGCGGCCATCGTGTCCTTGGCCATGCCCAGTTCGTTCCCGGTCGTGATCAGGTAGGTGAACACGCCGTCGATCTCGTCGATGGACCGGCGGAGCGACTCCTCCAGCGACATGCCCTTTTCGAGATTCACCGCCGTGTAGACCGCCAGCAGCTCGGAATCGCAGTGGCTGACGAAGCGCTGTCCTTCCCGCTCGAGCTGCCGACGCATTAGCCAGTAGTTCGTGATCTGGCCGTTGTGGACGACGGCGATGTCGTTGTAGGGATAGGCCCAGTAGGGGTGGGCCGAGCGGATGTCCACGTCGGATTCGGTGGCCATCCGCGTGTGGCCGATGCCGTGGGTCCCCTCGAACGTACCGAGACCGTAGACCTCGGACACCGCCGTCGCGTCACCGAGATCCTTGATCAGCTCCAGGGCATTGCCGATCGAGAGTATTTCGCCGCCCTCGACCTCCTCGACCTGGTCGGCCAGACGCTTCAGGTCACCGTCGAACGCAATCCGCGAACGAAGGGCGTACTCCGTCGGCTCGTCGAGTTCGAGAACACTGACGCCGAGTTCCTCCAGCACCGCGTCGACCGCCGCCTTGCGCTCCCTGATCGCCCGATGGATCCGGGTTCCGCCGTCCAGGTCCTCCTTCTCCGCAACCTTGTAGCGCATCACGTACTCGTTCGGCCCGGGTGCGCCGTACATGGCGAAACCGGTGGAATCCGGGCCACGGTGCCGGAGCGCCTGCAACATGGCAGTCATCTCGCCGCCGATCTTGCGGGCGCCGTCGCGATATATCAGTCCGGCAATGCCACACATCGCTGATCACTCCTAGTCAGGGACCAGAATCCCGGAGTCGGCGCATGCGCCCCGCCGGGCTGTCCTCTACGGCAGGCAGTCCAGGTAGGTGTCGATGTCCCACTCGGTGGTCGTATGCAGGAACCGCTCCCACTCGTCCCGCTTGTACTCGTCGTACAGGCGGTACATCTCGCCGGGCATGGAGGACTTGATGACGTCGTCGCCGGCCAGCGCATCGAGCGCGGCGCCGAGCGTCATGGGCAGCCGCCTGACCTGCTTGCCCGCTTCCATCGCCTCGTAGATGTTGCGATCTTCCGGCGGACCGGGATCGATGTCGTTCCGGATGCCGTCATCGGCTGCCTTGAGAATGGCTCCGGCCATCAGGTACGGATTCACCATCGAATCCACCGACCGGTATTCGAACCGGCCCGGCGCCGACACGCGCAAGCCTGTGGTGCGGTTCTGGTAACCCCAGTCGGCGAAGACCGGCGCCCAGAATCCGGTATCCCAGAGCCGGCGGTAGGAGTTCACCGTCGAGGCACCGATGGCGGTCAGTGCGGCCAGATGCTCGACGATCCCGCCGACCACCTGCAGGCCGACCTTGCCCGGGAGCTGTGGATCGTCGGTATCCGGCATGAACGTGTTTTCGCCGCCCTTGCGGTACATGAAATTCTCCTCCATGCCCGGCAGCGGATCGTTCTTCAACGGGTTCACTTGGTCCTGGCCGCCGCGCCACAGCGAGATGTTGTGGTGGCAGCCCGAGGCCGACACCCCCATGAACGGCTTCGAGAGGAAGCAGGCGATGAGGTTGAACTCGCGAGCGACCTGCGCACAGATCTGGCGGTACGTGGTCAGCCGGTCGGCCGTCCGCAGCGCATCGTCGAAGGTGAAGTTCAGCTCGAGCTGGCCCGGCGCGTCCTCGTGATCCCCCTGGATCATGTCGAGGCCCATGGCCCGGGAATACTCGATGACCCGCAGGTACACCGGGCGCAGGCTTTCGAACTGGTCGATGTGGTAGCAGTACGGGTTGGAGTAGCCGCCGTCGGGCTTGCCGTCTTCGCCCCTCTTCAGCCACATCATCTCCGGTTCGGTGCCGTGGCGCAGATGCAGCCCGTCATGATCCGCCTGAAACTGCGTGTGAATGCGGCGCAGGTTGCCGCGGCAATCGGCGGTCAGGAAGGAGCCCGGATTCTCGCGTTCCTCGCGATTGCGGAAGAGCGTGCACCACACGCGTCCGACCCGCTTGTCCCAGGGCAGCTGGCAGAAGGTCTCGGGCTCGGGGATGCCGACGAGTTCCTTCTCGTGCGGCCCGTACCCGAGATACTCGCCGTGCCGGTTCAGGAACAGGTTGACCGTGGCGCCGTAGACGAGCTGGAAACCGCGCTCGGCGATCGCCTCCCAGTGATCCGACGGGATGCCCTTGCCGCAAATCCGACCGGTGACCGACACGAACTGGAGATACAGGTACTCGATCCCCAGCTCATCGATCTTGCTGCGCACCTGCCTGACCAGATCGTCCCGGCCTTCCTGCTGCACAAAGACTTCGATATCCGTCATGTCGCCGTCCCCTTCTGGCGCACTGTCCCCACACCGGCCACGTTCCAGACGCGGTTGCCGTGACCAATACGAACCATTCAGCTGGATCCGGCCGGACCATCCCGGTTGAAACGATTAGCGGCGAAAAATCAGAAATCCGCGCTAAATCTGGCTTTCGACGGACGCGGCTGGACGACCCAGCTTGACTGAACGGGCGCTACTTTGCACAGTTGCGTGACCATTTGCAAACCAATTTCGCCAATATCGACCAATTGGCGCGGGAATGCAGTTGGCGGGAATCTCGAGAGGTAGCTGTCGTGGCTGACGGACGCGCGCCCGGACCGGAAACCCGGCTTGCCGCTGGCCCGAGCCTCGTCGAGGATGGTCGCCATGTCGGGTATATCACGGCCCAGCTGCGCGAGGCCATCCGCAGCGGCTTCTACGTGAACGGCGACCAGCTGCCCGCCGAGCGGGAACTCGCCGAGCGGTTCGATACCGCGCGGAGCACCATCCGCAAGGTCCTGCTCAATCTCGAGACCGACGGGCTGATCGAGCGGCGCGTCGGCAGCGGCACGTTCGTCAAGTGCGAGGACATGGCGATCAGTGCCGCGCTCGACATCGTCAGCCAGGTGAGCCCGCTGGAGTTGATCGAGGCGCGCATGGCCGTCGAGCCGTACATGACCCGTCTTGCGGTGCTCAATGCGACCGCGAACGAAATCAAAATGCTGGGATCGATTCTCAATGACCTCGAGCAGTGCCGGAACGACAAGGAGGCGTTTTCGCGCCACGACAGCATGTTCCACGAATGGCTCGCCCGCAGCTCCAAGAACCCCTTGATGCTGCACCTGTACCAGCAGATCAACGCGGTCCGCGGGCACGACCAGTGGGACGCCATGAAGAACAAGATCCTGGTGCCCGTCGAGATCGACGAATACAACCGGCAGCACCGGGAGCTGTTCGAGGCGATCAAGCGCCGCGACCTCGTCTCGGCGGTCAAGCACATCAACGACCACCTGGAAAAGGCGCGCCAGGACCTGATGGGCGCCGCGGCGCTCTAGCCCGAAGTTCTGAGGGAGTTTCGGGGCTCCACTCGCCGTAAGTTGCTGAACGTTCAGGGCGTGGTCCCGCCGGGGGCGGCACGGGGCGCGTACAGTTGTAGTCACTAAACGTATTGACATGGCGCCACGCAGGC
>JAJDZX010000122.1 GCA_022824395.1 Alphaproteobacteria bacterium
CGGAGGAACACCTGCCGGCATCAACCTGACCACGTCGCTTCGCTCCGGGTGGCCACCCTGCATGGACCTGGCGGCTACTTTACCGAGAATCGGTGGCTACGTTGGATGAGAATCGCCGGCTACGTTGGTGAGATTAGGCAGACTTCCAGTTTGGACGCTGTGGCGGCGTCAAGCACTTCATAGCCCATATCAGCAAGAAATGCGAAGTCGATGTCAGTAGGCTGTGATCCAGTAAATTCTTCCCAGCGTTCCGCGAACATAGGGAATGCAGTTTCCATCTCAGTAGTCAATTGGCCCAAGATAGACTCTACTTCAAGCGCGAGTTTAGCCGCGTCATCCCAGCGTTCGGAGCGGCGCGCGTCCTGTAACTCATTGAAGGTCAAGGGAAGCTGTCGCGAAAGTTCCGCAAATTCGGGATCATTTGCAGCCAGGCGAGCTCAGTTCTTGAAATTCCATGTTATATGCGTCGTTCGGCACATAGCGTCCTTGTCGTTCCGAGTAACAGGTGTAGGTAGAATAGACCATGACGGAATCGCAGACACCAAGATGACCATAATCGGGGGTGGCGCCGGGAGCATGGGGCGGAACAGCTACACCATCGAGAGTGAATTGGAAGGGAACAGGTTTGCCGCTATTGGCCTTCACTGATTCAGGTCCCTCGAACGTGTGGGCCCGGTCATTGATGTAACGTTGTAACGAAGCGCCGCCGGCAGTTCCGATTCCTAGCACATGGCCAAGCTCGTGAGTCATGCCTAAAAGCACGCCTGTCGGCCCATGGCGCTGTCTTCTTGCTACCTCAGGCAAGTTTCCATGGTTGTAAATGACAACGCCCCAACTGGGTTCAAAATCAACTTCGGTAGATTTTGAGTTGCGCGGCCCCGCACAGGCGAAGGCGTTGTGGCTATTGCATTCCCCCTCTACGACAAAGATGAGAAGGTCGTCGACCGGTACGTCTTCATCCAAGCGATTGGTCTTCACCTGGGTACCTTGTTCTACCGTGAACTCGTCAAAGTCGTCTCTCAAGCGCCAAGACCACAACTTGCCGTGACGCTCCAGTGATGCTCGCATGGCAGTCGTGTCGAATTCCGGAATGAAACGTAGGTCGAATTCGATATTGAGCGTGCCGGCCGGGCCTCCCTTCCATTGTCCGTAGGTGGTCCCGTTCTTTTCGCCGATGATCTCGATGTCTTCGAGGCGAACATTTCGGAATGTGACTCCAGTGTCTTTGGGGTCGCCGTCGGCACCGTCAAGCAAGGCTTTCAGATGATTCTTCCGGTCGGCGATGTCCGATCGACTGACCGCCGACAGCTCCATCGCCGTCCGCAAGGTCTGTGGGTCATTCCAGTGATCGAGAAGGTCCTCGGCCGACGGATTGTCGCGGGAGTAGTCTCGGGAGTAACGTAAGGCCGTCACAGTGGGAACGCCGCCCGTGCTGTCGTAGGTCGCCGTGCCGTCCGCTGCCACGGTGACGATGCAGGCGCTGCCGCCCGCCGGGCACGACACCACTACGTTGCCGTGCTCCTTGGACCCGCCAGGCGCCACCCTGATCTCGCCGGCCACAAGGCCGTTGCCCGATGGCAGCGGTAATGCCACTTCCGCTGCCGAGCGCATCGCATCCGCGGAGCCCGGCCCTGACTCGACCGGCGTGCCTCCACCTCCTCCGCCGCTGCAGGCCGACAAGGAAATCGCCAAGCCAAGTGCCACGACTTTGATCACGACGTATCTCATTTCGGCACCTCATATATCTGGCAAAACTCAAGGGCTCGGCGGCTTGGAACAAGCACTCGCTTCAGCGCGCCCGGTCCACCGACATCCCGCGCGATGTGTAACAGATTTGTTATAAGATATCAGTGTGGCTATTAGAATTTATGATGTCGAATCTATAAACGTCGGATGAACCTGCGAATTTGTCGGCCGCAGGAGGAGGAGCGGCGTCTGGAGGGCGGGATCGAAGCGCTGCTGGCCCGTGCGCAGGAGACAGACGCAGCGCAGGGAACGGACGCGGCGGAGGAGGCGCGCTTCGGGGATGCGTTCCAGGGCGACGATTTGCTGGCGGAGTTGCAGCATCGGGAGCAGCGGCCGGCGGGCGCGGCTGCGAGCGGCCTCGCGACGCCGGCCGGCAGGCGCGCATCGTGCGCACCGCACGTCGCACGTCCGTGCGCTTGGTGATGGAATTGCCCGATGGCGCCGCGGCGTCGGTGCGCGTGACTTGTCCCGCTTGAGCGAAACTGCCGGTGGTGGCGGGCTACGCGCAATTCCCATTCAGCCGGAGGGGCCATTGAAGCCGAAGCAAGGCTGGAAATAGAGGGTCGCACCGGGGCTGGCGCCGGGTCATGCCTCCTGCGCAGGCCAAATCATGTCAGCGAAGTCGCGGGCAGATATGGCTGCGGCGTCGCTCGGGGGGTTGTCGAGAAGCAGTCTGTCTCCGGTGACCAGCAATGACTGCGGAAAGGTCGCGAGCAACGCCCACAAGTGGTCGTCCCCGGGATCGGGAGCATCGCCAGCGCCAGCGGGCTCGCGCCACATGGAATTGGCAACCAGGCATGCCAGCACCCGATCGATGTCATCGTCCGTGCATCGGTGAAGTCGAGCAAGTGCCGGGCGGCGCAGCACTGACGAATATTCGTCGAGGAGATCGCCCGACATCAGGTACGGCAGATTGCCGTCGAGCATGGCGTCCAGGATTCGCGCCGGAGGGCTACTCCGCTCCGCGCCGATCAATCCGGAGACAACGATGTTCGTGTCGACCACGCAGACCGGCGCCAGCATCGCCCGCTTTCTCCACCCCGACCCCGTGATTCACGGTGCTGCTTCGTGCTAATCGCCCGTTCGAAATCGCCTCGTCTCTTTGACGGCCAAAGCCATCGCTTCGTCGGCACTCAATCGCGACCTTGCACGCGCCGCGGCGACGATCTTCTCGGCAGTATCGTAGGGTTGGATACCTCTCAGCTCCAGGCTCTCCTCGATGATCGAACCCATAGAGCGGTTCCTCCGGGCCGCGGCCTCCTTCAGCGCACGGTGGATTCGGTCGGTCAGGCTGATAGTCAGGCGGGGCATGCCGTGAACTCCACATGGTCGTCAGTGTCTAGACATTTACTGCACCATCACATCATATCACCAACACACCATATCGACAGCGTTCCAACCGGCAGCGGCCCGCCGTCGCATCGTTGGTTCATGAGACCGGCGTCGGCCGGAAGGCGTTGGCGCAATCGGGCTCACCCAATCATTGGTGCGCGGTGGCGAGTACCCCAATTGCAGTGTCGCGCTCGAAACCGCCGCCAATTTCCAGGCGGCTCGGCCCGTAGAACGCCCCTGCAATGGTGTTACCACCCGCACTGCTCGCTAAGCCGCCCCCCACCCGTCGGGACGTCCGCGTATCGGCTGCCCCCCACAGTTCCCCGTGATGCCGTGCCGGGCCATTCAAGATCCTTCGGGCACTACGCCGGCAACCTGCCCCTCTGGCTGGCGCCCCGCCAGGTCGTCATCGCCACGATCACCAGTGACGCCGACGGCTAGGCCCGGGAGGCGTACGCCGCGCTCGATGCCGCCGGGCTCCGCGCGGAACTCAACCTCCGGAACGAGAAGATTGGCTACAAGGTCCGGGAACACTCCCGCGCCAAGGTCCCGGTCCTGCTGGTGGTCGGCCGGCGCGAGGCCGAGAATGGTCACGTCGCGGTGCGTCGGCTCGGCGATGACGCGCGGCCGGTGCTGGCGCTGGCTGAGTGTGTTTCCGCTCTTGCGGTCGAAGCTCGACCGCCGGACGCGACCGCCGGCAAGGCAACCGAAACCGGCTGATCACCAAGCGACGCCTTCGGCCAACGCGGCCGGCCCTCAGGCTGGGCATTTTAGGGAAGAGAGCACGCCCGCGTGCCGCGATTCCGGAGCATGCAGCGTCATCGGCGCGCCTCGCCCCGCTCGGGTGAAGCAGCCGGCGGTGCACCTTGCGCAATGCCCGTTCAGCCGGAGGAGCCGGTAACGCCGAAGCAAGGCTGGAGTCGGCCGAGCCGTGGATCGTCGCCGGCGTGATTGACCCCTCCGGCCGGCGCGACTAGGGATGAGCGAAGGGTTCATCGTCCATCGTCCGCGCTTCGGGAGAATAAGTGGTGAAGAAGTGGAGTATCGTTGAGTGCGTCGTCGGCGAGGCCGGTATGACGAAGCGATCGGCCGAGGGCGCTGTCAAGGCCGTGTTCGCGACCATCGCCGGAGCGCTAGCGCGCGGCGAGGACGTTATCGTCGCGGGCTTCGGGGGATTCTCCAGGAAGAGCCGGCTGACCCGCGAGGGCAGGAACCCGCGCACCGGCGAGCGTATCGCCATCGACCCGTCGAGCACGGTGTCGTTCAGGGCGGGCAAGGCGCTGAGGGATGCGCTCAACTGAAGCTGGACAGACGGCGGAACCGGGCTGCACGACAGTATGATCGGGGAAGCGCAGGAAACCGCCCCCGGCGGCGAGGTCGCGGTTTACGAAAGCGGTGACGGTGAGGTTCGGGTCGATGTCCGTTTCGACGGCGAGACGGTGTGGCTGACCCAGCGGCAGATGGCGGAGGTGTTCGACACCACGCCCGAGAACGTCCTGATGCACCTGCGCAACGTTTTCGCCGGCGGCGAAGTGGAGGCCGAGGCAACCACTAAGGAATTCTTAGCAGTTCGAACCGAGGGCAGGCGCCGGGTTCGGCGCCGCCTGAAACACTACAACCTCGACGCCATCGTCTCGGTCGGCTACCGGGTCAATTCGAGGCGGGGCGTGCGCTTTCGCGAATGGGCCACGCGTACGCTCCGCGACCACTTGGTGCGCGGCTACACCGTAAACGAGCGCCGGCTCGCCGAGCGCGGCCTGCGCGAGGCGCGCGAGACCCTTGACCTGCTGGGGCGGACCTTGCGCAACCAGGCCCTGGTCGACGAAACCGGGCAGGCGGTGCCGGAGATCATCACAGCTTACGCTGATACTTGGCGCCTGCTGCTGGAGTACGACGAGGACCGCCTGCCGGCGCCGCCCGGGACCGGGCCGTCAGCCGGCGTGCTGGATCACGACCGAGCCGCCGGGGCGATCGCGGGTTTCAAACGCGAGTTGATGGCGCGGAACGAGGCGTCGCCGCTGTTCGGCAATCCCCGGGGCGATGCGCTGGCCGCGATCCTCGGCAACATCGAGCAGACCATGTTCGGCGAACCCCTCTACCGCACCCGCGAGGAGAAGGCGGCGCATCTGCTCTATTTCGTCGTCAAGGATCACCCTTTTACCGACGGCAACAAGCGTATCGGCTCGTTGCTGTTCCTCCTCTACCTCCAGCAGGAAGGGATGGACCATCGGCTCAACCCCCAGGCTTTGACCGCGCTGACCCTGCTGATCGCCGAGAGCGCACCGGCGGGAAAGGACCTCATGGTCCGGCTGATCGTCAACCTGCTTGCCCGGCCTGCCGAATGATCCGGCGCGGCCGGATTCCCGGCACGGCAAGGGAAACCGAGAGTGCGCGAGGGCTTTGCGGGAATCACGGAGTCCCCATTGTCGGGCGCCGCATCCCGGTTCGTGAAATGAGTGCATTACTTGGACCGCGCTCTCGCGGTGGACGGCTGAGTTCCACGAGCCAAGCCGGCCGAAAGCATTGGGGCTTATATCATTACTTGACAAATCGGGCACGTCCCGAATTGTTGCACGGGTGTTCCTGTGCTATAAGAACATACATGAAACATCCTTCGCAGCCCAGCCTGCCCGGCCAGTGCGCCGGCGAACCGGCGCCCGACGCGCCTGACGGCATCGAGCACCGCCAGATCGTCTACCGGGTGCTTGTATGAGGTCCCTGCTGTCAAGCGACAGTCGCGGAGCGGTCTACAACATGGTCACGTCTCCTCCGGAGGAGCGGTTCGGCGTCTGGTGTTGCCGGGTCGGAACGTGCTGGCACCGGTCGCGCCTGGTGGCGCGCACCCAACTTGTATCCGGGCGGTGTCCGGCGGTATGGCCGGTCCGTCCCTCAATCCCGCTTGCTTGCGGGCGCCACGTTCCGGAGGCGGGACCTTTCTGTTCTGCCGGCGTCTTTCAGCCCAACACCCGGTCGGTCACACGCCATCCGGCCCAGCGCCGGCCGCGTCCGGCCGGTCCGGGAACTCGGGGTCTCGGGGTCTCGGGCTCAGGTGACGCGGGCGCCGGTGGGCACGAGACCGGTGCTGGCATAGCGCCACAGGGCGACCAGCAGCTTGCGGGCGACGGCGACGATCATGACCCGTCGGATCCGCCCCCGGGCGCCGGCGGTGCGGGCCTGGAACCACTGGCTCAGCGCACTGTCGGGCTGGAAGCGGACCCAGCGCCACGCCATCTGCAGGAGTTGGGCGCGGATCCAGGCGGGCCCGTCGCGACCGATCCCCTGGTCGCGCTCGACGTCGCCGCTGGCCCACGGGGTTGGCGTCAGCCCGGCCCAGCTCGCGAGCTCGCGACGGTTGCGGAACTGGCGGTAGAAGACCTCGTGGGTCAGCAGGGTCGCGTCGTTGGCGCCGATCCCCTTGAGCCGGGCCAGCACCGCGATCGACGCGTCGGCCCGGGCCGCGCTGCCTGCGGGCGCCTCGGCGCGGCGGACCGCCGCGCCCGCGGGCACGGCCGCATCGCGCTCGGCTTCGATCGCCTCGACCTGCCGCATGACCAGCCCCAGCCGTTCGGCGAGCCGCTCGATCTCCCGGCGCGCCCGCGGCGGGAGCGGCTTGCCGCAGGCCGTGGTCACGGCCGCGAACGCCGCATCGAAGTCGCCCGCACGCGGCTCCAGATCGAACACCCCGTGGAGCTTCAGAAGGCCCTTGATCGCGTTCGTCAGTGACGTCCGCTCCTTCACCAGGCGCTGGCGCTCCCGCAGCAACCGCTTGCGGTCTTCCTCCGCCACGCTCGGCACCCGCACCCGGCTCAGCACCGCCGCGTCGCCCCGGTCATACGCCAGCAGCGCGCGCACCATCTTCTTCGCGTCGATCCGGTCGGTCTTGCGTTGCTTCGCCTTCCGGTTCACCAGCAGGCTCGCCGGATCGAGCACCACCGTCTCCAGATCCATCTCCTGCTGCAGCCAGCGCGCCAGCTAGAACCCCTCGTAGCCGGCCTCGTAGCACACACGCACCTCGACCCCACGGCCCAGCGCCTGCTCCGCCCGGGAGCGGTGCCGCTCGATCAGCTTCTTGAGGCTTGCGACGTCCGCCGCACCCAGCGTGTGCAGCCCGATCTTCTCCCCCAATGGGCTCTTGAGACCGACGACCCAGCTCTTGCGGCTGAGCTCGATCGCAACGTACAGCGTGGTAGCCTCGGCACCGGTCGGCGCCGCGGAGTCGTGCCTTGTGTGTGGGGACATCGCGAGGTCTCCTCGTCAAGAGTGAAAGGACGGCACCGTAGCGCCGGCCCCCCAACGGGGCCTCATAGGATCTGTTCGACCGGCCGGCAACCGCCCGGCGTCTGGCCGCGGTCGCCGGCGCCTGCCGCTTCGTCTGGAACGAGATGCTCGACCAGCAGGCGCAGCTCTACGACCTGGCGCGCATGTGCGGCGCGAAGCCGCCGGCTCCGACGTTCTTCACGCTGGGGAAGGCATTCACGCAGCTGCGCCGGGTGACGCCCTGGCTGCAGGCCATGCCGTACGCTCCGGTGCGGTACACCTTGAAGTACCAGGCCGACGCCTGGCGGCGGTTTTTCCGCGGCGACGCCGGGCGGCCGCGGTTCAAGAAACGCGGCCGCGACAGCGTGACGATCCCGCAGGACGTGCGCATCCGGGACGGCAAGCTGTACTTCCCGAAGTTGGGATGGCTACGGCTGCGCCGCCGCGGCGGCAACCCGTACCCGGACGCCGAGCCCGTGCAGGCCGTCCTCAAGCGCGTCAACGGCAAGTGGATGGCCGTCGTGTGCTACGCGGTCGCGGCGCCCGCGCGTCCCGACGACGGCACGGTCACCGGCGTCGACATGAACGTCGGCCAGGTCGCCGTCAGCGACGGCCGCCGCGCCCGCCTCCTGCACGCGCCCGACAGCCGGCGGCTTGAGGCGAGGGTCCGGCGGTATCAGCGCCGCCTCGCCCGGCAGCGCCGCGGCTCGAGACGGCGCGAGCGCACGCGGCGGCGGCTGGCCCGCACGCAACGGCGGGTCCAGCAGCGGCGCCGCAACTGGCAGCACCAGGTGAGCCGGTCGCTGGCCGCGGGCACGGTGGCGGTCGAGGAATTGCGGACG
>JAJDZX010000051.1 GCA_022824395.1 Alphaproteobacteria bacterium
CCGGACTACGCCCGGCCCTCACCAGCTCGACCATCCGATCCTTGTACTCGGGCGGATACCGCCCCTTCCCGCTTCCCGCCATGATACACCTCCTTGGTTGGCACCAATGGAAAAGTGTCCGTCATAGCGGGGCAACTCCACCCCTGATGGCCTCCCCGCCCGTCGACTGTCGGGACTCTTCAATGTGCCGCGCACAGCAAGCTAACGCGATCGCCGCATCCGCGTTGGGCCGCTGCGCCGACGCGATTACACTGTAGTGTATACCTTAACAGACTGTCTGAATGGTGCGAAGCACCGGGCGGGATCGGTCGGTCCCTGCTCGGTCGTGATGAGGAGGCCATACGGAGTCGTGTTCAACAATCCACTTGGTTCGTTTCACGATACCGTTGCCGAAGCAAAGCAAGAACGCGAACAACTCGACAGGCTGCTGACCGTCTCCACGCCGCGAGAGCGCCTGCTTGTCACGGTCATCGCTCTCCTGTTGGTCACGTCGATCACATGGCTCCTGTTCGGTAGCGCAGCCCGCAGCCTTGCGTTCGACGGCGTGCTCGACGAGCCCGGCGAAAGCCTGTCCGAAGCCGCCCGGTCCGTGCAGGCGCTGGTCTGGATCGAGAACGACGTTCTGCCCGACATCACACTCGGGATGCCGACGGTGATCGAGCTGGGCATGGACGATGGAGAAGCGGAGACGATCGGTGGAGAGATTGCGGCGATTGCCGCCGTTCGCCTGCCCGGGCTTCCGGCGGCTTTCGAGTCCGCAGCGCCGGTGTCGGTCCACCGCGTCCACATAGCGCTCGACGAAAGTCGTGACTTGTCTTCCATTGCGGGTCGGAGGTGCCGGATCGTCATCGAAATCGGCACACGGTCTCCGATCGCACTTCTGCGACCGGGGCGACCATAGGCATGCAGGCCGCCGCAGGGTTCGAAAAGCAGAGGATATCCACGCCAATTGTGTTGCAGGTGCATGCGTCGGAATGCGGTGCCGCCTGCCTCGGCAGCGTGCTCGGCCACTTCGGACGCTGGGTTCCGCTGACCGAACTGCGGGAAAAATGCGAAGTGAGTCGAGACGGGAGCAGTGCGGCGAGCATCGTGCGCGCCGCCAGACATTATGGTCTCGAATGCAGCGGACTCAGTCTGCGCGCCGATCTGCTGAAAAGACTGCCGTTGCCGCTGATCGTGTTCTGGCAATTCAGCCATTTCCTCGTCCTCGAGGGGTTCGACAGTCGCAACGTCTATCTCAATGACCCGTCCACGGGGCGGCGCAAGCTCTCTGCCGAGGAGTTCACCCGGGGCTACAGTGGAATCGCGCTGCGATTCAAGCCGGGACCCGACTTCAAACCCGGCGGTGAACGGCCCGGACTGCTCAGACAACTGCACACCCTGCTCGCCGGATCATGGGGCGTGCTCACATGGGTGATCGCCAGCGGCCTCATGTTGACGTTGCTGGCCCTCATCGTACCCGCATCTCTGGGCGTATTCGTGGACGATGTGATGGACGACCGGGGGCCTTGGGGCGGCATCGTGACGGCCCTGCTTGGCGGCGGCGTCCTCGTCTACATCCTCTCCCTGCTCAAGCACCGGTTCCTGAAGCGACTCGCAGTCCGGATTTCGGTGACCGGCTACAGTCGAGGCCTGTCGCGGCTGCTGCGGTTGCCGGTGGAGTTCTTTGAACACCGGCTCGTGGGCGATCTGACGGATCGAGTCTCGTCCATCGACAGAATCGCGAGGAATCTGACGGAGCAGTTTCTCGTGCTCATCATCGACATGGGAATGAGCGCCGTGCTGCTTGTCGCCATGTTGGCCTACGATGTACGGCTCACACTGGTCGTGCTCGCTCTGGCCGTCATGCATGGCGTGCTGGCGCACTTTCTGAACGGCCTCAGAACCGTTCGAAGCCAGGCGATGAGGCGCGAACAGGGACTGCTGATCGGCATCGGCATGCAGATGCTGAGCCATGCCGACAACCTGCGCATGACGGGATCGGACGACCATTTCTTTTCGCGCTGGAGCGGTTATCAGGCGCGTGAACTGCATGCGCGCCAGCGCTACTCGGAGCTGGGTTCCGTCAATGCCGCGCTTCCGGGTCTGATCGCCGCCCTGCGAAGCGCGGCGATACTGGGCGTCGGTGGAAGTCTGGTCCTGGCCGGGCAAATGACCTTGGGGGCGCTGGTCGCGTTCTACATCCTGGGCGAGATGTTTCTGGCGCCGATCGGGCGATTCCTGGAGTTCGCCGAGAAGCGCCAGGCACTCGAAACCGATCTGCAGCGACTCGAAGACATCTCCAGGACCGCCGAGGACCCCGACCTCATCCGCCGAAGTCCGCAGTCGCAGTCGATTCCCACCTTCAAGGGCCGGCTTCAGCTCGCCGGCCAGCTTGAGCTGCGGGACGTCACCTTCGGGTTCAACAAGAGCCGGCCGGCTCTGATCAAGGACTTCAACCTCCTGATCAGGCCGGGGCAGCGGGTTGCCGTGGTCGGTCCCAGCGGTTCCGGCAAGTCGACCCTTGCGCGCCTGATTGCCGGTGTCTACCAGCCCTGGTCGGGCGACATCCTCTTCGATGGCCATCGGCGCGATGAGATTCCCGACGGGGTGCTGCGGCAGTCCATCTCCATGGTGGATCAGGAGGTGGTGCTCTTTTCCGCGTCCGTGCGCGACAACATCACCCTGTGGAACCCCGCGGTTCCGGACGAGGCCATCTTCGCGGCGGCGCGCGATGCCCGGATCCATGACGAAATCCTGCTTCGGCCGGATGGGTACTCCACCAGGGTCGAGGAAGGCGGCGCGAATTTCAGCGGCGGCCAGCGGCAGCGACTGGAGATCGCCCGCGGGCTGGTGGGCAATCCCACGCTGCTCATTCTGGATGAGGCGACCAGCGCCCTCGATGCGGCGACGGAGGAATACGTCGATGATGCCCTGCGACGCCGCGGTGTCACCTGCCTGATCGTGGCGCACCGGCTGAGCACCGTGCGGGACAGCGACGAGATCATCGTGCTCGACAAGGGCGTCGAAGTGCAGCGCGGGACGCACGACGAGCTGATGGGGGATCGGGACGGCACCTACTACAAACTGGTCAGATCCGGCTGATGCGGGACACGAGGCCGGAACACACGTCGATTGCGGAACTCGCCGCCAGCGCCGGCGAGTCCGTGCCCTGCGCCGGCAACCAGCCCGTGAAGCTCGACGACCCGGACACCGTCTGGTTCATCGACCAGGGCGCCGTCAATCTGTTCCTGGTCGAATACCGGGACGGGGTGGATCATGCGGCACCGCAGCACCTGCTCCGCCGCGAAGCGGGCTGGTTGCTGCCGGGCGTCGCACCGAACGAACCACGCGAGGGGGAAGGCACCACCCTCAGCCTGGTCGCCAAGGGATCGCCGGGCACCATTCTGAAGCGCCTGCCGGCATCCCTGCTGGCCGAGGTCGATCCGGCGGAGCTGGCGGAACAGACGGATACATGGCTGACCGCGATTACGGACACGCTCTCGCGCTTTGCGAGTCACCGTCCGCGTCCGACTGCGCTGGCCGAGCCCGGTCTGACACGGAGCCTGGCCCCCTGTACGCTCTCCGTACGGCGAGGCGTCGTATGGGTATCCCAACCGCCGCGCGGCGCCAGCCTCTTCATGGACCTGGTCGACAAGGCGGGACTTGCCGAAGGGAGCGGCCCACACGAAGCGGTGATACCGCTGACGCGGGCAAGCTGGCTCACGCTCTCGGACGAGGTGACGCTCTCGGCCTGTTCGACCGGGACACTGGCACGGCAGGGCACCCTGCTCCCGGCGCTCGCGTCCTTTCACGCGGTTGCCTTCGCCGTGGAGCGCCTGAACCGCGTACTGGCCGTCGTCGACCATGCGAATCTCGAACGCGCGCGGACCACGAGCCGCTACACGGCCGAGAGAGCTGCGCGGCAGCGGCTCTTCAACATCTATGATCTGCCGATCGACCGGGACGTGAGTGTCGAGGACACTTCGCTGGCGGAGGCGCTGCAGGTGATCGGACGCCGTGAAGGGATCGACTTCAAGATCCCCGTGCGACCGGGATCCTCCGGTGCCCCGGTCAGGCTCGTTGACGTTCTCGACGCGTCAGGCGTGCGTGCCCGGCGCGTGCGCTTCAAGAACGAGGGCGCCTGGTGGCGAGGCGACAGCAACGCGATGCTGGCATTCCGCGCCGAAGACGGCCAGCCTGTGGCGCTCCTGCCGGGATGGTTCGGGCGCTACCGTGAATTCGACCCGGTCAGCAAGCGCGGTGTCCGGATGACGGCGGATCGTGCCGCCGCGCTGGCGGACGAGGCCTGGATGTTCTACCGGCCGCTGCCCGTGGGGGACGTGAGGCCGGCGGACCTGCTGCGATTCGCGCTGCATGGATCGGCCGCGGATCTGGCGCGGCTGGTGATGGCCGGCCTGCCGGGCGGCCTGATCAAGCTGGTGCCCGCACTCGCGCTGGGGTTCGTCGCGAACCAGGCCGCGGGCGGCGGAACCGGCGGAGCGCTCTATCCCGCGGCCGTGGCGGTGGCGGGCTTCGGCCTTCTCGGCGCCCTGCTGCACCTGTTTCAGAGCACGGCCATGACGCGGCTCGAGGGGCGCTCGGCTTCGCGCGTCGAAGCGGCCTTCTGGGACCGCCTCATGCGCCTTCCGCCACGCATTCTGCGCCGCCATCCGTCGGGCGATCTGGCCATGTCGGGGATGACGTTCCAGAGTCTTCGCGACGGGGTGCAGGGCGTCGTTGCCGACGGCCTGCTATCGATCCTTTTTCTGCTTCCGGTTCTTGGCGTCATCTTCCTCTACGATGCCACCCTCGGGACCGTCGCCCTCGCCTTCAGCCTGGCTTCGCTCCTGATCACGGTTGTCTTCGGGCTGCGCCGGATTCCCCCTTGCGGGCGGATGATCCGCGCGGCGCGGCGCGTCTCCGGCCGACTGTTCCAGATCGTGGGCGGCATAAGCAAGCTGCGTGTGGAAAACGCGGAAGCGTCGGCTTTCGCCAGGTGGGCGCGGGATTACCGGGAGCAGAAACGCGCCGAGCTCGAGATGGACGCGCTCGAGGGACATTCGCGCGCATTCGGCGCCGCGCTCCCCTTTCTTGCCGCCGGGGTCCTGCTGGCGGTCGTGGCCGTGGGCGACGGGGACCTTCCGGTCGGCGATTTTCTCGTCGTCTACCTCGTCTTCACCGCCTTCCAGTACGCCATCGCCCGGCTCGGCGAGTCCCTTGGCACGGTCGCCGCCATGCTTCCCGCGTTCGACCAGATGCGCCCGCTCCTCGCCGCGGTTCCCGAGACCGAGGTCGAAGGAGCGCCGGTCGAGTATCTGGGCGGCGACATTCTCTTCGACCGCGTTTCCTACCGGTACGATACCGACGGGCCGCTGGTCCTCGACGATGTCACGATCCACGCGCGCCCCGGGGAGTTCGTCGCGATCGCGGGCGAGTCCGGTGCCGGCAAGAGCACCCTCTTCCGGCTGGCGCTCGGCGTCGACCGGCCCACCGCCGGCGCGGTCTACTACGATGGGCGCGACCTGAGGCACCTGAACCTGAAACAGGTGCGCCGCAGAATCGGCGCGGTGCCGCAATCCGTCGGGCTTCATCCCCTCGATCTCTGGGACAATCTGGTCGGTCACAACGACCGGGTGGCGAGCGACGAGGCATGGGCGGCGGTGCGAGTCGCCGACATCGAAGAAGAGATCAGGGCCATGCCCATGGGCATGATGACGATGGTCGGCACGAGCGGGAACGTCCTGTCGGGCGGCGAGAGTCAACGTGTCACCATCGCCCGGTCGGTGATCGGCAATCCGCAGATCATGCTCTTCGACGAGGCCACCAACTGGCTGGACAACGAGAGCCAGGCCAGGGTGATGCGGAACCTCACCGCCCTGACCTCGACCCGGGTTGTCATCGCGCACCGCCTGTCCACGCTGCAACAGGCCGATCGCATCTACGTGCTGCAGGCCGGAAGGATCGTACAAAGCGGCTCTTTCGACGAACTCATGGAGGGTGACGGGGTGTTCAGGGAACTGGTGAGAAGACAGGTCGCCTGACTGGAGACATCCGATGAACGGACCCATTGAGGCGCACGACGTCCTCGTATCCCGAGCCGGTGAAGACGGCGACTTTCGCGAACGCCTTCTCCGGAACCCCAAAGAAACCGTGGAAGAGGAATTCGGCGTGACGCTGCCCGAAGATCATGAGATTTGCGTGCACGAGGAGACCTATACCCGGACGCATCTGGTGCTTCCGCCGCGCAGCAGGTTCAGCAAGGCCGAGCGGGAGGCGGCGAGGAGGGGTGGGGAATCGCTAGAGTTTCTTCGAAGCACGCTCCACGATCCCGCGCCGCCCCTTCGTACTGCGGCAGCGAAAAGAGAGGCAGTCCGAAGCAAAGGGGCCGGCTCCGAGGCGCTTGCGGAGGCGGCGAGGGAGGGGATCCGCCGGGGGCTTGCCTTCCTGGAATCCACGATCGACGCGAATGGAGCCTGGTACTGCATCCGGTTCAATGTGGCCGACCCGGATATTCCCAGGCACTTCGAGAGGCCTCCTTTCGTGTCGGCTCTCTGCGCGCTCGCCCTGGGGAGCTCCGATGAGCCGAGGGCCAGGGCGATATGCAAGGCGACGAAGGCGTATCTCATCGACACCATCGAGTATCCCGGACTGTGGCGATACTACCGTCACCTGCCCCCGGATCTCGACAGCACCTCGCTCTGTTCGATGGTTATCGGGTCGCACCCCTGGATCTGGCTCGGAAGGAATGTTCCCGGGATACTGGCGAATCGGGACGAGGAAGGCCGCTTCATGACCTGGGTGCTGCAGGAAGGCGAACCCGATGTCGTGTCGCCGTTTCGCATCGAGGCCGACCCCGTCGTCAATGCGAACGTCATCGCCTGCCTGGGCGACCGTCCGGAAACCGGGGATGCCGCGCGATGGCTGGAAGCGCTGGTGACCGATGGGGGTCTGGAGGGCTCGTCGAAATGGTATCCCGACACGGTCGCGATCTACTATGCGATCGCCCGCGCGATGGTTCGCGCGAAGCCCGCCCTCGATCCGTTGCGCCCGATACTCGCGGATCGCATCCTCGGCCTGCGTGACCGGAAGGGAGGATTCGGCAATGTCCTTCAGACCGCTCAGGCGGTGTCGGCGCTCTACAACGCCGGAAGCCTCGGGCGCATCGACGCGATGCGCGAGGTGGAGAGGCTGATGAACTCGCAGCGCGCGGACGGCAGCTGGCCGGAGCTGCTCGCGTTCGGCGACCAATCGTTGAAGTGGGGTGTGGTGGGGCGTATCGGGCATGGCTCCGAGGCCGTGACCTCCGCGTTCTGCATCGAGGCGCTCGAGCGCCTCGTCGAAGTCCTGAGGGCCTGAGCGTGCCCACCGGGATCCTGGCCCGCACG
>JAJDZX010000035.1 GCA_022824395.1 Alphaproteobacteria bacterium
ACGCCTGCGGCGCCGACGCCGCCGTCGTGGACGGACTGGTCGACAGGATCAGGAGGGCCGGAACATGAGCGCCCGCGACCTGTCCCCGAACTTCGACCGCCACCGCGCCGCGCTCGACATCGTCGATCCCGGCGCGTGCAACCCCTCGGGCGTCGCGCTCGCGCTGCACGACGCCTGCCGGCAGGCCATCGCGGTGGGCGCACCGCAGCGCGAGGACCCGGCGATCCGCCTGATCGGCCTGCAGCTGGCCCATCTGCTCGACGTCGCCCGGATCCTCGACCCGGAAGAATACGGCCGCCTGCTCGGGCAGTGCCGCGCCCGGGCACATGAGCGCAAGACCGGCGCGGTGGCGGAGGCCGCGCCATGACCCGGCCCGCCGCGACGGATCCCGGCCTCCGCGACGTCGTGCCCTTCACGCCGCCCCTCCCCGGGACATGCAGGCGGCACCGCCTCCGGGCGCGCCTGCTCCGTGCCGGGCGCGAGGCCATGGACGACGGGGAGCTCCTGGAGATCCTGCTCGCAGGTCGCCGGGGCGTCGCGGACGCGGAGGCGACGACAAACCTCCTGCTGGAGACGTTCGGCACCGCGCCGCGCGCGCTCGCCGCGCGGCCGGACCGCCTGCGCAGCCTCTGCGGCCTCTCCGACGACGCCGTCGCCGCGCTCAAGGCCGCCGAGGCGCTCGGCATCCGCATGGCCCGGGCCAGGGTTCCCGACACGTTCCGCCCGCTCCTCGACAGCCTCGACGCGATCACCGACTGGTGCCGGACCCTCTGCGGGCATCGCGAGACCGAGGCGTTCCACCTCCTGTTCCTGGACCGCCGCAACGTCCTGATCGCGGACGAGCGGCACCAGCACGGCACCGTCGCCCACACGCCCGTCTACCCGAGGGAGATCTGCGTCCGCGCGCTGGAGACCGGTGCCAGCGCGGTGGTTGCCCTGCACAACCACCCCTCGAACTCGCTGGCAGCATCCCAGGGCGACATCGAGATGACCCGCCGCATCCGGGACGCGCTGAAGACCATCGACGTGCTGCTGGCCGACCACGTCATCGTCACGCCGGCCGGCGCGTTCAGCTTCCGCGCGAAGGGCCTGCTCTGACGGCCCCGGCGCGAGTGTCGCCCGCCGCGTCGTACCCACCCTCGACGCCGCGCGGCGACAGATCGGGATCCGGCGTTTTGTGGCCCCCGAGCGGCGGCTTCCGGAAGAAGCGGAGCCCGCAGAGGACGAGCTGGTCGACGACCACCAGCGCCGCCGGCCTGAACCGGTCGTGACGGCCCGCCCGGTGTCCCTTCGGCCAGACCCGCTCCGCCCTGCGGAGCGCCATCTCGACGTCGAACAGCAGGTCTTCGCGGGGCACGGGGCGGTCGTGATTCTCGGTCATGGGCCGGATCATCGCACAGGAACGTAACAGGAACAAGTCCCATGATCGGGAACGCGCCGCGCCGACCTCGCCTCCCGATCCGCCACCAGGAAGGACCCGCCCGTGCTTCACCGCATCACCGGCCGTGCAAGAAAGTGCGGCCCCGCCGCCGTCTCGGCCATCGCCGGCGTGCCCACCCACGAGGCAGCCGCCCTCATCCGCCGCCTCTCAAATCGCCGCGCGGTCCGCGGCGTCTTAATGGACGAGCTCGCCGCCGCCCTGTTCGAGTTCGGCCACGCGCCGGATCGCGCGATCCGGCATCCTCGGCAGGGCCCGGACCGTCTCGCGCGGAACGCGACCGTCTGGGACATCCTCTTCGCGGACGTGCCCTTCGAGCTTCGCGCCACGACGCTCGGGACCTTCCTCGACGAGCGGCCGCCGGGGACCTGGGCCATCTGGGCCTCGAACCATTTCGTCGCCTGGGGCGACGGCCTCGTCGCGGATTCGGGTGCCTGGTTCGACCGCAGCCCTGCCCCCTGGTCGCGGGCGAATCCGGACTACGCCCGCGTCGCGCTGCGGCGCATCAGGATCGCGGTCCGCTTCGCGCCGACCTCCCGCCAATCGCAATCTTCAAGGGAGTGCTGAACATGCCAAGAATCATCGAGACCCTCGTCTTCACCATCGAAGAACTTTCCGGGAGGGCGCGGGACGCCGCCCGCGCGTGGCACCGCGACTGCGGCCTCCTCGACGACTGGGACGATTTCGTCCTCGAGGATTTCGGGACGGTCTGCTCCATCCTGGGCGTCGCGCTCGACACCCGCCCCGTGCGCCTTCTCGGCGGCGGCACGCGCGACGTGCCGCAGATCTGGTGGTCGGGATTCGGGAATCAAGGTGACGGCGCGTCGTTCTCCGGCGCGTACCAGCATGCCCCCGGATCCGCCAAAGCCATCCGCGCCCACGCGCCGCAGGACGCGGAGCTGCACCGCATCGCGGACGACCTCCAGGAGCTGCAGAGGCGCAACTTCTGGCAGCTCTGTGCGGTGATCCGCCAGCGGGGCCGATACTGCCACGAGTTCACCATGCGGGCCGAAGTCGAGCGCGACAGCCCCTCAGAGCAGCCGCCGACGGAGGACGCGGAAGACGCCGTGACGGAGGCGATGCGCGATCTCGCGCGCTGGCTCCATCGCCAGCTCCGCACGGAACACGACCACCTGAACTCCGACGACGCCGTCGACGAAGCGCTGGCCGTCAATGGGTACACGTTCACGGCGGACGGGCTCAGGTTCGGCTGACCCGGTCAAGAAAATTCACAGCGGAGGCATCATGCCACAAGATGAGAAGCCATGAAACTCCTGCCAGCATGTCAACGAGCGCACGGGACTTACCTAACGCCATTCCCGTCCTGAATCTTCCACACCCCTTCCTCATCAACCCAATCAACCGCGAGTTCACACTCCCAGTCAGCATACTCGCCGTTCGCCACAGTCTTCTTCCCTCAAACAAATGGCCGCCGCCGTTCCCTTGAACCGATCGATCCGCACCGGGCAATTTCTGTCCTTGCATTCCAGAAGCGGAAGTAACATTTCCCACGAAACAGCCGACCTTCAGCCAGTGCCCACGATGACCGCTGGATGCGAGCGAACTCACTTACTCAACACCGTCTTCTGATCCTCCACGTGTAAGCCTTCATCCCCATCCAATCCGGACCACGAAATTCTCACTTTAGCCGGATTTGGCTTACACATGTTTCGACGCATGTAGCGCAAAACCGAAAGCTGATGTTGAGGAGCGCGACAGTGACAAATGCCAAAGAGTAGACAGACTGCGCACTTCCGTGACACATCTCCAAGCGTGAACAGTAAGGAAACCGCCGGAGACTATGGACGGAAGACCAGACACCGGATGGCAGACATACTTTGGCACGAACGCACTTCACGCCGCGTCATCGCCAAACCCACAAGAGGCACAGTCGAAATTGCACATTCTTCAATCACCTCCATCTAGGCTGACGGCAGTGTCATGGGTGCCACCTTTGTCGCAGCGGGAGCAATTCCACGAAGTGGAATCGGCCCCTGATCGCAACGCAAGACACCACTTGAGCAATTCGTTCCGGCGGGCGCTAGCACAATGAAGAAAACGGTCCTTATCCTTGGTGCTGGAGCCTCAGTGGACTACGGCTATCCACTTTGGAGCGAGCTGAAAGAGCAGATGCTGAACTTCGACATCGAGGCCGTACTCAAGGACGACCTGCAACTGGATCACAAGGACCTCGACCAGCATAGAACCGCATACGCAGAATTCAGGAGGATTCTCGAGAGTGAACCCAACGCCACACTCGACAGCATCGCGGCCTTTATTGACAAACCGAAGACCAAGCACCTGGCCCCCACGGGCCATCTGCTCATAAATCTTGCAGGATACCTCTTGGCGCAGGTTGAGAGGAAAGGAGAGGATGGTAAATGGGTCACGGAATTTCAGAAGCTGCTGGTTGATCTGCTTGCTCAAGGCAGTTCGCGAAACCCGGCGGAAACCAACCACCTTGCGAACTTGTCCGTCATCTCCCTGAACTACGACCGAGTCTTTGAACACTACATCAGCCGAGACTTCTATCGGGCTCTGCTGGACCATGCTGAATACGAACCTCCCGACCTGAGGTTCAGCATCTCCCTTTCCCGAGAAAACCAGCTTTCCGTAATGAAGCCTCATGGCTACATTACTGCATTGGCAAACCAAAACTCCACAAACCATGTAGGCATGCTCCCGGATCTGATGATCACTGGAAACAACACGCTCGGGTTACGTTATCCTGGAAATGATCACTCAATCGCATATCAAGATCCAAGGATCTGCGAAAAGGAAGCATTTCTTCGAATGGGGCGGCACATGTATGTCGTCGACGAACGCGATTCGAATGACTATAGCGCGGCCAATGACGCGGTCAGCTGCGCGGAACAGGTATTTTGCCTTGGCCTTTCTCCGGCTGGCATTTGTCAAAGCAAGATTGTCTTTCGCGAAGATCAGGCCGTTTACCTTTCGAACAAGGGCAGCGAAATACCTGAAATTGAAGAGTCCAAAGGCCCGGCAGACTTCGAAACTCTCGGGTCAGATTCCAAGAGGCTCTGTGCAATTGATTTTGTTGGGAAATTCAAGGACTTTCTTTAGTGTCGTAGACACGCCAGGGTCGTCCGACTGGGGTTGAATCTCGGACTTCTGAAGATCTCTGCCAAATCCGACACTAATTTCCTCACCAGTCCCCGACCTTGGCCTTTCTGGAAAACACATTTTCGATCCGGTGCCTGGCTCCATGGCGCTTCCGGTCCATCCCATCGGTTGCGTTTCCGTTTCCGCAAATCGCCTTACATTCCGTGCGCTCGGCATCCAAGTGCAGCGGGCCCGAACAGCTGCAAGTAGGATGTCCAATTTCCGCAAGGGTTAAATTTCTCACTGCCAGCATGTGAACCAGCGTGCAGCCGCAGCACGACGGTACGGGGAAGGCTGCATCGGCAACATAAGGGATTGGCCAACCACCAATTAGCTCAATCCGCAGTGTGCGGTCTCGGTTCGGTATGTGCTGCCGTTGCCTTCGACAAAGCACACGCCGTCAGAAGGTTCACCCTTACATCAGACGCACCTCGCTTCGGCTCACCCGCGCCCCGCGCCGGCAGGAGTCCGGCCAGCCCGGGCGGGGGCGGTCCGGCGGGTCGGCGCGGGAGACCCCTCCCCGCGCCGCGATCCCGCCGCCCCCTCACCTTCCGACACGGAGACCGCCATGGAAGCCGCAACCCGGCCGCACGGGACGCCCGCGCGCCCGCCCCTCCCCGCAACGACCGCCGCCCGTCCCGTCCGGGCCGACGCCCTCCTCGCCGCCGCCCGGACCCTGCTGCCCGTCCTGGAAGCGGGCCGGCCGCTCGACGCCGCCACCCTCCGGACGGCGCTGACGGAATCCTTCGGCGCGTCGGACGCCGCCGGGGCGTGGGCCTGGAAGGACGCCTACGAGGCCGCCGAGGCGGCGGTCGTCCTGTTCGTGCAGCGCTTCGGCCGCGCGATGCGCCAAAGCGCCGGTCCCGGCCCGGACGGGCCGCGCCGCATGCTGGCGATGCTGGAGGCCGTCGCCGCGCTGGAGCCCTCCCACACGCGGCGCTCCGAGGACCAGGTCCGCCTCCAGCAGTTCTCGACGCCGCTGCCGCTCGCCTACGCGGCGCTGCAGGCGGCCGCCGTCCGGCCGGGCGACACCGTGCTGGAGCCGTCGGCCGGAACCGGCATGCTGGCGGTGATGGCGGAGTGCGCGCTCGGCGGCGGCGCCGTGGGCCGCCTCCGCTTGAACGAGATCGGGCAGGCACGGACCGGGATCCTGGCCGGCCTGTTCCCGGGGACGACGGTCACGTCGGTCGACGCCGAGGCCGTCGCGGACCGGCTTCCGAGGGTCGTTCCGACCGTCGTCATGATGAACCCGCCGTTCTCGGCCACGCCGGGCGTGGACCGGGTCCGGCACGACGCCGACCTGCGCCACGTCCGCTCGGCCTTCTCGATGCTGCCGACGGGCGGGCGGCTGGTCGCGATCACGTCCGAGGGCTGCGTGCCCGGCGACGCCGCCTGGACCGCAGCCTTTGACAGTCTCGACCCTCCCGCCCGCTGCGTCTTCACCATGGCGATCGACGGGCGCGCCTATGCGCGGCGCGGCACGGGATTCGCCACGCGCCTGACCGTCCTGGACCGCAGCACGGAACCGGGCATCGCGTTCGACCGCACGGCCCGCGCCGGCGACGCCGCCGAGCTCCTCGACGCGGTCATCGCGAAGGTGACGCCGCGCCTGCCCGTCGCGCCCGTTCCGGAACCGGTCCCTCCCGCCCGCGACCTGTTCGGCACGCCCCACGCGGCGAAACGGCCAAGGCGCCGGACGCGTCGGCCCGCCGCGACGCCGGAGACCGGGCAAGCCCGAGACTGGGGTCCCGTGGCCGAACTCGCCGTCGAGTGCGGTCCGGCCGCTCCCGTTGCCAATGACGACGAAGCCGGCACCGCAAGTCCCTATGCCGCATGGCGACCGGGCGCGGTGCGGGTCCCGGGCGCCGTTCCGCATCCGACGCCGCTCGTGCAGTCCGCCGCCATGGCCGCCGTGCCGATGCCTGTCCCTGCCTATCGTCCGATGTTGCCGGAACGCGTCGTCTCCGACGGCCTCCTCTCCGACGCCCAGCTGGAGAGCGTCGTCCTCGCTGGCGAGGCCCATTCCCGGCGCCTCGCCGCGACGTATCGCATCGGCTCCGGATGGGAGACCGTCCACCGCTGCGACGACGACGAGGCCGATGCCGGCGACGACGCCCCCGTCACGTCCGACGGCGAGATACTTTCCGCCCCGGTGCGATTCCGCCGCGGCTGGATGCTGGGCGACGGCACCGGATGCGGCAAGGGACGGCAGGTCGCGGCCATCATCCTCGAGAACCGCCTCCGCGGCCGGACGCGCGCCCTCTGGCTCAGCCAGTCCGACAAGCTGCTGGAAGACGCGCGGCGCGACTGGACCGCGCTCGGCGGTCTCGACAGCGACGTGATCCCGCTCGGCAGCTTCCGGCAGGGCGCGGAGATCCCTCTCGCCGACGGCATCCTCTTCTGCACCTACGCCACGCTGCGCTCGCCGAGCCGCCAGGGAAAGCCCTCGCGCCTCGACCAGGTCGTGGAATGGCTGGCCGGGTCTCTCGACGAGGACGACCGCCACGCCTTCGACGGCGTGATCGTCTTCGACGAGGCCCACGCCATGGCCAACGCGGCCGGCGCCAAGGGCGCGCGCGGCGAGGTCAAGCCCTCCCAGCAGGGACGGGCGGGACTGCGTCTCCAGAACGCGCTGCCCGACGCGCGCATCGCCTACGTCTCCGCCACCGGGGCCACCACCGTGCCCGGCCTCGCCTACGCGGGCCGGCTGGGGCTCTGGGCCGCCGGGGAGACGCCGTTCGAGAGCCGCGCGGAATTCGTCGCCGCCATGGAGGCGGGCGGCGTCGCCGCGATGGAGGTCGTCGCGCGCGATCTCAAGGCGCTGGGGCTCTACCAGGCGCGGGCATTGAGCTACGACGGCGTCGAGGTCGACATCCTCGAGCATCCGCTCACGCCGGAGCAGCGGCGCATCTACGACGCATACGCCGGGGCGTTCAAGATCATCCATCGGAACATCGAGGACGCACTGGCGGCCACCGGCATCGTGCAGGACGGGGCGACGCTGAACCGGAACGCGAAATCCGCCGCGCTCTCCGCCTTCGAGGGCGCCAAGCAGCGGTTCTTCGGCCACCTGCTGACCGGCATGAAGTGCCCTTCGCTGATCCGCGCCGTCGAGGCGGATCTCGAGGCCGGGCGGTCCGCCGTCATCCAGCTGGTCTCCACCGGCGAGGCGCTGACCGAACGCCGCATCGCGGAAATCCCGTCATCCGAGTGGGACGACCTCAGCATCGACCTGACGCCGAGGGACGGCATCCTGTCCTTCCTGGAACACGCCTTCCCGGTGCAGCTGCAGGAACCGTTCACGGACGAGGACGGGAATCTCATGAGCCGGCCCGCCGTCGACGAGGACGGCAACCCCGTCATCTGCCGCGAGGCCGAGGCGCGGAGGGACGCGCTGATCGTCAAGCTCGCCGCGCTCCCGCCGGTGCCCACGGCGCTGGACCAGGTCGTGCAGCGGTTCGGCCACGAGACGGTGGCCGAGGTCACGGGACGCTCCCGGCGCGTGCTGCGAATCACGGAGTCCGCCGGCGAGCGCCTCGCGCTCCGCAGCCGGCCAGCCTCGGCCAACCTCGCCGAGACCGCCGCCTTCATGGACGGAACCAAGCGCGTCCTGGTCTTCTCGATGGCGGGAGGCACGGGCCGCAGCTACCACGCCGACCTCTCCTGCGAAAACACCGAGCGGCGCGTCCACTACCTCCTTGAACCGGGCTGGCGCGCCGACCAGGCGATCCAGGGGCTGGGACGCACCCACCGGACGCACCAGGCCAGCGCGCCGCTGTTCCGGCCCGTCACCACGGACGTGAAGGGCGAGCGGCGCTTCATCGCCACCATCGCCCGGCGGCTGGATTCGCTGGGCGCCATCACGCGCGGCCAGCGCGACAGCCAGACCGCCATGGGCGGCGGCGGCCAGGCGCTCTTCCGCGAGAGCGACAACTTGGAGAGCCCCTACGCACGGGCCGCGCTCCGGCAGTTCTACGGCGCGCTCTGGCGCGGAAGCGTCGAGGGCTGGACCGTGGAGCGGTTCCGGGACGCCACCGGCCTCTCGATCACCCACGAGGGCGCGCTCCGCGAGGACCTTCCGCCGATGCCGAAGTTCCTGAACCGGCTGCTGGCGCTGCCCATCGACGAGCAGAACGCGCTCTTCGCCGAGCTCGAGACCCGCATCGCCGCCAACATCGAGCAGGCGATCGAGGCCGGAACCCACGAGCGGGGCGTCGAGACCGTCGTCGCGGATTCGCTGGTCATCGCCGGGCGGGAAACGCTCCGCGAGCATCCCGGTGCCGGAGCCGTGACGGAACTGGTCGAGATCCAGCGCCGGGACCGTCTCGACCCCCTCGGTGCGGACGCCGCAATGGAAGCGGGCGCGGCGCATCCCGGACCGGACGGACGACCGCAGCTTCTCGTCAACGTGCGCTCCGAGCGCGCCGCCGTCCTGATGCCCGCG
>JAJDZX010000055.1 GCA_022824395.1 Alphaproteobacteria bacterium
GTCAGGCGGCGCCCGGAAAACGTCGTCGACCTGAGGCTCCTGATCCGCGGATCCATCGGCCTCGCTCCCGTCGGCGGTCCTGCCCGAGCCAAGGATGCCGGCGGCGGGTGAGTTTGTCAACCCCGATCGATCCGTGCCTCCCCGGACCATCACAGCATCATCGAATCAAACGGTTGGAAGACACGACAAAATCTGCGCCAGAAACGCCCGCTAACAAAATGCCATTGGCCGGCCGGCGCGGTCAGATGCGCTCGCTGGTCGGCGCTATCCCCGATACCGGGTAGCCGCCGGCTCTACGCCACCCTGCCCGTCCGATCCGACCGGCCACGTGCCGCCGGAGCGGCACCGCTCGCCCCGCGCCCGGGAAACCGCCGCCATCCCGCCCCCGGCAAGCCGGTTCCGGCCTGAAACGGCGCCGCCCGTGCACGTCGCAGGGCCGCCAGCGGACGCCGCCAACGCGTCAGCGCGGGGGCATGCCACCAAAACCGCTACAACGCAGGGGTCTCGGGAAAAGCCTTTCAAAGCAGGCCTGGAACTTGGTCCCGAAGATCCGGGAAGTGAATAGCCTCATGAACTGATCGCTCCAGGAACGGGTTCGGGAAAGCCACCCGGAGGTCGCGTTTGCCAGCATGTCCGGAAAGCCGATGGAGTATCCCAAGAAAAAACCCGCTGGCATCTCCGAGCGCCAGCGCGCCCTCAGCGGCGAGGGCTACGATCTCGGTCGCCTCGAAGCCAGCCTGCCACCCAGAAGCAAGGCAGGGATCGACGATCTCCTCGACGCCTGCGTTCTTCACGATGTCGCGTGCCGCATCCTCGACGGAACGGCGCACGCGCTGCCCGAAACCGGCGAACGCGATTCCAACGGACTCCTGATGCAAGTCTGGCACTCGCCACGGTGAACCGCCCACGAGCGTCCGTCATGCGTGCAGCGCCGAACCCGCCGCCAGACCTCCATGGCTACGGCCTTACCCAGTTCGCCTCGTTGCTCCCGAACTCGAAATGCCAGCACCGCACTGCATGCGACTCATCGCACTTCCACCGCGAGGGGTGGGGAACGGTCCCCAAGTACCATTCCTCGTCGTGTCCTTGCTCAGCGGCTTCGCGGATGCTTCGAAGCACGTTCCGATAAGAGCGCGCCGCCGACTGCGCCTGCGGGGTGTTTCCGTTGTAGGGCCCAATGAAAAGCTTCCTGTCCGCCCGGCCCGCGATGAGCTTGTTGAAGTCCTTGGCAGCCTCCCTGGTATTGGAATTGAATTCCGATTCAACCTGCCAGAGCACTTGCTTCACGACGGGCACGTCGGTGTCATGCCGCGCCGCCCTTGTGGCGCCGGTCCGGGCAACGCAGATGTCGTGCAGGAATTCGTTCAGGAGGAACTCGTCCCGATGTTCACAGTTTTTCCCGTGAAACACCTTGATCCACTCGCGTTCGTCATCGGCGCATTGCGCGCGCTCGTGACCGTGCAGCGCGATGGCCAGGGTCTCTATCCATGCTTCGGAAAGGGCGCCGTGAAACGACTTCTCGTCCTTGCCGCCATCCTCGATTCGGATCGTTTCGTAACGGTTCCGCGCTTTGTTGTATGCATCCCTGAGGACGTTTTCGAGTTGAAGTCGATCCACTCTGGAAGTTCCTCGCGACTCGCTCACCGCAACACTACAACGGCCGGATTGCAAATGCGCCAACTACAGGATCAATCGATGCGCTCCGCACTCGAACCAGTTTGATCGCCCTTGGATGTTGGGCGTTCCCACCACCCGACGCGCACGAGACGGAACCATGGCCCGTGAAACGGAACGAGCCGCCCACGCGGTCCTGACCGGCATCTGCGGTCCGGCAATCGAGACGCCCGGCTGGCTCAGGCGTCCGGGGCGCAACGAGTGCCACAGCCAGTGGCCATTGGTTCAGGATATCTACCGCGCCCTGACCGGGAGGGAGCTTCCAGACACCATGCCGTCCCGCGAGCGAAGGACGGTCGACGGGGTCTTTCGAGGGCCGGACGGCCGACTTTTCATCTTCGAGCTGGACGAAAAACAGCATTTCAACGAGTTCCGGGCGACGACCCTCTCCCTGTACCCCGGGACGATGCCGCTTGCGTTTTCGCGCGATCTGTGGATCAAGCAATGCGCATTGAAGCGGAAACTTGAGGGCGGCGGCTTTGCCAAGCCCAGACCTCCGCTCTTCCCGGGCCCAAACGGCCGCCATCGGCAACGTGCATACCGCGATGCGCTGACTGATCTCCTGCCCCCGGCGTACGACTTCGCACCGACCCTCCGCCTCGCCGACTTCGAAATTCGTGACTGGATCTTCGAGCCCGGTGCCGTGGATTGCTTGACCGCGCTGCTTGCCGAGAGATTCGGCTGAACGTAACGTCGTTTCCGCCTATTACCTGAGTTGCAATCGCATTCGACTTGGATCAGGCAATCACGACAGATCACCGCAGCGTGAATGCCGCTACCCCTCTTCGACCACCAGCACCCATGTCCGCTTTAACGGCAATTCCGCCTGGAGCTGCTCGTCGAGTCGATCGTAGACCTCTTGCACGGCTCGTACGAGGTCGGTCTGATCCCAGCGTCTGATCTCAAAAAAAAAGTTGTCTTGCTTCCTTTATCACCGACTGCTTGTAGCCCCCCCTGGGTTGTCGTCCCTACTCTCCACGTCGCACCGTCGTGATCGAACTGGCGCATCCATCGGACCATGCCGTGGACATGGTGAACCGCTTCTGTCTCGACATCCTTCTCCGACGCGGGCGGCATGCCTGCCCAGCCATCTTGCTTCACCTTCCGGCCCCCTTCTCTTTCCTGACGGCAGTACCACTCAAGTTGCATTCACATAGCATCGCATCCCGGGTCCCGCCGCGTGGCTATGGCGCTTCGTGCACGCGCGCCGCTTGCGCAGCCTCTGTGAAGCGCCTTCGCTACAATTGCCGTAAACATTAACCGGATTCCCTCGCAGTTACGGAGCGCGCCGATGACAACCGCCAAGCGCCGGCAGGACCGGACCCGAGCGCATAAGCTCAGCGGCAAGCAGAAGCGAACTTCCCGGGAAACCCGAGACCGGGCGATCCCGCGACCAGTGGAAGCCCTAATCGAACACGCCCGCGAGCAGGCCGCCGACCCCCAGAGCGGCGTCACCATGTGCCATCGTCAGGGCAAGACCGCCGTTTACCTCTCCCAGGACCGCAGATACATCGTTGAGCACCCACCCCACGGCCCCGTCAAGCAAACGCTTCGCAAGCCGACCGGCAGCCGCTCGCCCGGCCGATGACGGATCATGACCAGTCGCCCAGACTGGTCATCGTTATCGGTGCAAACGGCGCCGGAAAGACAACCTGGAGCCTGAACAACCGACACCTCCTTCCGAAACCGTTCTACAACGCCGATTCCATTGCCGAAGGACTGGGAGACCCCGACGACCCGTCCCTGCAGGCGAATGCGCGTCGCATTGTCGACGACGCCATTGAGCAGGACCTCCTCGATCGCCGCTCGTTCGGTTTCGAGAGCACCTACTCGGGAAGCTCGCGTCCGGCAGTCGTCCGGCGCTCCATTGCATTGAGCTACAGCGCACATGCCTTCTTCATCGGCACGGAGACACACGAGATCAATGTCGCCCGCGTCGCCAAGCGCGTAAGCGAAGGCGGACACCACGTTCCCGCCGACGAGATCGTCCGGCGATGGACTGCAGCCCAGGAGAATCTCCTCGAAACGTGGCCATGCTTCCAAACGATCACGATCATCGACAATTCAGGCAGCGCACCTTTGGTTGCTGCCGATAAGCACGGGCCTTCCCTGCTCTCGCAAACCGGATCCACCGACTGGGTACAGCACCTGCTCGCACGTGTTCCCCGCACTCCAGCCAAGCAGCGCGAACGCTCCTGACCACCTCCACCGCCATTCTCGCCAACCCGGGCCTCCGCTCTGCCCGGCACCGATCGTTACACATGCGTGCCCATAACCACCGCTGAACGGTCTCCCACCACGTCGCCGCCAGGGGGGACGTGGTGTCCCAGCCGCTCAAGGACGCGCACGGGGGCGGGTTCCGTGCGGTCGTGGCCTACTAACCCTGATGCGCCACCCCGCGCCACCTCGACACGCCCGTGCCGGTGCTCGGGGGCGCGAAGGACAACTGGACCCCGCCAGCGGGGTGTCAACGCGCCAAGGAGCGGATGCGGGGGGCGCCGCACGAGGTCGTCGCCTACCCCGACTAGGTCCCCACAGCTTCGACCTGCTGATGGGGCTGGAGGAGTTCCTGGGCTTCCCCGCGGGGGGCAATCCGGGAGGGCACGCCGCGTCACGCGACGCGACGATCCGGTGGTTCCAGACCCATTCCGGCTCGCCCGCCCCGACGGACGCCGGCGCGCCGGCGCCCGCGTGCTGGCTGCTGCCGGTGTCGGACGGCGCGACCCTGGAATCGCATGCCGGCTTCTGGCGATACGCCACGACCGCCGATGTGCAGGCCTGCATCGCCGAGCGCGGCGAAGCCTTTCCCGACGCTGCGGACTACCTCCCGCGCGGTCAAGACCTGCAGATGGCCACGCCGATCATGTGGGCGGCGGCGATGGCGAACACGGGCGCGGTGCGCGTGCTCCTCGACGCCGGTTCCGACCTGTCGGCGCGGTCCAACCGGGGGGCACACGCCGCTGGAGGTCACGGAGTTCTTCGACCGGCCGGCCATCGCGGACCTGATCCGGTCGCACCGCTGAGCCGTGGCCGCGGCTGACGCGGTCCGGCTCACCACGCCTGGCCAAGGGCCGGAACGTTCCGGCGGGTGACCGGTTCCGCGCGGCCGTCGCCTCCTACCCGTGGTGCGGCGGTCAGGTTCGCGGTCGGCTGCACACACCCCTCCCCGCGCTGATCGGCGGACCTGGCGACCGGATGCCGGCGTCCTGTTGCGTCGAGGGAGAGCGGCACGTCGAGGGGCCCCGTTCGCGGTACGGGTCCACAAAGGGGCGCATCACAGGGTCGACCTGCCGACGGAAACGTACCGCTGTGAGGGACGCACGGTGGCCGGGCACGCGACTGCCGCGCAGCTTCGCGGCAGCGGATGGTGGCGCGGTTTCACGAGCGCTGCACGTTCCAGCAGCGGGGCGCCCGACCGGCGCGGCGGATTCCGGCGAGCGACCATGCGGAAGGCCGTTTCGTTCGCGACGATGCTTCTGACTGAACTCAACGACATGGATGGACTCCTCGGGCTCAAGGCCCACCGGTTGAGGGACCAATATACGAAAGCGCCGTCAGGTCAGCCGGCGTCCGATACCGGTTGACGGGGCTGCGGCGTGGCCGGCGCCAACGCTTGCCGCCCGGTCGCCCCCGTTCCCGGGGCCAGAGGGTGGCGGGCCGCCGGGGCACCCGGCGACGGCCACCAGGGCGGCGGCCGCGACGATCCGGCAGCGCTGCACCGGCAGTCGGGCCGCGCGGCCCCGGAGGGTCGCGAGATCGCCTGGCGCGCGGCCGTCTGCAGCCCGAGCGGCGAGGTCGTCCGCGAGGCAGCGGGCGCCGGCGCGGCCGTCGCCGTGATGACGGAGGGCCCGGCGCCGGGGACGCTGAAGGCCGTCGTCCCCGTTCCCCGCCGATCCGCCAGGCGGCAGCCGGAGCTCCGCCCGCCGGGATCGCGAAGCGTCATTGCCGGTTGCGCTTCCGGGCGCCCGCCGGGTCCGCAGGAGAGCGGCCGACCAGCCGATCGTGCAGGGCCAGGATCGCCCGGGCGTCGGGCAGCAGGTCACGCCCGTCCGGGGTCAGCCGCGCGCCGTTGCGGTCCCGGTCGAAGAGACGTACCCCGAGCCGGGCTTCGAGAGCACGGATTCGTTGCGACATCGCGCCCGGGGAGCATTCCAGGTTCCTGGCCGCCGCACCGAAGCTCGCCCGGGTGCCGGCGGCCACGAACGCCCGCAGGAGTCTCGTCTCGATATCCGGCACGCCGACGGCCTAGGTCGACACCGGCGCCGGCCCCGGGCCGGCCCCGCCGCCGCGTCGGTCGACCGTCCCCGGCCCGGCTCCCCGCATGATCCTCACCTCCGCGCATGCCCCGAGACCGCCGGCAACCGCCGCCGCGGCAGGCGACGGGGACGCGCGCCCTGACCTTGCCGAGGACGCCGTGGCGCAACCCCTGCCGGCGCCCGCTTCCTCTCGGCCGCACGAGCGGCCGGTCGGAGGACTGCGCAGCGGCAAGGACCGTCGCTAGGCATCAACCGAACATCTACCGTACATTCGGTAGCAATGTCGTATCCGTTGCCACTGATGTCGTATTGCTTCCGTAATCATTTCCCAGGATGGAGGCACCAGGGCACGGCACCTCCCCCGGGTCCCACGCCGGGTCCAAGGGAACGGACTGTTGCCCGACGCTGGGGAAGGCGCGCAGACGGCCGTGCAACCGGCACCGGACCCTAGTGCATCCGGGCCCGGCGCGTGCGGTTCCGGGCGTTTCGGGAAGCCTTCCGACAGTCGGAGCCGGATGCCTGCCTGGAGATGCGGGCAGCTCACCCCTGCACGCGACGCGGATCGGTGTCGGGTTCCGCCTCCGTCCATGACGCGACCCCTGTTGTTGCCTCCCGCCCGGATCGACTCCGCCCGCTTGTCGCGGAACGGCCGGCGACACTCTCCCCTTCGCCCGTTGCCGAGCCGTCCCGTCAGGCCCTGACGCACCGCACGGCCAGCGCTTCCAGGCCGCGCAGCGCGATTCCCTCGCGGAACCGCGGGCGCCCATGCACGGCCATCCAAGCGAAGACGCACGCCTCGCGGCACGGAGCAGAATTCGGCGGTCTCCCCCCGGCTCACGGCGGCTCACGACGCCTGAGGGCGCCTGAGCTGCGATCGGGCCTTCGCGCGCCGGAACGGTCCAACGGCCGGAATTGCGCACCCGACGGGCCGCGGACGCACGACCCCGGCCCGGACGGAAGCACCGGGCGGTTGTCGGGTGTCAGGCAAATCAGGAGAGGCGGCATCTCGCCCGGCATCCGTGGCCGGCGTGCCGGTATGTGAAACACAGCAATTCATGCCGCGCTAGGCGCACATAAACTGTCGTGAATCCGGTTGGAGTCTGACGACTCGCGCGTTACTGGCGCGCATAAACTGTCCGTTCTGCATTCCAGGGGCATCTCCCCCGTCGTTCCGGCGCGAGGCCGCGCGGGGCGCGGTCCCTGACGCTTCGGAGCTGGTGCCCGCCGGGTCGCATCCGAGCGACGCCCGATGGAGGTGTCAACACTCCGATTCCTGCAAGCGGCGCTGTGGAGCCGTCTCCGCGGACTTGGGCGCCCCGCTGTTGCTCGGGTGCCGGTCCGCCCTGTGCGGCGGCGCCGCGCAGAAGGTTTTCGCGTTCGACGCGTGATGGCGGTCGTGCGCACTGCCGCGCTGGTAGCAGCGGACCTGCGCATGGGACAGCTTGGTGCGGCGGCAGCCGCACGCGAGGCATTGTCGGCTGGTCCACGCGGCCGGTAACTCGACGCGGCCTGTAGACGGTGGCTTAGGGTGACAGCAGCAGTTTGAGTAATCCGAAGGTGATGCCGGCGTTGGCGATCACGATGCCCAAGGCAATCTTGTAGATGTCTGCGCGGAGCTTGTAGAGGTCGGTCTTTGTGGCGAGATGTTCGGCCGGGGTGCTGGCGAGTTTGGCCATTTCTGCCGCAACGGCTTCGGCCTGGTCGCGGTCGAACTTGGCCCGCTGAAGATTCTGGGCGATGGAGAGTGTGTCGACGGTTGCAGTCATGGGCAGAGTGTACCAGAAGTAGGGTTATATGCGGTTCAAGCGGGCGGTGTTGGTGCTCAACGGAAGGGGTTGACAGCCTCGTCGAGCTCGCGGCGGAAGCGGCTGGCGGAGCGGGCAGTAACGCCCAGGAGCTTCAGCGCGCTGGCGAGGTCGTTGTCCGAGGTGTAGACGCAAATGGAGCGGGGTTCCTGTGGCTTCGCTCCTGCGCAGGGCCGTGGGCGGCACGATCCTGGAGGCGTTTTGGACCTTCGTTACCGCAAACGGACGAGGTCCCATAAAGGGACGAATCACGTCACTTTACGGGGCGATTAACACGGTACCCGATCGACGCAGCCGCACCGGCATCGCAGGCGCCGTTATGCTTGACGTAATGCGGATTGCGCGTCTACGCTCCGGGCAGGTGAGGCACCAGGGTCGGAAACGCGTTGATCGTCGGCTTCGCGGACAGGAAGACGGAGACCTTCTACCGCGGCCGCCGGGTCCCGGCGTTCTCCGGCTTTGCGCGAACCGCCTCGCGCAAGCTGGACCAGCTCGACGCGGCGACCGGTCCGCGCGACCTCTCGCGCCCCGGCAACCGGCTCGAAGCGCTGAAGGGCCGGCGCAGGGGACAGTGGAGCATCCGCATCAACGACCGGTGGCGGATCTGTTTCGAATGGCCGGAGGGCAGCCCCGGCCCGGACAAGGTGGAAATCGTCGATTACCACCGTTGAGGAGGCACATCGCCATGCGCGACCCCATCCATCCTGGCGAGACGCTGCGGGAGGACCTCGACGCCCTGGGCATGAGCGCCGCCGAGCTGGCCCGGCGCATCGAGGTTCCTGTGAACCGCATCACCGAGATCCTCAACGGGCGCCGCGCGGTCACCGGCGACACGGCGCTGCGCCTGGGGCGCTTCTTCGGCACGTCGGGAGAGTTCTGGCTCAATCTCCAGAAGCTCTACGAGTTGCGCCTGGCGGAGCGGAAGAACGGGGCGGCGATCGCCCGCTTGCCGTCACTCGACTCCGGCGGCCGTCTACGGGCGTCGGGCTGAGGACGGCACCCGCTGCCAACCGGCACGGCGAGCGCCAGACATCGTCGCATCAGCCGGCGAATGTCATCCAGCGCACAGTACCCACCCACGGTTCAAGATCAACGTGGCCTCCCGGTCTCGCGCCCGGTCATTCGGCGTCTCGATCCCCACCGGATAATGCAGCTCCTTCCGCCTCCCGCGGTTTCCACGTAAAATCCCGCCGCCGCCGAGAGGAGCGCCAGCAATGCGCACGTTCACCGCCATCGTCGAGCGCTGTCCTTCCACCGGACAATATGTCGGACACGTTCCCGCGCTTCCTGGTGCGCACACCCATGCCGACACGCTCGACCAGCTCCACCACAACCTCGTCGAGGTCGTAACCCTCGTACTCGAGGACCAGGATCCCCAGCCCGAGACCGAATTCGTCGGCACCCACACCGTCCATGTCTGACCGCGATGCCCGGCACTCCGACGCTGAGGCCTCGCGAGGTCATCGCGATTCTCACCGTGCCCGGCTTCCGTGAGGTCCGCCAGCGCGGCTCCCACAAGCGGTTCCGCCACCCGGACGGACGGGCTACCACCGTCCCCATCCACGGATCGAGCGATCTGCCCCCGTTCCTGCTCCGCCAGATCGCCCGCCAGGCCGGCCTCAGCGTGCAAGATTTCGTCGCCCGCCGCTGACCCGCGCCTTTGGCCACCGTCCGTCTCCTCGTCACCACCCGGCTCCGGGCCTTGGACTGCGCCACCACGGTCCTTGACCCGGCTCCCGCCGCAACTCCCCGACCCACAAACGAAAGGAGGTGACACGGCGCTGCGCCTGGGGCGCTTCTTCGGCACGCCGGATGCTTACGCGCCTTCGGCATCGGCTTCGTCTCCACGTTGAGCGTGGCCCACAGTGAATGGCGACCGCGCAATCGCGCGATCACTCCCGCCACACGTCCACATGCCCGGATCCACGTGAGACCCGCCGACGGTCCTCACCGGATGCATACGTTCTGGCTCAGTTGTCATTGACAGGCGTCTTTCGAGCAAGCTTCTCGTGATGCATTGGCAAGCGCGCGCGCCCTCCTCGGCGAAGCGACGGCGCGGGACGACCTCGCCAGGCTGACGGCCCTGCCGTGGCGGGGAGTCCTGTCGCCAAGCGGGCTTACCGCGAATGTCCGCCGGTGGTGCCCGCATTGCTACCGGCAGATGCGGACCCGGCACGGGGAATGCTGGGATCCGCTGTCGTGGTGTCTGGCGCCGGTCACGTGCTGCCCGGTTCATGCACGCGCACTGGCGATGCACTACCCAGGCTGCGGCGTGGTCCAGCCCTGGCTGCCGCACGACACGGTGGTGGGATGGTGCGCGGAGTGCGGCGCGGACCTGGCCGCGGCACGGCCTGAAGCGGACCGGGTGCCCCTCCCATCGCGCCGGATCTGGACAGCCCGCGTCTGTGCGGACCTCTGCGCCGCAGGGGAGGCAGTGGCGAGGCAGCCGTCGCGCGCGGCGACACCCCGGGATTTCTCGCACGCGGTCCGGCATCTCGTGGACACGCTGGGCGACGGCAACCGGTCGGCATTTGCCCGCCGGATCGGCGTGTCCGTCCACTCGCCGTCAAGATGGATGGCTACCGGTACCGTCGGGATCGAGTCGCTGTTGCGGCTGTGCATGCAGCTCGGCCTGCACCCGATCCAGTTTCTGCTTCGCAGTGGTGACCTGCCTGTTGGACCAAGGGAGGTTCGGGCGCCGCCCCGTCCGCGACGGCGGTCCCCCATCGACTGGGACCGGATAGACGCCTGATTCGAAGCAATGCTTCGGGACCCGGAGACGACGAGTTTGCGCGGGGCGGCCAGAACGCTTGGCGTCAGGGCGAATTCGCTTCGGAAACGCCTGCCTGGGCGCGTACACGAATTTCGGCGTCGGCGGGTGACCCCTCATAACGTGGCCGTGCGGCCAAGTTATGCCGATACCGACAGGCGAGGCTGCGGTTGATGCCGCGCTTGACGCGCCCGCCCTTTGCACGTATGGCCGCGTGGTCGAGGTCCTCGACGACGACGACCGCGTGTTCGCGCGCCGTGATCCTAGCGTGCTTCATCAGGCATTGCCGCCGTCGCGCTGCGTGCCTTGCGGCCTGCTGGCGCAGCCGGGCCTTGGTCCGCCATCGGGCCTTCGAGCCACGCCGTTTTCGGCTCACGGCCTTGCCCAGTGCCCGGCCTGTCACCGGCGCCTGGACCGGCGCCAGGATGCGGGAGGAGCTTGCCCGCCGGACCGCACCGCGCGAAAGGCCCGGGAGGGAAACGCAGACGGCCGTGCGACCGACGCTGAACCCGGGTGCATCCGGGCCCGGCACGTGCAGGTACGGGCGGTTCGGGAAGCCGTGCAACACCGTTTACAGGTCGTCGCGGCGCGCCCCTTGCACAGGGCCCGCGGCCCGGCCGGTCAACGGGCGGTGTGCGCGTGCAGGAAGTCGAGCACCGTGCGCTGGACCCCGCCGTCCTCGAGCAGTTCGTGCCGGGACTGCAGGTAGCCCGAGTCGTACACGACCGAGCGGCTGCCATTCGATTCGTCGATGAACGGACTGCAGGAGCCCCGGGTCCAGCGGTCTTGAAACCATGGGTCCTTGGTGCCTACCAAGGTCAGCACGGGCTCGGTCGGGGGCGCATTGATGCCAGCATATTCCCACCAGCCCGCGTGGCAGGTCCACCCTTCGACGACCCGCGCGCGAACCCCGTGTTCGGGGCCGGCACCCACGAAGGTGGCTGTCGTGATTCCTCCTTCGCTGAGCCCCATGAGGAAGACGTTGTCACCGTCGACCCACGGCAGGGCCCTGGCGCCGGCGATGGCGTGTCCGGCATCGTGCTGGCGCATGCGGACGATGGGCCGGTACAGCCCGCCCTCGTGAATGTCGGTGCGGCACGACCGCGGATACTTGCGGCGGGCGAAGCTCGCCGGCGCAATGACGGCGTACCCGTTCCGCGCCAGGAAGTTGATCCGGGTGAGCGTGCCGGGCCAGAAGCCCGCGCAGCCGTGCAGGTAGATGACCGTCGGCCAGACGCCGAGGGGCGCGGCGGCGCCCTGCTGCAGGTCGGCGACGGTCGTGCTCAGGAACCCGCCGTCCGGTTTCGGGATCCGCACCAGCGCGGCCTGCCACGCCCGCTCCATTTCGGCGGGATCCGACCAGTCGGACCCCCGCATGTCGGCCGCGGCCGTGAACGCCTTGGAGCTGTTGTACAGCCCGTGGGGAATGCCGCCCGAGCCGACCTGACATCCCCAGAGCGCCAGCAGCAGCACGGCCAGCGGCAGCCCGCCGGCACGCATCGTCGAAAAGCCCTCGCGGCGCTGGCGCGGTGGCACTGAAGAAACCATCTGCAATCCCCTTCTCGATGGGACTTAATTGCGGTAGGGGACCGGGGAAACCCGGTTCCCTACCGCGATTTATATCGATTACTTGACAAGCTCACGCCGCCAGCCTTCGATCCGTTTCACGGTTCGCCGGGGTCGCTGAGTGCGATCGCCCCTCGCCGTGCAGCAGCGCCAGTCCCCGACGCCGGATGTTGCGGGCCGCGTTCAGGTCCGCATGATCCGCGTGGCCGCAGGCCACGCACTCGAAACTTGCCCGGCTGCGGCGCGAGGCGGCGTCGGCACGGCCGCACGCGGCGCAGGTCCGGCTGGTATGGGCCGGGTCCACCGTGACCAGCCGCGGCGCCTTGTACGCGAGCATCCCGCGGAGACCGCTGTACAGCCCGTCGCCAGGATGGCGCGGTTGAGCCCGGCCTTTTGCCGGACGTGCCGTCCGGGCGCTTCCGCCGTGCCCTTCGTCGATGCGGTCATCGCGTGCGTCCGCAATTCCTCGACCGCCACCGTGCCCGCGGCCAGCGACCGGCTCACCTGGTGCTGCCAGTTGCGGCGCCGCTGCTGGACCCGCCGTTGCGTGCGGGCCAGCCGCCGCCGCGTGCGCTCGCGCCGTCTCGAGCCGCG
>JAJDZX010000127.1 GCA_022824395.1 Alphaproteobacteria bacterium
GCTTTCGAAGCGCTTCCCGCCACGCCTATACTTCGCCCGAGCGGCCTTGGTCCAAGCCATGGCATCCTCCAGATGTAGTCGTCAAACCACATCGTAGGATCAAGGACTGGGGCCGCTCAATAGTTTTCGCACAGGCTCTAACGGTCGGTTCGCCCGCACAGGCGCGGACTGAGAATGTCGTCACGGGGATTCCCCACCAACCCACTCATGATCGCTGCGCATTCGAGCCTCCGCGCAGAAGTCCTCCGCTGTCGGATCTGTATCGCCATCCAACTCAATGTGGATACGCCTCCCGGTGACGGTGTCAGTGACTGTCGCCTCGCGTTGGGTTGCCCGCGGGATAGGGTCGCCTTCTCGGTACCATCCTGCCGGAGGTTTGCGCCCAATTTGTGAGCATTTCAACACAACACGTTCCTTCCGGTAAAGCTCCGTAACCTGCACGCACGCAAGGCCAAATCTGTGGGCAACCGGCCCGCAGGCGTTAGTCGGCGAGGATCTCTGCGGCAAGACAGCAGCCACTTTCTGCCACGAACATCCTAGCCGAATGGTGAGCGCTTGTGTCTGATAAGGCACTGATCGAATGTGATCCTTCACCGCCCTGCGAAGCAAACGGGAAGGCTGTCCCGAGGCCGGAGGAGATTGTACGAACTCGTAAATTGCCCCGTCTGGCTTTCCCTGCAAGAAGCACCCGTGTCGTTCCCTTTTCCGCCATTGGACGACTTGATGGGGCATCACATACTTAACTTGAAGCCCGCCACCACCGGCGCCGCCCTCAGGATTGAACAGCAGAGCGTGGCTACTCCCAACAGAAACACCACGGCTGACCCTGCGACGCAGACACATGACGTGTAGTAAATCCCGTTTCCCCGAGCGTGCTGTTTCTTTTTCCGTTTGGGGTCAGCCTTGTGCTGCTCTGCCTCGTAGAAGCATCTCGCAGCAAACATCGACAATGCGCTGACCAGAGCTGCGAGGAAGACACCACACGCGAAGAAGACCAACGCATACGCGGCGGATGAGAGATAATCACTGGCCGTGCCCGTTCCGATGAATGCCATGACTGCCACCGAAGCCCCGCCGTTCATCACGAACTGCGCCTTGACAACCATCAGTGAGTATTCCTCGACAATGCGACGGAGTTCCCTGACGGAAACATCTTCTACGAGCGGATTGGTTACGTCCGTGCTCTCAGTCATGCTCACCTCTTTGCCTTGCGGCGTAACAATATCGGGACTGTGACCGATTTTGACTGATCCCCTTTGGCGTCCGAATCAGGAAACTCAAGTCGAGCATCGATGCCCCTTTAGGGGGGATCTTCAGCTGAGGCCCTTGTTCGAGATCACGCCCGGAGACGATGCCGGCGCCGCTGCTCACTCCCGCCGGAGCGACCGCCGGGCGGGGCGCTAGAGTGCCTCGGGAATCGTCCGCATGACTGCGCGAGACATCTGCTAGGAGCACGAATCGCGCTAGCCGGCGCACCACGGGTTTGCTGCCGATCTGCCCGGCCCCGGCACCTCCGCCACGGCGTGGCCAACTTCTGCGCCATCCACACCACGTCGCCGACCATCTCCGCGCCCGCCGGCCACGGCTCCGGCGCAACCGCCACCGCCGGGTTATCGCTCGCAAGTTCCCATGCCCGTCCGTGCTTGGTCGCCCGTCTCACAAGCAAGCCCCCGTTAGTCCGGATGACGTAGGTCGCCTGATCCTGCAGCGCCCTCGACAGCCAGACCCTGACCATTAGCGCAGCCGCAGGTTCAGCAGCGCGCCGACGGGGCCATCAACTGGTACAGTTCGCTCCATGGCAGGCGCTGGGTAATTCGCCCACACCCACACACGTTGCGAGCCCAGCCGAACCCCATCGTAATGCCACTATGACCTCTTAATGTTCCCGTGATACCCTCGCTCCTATGAGCGAGCCCCACGACCACCACCCAACCACGCCTGGCACAGAACGGCTCTTCGAACATGCGACCCGCGGCCCGACATGAATTCATGAATGGCCGCGCACCACCGTCTGGCCCGCCCCGTCCTTCTGGGCGATAACAGCAACGATCCCTCCCAGCGGAGCCACGAGTTGTCCGAGCCCCTGATGCACCCGCCCGGCCACTCTGTGTGCGAAGGCCTTCGGTCGGTTCTTCGCGACCGCGGCGCGCGTTCAGTCCGAATCCGTTTCCAGGCCGCCCCCGGCGGCTACCAGCCGCGCTCCTACCGGCTGGAGCCCGAGAACGCGCCGTTGCCGCCCGGCCCGACCGAACAGCTGCGCGCACTCGCCCACGCAGCGGTCAACGAGAGCCTGCCCCGCCTGCGCCGCCGTGGCAGGACCGGCGACCTGACTTGGACGATGGAAAGCGATCTCATGGAAATCCGGTACTGATGACGGGGTCAATCGCGTGCAGGCACACCGGGCGCATGCCCTTGCCGACGCGAACGACGCCCGCGCGCACCAGGGGAACCACGCCCGCACCCCCACGACCACCACACCATCGACGCCGACGCTGACGGCGGCAACGCCGGGGCCTGCTGAGTTCAGGAACTTCTGCGGCATGCGCTGCATCGCGAAGGCCCCCGCGCCGCGGCAGTCCGGGGTGCCTACGGTGGCGTCACCAGGGACGGCTGACGGGGCATTGCGGCCGCTCATTTTCCGCCACCGGCCGCACTCCCGCGCTCTCCTCTCTGCCTCCCCGGCGAAACACCGCGCCCGCCCCCGCTTGATTGCCGCCCCCGTCCGATGCATCCCTACGGCATGGACGAGCGTGGATGGATCGCCCGCCACGGGTTCTGGCCGCTGGCGCTGCTCTGGCTGCCGGCCGGGATCGTGGCGCAGGCGGCGGTTCGGCCCGGACGCGGCTGCGGCGGGGCGGCTGGGGCCATGGCTGGCGACGATGGCGATGGAGGCGTGGTCGCTGGCGCCGTTCCTACCCTGCGGCCTGCCGCTGGCGCTCGGCTGCCGCAGGCTCTGGCGGCTCGGTTACCGGCGCGGCGCCTGGATCGCGGGCGTCGCGCTCGGCGCGGCGACGGTGGCGGCGACGCTGCCGGCCGGGCTGCTCGGGCCGGCCGCGGTCGCGGTCTGCGCCGTCCTGGTCGGCCTGCCGGTCAGGTTCATGTGGTGGTGGCTGGTGTGGAAGGCCTGACCGACTACGACGTCGACGTTGCGGCCCAGCGCCGTCAGCAGCCGCACCAGGCGCGCCAGCGAATACTCCCCCGGAAGCCCCCCCGGAGCAGCCGTGATACGTCGGGCCGGGTGATGCCGGCAAGCCGCTGCAGGACGCGCTGAGCCTACCGACGCCCCACCGCACGTACCCGGCGAGCCCTTCTTCGACGCCTACGACCCGTCGCCGCCCGTGCCGCCGCGCGGCGCGAGCGTAATGCCGATGGACTGCAGGAATTCGAGGAGCTCGGCCTCGTCGCGCCCGACGCGCTCCTCGCCCGGGCGATCCCCGGCGCCGGTGCGAACAGTGAGCAGATCGGCGGTGTCCGCGGTCTCAGCGGTCCTCCCAACGTGGCGGGGGATCGCTTCGCAGGATGGCACCACGGCGGTCACGTGAGCACCCGTTCCAGCGCCGCCAGCGTCGCGTCCACCTCCTCCCCGGTGTTGTAGTGAACGAGGCCGATGCGGAGCACCCCAGCCGCCTCGTCGATGCCGAGGTGCCGGACGACCTCCAGGGCGTAGTTGTGCCCCGACCACACGCAGACGCCCTGGCGCGCGAGGCGTTCGGCCGCCTGAGCCGGCGGGATGCGCGCGTGGGTCATCGACACCGTGGGCACCCGTTCCGCCACCCGGTCGGAATCGGTGATTCCGTGCACGATGGCGCCCGGGATGGCCTGGATGCCGTCGATCAGGCGCGTCGCCAGGCCCGCCTCGTGGCCGGTGGCCGCATGGTAGGCCGCCTCGATCCGCCCGCGCCTCGAATCCGCGTCGCTCACTTCCCGTCCCAGCCAGTCATGGTAATCGATACAGGCGGCCAGTCCCGCGAGCAGCTCGGTCTGCGGGGTGCCCGTCTCCCACTTCCATGGCGGCTCCTCCGGGGCGCACCGCACCTTGTAGGCCATGAGCTCGTCGAGTAGCTGCCGCCGTCCCCACAGCACGCCCAGGTGGGGGCCGAAGTACTTGTACGACGAGCACGTCAGGAAGTCGCAGCCGAGCGCCTGGACGTCGATGCACCGGTGCGGCGCGAGCTGCACCGCGTCGACGTACGTCAGCGCACCGGCCGAGCGTGCCAGCGCGGCCAGCGCCGCCACGTCGTTGATCGACCCGATGAGGTTGCTGGCCGCGCTCAGCGCCAGCAGCCGGGTCCTGGGGCCGAGCAGGGCCCGCAGGTCCGCGGGCTCGATCCTCCAGGTGGCGCGGTTGAACGGCAGCCACTTGACGACCAGGTCCAGATCCTCCGCGAGCAGCAGCCACGGCGACACGTTGCCCTCGTGGTCCATGCGGGTCACGACGATCTCGTCGCCCGGGGCCCAGCGCCGGCCCAGGGACCGCGACACGTGCAGGGTCAGCGCGGTCATGCTCTGCGCGACCACGATCTCGTCCGGCGAGCGCGCGTTCACGAAATCGGCCATCGCCGCGTGCGCGCGGGCGTGGATCGCCTCGGCATTGCGGGAATTCTCGAAGCAGCCGCCGTAGTTGCTGGCCGCGTCCACCATGGCGTTCGAGACGGCGTCGATGACCCGCCGGGGGAGCTGCGTGCCGGCCGGGTTGTCCATGAACACGCGGGGCCGGCCGTTGTGCGACTGGGCCAGCGCCGGGAACTCCCGGCGCACGCGGGCGATGGGGAAGGGCCGCATGGTGTCATCAATCCTCGCGCGAGGGCCGGGGGCGGATGGCGGGCGAGTATGCACCGCCGGCCGGCCGTGTTGCGGCGGTCCGCGCCCATGATGCGCAGGTGCGGCTCAGGCTGGCGGCGGCTGCGGGTTCGATCCGGAGGACGGCTGCACACGCACTGACGCCTGTTCTATCCTCGCTTCGTGGACACCCTGTGTCGTGACTGCGGCAGCCGGCCGGACGCCGTTCTCAACGCCTGCCCGGCCTGCGGCTCGTCGCGGCTCGTCCGGCACCGGGAACTCCACGACCTCGCCATCGCCCATCTCGACTGCGACGCGTTCTACGCCGCCATCGAGAAACGCGACCGTCCGGAGCTGCGCGACCGGCCCGTCATCGTCGGCGGCCACCACCGGGGGGTGGTCGCCGCCTGCTGCTACCTGGCGCGCGCCAGCGGCGTGCACTCGGCCATGCCGATGTCCAGGGCCCTGGAGGCTTGTCCCGAGGCCGTCGTCGTCAGACCCGACATGAGGAAGTACGCGGCCGTCGGCCGCGAGGTCCGTGCGATGATGCTGGAGCTCACGCCGCTGGTCGAGCCGCTCTCCATCGACGAGGCCTTCATGGACCTCTCCGGCACGGAGTCCCTGCATCGCGCCAGCCCGGCCGCCACGCTGGCGGCGCTGGCGCGCCGGGTGGAAGCCGAGCTTGCCATCACGCTCTCCGTCGGACTCAGCACCAACAAGTTCCTGGCCAAGATCGCCTCGGACCTGGACAAGCCGCGGGGCTTCGCCGTAATCGGCCGGGCGGAGGCCCGGTCCTTCCTGGCGGGGAGGCCGGTCGGCCTGCTGTGGGGGGTGGGCCCGGTCATGGAGCGGCGCCTCGCCCGCGACGGGATCACGCGGATCGGGGAACTGGCCGGCATCGGGGAGGACGAGCTGGCCGCCCGGTACGGCAAGATCGGACGGCGGCTGTGGTCCTGCGCCCGGGGCGAGGACGACCGTCCGGTCGATCCGAACCGCGAGACCAGGAGCGTCTCCTCGGAGATCACGCTCGAGGAGGACATCGCGGATGCCGAGCGACTGCGCCGGGTCCTGTGGAAGCTCGCCGAGACGCTGGCGCGGCGTCTGCGGAAGGCCGGTCTCGCCGCCGGTGGCGTCACGCTGAAGCTGAAGACGGCGCGCTTTCGCACGGTGACCCGCTCGAGGCGCCTGCCCACGGCCACGCGTTCGGCGGACCGGATGTTCCGGGTGGCCGAGCCGCTGCTCGCCCGCGAGGCCAACGGGCGCGCGTTCCGCCTGATCGGCATCGGCGCCTACGACCTGGTGGCGGATGGGCAGGCTCGCCAGGCCGGTCTCTTCGACGCCGGTCAGGGTGACGAGGGCCTCGACGATGTGCTGGACGGGTTGCGCGACCGGTTCGGCGACGACGCCATCGTTCGAGGCCGCGGCCTCGGCGTGAGGCTCGAGCGGCAAGGCCCCTCGAAGGTGGAGTGAGCGGCAGGCGCGGCCTCTGACCGGAACCCCGGCGGCGATGTGCGCGCGCAGTGCCCCCCGCAAGAGTACGTGAGCACACTCTTCATTGGTTTGAGTCCACTGGATGTTTGATGCTGAACCTGTGGTTGCAGGAGGGAACCTGCCGTCGAGCTTTCCGGCGAGAAGGCACCGCCGCCAATACGCGGCGGCGAGCGCGTGGGCAGGGTGTCTTCCTGCCGACCATTGCCGTGCGCTAAATTGCCAAGCATGGTAAGTTATCGCAATGAAATTCGAAGAAGCCGTCGATATCGTTTCCGAGGAACCGCTGTTCGAGACCGGCCTGCTGCTGGCCGGCGGCGTCGATCCGGCGGACCTTCGGCGTCAGCTCTCCCGCTGGACCCGCAGCGGTCGTGTTCGCCAGTTGCGGCGGGGGTTGTACGTGCTGGCGCCGCCGTGGCGGAAACGCCGCCCCCACCCTTTTCTTGTGTCGAATCGCCTGGCGCCGGGTTCGTACGTCAGCGGCCTCTCGGCGCTCGCGCACGCAGGAGCGATCCCGGAGTACGTGCCCGAAACCACCAGCATCACGCCGGGCAGGCCGCAGCTTCGCTCGACGCCGCTCGGCCGGTTCTCCTTCCGGCACATGAAGCCCGGGCTGATGTTCGGTTATCGGTGCATCGACCTCGAACACAGCCAATCCGCCTTCGTGGCGGAACCGGAAAAGGCGGTTCTCGACATGGTTCACCTGCAACCCGGCGGCGACGGAAAGGCCTATCTGGAGGCGCTGCGCCTGGACTTTGACACGCTGCGGCTCGAGCGGCTGGAGGCGCTGGCGGCAATCACCGCGACTCCCAAGCTCGCACGGGCCGCAAGAGTCCTGCGCGAGATCGCCGGCGACACGCCGGAGTACGAGGCGGCATGAGGGAACATCTTCGGCAGCTCGCCGGCAGTCACGGGCCCGTCCGCGGCCGGAACATCGCGCGCGAGTACCTCCAGGCCCGCGTTCTGGGTGCGCTGCAGCGCGCCGGCGCCATGACGTCGCTCGCCTTCCATGGCGGAACCAGCCTTCGGTTCCTGTTCGGGTTGCCGCGATATTCCGAAGACCTCGACTTCGCACTGGAAGGCGAGCCCTCGCGCTACGACCTGCGCCGCCTTCTCCGGGCCGTCCGAGCCGAGCTATCGGGGGAGGGATACCGCGTCGAGCTGCGCGTACGCGAGCACCGCACCGTCCACAGCGCCTTCGTGCGCTTCCCCGGCACGCTCTACGAGATCGGGCTGTCGCCGCATCCGGGGCAGGTGCTTGCGGTCAAGATCGAGGTCGATACCAGTCCGCCCCCGGGCGCCGTGACCGACACAACGCTCGTGCGCCAGCACGAGACGTTGCGGCTCTTCCACCACGACCGTGCATCGCTGCTGGCCGGCAAGCTGCATGCGGTGCTTCAACGGCCGTACACGAAGGGTCGGGACATCTACGACCTCGTGTGGTATCTCAGCGACCCCGACTGGCCGGCGCCGAACCTCGCGTTCCTGAACGCGGCGCTGCGCCAGACCGGCTGGTCGGGTACGGAGATGACGCCCGTGAGCTGGCGCCGCGCGGTCGCCGCGCGACTAGTGCGGCTGAATTGGGATGGCGTCGCGAGCGACGTGCGGCCGTTGCTCGAACGCGCAGAGGACGTCGGGCTGGTCGACAGGGAGACAGCCCTGCGGCAGTTGGGGTGACCGCTACGGGCATGACCTCCAGGCGTGCTGGTAGTCGTTCGTTCAGTGGGTAATGGTAAGCGTTCGGTCGTCGGGTGACGGCCGCGGTGAAGCAGCGAAAGGTTGATGTCGTTCTTCACCCGGACGGTGCCGAACGCAATTTCATCCCCCTGCGACCGAACAGTAACCGGTGATCAGACCGCTTCGTCCAACCGCTCGACAGCGGCGGCGTGCGTGCGCAGTAGTAAGCGCCCCAAGTGTTTGCCGATTGTTTGCCAACGACTGAACAGCGGTGGAATGGGGAACAGCAGAACTTTCTATAGTTGGTGTATGGACAAATGCTTAGTGAGTATCTCCCGATATATGAGCGGGCAGGGCAGCCTCAATGGCATTCACGAGGTCAGGGGTTCGACCCCCCTCGGCTCCACCATCCGGTTTTGAGATTTTTCGCATGAGTTGATCGATTTTCTCACCTCATGGTGAATGTGGAGTTTCGCCCAACTAGTGGTGAACGCCGCCACGCCAGCATTCAACCCGTTATTTCACTGCAACCTTCGCTGGTTTGGCAGCACCACGGGCCGGTCGTCGTCGGGATGTAAGCGCGGCCACACGATCGGGCAGCCGGTCCCGAAGCAGGGCTGTATCCACACGGAGGCGGGCCGCGACGTCCCGCAGACGTACATGAGGTGTCGCGCGCACGATCTCGTCGAACCGGCAGCCAACCGCATCCCAGTCCCGCCGCGACCACCGGGTGCCCCGTTCGCTGGCGCCAGAGGTCTGCCAACGGCCGAGGCAGACGTTCCCGAGAGGATCCTCCGCCGCAAACAGCTCAACGGGCTGGAGCCCGACGCATCAGCTCGCCAGCAGGAGCAGGTCCAGGTGAATGGTCCCCTGCCGGAGCCAGTGCTTGACCGCGTTCCGGGTGACGCCCAGCCGCCGCCGGCGATCCTGCGGGCGTGCGAGGTGATGCCCTGCGGCGACACTGACCCCGCGCGAGCGACGGCGCGAACCTTGAAGCCTGTCGGCAAAACTCTTATGTTTTCGAACAGACGAGAGCCCGCCATGTCCGTCGCCGAAACCATCAGGACCGACATCCGCAAGCTGCCGAGGGGCCAACCGTTCACGACCTCGCGTTTCGCCGCCCTAGGTTCGCGCGGCGCCGTCGACCGGACGCTCGCGCGCCTCGTTGCGGACGGCGGGATCGAACGTCTCGCGCGGGGCGTTTTCGTCCGCCCCCGCAAGAACCGCTTCGTCGGCAACGTGCGTCCGGCCGTCGCCGAGGTGGTCCGGGCCATCGCCCGGGACAATGGCGAGACTGTCCAGGTCCACGGCGCCGAGGCCGCCTGGCGCCTCGGTCTCAGCACCCAGGTGCCGATCGAGCCGGTGTTCCACACCAGCGCATCGAGCCGCCCGATCCGCATCGGCAACACGACGGTCAGGATGATCCACACGTCCAAC
>JAJDZX010000094.1 GCA_022824395.1 Alphaproteobacteria bacterium
TCCAACCGCTGTTCTGGCTGCAATGGGATGCGATATGCCTTCCCGCATCAACGCGTACGGACATGAGACTCCGCTGCTTTTTTGGTTTTGTCCGCCAAGATCCGCTGAATGACTTCGAGCGTGACGCTTACTGCCACGTCCAATGGCGAGAAGGGGGGCAATTGTAGAGCAATCCGCGCAGAATTCAACACGAACAGCGCGAAACATGATCGTTTCGTGTCCAAAATCCGCATCTTTCCCTCCATAGAAGTGATTTGAGTGCTTTGAATGTGTACGAACGCGGCTTAGGCCGATCGGTTTGTGATCGCACGCCCCCTGCGATCGCCGCCGCTTGGGAAGGGCGCACGGACCCAAATCAGCGCCGACGTCGGCCCAAACCACCGATCCTTCCGGCGTTCTGCGCCGCACCATCGCACGCGATTACGCGAACATGCCTTATGCATGTCCAAAACATCCATTAATATGTCCTCGGCGGGGCATTGCGGATTTTTGGCTTGGGTGCGAGCATCCCGACGTCCGAGGCCCTTGCCCGCCCCTTCCGCCGCATCGAGGAGACATGATGAACGAACCCGACCCAACGGCACCCGAGGCCACCTCCAGCACACCCAGGAACGACGACAGCCTGGCCGCGGCCAGGCTGCGCATCGGCGCGAGTCTCGACCTCGACACCGTGCTCCGGGAGGTGGTCGATGGCGCCCGCGCGCTGACCGGCGCGCAGTACGGCGTCATCGCCACCGTGAACGCGCACGGCGAGCCGCGCGACTGCGTCACCTCGGGCTTCGCGCCGGGCGAACACGAAGCGATGGAGGCGTGGCCCGACGCCCTCGACCTGTTCGCCCGGCTGCGCGACCTCGCCGCCCCGCTGCGCCTGCCCGACCTCGACGCCTGGACCGCCTCGCTCGGCTGCTCGGCGTTCCCGGTGCCCTGCGGGGCCTTCCTGGCGACCCCGATGCACCGCCGGGGCACGGCCATCGGCGGCTTCTTCCTCGGCGGCAAGGACGGCGGCTTCACCGACGCCGACGAGGACGTGTTGGTCCTGTTCGCGCAGCAGGCGGCCGCCGCGCTCGCCAATGCGCAGGCACACCGCGAGGAGCGGCGAAGCCGGGCCGACCTTGAGACGCTGATCGAGACCTGCCCCGTCGGCGTGGCCGTGTTCGACGCGCCCACCGGCACGCCGCTCATGTTCAACCGCGAGGCCCGCCGCATCATTGCCGACCTCGACATCTGGGTCGCCGCTGGCAAACCACCCAGCAAGACCGTGGTCTGCCGGCGCGGCGACGGGCGCGAGGCGACCCTCGGCAACCTCGTCGACGCCGAGACGGTGCGCGCCGAGGAGGTGGAGATCTTCGTGCCGGGCGGCGGAAGCGTGCGCGCCCTGCTCGACGCCACCCCAATCGAGTCCGCCGACGGCCAGGTCGAGCGCGTGGTGGCGACGCTCCAAGACCTGGCGCCGTTCGAGGCGCTCGAACGCTCGCGGGCCGAGTTCCTAGGGCTCGTAAGCCACGAGCTGCGGGCGCCGCTGGCCGCCATCAAGGGCTCGGCGGCCACGGCGCTCAGGGACGTGCGCGAACCCGACCCGGCGGAACAGCTCCAGTTCCTGCGCATCGTCGAGGAGCAGGCCGACCGCATGGATGGGCTGCTCAGCGACCTCCTCGACACCGGCCGCCTCGGCGCCGGCATGCTGTCGGTCAATCCTGTCCCGGAGGATCTGGCGCAGCTGGTCGAGCGGGCCCGCACGGCGTTCTCCGGCACCGGCGGGCGTCACGGCATCGTCGTCGATCTGCCGACGGAACTGCCCCCGGTCATGGCCGACGGGCGGCGCATCGTGCAGGTGCTCAGCAACTTGCTGGACAACGCCGCACGGCACTCGCCCGTGTCCACGCCCGTCCGGATCGCAGCCGATATCCGCGGCGAGGAGGTCGAGGTGTGCGTAACCGACGCCGGGGAAGGCGTCGCCCCGGAGCGCTTGCCGCACTTGTTCCGCCGCCACGCCGGCGCCGTGCCGCACGAGCGCGGCGGCTCGGGTCTCGGGCTGGTCATCTGCAAAGGCCTCGTCGAAGCCCATGGCGGGCGCATCCGCGCAGAGAGCGCCGGCCTCGGCCGCGGCACGCGCATCGCCTTCACGCTGCCCACCGCGGCACCCTCACGGGCCACGGCCCACACGGCCGCGCCTTCCGAAGGGCAGGACAGGACGCCGGTGCTCATCGTGGACGACGATCCGCGCGCCCTGCGTCAGGCGCGCGACGCGCTCGCCGCAGCGGGTTACGCCCCGGCGACCGCCCTCGAACCGGGGGAGGTGGCCCGGGCGATTGAGGCCAGCCGGCCAGCCCTGGTGCTGTTGGACCTCGTGCTGCCGGGCGTGGACGGCATCGAGTTGATGACCACCTTGCCGGCGCTCGCCGAGGTGCCGGTGATTTTCGTCTCCGCCTACGGCCGGGGCGACACGGTGGCGCGGGCGCTCGAAGCGGGCGCCGCCGACTACGTCGTCAAGCCGTACTCGCCCGAGGAGCTCGTCGCCCGTGTGGACCTGGCACTGCGGCGGCGCACCGCGCCCGCCCCATTTGTGCTCGGGGACCTCAAGATCGACCGCGCCAAGCGCCGGGTCACCGTCGCCGGCAACCCGGTGCGGCTCACCGCCACCGAGTACCGGCTGCTGCACGCGCTGTCGCTGGACGCCGGCGGCGCGACGACCTTTGAGTCGCTCGCGCACCGCGTGTGGGACGATCCGGGCGGCGGCAACCCGCAGGCGGTGCGCAGCGCCGTGCGCAAGCTGCGGCGCAAGCTCGGCGACGACGCGACCCAGCCGAAGTACATCCTCACGGAACGCGGTCTCGGCTACCGGATGCCGGCACCCGACGCGCCGTAGCCGCATCTGCCTGGGATCGGCAGGCGGCCACGGTCTTCTCGCGACGAACGGATTACAGGGACCTCAGCCAACCCATCAGATCCCCAACGGCGCGACGCGCCAGCCTGTCTGGAATCGCCCCGACACGGAACCAAACCGTCGCGGGCACGTCGGCGCACAAACAACTATAAAATTCATAACTCGCCCGCCTAGCCGAAATTCGCCAAGACGATCAAGCGCCGGGTTAGGGGCATGGTAAAATGCTCTGGAAATGAAAGGCTGAGAGGTGCGCTGTCATGCGCCTGGGCCGAGCCACTGAACAACGGCTTCAAGGCAGCGTGGAGTCCGCCTTGGCCGAAGTGATTGGCACCGACAAGCCTGCCCGCCTCATGCAGGCATCCGAGAATGCGGATGAACCAGACGGACGATGAACGCAGAATCCGGGCGTTCAGCAAAATGCTGTCAGCCCAAGCCATTGCGGCGTTGCTTCCAGACCTGCCGCCGAAGCCGGTAGGTGACATTCGGGAGGATTACCCGATGAAGGCGGTGGAGGCAGTCCGCCTCGCGGAAGCTGGACAGCGGGCGTTTGGAGCGCACCAGGGCGACCATGCGACTCGCGCTTGACAGCAATTTGCTCGCCTTCCAGCGCCCCCGGATCATTATGCGCGGGGTTGCTGAGACGCTTGGCCTGCGCCTTATCATCCTCCCGGAAGTGCAGGATGAGGCGCGGAGGAACTTAGTGCGGGCAAACGGCGAATGGGCCGGAGGGAAAGCCGAAGGGCTGGCGGGCGCTACCGACGAGTTTGTCTTTGACGCCATAACCTTAGCCGAGAAGGCGGCGGGGGCTTGGTTTGACCAAGACATCCTTAACAACTCGAACAACTACGAGGTCATTGCGCCAAGGGGCGGCACTGAAGTCGAGGCCAGACGAATTGCGCGGCTGATCCCGGACGGGTATCTAAGCGCCAACCCAAAGATCATGGCCGGAGACCCGCTGATAATTGGCCAAGCGATTGCCTATGGGGCGTCGCTTTTGAGCACCAACAACCTGAACACGATTAGCCACGAGGATGTCAATGATTGGGCGTCGAAATGTGGCCACACGCCCCATAGGGCGCTGATTCGTTCCCCGGACGAGACCTTGCACGACCTCTGTGAGGGCGGGGTGGGTCGGGAGTCATGGATTCAGCCCGCGCTGTGGGGGTGCTGCTTCAACACGGCAAGGCAAGGTGCCAGCATAAAGAACTGGCGAAGGTTCTCAGCGGCGATGGAGGATGCCTTGGACGGCAGCGGGTTCAAGGAGCTTGCGAAGGAAGTTCAATGGTTCCTGCGCGAGAACCCGCAAGGGGTTCCAATGATGGCGGTCGCCTTGCGGAGCAGCAAGCCCGCGTTCGATTACCTGATGGAGTCCGAGGGGATCAAGGACGCGATGGTCGATGAGGCGATTCGAGAGGCCGGAAGGATGCACGGAATTGAACCTTCTGCGGATGCGGAGACCTCGCCGCCGCTCAGGGGGCCGGGCTAAAGCAAGAGCCTCATCTGCTTGTGCGCCCTCGCCATCCGGGGCTGGCGCGCGCAAGGGAGCCAGTCAAGCTCAACCTGCTGTGCTGTGGGCGGCTCTTCGACGTCGGGACCGATGTCGTCTAGCCCGCGCTAGCTCCGGCGAGGCGTTTCAGTCAGTCCTAGCTCCCGCCCGCGGCTGGGGGATCGGCGGGCGGCTCCGCGTCGCCGCCGGGGCGCTGCGGGCCGTCCTCCCGCAGCCGATTCGTTGAACGTTCGCCGCCGAACAGCGGCAGGCGGGCGTTGAAGGTGAGCGACACGCCGTGGGCTGCCGGGGCGGCCGCCGACTCGCGCCGCGTGCCCTCGATGCCGAACGCCATCGACGGGCCCAGGCTCCAGCGCACGCCGCCGCGCCAGTCGCGGCCGTGGGCGCTGAGCGCCATGCCGCCGAACGGCGTCACCGCGCCGCGCCCGCGGAACGCTTCGGCGCCGTAGGCCGCCTCCGCC
>JAJDZX010000069.1 GCA_022824395.1 Alphaproteobacteria bacterium
CCGGGGGCGTCAGGAAGATGGTCGTCTGAGCACCATCGAAATCATAAACGGCCGGAATGTAGTGCCATACGAAAATATTCTGCCCTCTATCTCTTTGATAGACAATGGTTTTCAAAATAGGCTGTTAAACTTGGGCTAGGGAACCGGCTGGGAACGGCAGACAGACCTGTCGATTAGTCTGCCTGAATCCATCGGGTGCCGCTCCCGGAAGAGATTGGGGCTTCGATAGATTTCTGCGGCTTGCCGTGATCGCTACGGTCTGATCCATCGTCACCGGACCGAACGACCAAGCCCCATCTGGCAAGCTGACCATGGAGGCGACCGAGTGCCAATGCGCTCGGACTCACTCTGCCGGTTGTACTCCGGGAATTCTTCAGCGCTGAATCTTGCAGGGAGCCTGCCGGTGCGTGTCGTTCACCGGCACGACATCCTTGATGTGGCCGGCGAAACTCTCCGCCGACAGGCCGAAGGTGCCAAGCACCCCGCAAACCTTCGGCGCCACGCCCTCCAGCGTCACGCATTCCCGGCCACTCAACGGCATGTCCAGCGACTCTGAAAGCAGGATCGCCCGGCCATCGACCCAGGTCGCCAATATGTCCTCGTCGGTTGCCGTCAGCACCGCATCGTAAGGATCGCCGCCGGCATGTCTGACGAGGATCAGGTCTGCCCACAGTCCGGGTCTGATCGCGCCGAAGCGGTCCTCCAGGCCCAGTGCATAGGCACCGTTGCCGGTGGACATGTGCCACAGCGCCTCGCCCGGCAGCGCGACCCCCGCATCCCCGGCAACCCGCCTTGCGCACTTGGCCTCCTCGCGCATGTTGAACGATCCGCTCGGCGACCAGTCGGTCGAAAGCGCGATCCGCACGTCCAGTTCCAGCGCACCCTCGAGATCAATGGTCTCGCCGTACAGGGCGAGATTTGATCGCGGCGACCATACCAGCGTGACGTCGAACTCGCGCATCAGCGCATAGTCTTCCCGGTCGGTGGCCACGCCGTGAATCAGCGAGTAGCGCCGGTCGCGTCGCAGCACGCGCTTCAGGTAGCGGGCCACCTCGGCCCTTGCCGCGCAGCTCGTCCGCCTGCCCTCGCCGACATGGGGAACAAAGGCCATGAACGCCAGGTTGCCGCCGAACGGGGACGGAAACCGGTAGGCCGGTCCGCCCGCGCACTCTTCCCTCAGATCCTCAACCACCCGGAACGAAAACGGGAAAGTCGCCATGTCCGCCTCTGCGTCGTACAGCGCAGGATCGCCACGGCGCTTGTGGCGGTTGATACTGCGGATTACCCCCGGCACGCCACCCGAGCCCGCGATGGCGGTCGCACCGCCGAGCAGGTGCCGCAGTTCCATGGCGAGGAGAATCGCGGTGCTCCGCGGGTCATCGGAATCGAAGTCGATACGCGGCGGGATTGGCAACGGCACCCTGCCGTCGGTGCCGAGACGCCATTCGTCGCGGTGGGTATAGCCGGGGTTCAGGTTGGCGTCGGGAAAGGCCCAGCTGTAGGCGGGGTGCTCGTGCGCGTTGACGAAGCCCGGCGACAGAACGGCGTTGCCGCGGCAATCGAGAATCGCGGCGTTCGGGAAATCGGCACGCACGCCGTCGAACTCACCTATAGCACCTATGCTCCCGTTGAACCGGATGTGTACGCCGTAGCCGGGCCGGTTGCCTTCGGGCAGCAGGACCTCGGCACCGACGACCAGCCCGGGAGCCCGGCCGCCGGCGTCCGGCGCAGGCGTGAATTCGCAGTACCGGCCGTCATCCGGGCCTCCGCCCTCGCCGGCGAAGGAGATGGCCGACGTACACGCGCCAAGAAGCATGGCAAGCAGGCAGGCCCCCAAACGGCGTCGAAAGAAGCAGGAAGCGATCGGATGATCAATGGTGGACATAGTCGGGGTCTATCAGATAGTCGAACACAGCGGGAATACTTGCGCCGGACTGCATAGCCTGCGTAAGGCTCGGGATGAGATTACCCCAATCTGCCCATCGGCACCATCAACATGCCGGACGGCTGACCATTCCACTCCAGCGCGGAATCGGTGGTCAATTTCGTGTGGAAACGGCGGTCAGTTCGGCGTGGAATGATCAGACCGGCAACAATGGGTCCAATACCGGGGATTTTTCCATGCAGGGAAAAAGGCTTGTTCCGAAAAACCGCCCGGAAATGCATCGATGCCGGGGATGAGACGCGGTACCACGTGGTACCATCCCGCCAGCCGTCCCGATTCCAGATTACCATCACCACGAAATCCCGCTGCACATCCGTGGATTTCCGCCAGGAGCTCAGTGTTGAACGTATTCCACCGAACCCTATCCCACTCCAATATTCTGCGGAAACCGCGCCTGGCGGCATTCGCGGTCGTGACCGGGATGTGGCTGCTGTCCCCGGGGGCCGTGATCGCCGGCGATTTCTACCTGCGCGGCGGCATCGGAGTCGACCGGCCGGGCGGTACGGCATTCACCGACATCGATTGCATGACCACCTCTCCGGCAGCACTCTACGGTTGCGGAGCGGGCGGTGACGGCGCACCCTACCGGTCATCGCGGGGCGATTTCGGGACGGTTCCGGCAGTGGAGTTCGGCTTCGGCTATCCGACCGGGAGGATGCGCCTTGAGATGCTGGTTGAATACCGGCCGCGCTTCTCCTTCGGGGGCAGGGCGAACTTCCTTGCGCCGGAGCGCCGTCAATCCGTCTCCATGGATCTGTCATCCGTGTCCGGCATGGTGGCAGGCTATTTCGACTTCCCGAAGCAGGGGTCCGCCGGACCCGGCGCCTTCATCCCGTTTGTCGGGGCCGGCGTCGGCATCGCGCACACCCGGACCCGGGAGATGACCATGACGTTCCCGACGACGACGACGACCGTACCGGGCGGGAGCCGGGCGGAGTTGGCCTGGATGGTGACGGCGGGCGTCGCGATGGAAGTGGGAGAGCGGACTACCCTGGACCTGGGCTGGCGCTACACCGATCTTGGCGAGGTACGCACGGGCCAGGGCGCGGGCCAAGTGGTCTGGCGCGACGGCAGCCGGGATCCATTGCCGCTCGATCTTGCCCCGACGCGGGCGAGGCTCGCAGGCCACGGTTTCAGGATATCCCTGCGCTATGCCCTTTGAAGATGGCGGCCACCGGAAGGTAACCCTTTTCTTCGTCCTGGTCCTACCCCTCTGAATCCTTTCGGGTAGCCCCTCCGGCTGGCTCCGCAACCTTCCCGACCCCACCCCGCTCCTTCTCCATGGAGAGCTTGTCCGGTGCCAGGCCGCATATGGCCTGGTGCCGCCGGCAGGCCCGCACACGGGTTGGATGAGATCGTGGCATTGGCAGTTCGACACCGATTTGACGCGATATTTATTATTTTCACATCATATTAAGGAATACTGACACACACATTTTATACAAGATTACATAATATTCCGAAGGACACAGGCGCCCGCGCCGACTGTAAACGTGGTGGCATCATGTTTTGTCGATCCGGAAATCCCGGAATCACGCTTTGCATAGACAACATCCATCTTCCAGAAGAGGCAGGCATGCGGATTCTTGTGATCCTTCTTATGACGGGGCTTCTTGCGGCTTGCTCGACTTCCGCTCCCGTAGACGAAGGGATTCGCTTCGAGCGGAACTCACAGTTCTCGACACAGTACCTGCGGGTGTACCTCAACCTGCA
>JAJDZX010000126.1 GCA_022824395.1 Alphaproteobacteria bacterium
AGCCGGGCGACGGCATGCCGACACGGCCGAATCCGACCCGCCAGGGCGCTGGGGGAACTCGAATCTCCCCGGATCACCGGGTCGCGCGGGCTCGGCGTCCCCTGGGTCGGTGGTCAATGGGAGGTTCTCTGGCGAACACTACATAAGTGGAAAGGGCACGATGATCAGTGATTGAACAGGACGTTTGGGCCGGTCATACAGAAACAATCGACGCCCGTGGCGATGGCCCCCTGGGCAATTACCCATGAACCAGCAAGCAGCAATCCAATGTGTGTTGCACACCATCGACACACCGGCGCACTTCCCGAGCCGGGACTTTTTCGTCATTGGCTTGGTTTACATTGCCTGCCGGGAGCAATCGGGAAACCGGGCTTTGCGTCGTCTTCCCCAAAATGTTGATGTGTCCGAGGATCACTCAACCAATGCGGATTACGTTAAGGCACTGGGACGCGCTATCGGTGACTGCCGGCCGCCGGTAATCACTCGGGGGCTTGCCGACGGATTTCACGAAACAGGATTGCCGAGCCTCGGTGCGGGCGAGGAACAGGCACGAAAATGGACGCATCAGCACCCGCCGGGCGGTTCCTGAACAACGGGCCGGCCAGCGGTTCAGCCGTCCGTTAGCCTGGTCGTCGCCGCACGATCCTGTCGACGACCGGCCACCCCCCGGTGTCAGCGCAGCAGTCCCGGGTTTGCCGCCGCCTCGGGCCTTGCCAGCGCCATCTCGGCCGTCCGGCCCTACGTGACGCGGCGGCGGCATGCACAGGAATGGAACCGTGCGAGATCACGCCGGCAGTGGCGCGAGCGCTCTTCACGTCGCCGCGCCGAGTAGGCGTGCACCCCGGCACGGGGGGGATCATCCTGGCCGGGATCCGGCTCTTCGGACCGTGGCTGAAACCGCCGCCCAGTCGGCATTCGCAGGGCTTCCCTTCGCGACGCCAGTGCCCCCGGTCAGCCGTCCTCGGCGTCGCCTCCGTCAGCGTCGCCGGCCTGCCGCGACCAGGGCGGGGGGCGGATGTGCGGCGCGGCAACGCGGGGCCGTTTTGGACGCACCGGATGCCGCAGAGTTCCAGGTGGTCGAGGACGTCGGAAGCGATGATCTTGAAGCGGGTCTCGTCATGGTCGCGCGGCCCGCGCCTCTTTGGCCAGAGGTAGCTCGCCTTGCGGAGCGCCATCTTTACGGTGAACAGCGGGTCCTCCCGGGCGACTGTGTGGTGCTCGTGCTGCGGTTGCTGCGGCCGTTGCGCTGGTTCGGGCTGGTCGAATGCCGCGGCGAGGATGCGACGCGGAAGGGCCACGGCGAGTGGCGCAAGAGGCCGTTCTTCGATCGGTTCGTGCAGTTCGATCCCAACCAGTTCAGAATCAGGAATGTTGCTGTGCGCCGACGCGGATGGCGGAGAGGATCGGCTTGCACGATGTGGCGGACTGTCGGGGCGGCTTGCGTGAAGGTGCGGCAAGACTGTAGACGCGGATGATGCGTGAAGCGCGGGGGAGCACCACGGAATGAACCTTCATGCGTTTCGAAGACACCTTGCGGAGGAGCTTGAAGGGATCCCGGTGGACGCAGAGGGGGTGTTCGAAGGTTACGCGGTCACGACCGCAGCGCTTGCAAGGCGGCTGCTGGAATACTTGGCGATCGACGATCTGAGCGTTCCGAATGGATTTCGGGACGAACCGCCGAGCTATCCCCTCCGGACGGTTCTGGATCGCATCCTGCATTTCAGGGTGCTCCACCAGGATGCGATTACGTTCAATGTTCCGGGCATGGCCGACCTGTTCACCCTGTATTCCGACCAAACCCAGGAATATCGCGAGCACCTTTATGTTCGGCTGGGAGACTATCGGGATGTCGTCGGGCGTCTTGCGAGTGACGATCGATATGTCGCCCGTCATCTGCTGCGGCGTTCGGTGACGCTGATGAACGACGTCATGCGGGGATCAGTTGAAGGGATGGCGCCGCGGGACCTGCTAAAGCGGGGAGCGTTCCGGCATTGGGTTCAGGGCATGTTGTGCAACGCTTGGGACCTGCTGGTGACGCTCGCTGAAACCGGGGAGGTGACCAGCCCTGAATTGTCATTGGAATGCTACGAGCATTGTTTCGGCGACGGTGAGAACGAGTATTTTCAGAGTTTCTCCGCAGTTTCGACGGGACGGGACCTGATCCGAGGCTATGGTCGGATCTGGTGGTGGGCACCGGTCGCATCCACAAAGCTGGAGATTGGCGGGCACGAGAGATATTGCATGTTTCTTTCCGCGATTAAGTCTGAAAGAGAGCGGACCAGGTGTTATCTGGTCGTAACGTTCGACTCGTTCATCGAGATCTTCCAGAACGCACGTCGCCAGCTCGACGGTGCGTAGCTTGCGCCCAAGTGCGGATCAATGCGCAATGCCAAGGGTTGCGGCCCTCGGTTCGCTGGCAACACCCGCGCGCAAGCTATGTGGTGCTGCACACGGCGGCCGAGGACCTGCCACCGTTCAGGTTGCTCCAGAAGGCCGTGCAGGACGTGGCGCTGGATCGGAGCTGCTAGGCGCCGGGAACGGTGCGCCATCGGTCCCATTTCCTTCAGGAGCGCCGCAGCTCGACGATCGCCGCACCGCCTGATTGCGGAAGCCGTGACTGATTCCTGTCCCCCTAGGGTATCCACGGTATCAGTGAACGCGTACCGAACGGCGGCCAAATTCGAGCTTCATTTTCGCCAACAGCCCATCCGTGACGGTCCAAATCTGGATTCCCATAAGGTTGCCAGAGCAGCTCAACGTTCCGCTTCCGGGTATGAAAACAACTCTTGAAAGGAATTTTGCTTTCAAGAGCTCCCAGTAGTTGCACGGGCTCGCAAGCACCGAGACCGACGTCTTCTGGCGATCTCCATCTGGTCCGGTGCAACGTTCGGTCCCACTGAAAGGTCTGGCGCGGTGAAGCCGTTGTGTTTGCCGGGGGGCGGTCCGGGCACCCGCCGCCGGAGTCAGGGGTTTGGCGCTGTCACTCGCGCGATCGCGGCGGCCGCCCAGATCGGAAGACGCTCCGCGCACCACCACGCACCTTTCCTGAGGATCGCGACCTCGCGGTGCGGCACGGCAGGGTCCGTGTTGTCGTAGAGCACCACCTCGTCCGCCCGCGCGATCGCGACCGGCAGGTTGGCGTGCGAGCGGGCAAACCGTCGCCGCACGTCCGCCTCCGGGACGTCGTGCCCGCCGAGCGCCACCCGGTTGCGGATTCGGAGCAGCGCCTGCTCAGCCGTGTTCACGGAGATGTAGTGCAGGACGATCCGGTAGCCGGCCTGCCGCGCCACCTCCATGAACCGAAGGACGCCGGCCCCGGCGAGGGTCGTCTCCACGGCAAGCGTCCCGCCTTCGGAGAGCGCCGCCTGCCGCCGCCGCAATACCTCGCGGGCGGCCCAGGCGGGGTACCCGGCCATGGTGTCGCCGGCGATCGCGTCGGGATCGATCACCTCGATCCCGCGGAACCACGTGGTGCGCGTCAGGGTGGACTTGCCGCATCCGTTCGGGCCGGCAACGACGTGCAGCGTCGGCATGGCGAACAGCGCTGGCGGGCCGGGTCAGGCGGGCTGTGGGCCAGGCCGCTTGAGGATCCGGGTTCCGTCCCGGGTGCGCGCAACACAAGTGCCGTCCGGCCGGAAGCCGTAGAGCGTCCCCCCGGCCTCGAGCTGGGCCCCGAGGTCCGCGCTGATCTGTTCGCGCCAGTCCTCTGGACGACCGGGAAAGTCCGGCATCGGCGTCGGGGCTGGCTTCAGGGCGCGCATGTTATCGAATGTAGGTTGGGACACGGACACCTTCAACGCGACCTCCCGGAGGCTCGCCGACCAGCTCCGGAAGGCCATCGGTGCGCGCATCGCGGCACTTGACGGCGTGGCCCTGCAGGCCGCCGACGAGGCGGGGTTCGGGGTCGAGGGCAGGGCAGAATGCGGGCGCAGCCATGCGCTGCACGCGCCGGCAGCTACGGAACGGGCGAGCGGCGCTGGCCGCGAGGCACCATCGGAAGGCGGCCGCGGACCCGATCCCCGCTACGAAACCGGCCGCGACCGCGACGGAAACCTGCCGGAACACGGCGCCGGACGCCACCGGGGGGGCGGAATTCCGGCGGCCACGGCCGCACCATTGACCGCGCCCGCGGCCGTGCACGCGGGCCGGAACGCAGGTCCGCCACCGAAAAGTCGATCGAACTTGACCTCGGCATGCAGCGACGATGGCAGGTTGCGGCCGCGCGACCAGCCGGCATCGTCGGCAAGTCTTCTGCCAGTCTCGATCCGATCCGGTGCAGTGCCCTGTTTCCGCGGAAACGATCGACGACGGGATGCCGCATCGCCTGCCGCGATCCACCGGGAAACCGGAACCCACAGCGCGGCCGGGGCTGCGACCCGTGGGCGATCCCCGGCGGCCCGACCCGGAAACGCCCGTTGCCAAGTGCTGCCTCCGGGCCGCTGCCGGTCCCCTGCCCGGTAATCGGCCGATCCGCCCGATATGCTCCCGGATCGCCTGACACCGGAATGCCTGATCATGCCCCTCGCGCCCGCCTGTGCCCAATGCGGCGGTCGGCAGTACCGCAGTAGCGGAACCCTGGCCGGGGCCAGCGGCTACCGTGTAGAGATCGTCCGATGCACGAACTGCAACTATCCGAAACAGATCGCCCCGGCCGAATGGCGCACGAATCCGTGTCCGACATGCTCCGAGCCCAACCGCACGCCGCGCCACGACCTGCAATGGTGGGAATGCTGGAACTGTGGCACCCGCGTGTCGGGAAGCGGGTAGCAGAATGCCATGGTGCAGCGCCAGGCCCGTCCGGGTCGTGCCTCTCGTCTATGAGCCGCGAAACGATCCCGACCCGCCCGTTGCTCACCAGCGCGCGGTCATCCCGAGCCCCAGGCGGTGCTCGGGGTCGCCGTTGTCATTGCCGCTCCCCTGCCGGCGCGCCTCCACCGCGAACTCGAGCGAGCCGACGTCGCCGTGGCGCCGGTCGCGCACCAGCCGCCACACCAGGCTGTACTCCCGGCGGGCCTCCGACACCGCGTACCCCGCCTCCGGCCTCGAGGTGAACCGGTTGCCCAGCGCCCCGAAGCCGTAGCCCAGCCTCACCTCCAGGCGCCGGCGGTCGAGCTCGTCGCCGTCGTTGGTGGCCGCCAGCCCCGCGAGCGTGCGCCGCCCAAGCAGCGCGTCCGCGCCGCCGGTCGCCGACAGCCCCATGGTTTGGGTGAACGTCAGGCTCGGGCCACGGTCCGTGTCCGGACTCGGATCCCAGCCGAACGAGCCCGCGATCCCGCGCTGGCGCAACCCGTCCGCCTCGTGGGTCAGCAGGCCCCGCCCCCTCGCCTCGGCCCGGATCCCGGTCGCCGGGTCCGACCAGGCGATTCCGGCGCCGAGGTCGAGCCCGAACCCGGTCTCCGCGTCGCCGCCGTCGCGGCGCACGCCGAGCTCGAGCCGGGGCGTGAACGTGCCGGTGCCGAGGACCAGGCCTCGCCACGTCCCCTCGAGACCCAGCCGGAGCCGCGTCACATCGGCCTCCGTCGCCGCGAGGTTGCCGCCCGCGGCGCCCGTGACCGCGTCCGCCGACGTGCGCACGGCCAGCGCGTCCGTCTTCACCGCGAGCTCCGGGCCGCCCTCGGCCGGCGCCGCGACCACCCCGCCGCGCAGCCCCGCCACCGCGAGCGCCAGGTCCATGTCCGTCTCGAGCGGCTCCTGGCCTTGCGGCGTCAGGGTCAGCTTCCCTGAGCCGTAGCCCGCCGTCCCCCACACGCTCACCCGGTCGGTCATTGCATAGCGCCCCCAGGGGTAGAGCCCGGTCAACGTCGACTCGACATCGCCGCTGCCATCGCCCGAGTAGCCGCCCTCGCCGCGGACGTGGTTCAGCAGCAGCCCGGCGCTCCAGCGCCCGCGCGCCCAGTCCGTCCCGAGCATGACGCTCGCGACCTCGCCGTCGAGGTCGAGCTCGCCCTCGCGCCCGTCGAAGCGCGTGAGCACCCCCCGGCCCCACAGCGTCGCGAACCCGCCCCCGGGCGTGCCGCCCGTCAGCGCGAACCTGCTCCCGGCGAGCAGGTCGCGCCCCGTCACCGCGCGCGATTGACCGCGCGTCCCCGCCGTGCAGTCCGCACCCGCGCCGGAGCCGTCCCGGCAGGCCTCGTCCTGCAGCCAGGCCGAGAGGTCCGCGAGCCGCGCCTTCTCCTCGGCCGCCTCGAGCGCCGCAGCATCGAGCGCCCCGCCGCCGAGGCGCCGGCCCGCCACCGTCACCTCCAGCCCGGACCGCGGCGCTGCGCGCAGCCGCGCGTCCACGGCGTCCAGCACCTGTTCGGCCACCGTGCGGCCGAACCGCGCCAGCCACGCCTTGGGCATCAGGTCGGTGTTCTCGATCGTGCCCGTCGCCTCGTCATCCGCCAGATACGCCCCCGACGGGTTCGAGAGCCTGAGCGTCATCGTCTCCTCGCCCTCGTCGTGCGCGTCGTCCAGCACCGTCACCTCGACCGTCTTCGACATCTCGCCCGCAGCGAACGCGAGCGTGCCGTTCGCCGCCTCGTAGTCCGACCCCGCGTGCGCAGTCCCGTTCGCCGTCGCGTAGTCCACCGTGACCGCGGCGCCGACCGCGCGGTCCAGCGTGACCGCGAACGCGAACGCGGCGTCCGGGCCCTCGTCCACCCGTGCATCCGCCACCGAAAGCCCCGGCGGCCCTTCGATGCGCGCCGCGATCGCGCTCGAGAGCCCTTGGCCCTCCGCCGTGCATACCGCGCCCGTGGCGTTGCAGCTCGTCGTCGGGCCGAGCGACACTGTCACCGGGCCGTGGCCAGACGGCTGGACCCGGACCCGCCACGCATCGAATGCGTCCGGGCCCGCCGCCGGCGTGTTCTTGAGCGTCCCGCCGCTCACCGCGAGCGCCCGGCGCAGCGCGCGCTTCCGGTCGCTTTCGCTCCCCTCCAGCACCGGCGCGCTGAACACGAGGCGCAGTTCGAACTTGCTCTTTCCGTCGTGCATCGCCGGCACGTTCTCGAACTGCGCCGTGAGTGGCGGTTCGGCCGTCGCCGCCGCCTCCGGCCCCGGGATCTCGAGCGCGATCTTCGCCGAGAGCGGCTCCCCGTCCTGCGTGCACACCCCGAGCGGGTCCTCGCAGTCCGGGCCCGGCCCGAGCGAGAGGGTGACCGGCCCGTCCCCGTCCGGCGCGATGTCCGCATACCGGCGCAGGGCGTCCTCCTGGTCGACCCGGCCCGCCGTCTCCACCGTGCCGCCCGTAATCGACTCCTGCAGGATCGTGCGCAGCCGCTTGTTCCAGACCTTCGGCTGCTTGCTGAACCGGATCTCGACCCTGAACGCGCTCGCCCCGTCGTGCGCCTCGGGCGCGTTCTCGAAGCTTGCCGTGAACGGGGTGCCAGACGTGCTGCGGAGCGCGCCGCGGAGCGCGCTGCCCGGACCCTGCACCCGCAGGCTGATGAGGGTCTCGAGCTGCCCTCCGGCCGCGGTGCACAGCGACTGCGCCTCGTCGCAGCTCGTGGCCGGGGCGAGGCTCACGGTAACCGCGCCGGTCCCCTCCGGCGCGATGGTCACCCGCCGGTGCGCGCCATTTCCGTCCACCCGGGCCACCGAGGTCACGGTCCCGTTCGCGACGCCGATCACCGCCTGCAGCGCCTCGTCCGTCAGCTCGCCGTCCGCCCCGTGCGGCGTCTCGTTGAACCGGATCCCGACCGTGAACGGCGTCACACCGTCGTGCGAGGCCGGCGCGTCCTCGAACGACGCCGTCAGCGGCCCACCCGCGGTCGCGGGGGCGGAGGCCGGGCCGGGGATCTCGACGGTCACACCGCCAATGGGAAGCCCGGTTCCCCACAAAGTGCAGAGCGAGTCCGGGTCGCCGCAGGTGTCGCTCCGCGTGAGTGTCACCGTGACCGTACCCGACGGCTGTGAGATAACCACGTGCCGGAGCGTCGAGCTCCCGTCCACCGAGTTCACGCGCTCCAGCGTTCCGCCCGTTACTTCAAATCTCGTTTCAAGCTGCTTGTCAGTGATTTCGCGCTGGTTGGAGATCGGGAGCGTGTCGAAGATGAGGCTCAGGCGGATCCGGCGGCCGTTGTGGCGTTCCGGCGGGCTGAAGAACTCCGCCCCGAGCGTCGCCCCCTGCGGCCTGCTGCCCGGCTCCGCCGGCTGACCGTTTTGCCGCCGTATCTCCACCTCGTACGTCTTGGTGGTCACGCCGTCCACGGCGGTCACCTTCAGCACGATGGTGTTCACCGAATAATCCAGCGCCAACACGCGGCCGCCGGACCGGGGCGGCTGCGCGCCCGGTCTCGAGTTGCCGGAGGGGTCCAGATACTCAACCCTCGCGTTCGGATCGCTCGCCACCGGGATCACTTCCACCCACGGAATTGTGCCGCTTCTGGTGCGACCCCAAGCCAGCCGGTAGTCGTGGACCGCCGGGTTGAAGCCCCTCCGGCCGGACACCCTTTGGATCAGGTCGAACGTTGTCCGACTGCTATACTTGTGGTCTTGTACGGTCAGCCCGCTCAGGGTGGCGTCGGTCGAGAAGGGCACGAGCTTCACGCGTATCGTGTCGCCGACCGACCAGCTCAATCCCGAATTGTTCCAGGTGCGCGCGACGTTGCCCGTGGCGTCCCCCAGATGGAACCGGTGGGACGTGCCCACGAGCAGCGTGAGCGAGTCGCTGGCGCTGGTGAATTGCGATATGTCGACCGTCAGGGTTAACCTGCCGTCGGGCTGCAGTACCAGGCCCACGACGCTGTAATTTCTTCCGTCATAGGTGAACCTGTCGTCGGACAGGTTGGCGCGTGTAGAGCACTTCTGGCTTGCGGACCCGTTCGCACAGCCCAACTGCCCCGAGCCCGCGATGTTCTTCACCGACAGCGTGGCTTCCCAGATCACGCTCCCGTCGCCGTTCATCTGCGCCGCTGCCGGCGCCGGCAGGGCGAGCACTGCGCACGTCGCGAGGGCAAGGAATGGCGCAGCCACCCGCCGCCCGTGGCGTGCGAGCCCGGGCGCCTCCTCATGCTCCGGGAGACGCGGCAGGCAGGAAGCGAAGGCAAGACAGGAAGGGGTGACCTTCCTCGCCGTCAGGCGGGGGCGGCAACTCAGGCGCCGGGACGGGCGCTCCCGTCGGGCACGGTCAACGCAGCCCATGGCGTCGCCCACGCGCCGCGGTACGGTGCGGGACTCGGAGGGAGCCGGCCCAATGCCGGACGCCGCGCGGCTCCCGGCTCCCGTACCAATGCAGCCAGCAGCGCTGCCTGACGCCGTGGAACCCATTGCCAATCTCCCGATACACCAGCGGACGCGCGGAACCGTCGGCTGCTGGAGCATCCTCCGAGGCCCCGCCGATCCGTGCCCGGATGAAGCGCGGCAAGCATCGAGAGACGCGCCATCGCCTGCAACGAAAACTTCTCGATTCTTGGCTTAGTAATCTTGAGGCATCCCCTCCCCCGCCATGGAACGCCGCGCACAGCCTCGGCCGCCTCCTTTGGGGCTCGCCGGGACCCGGCACAGATGCCTACCACCACCGACGGCCATGCGCACGCTGCCCGCGGCCACACCCTCATCTCGCAGCCGCCGGCGTGACACACCGGAGCCCGCGCCCTCTTCCACGAAGTGCAGCCATCCTGGCCTGTTCCGGGCCCGGTGCCGGTTCGGCCCGCAATTGACCCCGGCCCAGCTCACTTTCAGTCTGCCTCAGTATTATTGATCCTCTGACCGGAGCCCGTGACGCATGCGCACCAGCCGGCTGCCCCCGTTCAACTCACTCAGGGCGTTCGAGGCGGCTGCCCGGCGTGGGAGCGTCCTTGAGGCCGCGGCCGAACAGGGCGTCACGCCGCGTTCCGTCAGCCGGTACATGGAGCTGCTTGAGCGTGATCTCGGAACCGAACCGTTCATCCGCCGTAGCGACGGCGTCACGCTCACTGCGGCCGGACGGGAGTACGCCGGGATGCCCGGCGGCATCTTCCGTAACCCGAGAGCCGAGACGGATGGCATCCCTCGAGTCTTTACCTCAGCGACCTTAACGGCGGACCAATTCAGTTAGGGCAGGTTAGAGACTCAGACCGCAACCCCGGCGCTCGCGTGACCCGACTCGCGTCGATTTTGCGCACTCCATGCGCATCGAGTCATCGACACTGCCCAATTCCACCAATCCTGGGTACGGAGAAACAGACCATGAACTCACTAGACGTTGACACGACGAAACTGAACAATCGGGCGAAGGAGTCTTTCGCCAACAGCCTGATCGACCTTGGAGCAGGTACGGCCCGGTATTCGGCGTATGTGATCCTTGTGATTCCCGCAATCATATTCGTCAAGGCTGTACTTGATGAACAACAGCTCTTCAGCTTTCTTTGGAAACACATAGATGTATTGCTGGCGTTGTTGTTGATGTTTGCGTTTGGAATGTTGCTTGGAGCCGTATTTCGAAACCGGGGGATCATGTTGCTCAATGAACTGCCCGACAGTTGTGACATAAAGGAGGGCCATCAGCCAAATGTGTAATGGCAGGGAATCATGCTGAACCGCAATGCGAGATAACCAAGCGAGATCGACGGAACACCTGCTTCCATGGGGTCGCCAGCTGTTCTGCGGCGAGCCGGGGACTCCGACGAGGCCTGCCACATTGCTTGACCCGCTCGTCCCGAAACCGGGTTGCCAATCCTTCCTCCAAGACACCGGTTCGATTGAAATGACGCAGCACCCGCACACCTCACCATCGTTGTCGCGCAACTTGCTATGTCTCCCGAGTCCGCCACGCGCCCATGCTTTTGCTACGCCCGCGCACCGAGGCGGCCCGATCCGGCTGACCCCGTCCAACCAGCCCAATAGAAGCACTGCGACCGGCCCGATCCCCGAACCCGATCGAAACTGATGTCCGACCCTCTCATCAGACGATTGTCCGACTTACTTGCTCAAGCTCTTACGGAAGCAGAATTGCTCGTAGAAACCCTGCAGGCCGGCGACCTCGAACTTACGTCTCGACGCCACCTCCGGTATTCCACAACTGTGAAGGACACAACGAAACTTGACGTCTCGGCGTTCAGGAAATACTCGACCGCGACGGATCTCAACCGGGAGAGTATCCGGATTACTGTCCTGCCATCTGAACATCAATCACGATTCGACCAGTCACTGCAGGAGCTCGTTGCCGAGATCGAGAACCTTGATGTCGTGCACGGCCAGCAAGTTCGTCACTCTCTTCCGGGCGTCATCAAGGGGATGTCCGGCTACGCGATTTCGGCCAAGGGGCCGAATATCCCGGTCGCCGTGTCCGATATCTCCGACGTCGCCAGGTATCTGCTGGTACAGGCAGCCTTGACCAACGCCGACACCGCTTCGGCGAGCTTCGTGGGATGGGCCTGCGGTGAGGAATTGGCGTTCGAGACATGCGCCCTGATCGGGGGAATCAGGATCAACGAACCGATTTTCCTCGAGCGCGGGGTGCACTTCGAAGCGCTACCGCCACGCGCAGCAGACTTGCCCGCGCGGCTACCCGGACACGCGGCTATCAGCGCAGCCGACTACTTGGGGCGGGTCCTCATGGTGGCCGAATGCAGCCTCGCTCCCGCCGTTTCCAGTCCCGAGGATCGCCGAGGCCCAACCGGAACGTGGGCCTTGGGCCGGCATTCGATACAAGACTATTGCGCCGCACTTTCCGTCATCTGTGATGCAGACATTCAGGAGATCTATGTATGGGAAGATTACGGACGGTATTCCACTTCTCGGACAAGCTCCGCCATCACCACCTCCTCTGCTCCAAGATGGGCGAGGCCCAGGAACGATGACGTACTCGTAGGAAAGCGGGAGGTTGCTTGCGCGTTCAACTTGCTGGGCCAGTGCGAAGGAAGGAAGAACATACTGGTCGCGATCAATCAGTGGAGAAAATCCAAGCGCTACATGGCGAACAATGTCGAACAACTCATCTATTTGCGTACAGCCCTCGAAGCCATATTGCTGGCGGGCGGCAACAGGTCGGAGTTGAAGTATCGACTCAGCCTTTATGGCGCATTCATGATGGGCACGAACGGACCAGAGCGAAAACAGATATTTGAGGATCTCGGCAAGTTCTACAATCTGGCATCTGCGGCGGTACACGAGGGAGAGGTAAAGCCCACAGAACAACATCGGCTGACTTTGCAATTTGCGCAGGATTTCTGCCGAAGAGCCATTCTTGCAAAGGCGCAGGGTCCCCGATCCGTCGAATGGGACTCGCTCATTTTGGCTGGCAACGAACGCGAGGCCTGATGCATGGACTCCGGCTGCCTCTCCCGCATTGGAAATCTGAAGTACCGGGAAGCGCACGGTCGCCCGCAACCAGCACTTGAGGCGGGACGAGGGTACGCCGGGATCGCCGTCAGCACCTCCCGGAACCTGAGAACCGCGACGGACGGTGTCCGCGAGCCGCCGCGTGATCGTGATCGCGGCGCTCCCGATCTTCACCGAGCGCCGGCGCCACCGCCGCATACCGTGTCGCCGGCAGGGGTTCGACGGGTCGAGGCTGCGGGCCGAGGCGCACCGCGGCGAGCACGACGCGGAGCGCAAGGACGTGGACGCGCGGATCTTCTCCTCGAAGGGCCCGCGCCGTCCCGCCCCAACGCCGACGGGACGAGATCATCAGCCAGCCCCTGCTGCGTCCCGACCGGGCTCTCCTGCGCGTGCAGACGGGGGCGAACCGCCGACGGCCAGCCTCTACAGGAGGGAGCCGGGCCGCCTTGCGCCCCTTAGCAGGCGCCGCCCTGCATCCTTCCTCCCGCCGGACCTCCTCCAGCTCTGCATCCGGGAGCCGGCCCGGCGCTCACCAGCGCGCCGTCAGCCGGAGCCCGAGGCGGCTCTCCGCGTCGTCGCGGTCGTTGGCCGCCTCGAGCCGCGCGCCCTCGACGCGCACGTCGAACGCGGCGCCAGGCGTGCCCACGAGCCGCCAGCCGAGGCCGAACCCGAGGCGGTGCACCGGCGCGCCGGCGCCGGCCGACGGCTCGCGCCGCGCCCCCTCGACGTCGAGCCCGAACACGAGCCCCGCAATGCGCTCCTCCGCCAGCCGCAGGCCGAGCACCGTCTCGCGCACGCGCTCCGACCAGCCGAGCCCGAGCCCCGGCGTCACGGTGAACTCGTCGCCGAAGACCGCGAAGCCGTAACCCAGCGTCATCTCGAACCGGCGGTTTGCGAACTCCTCGCCGTCGTCGTGCGGCGCCAAGCCCGCGAGCGTGCGCCGCCCGAGCAGCGCGTCCGCGCCGCCAGACGCCGACAGCCCCATGGTCTGGGTGAGCGTGAGGCTCGGCCCCCGCTCCGTCCCCGGGCGCGGGTCCCAGCCGAGCCGGCCCGCGAAGCCGCGCTGGCCGAGCCCGGAACTCTCGTGGGTCAGGAGCCCGCGCCCGCTCGCCTCGGCCTGGATGCCGCTATCCGGGTCCGACCAGGCGAGCCCGGCGCCGATGTCCAGCCCGAACCCGGTCTCGGCATCACCGCCGTCGTGGCGCACCCCGACCTCGAGCCGGGGCGCCAGCGTGCCCGTGCCGAGCGCAAGGCCCCGCCACGTGCCCTCGAGCCCCAGCCGGACCCGCGTCACGTCGGCCGTCGCCGCCGCGAGGCTGCCGCCCGCGCCTCCCGTGACCGCATCCGACGACGTGCGCACGGCCAGCGCGTCCGTCTTCACCGCGAGCTCCGGGCCGCCGTCGGGGGGCGCCGCGACCACCACGCCGCGCACCCCCGCCGCCGCGAGCGCCAGGTCCATGTCCGTCTCCAGAGGCGCCTGGCCTTCCGGCGTCAGCGTGAGCGTCCCCGAGCCGTAGCCCGCGGCGCCCCACAGCGTCACCCGGTCGGTCATCGCGTAGCGGCCCCAGGGGTAGAGCCCGGTCAGCGTCGAATCGACCGCGCCGCCGCCCTCGCCCCGGTAGCCGCCCTCGCCGCGGGCGTGCGACACCACCAGACCGGCGCTCCAGCGCTCGCGCGCCCAGTCCGTCCCGAGCAGCACGCTCGCCACCTCGCCGTCGAGGTTCAGCTCGCCCTCGCGCCCGTCGAAGCGCGACACCGCGCCCCGGCCCCACACCGTCGCGAACCCGCCCCCGGCGCTCCCGCCGCTGAGCGCGAACGAACTCCCGGTGAGCAGGTCGCGGCCCGTGAGCGCGCGCGACTGCGCGAGCGTCCCCGCCGGGCAGTCCGCGCCCGCGCCGGAGCCCTCGCGGCAGCTCTCGCCCTGCAGCCACGCCGAGAGGTCCGCGAGCCGCGCCTTCTCCTCGGCCGCCTCGAGCGCCTCGCCGTCAAGCGCCCCGCCGCCGAGCCGCCGGCCGGCCAGCGTCACCGCCAGCCCGGCCCGGGGATCCGCGCGCAGCCGCGACTCCACCGCGTCCAGCACCTGCTCCGCCACCGTCCGGCCGAACCGCCCGAGCCACGCCTCGGGCATCAGGTCCGTGTTCCCGATCGTCCCCACCGCCACGAAATCGTCCAGATACGCGTTGACGGGGTTCTCGAGCCACAGCAGGAACGACTCCGACCCCTCGTCGTGGTCGTCGTCGAGCAGCCGCACCGCGATCGTCTTCGACGTGTCGCCTGCGGCGAACTCGAGCGTCCCGCTGGCGGCCTCGTAGTCGGCACCCGCCTCCCCCAGGCCGGCGACGTCCTCGGTCCGGTAGTCGACCGTCACCGTCACCGTCACCGGACGGTCCAGCGTCACCGTGAACGCCATATCGACGCCCGCGCCTTCCTCCGCCCGGGCGTCCGCCACCGACAGCCCCGGCGGGCCCTCTATGGTCACCGCCACCGCCGCCGAGAGCATGCGCCCGTCCCCGGTGCAGACCGCGCCCGCGGCCGCGCAGTCCGCCCGCGGCCCGAGCCTGAGGGTCACCGTGCCCTCGTCGTCCGGCTCCACCGTCACCCGCCGTTCCGTCGGCGAGCGGGCGATCCGCGCGACCTTCGCAATCTCGCCGCCGGTGACCTCCAGCGCGCCCTGGAGCGCCCGGTTCGTAATGACGGGCGGCGTTCCGCCCGGGCCCTGCGGCGTCTCGCTGAACACCAGGTCCACCGTGAACCGGCCGGATCCCGCGTGCACCGCGGGGGCGTTGTCGAAGCGCGCCGTGAAAGGCGCCAGGACCGGCGGCGGGCCGGCGGTCTCTTCCGTCGCCTCCTCCGTCGCCTCTTCCGGCGGCGTGACGACGCCGGTGTCCTCTTCCACCGCCGGACCCGGGATCTCGAGCGCGATCGCCGCCGCGAGCAGCTCCCCGTCCTGCGAGCACACCCCGAACTGGTCGTCGCAGTCCGGGCCCGGCCCCAGCTCAAGTGTGACCGGCCCGTCCCCGGCCGGCGCAATGTCCGCATACCGGCGCTCCGGGACCTCCCGGTCGACCCGGTTCACCGCCTCCACCGTGCCGCCCGTGATCGACGCCTGCAGGATCGCGCGCAGCCGCTTGTTCCAGACGTCCGGGGGCTCGCTGAACAGAATCTCGACCCTGAACACGCTCGCCCCGTCATGCGCCTCGGGCGCGTTCTCGAACACCGCGCTGAAGGCGGGCGGGCCGGCGCGGACCTGGACGATCACCGCCGTCGCCAGGCCGCCGCCGCTCGCCGTACAGAGCGCCGTGCAGTCCGGACGCGGCAGCAGGCTGAGCGAGACGTTCTGCGAGCCGGCCGGCGCGACGGTCACGAGCCGGTGCGCCCCGTCCCCGTCCACCCGGGCGACCGAGGTCACCGTCGCGTTCGTCACGCCGATCACATCCTGAAGCGCCGCGTCCGTCATCTCGCCCTCCGCACCGTGCGGAGTTACGTTGAAGCGGATCGCGACCGTGAACGGCGTCACGCCGTCGTGCGTCGCCGGCGCGTCCTCGAACGACGCCGTGAGCTGGGTCGCCACGACCTGGGTCAGCATCTGGGGCGCCGTGCCCGTGCACTCGAGGTGCACGTCGTACTCGTGGTCCGGGTACGGCTCTCCTGTCTCCGGGTCGACCGGCGCCGGGTTGCGGATCGTCTCCTCGCGCGCCCCGATGTAGCAATTGTGGAGGCCGATCCCGGCGTGGTAGCACTGGTCGAGGCGCGCGCGGGACGTCTGCCAGTCCGGATCGTTCGGGTCCTTGTTCCGGTTGAGCCGCCAGTCCGCTTCTTCATCGGCGCAGCGCACGTCGTCGAGGTGGATGGGCACCGAGTCGGGCGCCACGCTCATCGTGGCGGGACGCGCGACCGTCGACCCCGTGTTGTGGCCCAGGCTCCGGCAGGCGACATGCGCCGCCTTGTTGGACACGCCTTCTTTCCGGGTGATGTTGTCATTCGCGTCCCGGCCGAAGACCGTGAAATCGCTGTCGAAACGGTCGCTGCAGACCGTTCCCCACTTCCCCTGGTAGAACACCTCGAGGCGGCCCGTGCCGTCGGTCGACGGGATTCCATGGCCGTTCGCGTCGTTGCCGATGACCAGGCGACGAGCGCCCCACCACCCCTCCTCCACGGGCGGGGCGTCGTTGTCCTTCACCGTCACCGTCACCCCGGCGATCGCGATGTTGTTGTAGTCGCCGTCCGTACTCTCCGCGCTGTGGGTGAGATTGACCGTATCGTCATCGGTGTCCGCATCGTCGACCGCCGTCACCGTCACCGGCTGGGGCCGATCCCAGTTCCCCGTCGTGAAGGTCAGGCGGTCCGGGCTCAACCTCACGTCCGTGCCCGCATGCCCAGCCACCATCACGGTGACGGTCGCCTCCGGCAGGGCGCCGAGAACCAGCGTGTAGCTGCTCCCCGCCGTGTCCTCCTCGTCCACCTCCAGCGCCGTCTTCGACAGCGTGACCCCCGGCCCCGTCGGCCTCCCCGTCACCTCGTCCGACCAGGGGCCGTCGTTGGCGCGGTTCCGCGTTGCCTGTACCCGCACCGTGTACTCGGTGCCGTTGGTGAGACCGGGGATCGTGTGGCTCGTGACCGAGCCCGAGACGGTGATCGTGGCCTGCCTGTTGATGCTGTCGTAGTTCTGGCTTCCCGACTTCCACTGCACGTGGTAGCCGCTGGCGCTGTTCACCGCCGTCCACTCCACCAGCAGCGCCGCGCCAACCGGCGTGACCGTCACTCCCGTCACCTGCGGGGTGTCGTTGTCGAACACGCTCACGTTCACTTCGTCGATCGTGATGCCCTGGTAGCCGGTATCGTCGCTCTCCGCGCTGTGGGTCAGCGTCGCGGAAAAGTTCTGGAAGTCCGCGTCGTCGCCCGCCGTCACCGTCACCGTCCGGGGCTCGTTGTAGTCTGTCGTCGTGAAGACCAGGCTGGCCGGTCTCACCGTCAGGCCCCCGCTGTCGTCGACGACCGTCACCGTGACGGTGTGCGTCGGCTCGACGTCGAGGACCACCGTGTAGCTGTCGCCATCCGTGTCCTCCTCGATAACGTTCAGGAACGTCTCCGACACCGTGATCCCCGGCATGCCCGCCACCGTTCCCGTCGCGTCGCTCGTCAGCGGGCCCTCGGGGAAGCCCGCGTCGTCGGTGAAGCTCACCTCGACCTTGATCGTGTTCCCCACGTCCCCGTCCACCAGCTCGTAGGTCGAATCGGTGCCGACATCCGTCTCGGTGTTCGAGCTGTCCACGCGCACCCACTGGTACTCGAACGTGGCGTTGGTAAGCCCGTTGGCGTCGGCGATGTTCGAGGTGTCCGCCGTCAGCGTCTGCCCTGTCCGTGGCGTGCCGGAGATCGTCGGCGCGCCCGTCGCGTCGGTGTTGGTGGGGCCTGTACCGTTGACTTGGATCATCAGGGCCTCGGTCGCATCGGTGAACGCCCCCGTCGAAAATGTGCTCCGCCAACCGCTATTGTCGGCGATTGACCAACCGGTTGCGCCACCGCTGTCCTCGGCATTGGAATTTGTTCGCCTCGCATCGACATTAGGGACCGATGTCTCGAAAACTAAGTGGTACGTGGTCGATGCCGCAAGCGTCGTGTTCGCCGGAGCCGTGAACGTGTAGGTCCCGGTGGTATTCGCAGTTATGTCGTCAGTCGACGTCAGCGTCGCCACCAACGTTCCCGTAGGGCTGCTCTCGTGAAGCTTTACGCTTATTTCCGATGCGAGCTGATCGTCGGGGCTGATGCTTGTCAACGAAATGCCGATGCTTTCAAGCGTGTAGCCCGCGATAGCAGGGCCGGTCTTAAACGCCTGGGCGAGATCGAAGGAATTTATGGCCAAGTTCGAGGCGCCCATCTCGCCCTGATCGACGTTGCTCACAAGAACGGCGGCCCGGGCAGGCGCGGACAGCGCAAGCAAGCCGGCCAGGACCAGCAGCAGACCGGCCGCCGCGCGCGGCAGGCGGAAAGCGAAGGATGCAGGCGAAGGGGTAGCGGGCCCCGCCAGGCGGCGGCGGATGCCCAAGCGGCCGAAAGGGGGGATTCCGCCGGGCACTTTCCGCGCGGCCCACGGCGTCAGCCACGGAGCGCGGAAAGCGCGGGAATCGGAGAGCGCCGCCCGGGTGCCGGAGCCAGCTCGGCTCGCGGCACCCATACTGTTGCAACCAGCAAGGCTGTCCAAACCCATCGAACCCATCGCCAATCTCCCGGCACCCCGTCAGCCAAGCCGAACCGCTGGCCGCCGGCACCGACGCACCTGCCGATTCGCGGCCCGAACCGCGCGGCAAGCATTGAAAGACGCGCCCCGTACGCAACGACAATTTCTCGATCCATGAATCAGTATTATTGAGGCATGTCCCTGCCACGGCACGCCATGCATAGCCGGGGCAGCCCTCTCCGGATCACGCCGGGGCCAGCACTGCGTTGGCAGCAGCACGTCCCCCCTGCCCGCAGCTTCACCCCGACCGGGAATGTGCCGGTGCGATGGCACTGGACGCGCGGTCCGCCAGGCGAGCCGCCGTCCACACCCGCCGCGCGCCCGATGCCGTCCCGTCATGCGATTGACCCCGGCGCAGCTCGCTTCTAGTCTGGCTTAGTATTATTGAGCCTGCGACCGGAGCCAGCGACCCATGGGCACCAAGCGACTGCCCCCGCTCAACTCGCTCCGGGCGTTCGAGGCGGCGGCCCGGCACGAGAGCTTCCTCGTCGCCGCGGAGAAACAGGGCGTCACGCCGGGCTCCATCAGCCGGCACGTGAAGCTGCTCGAGCGCTACCTCGGCACCGAACTGTTCGTCCGGCGCAGCAACGGGGTCACGCTCACCGCGGCCGGACGGGCGTACGCCGGGCAGATCACCGGCATCTTCCGGAACCTGCGAGCGGCGACGGACGGCATCCGCAAGCCGGCGCGCGAGCGCGCGATCATGATCGCGGCGCTCCCGATCTTCTCCGAACGCTGGCTCCACCGCCGCATCCCGTCGTTCCGGCAGGCGTTCGACGGGGTGGAGCTGCGGGTCGAGGTGCACAGCGGCGAGCACGACGCGGAGCGCGAGGACGTGGACGCGTGGATCTTCTACTCGAAGGGCCAGCACCCCGGCTACAGCGTCACGCGGCTGTTCGGGGAAGAGGTCTTTCCGGTCTGCAGCCCGGCGTTCCGCGAGACGCTGTCGGCCCGACCCGAAGCCGACGAGGTCCTCGGCCAGCCCCTGCTGCACGACATGTACTGGGACACCGACTGGCCGGACTGGGCGCGGGCCGTCGGCGCCACCGCCGGCGAGCTCGCCGCCGAGATGCGCTTCGCGCTCTACAACGGCGTCATCCAGGCGGCGGTCGACGGCATGGGGATGGCCGTGGGGCATGGCGAGATGGTCGCGAGGGAACTCGCGGCCGGGAAGCTCGTCGGCCTGCCGCATCTATCGGTGGCCTCCGAGAGGTCCTATCACCTGGTCATGAACGCGTCGTCGGCCAACAACCGGACCCTCGTCCGGCTGAAGGCGTGGCTTCTGCAGGAATGCGCGGGAGGCGCGCCGCCGGACGGCTGAGCGCTCCCGCGGGCGCCGGGCCCGGTCCGGAAGTCCGAGCATCGGACTGCGCACGTGCAGCACGATGAACGCAGCCGCACCACTGAAACGGGCGCACATTACGTCGACGTCAAGCGCAACGTCTCGGCGTTACGTCGCCGGCACCAAGGACGCACCATCTGTCAAGACTTGGAGCGCGGCGCAGCTGTGCCTGCCCTAACCGCCCGACGGGCCTCGGCCTGCGGCCGCCCACGGTCGCCTGCCTTCCGGCTTGTGACGGTGCGTCGCCCGGCCCCGACAATCCAAACGGCGCCGGGAATTTGCCGGGATCAGGGTCCGACGGCGGTGTCCGCTCGGCGCGCTTCAGCCGTCGCGCGCCTCATGTCCCTGACGATGCGGCTCACCTTCCGGGCGTAGCGGTTACCGACCGGGGTGAGCGTCACGCCATTGCTGCGCCTGACGAACAGCTCGGTTCCGAGAAACCGCTCCAGCAGCCGGACATGCCTGCTGACGGCGCCGGGCGAGACCTGGAGCTCGGCCGCGGCGTACAGGAAACTCTCGTGCCGCCCCGCCGCCTCGAATGCCTGCAGCGAGTTCAGCGGCGGAAGCGGCTCATCGGACATGGGTTGTTCGGCATTGGCCGTCACCTCAAGGAAGTTGAGCCAGCCTAAGTTTATTGCGTGCCACGGTCAATCGCGGGCGCCTGCGGCCTCCCTTCGGATGGCCCCGAATCCCTGGCGACACTGCCTTGCGCCCGCGCTCTGCCCGCCGGTAACCGAAACCGCCACGACCCGGCGTGGGATCGTCCGATGTCCAAGAGTCCCGGGCGACGGTCGGTGGCAGCCCTCCGGTTGCGGCCCGGCTTGAGGGTCCGAGAACGATTTTCCCCGGAGGTCCTGCACAGGCCGCACTGCAACAGTTCCGGCGGAGACAACCAGCGGGAGGCCGGACCGAGACCGACGTTTTTCGACCCGTCGCTCAGCAATCGTGATGCACATCCCGGCGCGCGTCCTCACCCTCCGCCCGTGCCCCCCTTTGCGTCACGCCGGGCATCCGCAACGCCGCGCACGGCCGCAGAGACGCCACCCGCGGCCACAGACGGCCAATACAAGCCGATCTCACGACGCATCGGCTCTCGTGACGCCTTGCGGGGCGGACCGCGATCCGGACCGGCTGCCCCGCTCCGAGCCCCTTCGGCCGGGGATTGACCGTGGCCCGAAGCCCTTCTAGTTTGCCTCAGCATTGCTGATCCTGATACCGGAGCGCGTGACGCATGAACGCCAGCCGGTTCCCCACTGTCGACCCGTTCAAGGCAATCGAAGCGGCGGCAGAATCGAACGCTCGCGCCGGGCTTCGTCAGCAGCCGTTTGCGGCTGCCTGGGAGCGATCCGGGAACCGGATGGAACGTCCGGCGCAGCACACGATCGAGCTTCGTCTCAATGCCCCGACTCCGGCTCCGGGACGCGGACGCAAATGAGGCACGGACTCATGGCCTGGAAGCGTGTCTGCTTGATCAGCTGTACGGCCGCGGGCTCCCGGCCCATCCTGCCCGCGCCCACTGCCGCCGACGCCGGCCAAGTGCAAGCGCGAGTCGCCGCCGAAGGGTGCCAGGCCAACATCCGGTGCGGTGATGACTGACTGCCCGGCCGTCTCAGGCTTGCGGGCAGGCAGCCGGCCGTTTCCCGCCAAGCTCGGAACCCTGGCCTGTCGGACCGCCCGGATGACCGACTGGCCGGAGCCCTGTTCGCCCACACGCCCGCGGCGTGCCCCCGGCTTCGCCCGCGTACACGCATGAGTACGACGGCTGCCTGCCGTTCCGACCCCGGCAGCCGATAGCCGTACCCCCCCGTTTCCCTTCCAGTCCCGCCCGACGGGTTCCGTTCGAACCCGGAGACGGCGGTTCCGTTGCCCGTTCCGAAACCACAGAGTCACCATGCATCGATCAAGAAGGCACTTCCTGGCTGCCGGAGCGGCAGCCGCATCCGTGGGTTCGCTCACTGCCTGCGCCGGCCCCCAGGTGGCCGCGTACGGGCACGCCTCGTCGTACGCCACGCAAGTCCTGAAACCGGAGAAACAGAACACGGTCTTCCACTGGGTGGACGCGGCGCTCCAGCAGGTGCGCGACCAGCGGGTCCTGACCCCCCGCGCCGCCTACAACTACGGCCTCGCCATGTCCGCCGGCTTCCTGGCCGCAAACGGCGTCGTCCAGGCCTATGAAGAGCCCTTCGGGGTGGGCCCGGGCCCCGCCGGCGCCGACCCCGAGGTCGCGTACGGCGTGGCGTTCGCCACGGCGGCGGCCGAGGCATTCCAGCAACCGTTTCTCTTCGAGCGCATCGCCTTCCTGAACCGTTTCCCGGGCAGCGAGGCGAAATCCCTCGGCGTCGACTGGGGCCGGGCGGTTGGCCGCCACGTGGTCAGGATGCGGGTCGACGACGGGTCCGAGCCCGGCGAGGTGAACTACTACCTGGACCGCTATCGGAAGCGCGCGGACGCCCTCCGCTGGCTGCCTACGGGGCCGTTCTACGGCGCCCGGCCCGGGCCCGCGTTCGACTCGTTCGACCGGGGCCTCTACCCGGGCCAGGGGCGGATCAGGCCCTGGACGATGACCAGCGGCGCGCAGTTCCGCTCGGCCGATTTCCACGACCCGGCCAGTCCCGATTTCGCCGAGGCGTTCCACACGATCCGTTTGCTCGGCGGGATGGACAGCGGGATCCGCACGGCCGACGAGTCGGAGATCGCGCTGTTCTGGGAGGACGGTCCCTGGGGCGTGACGCCGCCCGGCCATTTCATCTGCGTCGCGATGCAGATCCTGCAGGACCGCGACCTCAGCTTCATCGAGCTCGCGCGCGCCTTCGCGCTGCTCGGCATGACCCAGTGCGACGCCTCCATCTGCGCCTGGGACTGCAAGTACCACCACGACATCGTGCGCCCCGAGAGCGCCATCCGGGTGCGGGCGCCCGAGTTCAAGAATCCCGACCCGCGCGTCACGCAGGATGCAAGCTGGCAGAGCTACATCCCGACGCCGGAGTTCCCGTCGTACACGTCGGGACACTCGACGTTCGGGGCGGCGGCGGCCGAGCTGATCGCGCTGCTCTACGGCCGCGACGACGTCGCGTTCTCCGGCCAGTCGCCCGACCAGGTGCTGTGGCCGCAGCTGAACGGCGTCACGCGGCGCTGGACGAGCCTCTCCCACATGGCCGAGGAGAACGGGATGAGCCGGATCTACGGCGGCGTCCACTGGGAGATGGACCACACCGCCGCCATGAAGGCCGGCCGCGCGATTGCCCGGCAGGCCTTCCGGTCCACCTTCCCGGCGAGGGTCTAGGACGATGGCGTGCCGGTACCTGCAGGGGCCCGTCTTCGGTCTTGTCGCTGCCCTGCTGCTCCTGCCCGCGGCGCCCGGGACCGCGGCGGCCCAGGAGCTTTCCCTCAACTACGAGAGCCTGTCGTCGCTCGAGGAACCGCTCGCAACCGAAATCGGCGACGTCACGCTCGTGCTGACCGGTCTGCTCGATGCCTCGATGGCCGCGGGCCCGGACGACCACGACGCGTTCGACGCCGGCGTGATCGGCAACGCCCAGGTGGCGGCGCTGGCCCAGCTGCCGAACAGCTGGCGGGTGTCGCTGACCTACTTCGGCCAATATGCGACGGGGGCCGCGATCGGGCTCCGTTCGCACGAGCAATTCATCGACCGCGGGGCCGTCTCCGTCGGGAGCGCGTGGGGGACGCTGCTGGTGGGCGACGTCTCCGGGATCGTCCGCGAGCAGACCCGGCGGCGGCGGGGCGCCGGGAACGGCGTCCTCGCGTTCGACGATGTCCTGGGTCATCTCCGTGATCCCGGAGTGAGCTATCTCGGCCGGTTCGGGCCGTGGGTGGTGAGTGCCGCGGCGGACCGGGACGGCAACCTCGATGCCGGGGCGATGTTCCAGCGGCCGGCCGGCAACCGGGACTACCGCTTCACCCTGCGGGCCACGGACGTGGCGCACCGCGCGGCCGACGGCTCGGGACGATTCGACAGCCGGTCGGTGTCGGCGGTCGCGGAGATGATCTACGGCAGCACCACCTACGACGCCGGCGTGGGCCTGGAACGCCTGAGGGTGATCGGCCGGGAGTCCGAGCGCTGGTTCGTGTCCGCCGGCGTGCGCACGAAGGCCGGCGTGGTCGGCATGTCTGCTGCCGCCCATGTCGGGCGGATCGAGGGGCAGGACGAGTTCTCGGCCGCCGTGGGGCTTCAGTACGACATTGCCCGGGGGCTGTCCGCCAACCTGGGCCTCAACCACGCGCGCGCGGACGTTGCGGTCGACGGCGCCTCGCTGATGCAGCTCGAGGAGACCGAGGCCGTCGTTTCCATCCGGTACAGCTTCTAGAGTGCCTGCTCTGCATGGAACCTTGTCCTGCGGTGCGGATGCAGTCGTGGCGTGGGCGGGGTTCGATGGCGCCGGGCAGTTCTTTGTGGCACCGCCGGACCCTCTTCCATGGTGTGTTTCCGGACGCGGCACATCCCGCGCCTGATCGCGGGGGCGATCCGCTCGACGGGGCTGAGATCCGGCGAAGGTGGTGGCGCCGACGTGACCGTGCCCCGGCACCGCGGCCTGCCCGGTGCCCGATGTCGCGAGTGGCGACGTTTCCCGCGACTGGACAACAGTCTGTCCGGTCGCGGGGCCGCCCGCAGACTGCCGAGGAGTAAGGACCCGATGCGAGTGAGCGGCAATGTGCGGTGGTTCGCGCTTTCGACACGGCTCGGGCTGGCCGTGCTGGGGCCATTCGCGTGCGCCTCGGCGCAGGCCGCCGATTGGAGCGACACCGAGTTTCATCTCCAGATCGGCAATCTGGACGCCCCCGCCTTCGCTGGCGGCGGCAGCGCCCGGCACATGATCTACACGCTGCAGCACGCGAGCGGATGGACCTATGGCGACAACTTCTTCTTCGTCGACATCGTGGACTCGCGGCAGCCCGGCGCCCCCGACATGGACTTCTACAGCGAAGCCTACGCGAACCTGAGCCTCGGCAAGCCGTGGGAGAGCATTCTCGTGAACTAACGACGAAGACGGGGAAGGTCAGCATTGCCGACCGTGAGACATGCTGGTGGAACGCCGCCCTGTCCCATTCAGGCGACGACTCGCGACAGTTGCGCCCGGCGGGAGTCACTCCCTCGAGTACAGGGCAGGGCGCGCCTTTCCCCGGCTCTGCTTCGAGAGTGCGGCGGTCCTCCGGAGGCGGCTGGGCATTGCCGCCGATCTCTGGACGATCCTGCAGGTCTTGACCCCGGTATGGTCCGAGAAAAGTACGTATTTCCGGAGCCTCTCTCACCACCGACCACGATGTTCCCGAGCCAGGAAGCTTGCAGTTATGCACCGTTTGGCGGCTGGCGCACCCTGACCCTTCTGGCCCGCCGGCGCCGGGACCGGGCGAGCGCACCATGCGTGTTCGCCGCGATCCGACGGACTTCGAGTGGCGCGTGATCGAGCCGCTACTATCGAACGGTCTCCGCGGTGGGCCGCGGGTGGACGACGGCCGTGCGTTGAACGGCCTTCCGCGGGGGCTCCCGCACGGGAGCGCCGCGGCGTGATCTCCCGGAGCGCTGCGGGCCCTCTACGACCGCCTGCAACCGATTCGACCGCTTGAGCGTATGCCCGAGCTTCGACGGTGCGGTTTTCACGGTCTTTGATGGGCTCCGGGTCCAGCACCGGGAAGAACCGGCGCGGAGGCGTCGGCGCGCCAGGCGGCCTCGTCACTCCTTCGCTTCGCTACGGCCCTTCCGGTGACCCCGCCAATTCACAGGAACCCACGGGCTCGACTGTCTCAGTCGGCGAACAACCAAACCAGGCAGACTACGTAGGTGGCGACTCCCCAGTACGCGGATACCTTGAACAACACGAAACCCAGGACAAGCAAGCCGATGTGGGCCAAGGAGTAGACGTTGAAGCTGCTGAAGAATATCGATTTTACAAGAAATGAAGCGATGGCTACCAGCAAGAACAGTGCCAGCATGTCCCTTTTTTCGTTGGCTTCGCGCATTTGGGCGTCCCCCCCCCTCTTGGGTTGGGCGCTGCCCCAGGCTGGCGAGAAACTGGAAGATGTCCGTCACTTCCGAGGCAGTCGCCAAAGCCCTGACCTCGCCGGTAACAAGCGTTGGGGAATGCGCCGCCGGACGCAACCAGAATTGCCTGATGCATGGCGCAGTATTGTTGACTCACGCTTTGCCCCGGAACGTCTCTCGCCCCCCGTCGCTCACAGGCCGGACACCGTCTGCGCCACGGCTGCTCGAAATCGCCGCCGCTCTACTCCATGCATGTGCGGGATCGCGGTCCCGTGGCGCATCGCCCGTGCGATGGCACCGCCGACCTTCTCGTTTGCAACATGACGCCGTCGAGGATGGACGATGCGCTGCCCCGGGGTTTTCGGCGGCGGGATCTGGTGCGGCACGGCGCGGCGGAGTCGCAACGCGGGCCCCCCACAGCTATCGGCGAGCGCGTTCCCGATGTCATTGCGGCCGCGGGCGACGCGGTGTCTTCAATGCAACCTACGTTCCGGCACCGACGGCCGCTTACCGCCTCCCTGGCGCTGACCGCAGCCACGCCCTCGTTGCATAACCTCTTGCAGGGTGCTGCAGCTCTCACGCCGTCCTGTCCGGTGAATCGTCATCCGCAGCCATTTCCCGCCTGATGCCGCCACGGCCCGCTGTTGCCCGCCTGCCGGAGGCATTCTACTATGACTCAGTATTGTTGATTCACAGCTGGGGCTGCGTCCCATGGACACCAACCCACTGGCCGCGCTCAAACCGCCCAGAGCATTCGCAGCAGCGGCGGGACATCGGGCCTTCCTGAAGGCAGCGGCCGCACAGATCATCAGTGTGGGCTCTGCAGGCCGATATGCGGAGCTGGCGTGCGCTGCCTCCGCGGAAAACCGGCCCGACGCAGGTGGCGGCGCACGCGGCACGCTGCTCGCCGGCTGTCTCATCGCCGTGATCGGCAGCGGCAGTCCCGGCCCGGCCCTGTCGGCCGAACTCTGGGGCGCCTACGCCGGCTACGACTTTGACCACATCCAGGGGGACGAGGGCTACGGCGTCGCCTGGAACCACCCCGACGCCGCCACGGCGCTGGCGCGGGCACTCGAGATCTGCCGCCGGCACCAGCCGCCGCCCCCGCAGGGCGAGGCATTTGACGAGGCGTGGCGCTACCACTCGGGGAGGCGCTGCGGCGACGTGGTGTTCGCGTTCTCGAGCGACGGGCCGGACCCGGAGACGGTGACGCGGGAAGCCGACCCCTCGTGGGAACGGGACTTCGAGAAGCTGACGGTGCTGCAGCGGCACCGCTGCATTGGCGTCGTGGAACTCAGCAACGACTGGGAAGGCTTCGAAGTGCTCGGCTCGAACTTTCACATGGAGGCGGCGAACTCGGAGGAGGCGCTTGCCGCGCTGACCGAGAGCGAATACGCCAGGATGGACTGCGGGCCCAGCGAGTGTGTGCCCAATCCGTACCGAGTGGCTGTCGTCGCGTGCAACGATCACTAGGAGCCTGCGCGGTAGAAAAAGTTGCTACCGCATATTGTATGCCGCACAGGCAATTGCATACCATATATGGATCTGGAGCGCGTCAAAACCGTTCTGAAGCGCAGGCTCCTAGGAGGGGTTGCCGGTCCGGGGCCATACGCAGACACCCCCGGACCGCTCACTGTTGGGCAGGTACGTCCCCTGCGTCGTCACCGGTCTCTCGCCGACGCGGAGGGACCAGTGGCAAGACTTTCTGACCTACAAGCGCGACAACATCAACACCGAGCGGCTCAACCAGCTTCACCTTTACAACATCCTGATCGGCTGCTGGACAGACCCACGCGGGACCGACGTCGGCATCTATTCCAAGCGCCCGGTCGGAACCGTACGTGCGAGTACTTTTGCTACTGACGACAAGGGTACGGCAATCTTTGCCCATCGGGCGCCGGAGAATGCCGCCCGAAGCACTCGATGGCAGCAGCGGGACCGTGCAGTCCTTCCTTGGGCTCACGAGCTGGCGCATTGCGGGTTCGGACCATGCCGCCGCCTTCGCCGATTTCGATCTACGCTGAAATGAAATCGGTCCCGAAAAGGAGGCGATTTGGGCACGTTCGTGTCTTTCGTTTCCGGATCGGACAGGAAACCAAACTGTCTACTGAGGGGGCAACATGTCTCTGACCAGCATGCTTACGGTCTTCGCGGTTGGCGCACTTGGCGGAGCTCTCTTGGAACTCGTTCACTGGTGGAACCTAAGGCGTCGGAACGTCAAGTTTCCGAACTATGCCAAGTCACCCTTTTATTGGTGCGTGACAATCCTGATGGCTTTGGCTGGCGGTGCCGTGGCAGTCTTCTATTTCGGCGATCAGGCTGAAGCCATGGTGGCACTACATGTCGGACTTGCAACACCTTTAATTCTCCAGAAGCTCACCACGACAATGGCATCTCCCGGCGCACGTTCGGCGAATGAATTGCGCCTCGTCGATTTCTTTACCTGGTGATGTCGAATGCGCGTCGGGGCAGCGTTGTTTGGGGTTTCGCGTTATGCAGCGCCAGCATTGAACGATGGGCCTAACCGGCTTCGGTATGCCGCCGATGATGTTCAATCGTTTGCGAGCTATGCGAGTGCAGCATGGGCCAACGCGGACTCGCTAACAATACGTCTCGCAACAGATGACCGTGCGTCATCGGCATCCTGGACGGAAGCGATTGGCGCACTCCATGAAGCAAGACTCGACCTGTTTGTCGGCTACCTGGCGGGGCACGGTATCAAGCGCGACAAAGAACATTTCCATTTTTGTCTTCATGACGCGGACATAGAAGACGGGAACCAACAGGGCATTATTTCCGGCGCTGGCATTGATCATGCCTTCACGCATGTGGGCGCTCGCACGTCGATCCTGTTTCTCGATTGCTGCCATGCGGAGGGCATCGTCGCGGGCACTTCCTACTTCCGTTCGTTAGACGGCGACCTCGCCCGTCTATTTCTCGTGTCCGCCCGCAGTGACCAACGTGCATGGGAGGACGCCTCCATTGGGCACGGCCTTTTCTCGAACGCCGTGACGCAAGGACTGACCGACGGCTCGGCGATCGCGGCACCTGATGGTTTCGTCGATGTTGAAGTTCTCTTCGCACGGGTTAGCAAGGACGTGGCCAGGCGGGCCTTCAGCCGTAAGGGTGGGGCTCGCCAAGAGCCCATCCGAGGCGGTGCGACGGCCGCCCCGGTCCGCCTACCCACCGCTTCGGTCACCTCGCTACAAGACCAAATTTCAACTTACGGGGTATTGATTCTCGGCTTGCGCCGATGGTTGCGGAGCGTCCTGCTCATGGCTGTGGCGGCCGCCGTGGTCACCGACTTATCGTTCCAGCATCTCGCCGTCGATGCGGACGGCGATATCGTCGCTCGGTCCGGCATACGCTTACTCGATCCTGTCCGACGAACCCTTCCGGGCGGGATCGTCGATACCGGTTTGGATGCGGATGACATCGCGCCGCGCGATGACGTCAATACTTCGGATTATGACGCGTTGAGGGACGGAAGCCTTCTCGCCAATCGCCTTCGTGGCCTCGGCGGTTGGCCTACAAAGCTCGGCCCTCTCCTCAAACCTCGAGTGCGTACCTCCTTGTCGCTGCTTCTCGCCGGGGAACTGCCTGCGTCTGCGGAAATATTGGAAGTCACAATGCGCCCGCCGCCCCTCGAAGAACTTTCGGCCCTCGTCAGCCTGAGAGCCAACGAGACAATCGACGCCACCGCACGTAGCTTCGGATATCATGTGCCGGAAGAAAGTTTCGATTGCGCGGCGGATATTTCGCAAACGCTTGATTTCACGCATCTAAAACCGAGAACGGATGAATTTCTCAAAGAGTTGGACTGGCGCATGGTGGTCGCTAAGGACCGTTCAAGGGCCTTGGCAACTGCAGGGCGTCTCGTCGCCTTTCGCCTGAACGTAAAGGTCCGCAAGGGCTCACTTGGTGAGGGGGCTACCTATGATGCCAGACGCGAGTTTGCGTGGCTTGCGACCTGGAGCGCGGGCAACGCAGTGTCTGACTTCGACGCCGGCGGGTGGTGTATGTCGGCGGCTTTGCTTTCGGCTGCCCTCGGGAACGAAGGTGATGTGGCCGCGGCTGCGGAACAGACGCTTGTCGAAACCGTCCACGTCTTTGATCTCGATACCCATGGGGATGCGGCTCCGCCCGAAGTCGAGATCGCCCTCTTCTTGCTGGCGATCATCGCACAGCACCGCGCTCTGGAAGGCGCTACAATCGACAGTATTGTCGAGTTTCTTCGCGAAGACGAACGCGGTCTCAGCGGGACGCCTACTTTCGTCCAATGGCTTTCGACTATCGCGCCCTTCACACCATTTCCCGATGTGACGCGTGAATTCCTGATTGAGGATCTAACTCGTCCAGAGACTGAATCCGAATTCCGTCAGATTACCGCGTTTGAGATCCTCTCTCGACAAGTACTTTATCTGAACAAATCCGATCGCGAACTGCTTTTGAATTGGCGCCGTGACAATCAGGACAGGTTTGGAACGTTCGATTCCTTTGCAACTGGCGTTTCCTGCCTCGCGCCCCTCATGCCCAAAGACGAGGTCCTTTCGTTAATCCGAGCAATGAGAGCTCGGACGTCCGCAGCCCACGCCTTCGTCCCGCTCGCAACTTCCTGGCGGGGGGACATGATGATCTCTCAGACCGATCTGCCCGAGTGGATGGCGATTGCCAGAATGGCGCAAGTCGTCGATCTACCCCCCGCCAGCCAAGGAGGAACTTGCGTCCTACGCGGTCCTCGCTCCGGAATGCGCGCCGCGTACCGCCGCGTTACTCGCGGTCGCACATCAGAACGACGCCATTCGCTCGCGGGATTGGTCAGCCTTTCGGCGCGCGCTTGGCCAATCTACCAGCGAGGCGTGGAGACGTGATCTCCTTGTCGACGCCGCGGCAACACAGCTATGTGTAGCTTCCGCTGCTGAGCGGCGGTCCGCCTTCAACGAATTGCGAGCGCTTTGGAAGCGTGAACGTACACCAGTTATTCGACTAGGCCTTGGAAGGACGCTGCAAGTTGCAACGTTGTGCACCATTACAAGTTGCGTCGACATTGAAACACGCAATTGACTGAGGGGAGCCCCCGAGTGTGCCTCGGGAGGCCACCAGTGCTAACGGATTTGTTTCTCCAGCGCCATGGAGAGCGGAAAGAAACGTAGCTGGACGCAACAGACGATTGCACTTACCGCGTAACGGTCGCCGAAATGGCGCTATTGGTTTTTTCCGACCCCCGCGCGGATGCCAACCTGTCGGCCTCCGCCGTCGTGCTGGCTCGGCGCTTCGCCGCCTACTCATCCAAATCCAATCTGCGATGGCGCACCCGGTTCCCGAAGCGGTGAAAGGCAAGCACGTCGCCGCTCACGCGGTAGCCGTCCAGCGTGCGGTGTGAGAGGCCAAGATAGTCCTCTGCGCGCCGGGTGTCGACGAATCTGCTCTCGTCCTTGCCTACTTCCCTGCAAACAGATCGGGGAGGTGCCCGGCCATATGATGTGCGAGCCAAAATGCGCGCAACAAACGGCCCCTCCCTTGCCGCTGTTCCAAGAACCGGCCTGCCGCGCGGCCGTGATGAAGGCCCCTCAGCGTTCCTACCGTTCCCGATTCGCGCCCGCTCCTGTTCTGCAGGCTTGAACAGCTGGCTGGCGCACCGGAATCCTGCCTTCGTCGTCAACTGAGGGTTTGGACACCGGCCGCAATTTCGCCATCATTTGGTCGATACGGCCCAAGCACATGCCCACACCAGAGGCATTGAAAGGCGCGGAAGCAGCCGCAACCAGTTTGTTTCAAGCTATGGATCAGCATTATTGATTCACATCCCGCCATGAAACGGTACACGCGACAGGGGCTCCCGTCTTTGATTCTCGCGGGCCCCCTGTTTTAACAGCTGCAGACAGCCTCATAGGCGCTGCCCGAAGTGACGCCCTAGTTGCGCAGCTGTTCGCGTGACGCTGTGGCTCTCGCACTGCCCACGCCAGCACACCGCGATCCAAACTCGTTCCCCGCCAGTGCCGTATCGACCCGCAGTTGCCCGGGTCCCAACGTCAATCTAGAATGGCCCAGCATTACTGATCCATAGGACAAAGCTTGAGGCCCATGGACGCGAACCATCTGCCCCCGTTCAATCCGCCCAAGGCAGTTGAAGCGGCGGCGCGTCAAACGGAGCTTCCTGGAGGCAGCGGTCGAGCCGCGCGCCGCAGCGGATTTCATCGGCCGACATGTGAAGCCGCTCCAGAAACGATGCATCAGCCAACGGTCGAAGCAACCTGGATCAGCGAGTACCGGGACTACAACCAAGCGGCGACGCGGATTACCAGGGCGTCAGTCTGGCCAGTGTCTGTGCAGTCGGCAAAAATCCGGCGGGAAGGACGGGTGCCCGCCCCCCCTTCCGATCCGTCCCCCGGGTGAGCGCATGCACGAGCGCTTGAACTGCCGGACCGCTTCATGGGCCGACGGCGCGGGAAGCCCGGAGGCCGACCCGATAACGTCATCGTGTTCGGTGCGCGCCCGGCTGGCGGTACCGCGACGGCTTTTGATTGACGCAGGTCCGTTCTTGGCCGTCTCTGTCGCGGCTGCTGGCCGATACCCGAGCTCGGCAAGTCCAATGATCTCCAGCTGGGTGAAAAGTGCGGGCGTACTCGCGATGCTGGTGTTTTCGGCTCCAGCCATGGCACAACAACAGGAGTGGTACTACTTTAGAGCAGCAGCAGACGAGTTTGATCGGGGGGAGTCAACCGATATCCGCCGCTACATCTACAGCGGGGTCTTTTCGCTTCAAGATGTCCCTGCGGGTCAAGATAAGAAGCTTGATTCTTATGCGGATGAATTCTTGCGATTCATCGGAAGCAGCTTTCTTGAGTATTCCAAATATTATTCGAAGCATGATGCCGATGAGGCATTTAGTGACGATAGGTCCTCGTGTGAGAGGGAAGTCCTGACATGTATCTTTACCAATTGGATGCCAGGGACCGACCTACGCGTAAGCGGACTACCTAGTGTTCGCCAGAGAACCTCCCATTGACCACCGACCCAGGGGACGCCGAGCCCGCGCGACCCGGTGATCCGGGGAGATTCGAGTTCCCCCAGCGCCCTGGCGGGTCGGATTCGGCCGTGTCGGCATGCCGTCGCCC
>JAJDZX010000063.1 GCA_022824395.1 Alphaproteobacteria bacterium
GCCATGCGGACGCTGCCTCGCGCTGCAGCCGGGCGAGTTTCGAGTGCGTGGCCTGCGGCCACGCGGATCACGCGGACCTGAACGCGGCCCGCAACATCTGGCGTCGGGGACTGGCGCGGCTGCACGGCGAGGGGCGTTCGCACTCAGCGACCCCGACGAACCGTGAAACGGATCGAAGGCTGGCGGCGTGAGCTTGTCAAGTTATCGATATAAGTCCCAACTTCATCACGTTCGTTCGAGCCGAAGTACTTTGGGACTTCGTCGAACACAGTTTGGAGCGCGTCAACTGCAGGTCGGATTCGTTTACCGAATGTCTCGACCGGGCGGACCGGGACTTGACGGCGGCGGCGCTTCGAGAAGATCCCGTGGCCATGCTTCATCTCTGGTATGAATTCGAGCGGAACGGCTGGAACGTGACCGGCGGGAGCCAAGCTGATTATGTTGGGCTGCTGAAGCAATCTGCCGAGCAGGGATACGTGCAGGCCCAGGTCGAAGCGGGCTGGGTCCATATGGAGGGAAACGGGGTCGCAAAGAACACTCGGATGGCCAGGTCCTGGTTCGAACGCGGGGCCAGCCGGGGTCACCCCGAAGCCCAGTACACAATGGGGCGCATCTACCTCAGGCGGGGCAACACGCGTGAGGCAAGAGAGTGGCTGGAAAGGGCGGCTGCTCAGGGTTATTGGCCCGCGCGGAACCGGCTGGAAGAGATGGGAGCCGAGGCGGCGGACTAGACCTGCCGTGCCGGCGAAATTCTCGCTGACCTGCTCCCGCCGGTTCCCGTCGACCGGGACGCCGTCGCCACCCGGCAGTGCAGGTTCCATGGACTCGCATCGCACGCGAATGTTCGCGCACGGGCGCCGCCGACCAGGACGCGCGCAGACAGACCCCACCCAAGGGCAGGCGAGGCGGCTGCGCGGGGCATCCTCCGCGTCAGGCCGGGTCGAGTATTTCCCGGGTCGCGGCCTTCTCGACGAATGCGGAGCGGGTCATGCCGCGCATGCGGGCGGCCTCGTCGAGGGTATCGAGGAAGCCCTCCTCCAGGCTCAGATTGACCCGCACCACCCGTTTCCGATCCCGGACGTAGGGAATCATCATGAGGACCGCCCCCCCGGCGATGTCGTCGGCCGCCTGCTCGCGCACGCGTTTGAGGCCCCGCAGCGGCAAGGGCTCGGTGTCTTCGAAGAACAGGCTCAGCGCCTCGATCGCGCCGGGAACGATGTCCTCGAAGGTGTCGGCGGCCGAAAAGCACCCGGGCACCTCGGGAAACCGCACCCCGTAGGCGCTGTCGGGATCCTTGTCGATGACGGCGACGTAGTGCATGCCTGCCTCCTCAAGTCCAGCCGACCTGCCGTGCGATGCTTCGGGCGGTGCCGCGTGGGAGATCCTTCTTCGGGCGCGGCAAGGAGTTATACTGCGGGTATGAAAACGGCTGTCTCGATCCCCGACGACATTTTCGAACGCGCCGAGCGACTGGCCTCGCAGGGACGGCGGTCCCGGAGCGAAGTGTACGCAGCCGCGCTCGACGAGTATCTCGCACGCCATGCGCAGGACGAGGTCACTGATGCAATGAACCGGGTATGCGGCAAGGTCGGAGGGACCGATGACGCCTTTCTCGCCGCCGCCGGCAGGCGGGTGCTCGCCGACACCGAATGGTGATCTCCCAGGGCGATGTGTGCTGGGCCGAATTGCCGGAGCCAACGGGTTCGGGGCCGGGCTTCCGCCGGCCGGTCGTCGTCGTCCAGGGCGATGCGCTGAACCGGAGCCGGCTGGCTACGGCGGTCTGCGTCCCGCTCACGAGCAATCTGCGCTGGGCGGACGCGCCGGGAAACGTGCTGTTGGGCGCCGCGATGACGGGGCTGCCGAAAGACTCGGTCGCGAACGCGACGCAGATCGTCGCCCTCGACCGGTTGCTTCTCGAAGAACGCACGGGCCGGATTTCGTCAGCCAAGCTCGATCTGCTGCTCGCCGGCATTGACACGGTCCTCGGCCGTTAGGACCGCAGACGGTCTTTGCCGATGACTCTTCGTGCGCTCCCCAGCGCCGTGTCGTGCTTCCTTCCAGCGGTGGCCGGGTTTCTCGTCGCCGATGAACTCGACCGCGATCCCGCGCATGCGGCGTAGCGGCCCGAGCACATCCCCCGGGCCGCCGCCGACCTGACCGACCGGAACGAGTTCATCGTCAGCTGTTCCCCTAGCGTCCGTCTCCCGGAGCGCCGGCCAGGGACCGCACCAGCCGCACGAGTTCCGCCTGCCGCGAGAGCCCGTGCCTGGCGAAGATGCGCTTGAGGTGGGAGCGGATCGTGCTCTCCCTGCGGTCCGTCGCCGCGGCGATCGCGCGCACGCTCAGGCCCTGTTCCAGCAGCACCGCCACCCGGCTCTCCATGCCTGTGAGGCCCAGGGCGGCCGCGGCCACGTCCGGATCGACGCCGGCCCCGCCCACCGGGTTGACCACCAGCACGAGCGCCGCAACGGGCCACCCGCCAACATCGGCCTCCTGCCGGCCCACCGGGTGCACCTGCAGGACGAGCGGCGGCACGGTTCCCGAGCGGCCCACCAGCATGGCGCCACCTGCACCCTGCGCACCAAGCGGCGGCAGGGCCCGACCCAGCAGTCCCTGCAGCTCGGCGTTTTCCCGCGGCGTGCGGGCGAGCAGGACTCCGCTCTCGTCGCGCAGCCGGTCACCGGCGCGCAGCAGATTGCGGGCGCGATCGTTCGCCGCCACGATCCGCCCCCGGGCATCGAGCTGGACGATGCCCGCCCCCGTCGCATCGAGCAGTTCCGCGAGCGTCGCGCCCAGTGCGCCGGCACCAGCCAGCGTACGCTGTACCCCGAGGAAGTGACGGACATGCGGCAGGAGGCGCCGGATCGTCTCGAGCTGCTCGGACAACCAGCCGTCCCCTCCCACCGGGTCGGTAATTTCCCACAGGATGCGTGAGCCGCCGGGTCCGGTCAGGCGCACGTCGATGCCGTTCCCGGAGCGGCCGTGGGTGCGCAGCGCGTTGTACGCCGCGGAACTCTTCAGCTCCGCTTCCGTGTAAAAGTCGGGGAGGTGCAGCAGGCGGCCAAGAGGGGCACGCCGCAGACGGGGGACTCGTTCGTCCACGGGGTAGTAGGTCGAACAGTAGAGGCGCTCGAGGTCCGGGCGCCGCTCCCCACGGAAATGGGTCTGTAGGGAGTAAATCCGGTATCCCGCTTCCGCATCCCCGTCACCGAGCGTCAGGGTGCTGCCGTACGTGCCGAGCGCCTCGTCGATCAGGCCGGACGCACCCGGCCAGCGGGCGGGGTCGAGCGCCGCCTCGTGCAGCGCGGCCATGACGCGTTCGAATGTCTCCGCTTTGCTCACGTTCGCACGTGCATGTAGGGACGCCTCATGATTCCAACACCCCCGATCACCGGCCAGGCTCGCCCCCTCGTCGCCGAAGTTCACCGCTGCAATCCTGCCTGCGGACGGCACCGGATCGACTCCCGGCCGCGCCCCTGCACGATCCAGGGCGGCCAGGCCGCGTGCTCCCGCAAGTCCCCGACGACAGAGAAGATAGGTCGGCCGTACATGACCCTGCCTCCCCAACATTGGGGAGGTACATCCCCCACATGGGGGAAGTACGTCGATCCGGTGCGCAGGCGAAGGCGCGATTCCGCGGCCCGTGTCTCCGCGCCGCAGCGGGGCAGCGGCTCGGCCGGCACCCCCCGGCATCAAGAACCCATCGCGTTGCCCGGCCCCGGCCACCGAGCTCGCATCGACCCGAAGCACGCGGCTGTTGCCGGATGCCCGCCGCGCCCCCTGCGGACGGCCCGAGGCCCGGCGAACCTCCCCAGCCTCGGGGAAGCGTCGGGCCGCGCAAGCGGTCTACCTTGGCAGTTCGATCAGCGTCGGCACGCGGTCTCTACGACCCGCACGACTTCGCCGACTGTTTCCGCGTTCGCTGACCAAGGCCCGGGCTCCACCGCCGGGTAGTCGCTGGCAGGAGCCCCGGCCTGACCGCGCCTGACGGCACACCTGACGACGAGCCCGCCGTTCGTGTGTATCACGTAGAGCCTGCCCTCCGCCGGGCTCGGCAGTTGCGGCCGGACAGGATGGAGCACCTGTCCGGGGAGGGGTGAGTTCCCCGGAATTGTGGCCTTTGTCGAGCATGCAGGAGAGTCCCGCGACATGGTCCGCCACATCGACCGCGTCCGCACACCAACCGGAGGCTCTCCGGCAATTGACGCCGCCCGCAGCGCCGCCGGCCAGGGTCACGCCCCGGCCCACGGATCGACGACTGCCGCACCAGTAACCTCGAAGTCGGCCGCGTTCCCCGTCACCACCGTCATCCCGTGCACCATGGCTGTGGCCGCAATCAGTGCATCCCGTTCGGCCCGCGGGTCCGGCACCTGCAGCCGCGCGCATTTCAGGGTGACAGCGGAGTCGACGGACAGCGTGCGCTCCAGGAACTCGGGCAGCACATACCGCTCCATCCATGTCCGCAGCCGTGCCCCCTGTCCGGCGTCGCGCCGCTCGATTCGCAGGATGCCGATCTCCAGCCCCATCAGGGTCAGCGCCGAGATGTAGAAGCTCGCCGCGTCGCGCCCCGCAACCCACGCGACGACGCGCGCATCGGCCCTGCCATCGCCGAGCTTCCGCAGCTCGGAAATCACGTTCGCGTCAAGCAGGAACATCAGGAAAGATCGGACGGAGGAGACGCGATGCGGACGCGCGGCGGGTCGAAGTCGATGTCGGCCAGCCCCGGCATGGACAACCGTTCCGCCAGACTGCGGCCCTGTCCGGCCAGCCGCCGGTAATCCTCGATGCTGAGCAACACATGCGCGGGCCTGCCCCGGTTGGTGATGAATACGGGCCCCGACTGCGCAGCCTTCTTCGCGCGTCCGACATCCCGGTACAGCTCGCGGCTCGTTACGGTCGTGATGGTCATGGCGTGGCCCTGAGGCAAATGTAGCCATGTAAGTACATTGTCCGTACGACTGCAAGAGCGGGAAACGGCCGTAGTTTCCTCCCTCCTTCAGCGCCTTGCCCGTCTAGCAGTACACCGTAATCGACAATCCCCTGGCAACGCTCGCTCCGATGATCACGGAATGCGTGCCGCCGCGTTGGCCCTACCGCGGCTCAATCAGGTTCCGTGCCGCCACTGGCGAGAAGCAACCGTCGGTTCAGCACGTCCTTGAACGCCGGTTTTCCGAGGGCACCGTCAAACTCGAAAACGCCGACCGAGCGGCAGTCAATCGCGCCCTGGCAGTGTGTGCAGGGATTGCTGCCTGAGCCATCCAGAGCGCAGCATGGGCGTTTCTTGCACAAGACCGACAGCAAATGACGTCCCCGGGACGGAAACACGACAGATCGTTCGCACCTTGGCCCGGTGGGCGCTTCGGCGCCCCGGGCACGGTCTCGCAAGCAGGGTGGAAGCGTCCCTGCCGCGCCAATTTCCCCCGCGTGCGTGATGCGTCCAGATCAGACAGTGCCTCGGTCCCGTGGGGAGCGCACCTGGACGCCGGACGGATCACCGATCTGCGGCCGAACGCGGCGGTACAGGGTCAGACGAAGGGATTTACCCAACTCAAGCCTGGGAACCTTTCCATGTCGGCATCCGTCGAATGGAGCGTGGCCTGATGCTCGATGGCAAGGGCGGAGAGATGCGCGTCCGTGGTCAGGTTGCCGCCTGATCCCACCGCCTCGAGAAGATCGAACAGGATGTGGGCATGACGGTCGCCGGGATGGATCAGGACCTTCTGCGGCCGGTTGAGCCAGGACCGCAGTTGCGCGCAGACGCTGCGCACGTCCAGGGGATTCTCAAGAACTCTCGGATTGGTAGCAATGCGGATGAAGCTCAGGACGGCGACCCACGGGAGGCCGACGCTGCCTCGGCCATTCATCAAGGCTTTCCACCAGCCCCGCGCCGCGACATGCCGGCGGGACTGGGAATCGTGGGCGTGCACCAGCAGGTGGACGTCAGGAACGATTACCGGTGGAGGCGCCAGACCGCTTCACTGGCCTCCAGTTCGTCGACCAGCTGATTGAGCCGGTCAATGCCGACGCCAGGCTTGAAACCGAACGCGTGCGGCTTCACCTTGTAACGAGGGAGTCGCGCGGACTTGCCACGGGTCCCCAGACCGACGCGCAATGCACCATTGACGACTGCCTTCATGGTCTTGTTTGTGCGCCGCATTTCGTGCCGGAGAAGCCGCTCGACGTCGGCATCGATGGTCAGTGTCGTACGCATGGAGAGCATCATGATATGCGTTCTTTCCGCTATCAAGATGGCCACAGCCACGGAGAGAGATGCAACTCGGCCACTGCGGCCGAGGAATGAAAGATTGCGTGCGCATTCGTGCCGCGCGTGCCGGCCGCCCAGATCGATTTAAGCCACCCTCAGCCCACCCTCGCGCAGCAGCCGGGCCGGCATGGATCAGCGTTCCGGCGCAGGGTCCGCGAAGTCCTCACACAATGCCCGTCGCACCTTCAACGCGGGCGCCACCGCCGGGGCCAGCGACCCGCCGCGCGGATACTGCTTGCACTGGCCGGGTGCGGCTCTACCCTTGTGTACAAAGCCCGATCGTCGGGCGCAGGAGGAGAGCACGCTTGCGGAGACAATCTAATCGCTAGGGGCCCCGCGCGGCCGGTCGCACCGACACGCCGAGGGCCGCGGATCAATCAGGAAATCAGGATTGATCCAGTTCGTCTGATCGACTTCGACGGAACCATGGTGGGCGTCGTCCCGCTGGAAGAGGGGCTTGCCCGCGCCGAGGACGCCGGGCTTGATCTCGTGGAGGTCTCCCCCAACGCCTCCCCGCCCGTCTGCAAGATCCTGGACTACGGCAAGTTCCGCTACCGGGACCAGCGGAAGGCGCGCGAGGCGAAGAAGCGCCAGCGCACGTTCGAGGTCAAGGAAGTCAAGATCCGCCCCAACATCGACGGGCACGACTACGCCGTGAAGATGCGCTCGATCACCAAGTTCCTCGACTACGGCAACAAGGTGAAGGTCACCCTCCGGTTCCGTGGGCGCGAGCTGGCGCATCAGGAGCTTGGCGCGCAGGTGCTGGAGCGCATTCGGGGCGAACTGTCGGAACGGGTGCGGATCGAACAGACGCCGTCGATGGACGGCCGCCAGATGGTGATGGTGGTGGCCCCCGTGCAGGGGCTTGGCCACGTGACGCAGGGCGTGGAAACGCCGGCACCGCCACGGCCGCGGTCGTCCCGGGGCGCCGCCCCGGAGGCGGACGATGCTGGCCGCATGCCCGCCGCGCCGGACCCGGAACCTGCCTCAGCGGAACCTGAAGCGCCGCCCCCGCCGCCCAGCGACGAAGCGCCGCTTCCGGCGACGCCGGAGACCTGACCGGACGGCCCATCCCGCCGGTGCCTCGCGCCTTGACCGTCGCCCCCGCCTACCTTCCCTCGACCGACGGCGCGCGCGTCGCCTACGTCCGCACGGCCGGTTCCGGACCGGGAGTCGTGTTCCTGGGCGGCTTCATGTCGGACATGACCGGCACCAAGGCGACCGCGCTCGAGGCGTGGGCGCGCGACCGGGGCCGCGCGTTCCTCCGGTTCGACTACCGCGGTCACGGCGCGTCCACGGGCGCCTTCGAGGACGGCACGATCGGGACCTGGCTCGCGGACGCGCTGGCCGTGCTGGACGGGGCGACCGAGGGCCCGCAGATCCTGGTGGGCTCCAGCATGGGGGGATGGATCGCGCTGCTGGTCGCTCGCGCCCGACCCGAGCGGATCGCGGGCGTGCTCGGCATTGCGGCGGCTCCCGACTTCACGCGCCGCATGTGGCGCGAGGAGTTCGGCGACGCCGAGCGGGCGGCTGTCGAACGCAACGGCCGGGTGACCGTCCCGTCCGCGTACAGCGAGGATGGTTACGTCATCACGCGGGACCTGCTCGAGGAAGCCGAGCAGCACATGCTGCTCGACGGCCCCATTCCGGTCCGCTGTCACGTCCGTCTGTTGCATGGCATGCGGGACGAGGCCGTGCCCTGGGAGACCTCGCTCCGGATCGCCGAGCAGCTTGAGGCGGACGACGTCGAGACCATCCTGGTCCGGGGTGGCGACCATCGGCTGTCCGAACCGGCCGATCTTGATCGCCTGACGCGGACGCTTGAGGAGCTCCTGACGACGACGGCGAGCCAGCGCGGCAGCGCCTGATCCGCGGGCGGCGTCGAAAGTCCGCAGCCTTCGGGTGGTCGCCCGTCACCGCAAGAGCAGCACCGGTCGCGATCCGTCTCGTGCCCGTCACACACGACGCGAAGCGCCACCTCGGCCGGTTCGGGCGGGCCCGCGTTTGAGCGTTCCAGGCCGCTATGCGGATTCGCGTAGCGGATTGACATGCCGCACGCCCGGAAACCGCCCGAAGTCGTGATATTCAGGACGGCGAACAGCGATATCGATGGCAAGCCCACGGCCGTGGTTCAGGACAACACGCCTTCCGACCACCCCCAGGGTCAAGGTCACGCACGTAGGCGTCACGATTGACGGCATAGATCAACGGGTTTGCATCGACTGCGATCATTTCCGGGGCTGAGCCTTGCGGACAAGCTCTCGGTCTTCCAGCTGATCTGCCAAACGCCGGGCTTGGTCGAGATCCTGTTGGCCGGCCACGTCACCCATGGCAACGGGAACCACCCGGTATCGCTTGCCCGAAGCGGCGAGGCGGCCGCGTTGAAGGCCCGCTCGCAGGGCCTCGTTGACCATCGCATTGAACGACCTGCCCGACCGGCGGGCGACGTCTTGCAATTGGCTCGCAATCCCGTCTTCAATCGTCAACGTCGTTCGCACGCATCCCTCCCCATATCCAAGCGTCTTTCCCATGCGCATTTTGACATGCACTGCAAGAACACCAGTGCAGCAAGTCGTTGATCTTCCGAACCGCCCTACAAGGCTTCATGCTGCGCGTCCAGCCGGACGGCGCGCGGTCCTGGGTGTTCCGCTTCCGGCGCGACGGCACGCCGGACGCGGTGAAGGCTGACCAGGCGCGCGCCGTCGTGGAAGCCGTCAACGGTGAAGGCGACCCTGAGCTACCTCGATAGCGCCATCCTGCCCGCGCTCGGCCATCTCCGCGTCGGCTCGGTGGTGCGCGCCGATATCGCCCGCTTCTTCCACGAGTACGGACGCAGAAAGCCGGGCGGCGCGAACCGCAGTCATGACATACTGCGCAACATGTTCGATTGGGCCAGCGCGTGGGGCCATCGGCCCGAAGCCGCCGGAAACCCGCGCAAGGGCATCGTCCGCTACCGGCGACCGCCGCGCGGGCAGCTGCTCGGTGCGGACGACCTTGCAAGGCTTGGTGCGGTCCTGCGCCAGCGCGAGGACGAGAACCCGGCCTGCGTCGCGGCGGTGCGCCTGCTCCTGCTGACGGGATGCAGGCCGGGCGAGATACGTTGCCTGCGCTGGTGCGAGGTCAAGCCCGACCGCTTGACCCTGATTGACGCGAAGACGGGGCCGAGGCACGTTCTGCTCAACGAGGCGGCGCGGGAGCTGCTGGATGGCCTTGCCGAAACAGCGTCCGGGGAGTGGGTCTTTCCGGGCAAGAACAGAGACGAAACGCTGACCAAAGACGATCTCTACTCGTTCTGGATTGAGGCGCGGGATGCCGCCAGAATTGTGGCGGATGCCCAGCTGCATGACCTGCGCCATGCGCGCGCCTCGCACGCGGTCATGAACGGGGAACGCCTGCTTGTTGCGGGGCGACTGCTCGGACACAGGCGCGCCAGCACGACTGACCGCTATGGCCATCTCGATGACGTGACCTTGAGCCAAGCCGCTGAACGGGTTGCATCGTCAATTGTGAGGAAACTGCATCATAGCGCCGACCATGCTGTTGAGTTCTCCAATAATTTCAAGAAATAGCATGTCTGACCGCGCTCCACGAAATCGAACCATGACTTGTACTCCGGAGGAGCTTCGCGAACTTTCCGAGGCGATTTTTCGTGTTGAAAGAGCAGTTGATCGTCAAGACATATATTGCAAACTAATCGGAGGTGACTTCTTCGAGATAGCTGCTCATCTTCCTACTCAATTCATCGACCTACTTATACTTGATCCGCCGTACAATTTAACAAAAAACTATAACGGGAATCATTTTAAGAAACTGGATAAGGACAGCTATACTTCATGGTTTCGGAAAGCTGTAGAATTGCTCGCTCCAATGTTGAAGCCAAGTGGCACTATCTATGTGTGCTCTGAATGGAGGACCTCAACGCTTATATTGCCAGTCTTGGAAGAGCATTTTTTCGTACGGAACAGGATTACTTGGGAACGAGAAAAGGGCCGAGGGGCAAAACGAAATTGGAAGAACAATACAGAGGATATTTGGTTTTGCACCAATTCCGAGAACTACTATTTCAATGTGGACGCGGTAAAGCTGAAGCGTAAGGTGCTGGCCCCGTATCGGGTCAAGGGAGAACCGAAAGATTGGAAACAAGAAAATGATGGCAACTACCGGTTAACGCATCCGTCGAATATATGGACAGATTTGACAGTGCCATTCTGGTCAATGCCTGAAAATACACCGCATCCCGCGCAAAAACCGGAAAAGTTATTCGCAAAAATGGTTCTCGCGAGTTCCAAAGAAAATGATTTTGTCTTTGATCCGTTTTTGGGAAGCGGTACCTCTGCGGTCGTTGCGGAAAAGCTGGGTAGACAATGGTGTGGCATTGACATCAATTCAGAATACCTTTGCTGGGCACGAAAACGTATTCTTGCGGCACGACGCGACCCAACCATCCAAGGCTATGATGAAGGTGTCTTCTGGGAGCGAAATTCTTTCGCACAGCAACGAAAGACATCTCAGGTAGGGAGACAAGAAGACACTTCCCAAGGAGCACTATTCGAATGAAGTCAAAATTCTATTACCAGGGACACCATGAGCAAGTGGCTACTGCAATAAGGGAGTACATCAATTCCTTGAACGAATTTCTTTCTCCGCAAACCGCCCGTAGTCCAAGAGCGGTCGGAGATGCACTAGAGTCCTTGGTGGCGAACGAATTTGAGACTTTCCTTGGGGATTGGTGTAGCGAGTATTCGAGCGAATTTGCGCGCCGTGCCATGGCCGATATGGCATTCACTGATGTGGAAGGAATCTACTCTGTAATAGATGTAAAGACCCATAGAGAGGATACCCGTTTCAATATGCCCAACCTTACCTCTGTCGAGCGACTAGCGCGATTCTATGAGTCAGATGCCAATGTTTTTTCTCTTATCATGATCAAGTATTCGGTTGACGGAATAAAGCTAGAGGTCTCGGATGTCTTGTTTTCCCCGATTGAGTTTCTTGATTGGGAATGCTTGACTGTAGGTGCTCTTGGGTGGGGACAGATTCAGATCGCCAATTCAAACAATATTCAGACGGTGCCACAAAATTCAAGGAAGGAATGGATGCTGCAATTGTGCGATGTGATGATGGCGTTTTATCCGCGAGAGATCGAAAAAATCACGGAACGAATTCAGCAGTTTGAGGAAGTCAGGGAATATTGGGAAAACAAGGAGGATGTTTGGGCACGGTAGAGGCGCATAGCAACCGCAGTTGGCCCCCTGTGGGTCGCTTGGCATCGCTGGGGCGGTAAGGTCGTGTCCTACGGTGTCCGGGAATGCGGAGTTCGGAGGGGATTGGACAGCCATTGGTGGGTCGAGCAAGGTCTTGAAAGACAAGGAGAATATCTTGTCTTCGAAGCGCTTGGGAGCCGAGCAACAGTGCATCTCCGATGCGTGGGGTGTGGCACCGAAACGCCGAAGGGCGTCTGCATCCCGCTTCCTGGCCGCTCAGACGATCGGGCGAAACAAGCCGATTTGTAAACCGGCAATTGGCTCGAGCGATGCTTGAGCGACCGCGTCCACCTCGCACCTTGGGAAACGGTATCCAGACCGCTGCGTGGCTTCCGGGCGGTGGCGCTGGAGGCAGAAGGCAACAGTGCAATGCCAAGGGATGCTCGCATCCACGGCATCATTCACCCGGTCGCACACCCGGCGCCGGTGCCGGGTTGCGCATTGTCACTGCGTACGACAGGGCGCTGCATGAGCAGGACGTTCCTGCGCGGCTGCCAGCCAGTCTCGTGGCACGCCTCCGGCGCATCCTGTTCCGTCTGCAGGAGGCGACGCATCCGGGAGCCGCCGACGCGCCGGGCTTCCGGCTGCATCCACTGAAGGGCGGCCGTGCGGGCCAGTGGAGCGTGCGTGTCACGGGCAACTGGCGGGTAGTGTTCCGCTTCGAGGACGGCGAGGTCGTGGATGTGGACCTAATCGACTATCACTGACAGGAACGGACCGCTGACCATGAGCCACTTAGCAAGCGACCGCGTCGGACCGATGCTGAACCCGCCGCACCTCGGCGAACTCATCCGCGAGAGCATGGCCGACGTGGGCTGGAACGTGACCGAGACGGCGACGCGGCTGGGCTGCGAGCGCGGCACGCTGTCGCGTCTGTTGAACGGCAAGGCAGGGGTGTCGGCGAACATGGCGCTGGCGCTGGAGGACATCGGCTGGGGTACCGCCGATCACTGGATGCGGATGCAGGCGAGCTACGAGCTGGCGCAGGCGCGCCGGGCGCGGGCCGCGTCCGCACAGCACCCGCGCGAGTGGCACGCGTAATCCGACCCCACGCCAGCGCTGCCGAGCCGGAGCGTGCAGCCGCTGCCGCTGACCGGCGATTCGGAGGCTGAGGCCGCAGCAGCTCACCCGAAGTTCAAGCGCGAGTCTCGGGGTCCGCTGCGATCATCGAGACGCGGGACTAAAGGTCGAACTCCTCGTTACCGGCCAGTTGCATGAGGTGCTTCTGCAGTCCGCGCTTGAGCGGCACGTCCCGGTACACCGGGACGGAGACGCGGAGGATGGGCCGGTCTTCGCATCGATGTGGTGGCTGCCGCGCGCGCCTCGTCGGACCCATCCGCGGGCTTCGAGAAGTCGGCAGAGGCGTTCCCCGCTAACCAGCTTCACACGGCGATCTCAAGCACCTTGCGGGTATCCGATGAAGCGGTTTCGGCGATATCGACGGAAAGGCACCCTTCGACGGCCTCGTTCAGGTTACTCAGCAGTTCTTCGAAGGAGTCGCCTTGCGTCGCGCATCCTGGAATGGCCGGCACTTCGGCCCAGTAGCCTCCTTCTTCTGCGCCGTGCACGATGACCTTGAGTTTCATGTGAAGGTCTCCCCGCAGGGCGCCGTGGCAGCGTTCCTGACTATAGGAGTGCGTGCGGCTGCCGTCTTCGCTGTCGAATTGCCCTGAAGCAGTTTGTCGGTTGTCCAAGTAGAGAGAGAGCGCAGCAAAGAACCCCCGACCGTACAAACCGATAAGAACCCATAAGGGGACCAACTTCGACTGTTCATGTGGTGTTCAGCTCGAGGTGTCGCAGCGCCGGGCCGTTCCTCGGTTGGTCCAATCTGAAACCGCCGACGCGGTCCTCGCTTTCCGGCCGGTTCAACACCCCTTCCCCGGCTGGTCGGTCACCGGCTGCCCGGCGTCTTCGGGCGAAATCTCGGGCTGTCCCTGACGTCCCCGGTGCCTAGCGCCGTCTGGGTGCCCTAAATCCCAATCCTCTCCGCAAGGGCGCAGCCCGCGCTTCGGACCCTGCAGGAGACCGGTCATGCTGACGCGCCGTCGCGCCTCGCTGCTCGCCGCCCTCTTTCTCAGCACCGTGATCTTCGGCCTTGCCGCCTGCGCCGGCAACCGCAACGGGGGGCAGGCTGGAGGGACGCCCCCTCGTCCCATTCACCCCCGCCCCTGGCCGATCATCCGTCGACGGCGGCGGGTGCGCCCGCGTCACCGTCACCGCCACGGGCGCAAACGAACCCGCGGGCGGCGCGGAAAGCACGGACGCCGTCGAAGCCGCGGGCACCGGCGCCGGGGCGCCCGACGGGGCCGCCGCGGGCGCCGGTCGGGTCGCCGCCGCCGCTGACCGTTACCCCCGCGGCCGCCCGAACACCGGTCCAGGTCATAGACGGAACGACGACGACCGATCGTGTGGCGGCAGCGGGTCCGACATGGGCGCGGCGTGGCGGCACCCCATTTCCGGGCCTCGGCGCGATACGGCGCCGCAGGCGAGCGGCGCGCTTGATCAGGCTACGGCGGGTACCGCGAGGCACTCCTGCGCCATCGCATCAGCGATCTGTTCCGGTGGGCGGGCGCCGCGGGCGCTCGCCTCGAAGATCATGTCCAGGCGATCGCCGATCCCGGCGACGGCCGCTTCCACGGCGACGCGGTCGTAGGGCGCACCGCGGTGGAGGATATCTTGCGCCACGCTGATCAGGCCGCCTGCATTGATCACGTAGTCAGGGGCATAGAGAACGCCGGCCCGGTGCAACGCCACGCCGTCCTCGGGGGACGCGAGCTGATTGTTGGCCGCACCCGCCACCACGCGAGCCCGTAGCCGGCCCCGCGTCGCGCGGTCGACGGCACCGCCGAGGGCGCACGGAGCGAACACCTCAGCATCGGCGCCGGCGACCGCGTCGGGTCCAACGACCTGGGCGCCGAACTCGTCCGCCGCAAGTTCCACCCGTTCCCTCACCACGTCGCTGACCACCAGCCGAGCGCCGGCATCGTGCAGCAGCCTGCAGAGCTGGTGTCCCACGTGCCCGAGGCCCTGCACGGCGACGGTGTAGCCGTCAAGCGTGTCGCTGCCGTACCGTTTCCGGACGGCGACACGGATTCCGTGCAGCACGCCAAGCGCCGTCAGTGGCGACGGGTCGCCGCTGCCGCCCGCCAGGCCCGCGACGTGCCGGGTCTCGCGGCGCACCGCTTCCATGTCCTCCACCGACGTGCCGACATCCTCGCCGGTGATGTACCTCCCGCGCAGGTGATTCACCGCGCGGCCAAAGGCCCGGAACAGCTCCGGTGACTTGTCGCGGCCGGAATCCCCGATGATCACCGCCTTGCCGCCGCCGAGCGGCAGCCCAGCGAGCGCGGCCTTGAAGGTCATGCCGCGCGCCAGGCGCTGCGCGTCGGCCAGCGCCTCGTCCTCGCCTGCGTAGCGCCACATCCGGCAGCCGCCCATGGCCGGTCCCAGCGTGGTGTCGTGCACGGCGATCACCGCCTCCAGTCCGGTCTCCTGGTCACTGCACCGGAGGACCTTCTCGAATCCCGGCGCCGTCAGTGTTCGATAATTGTTCAGACTTGCCTCCTTCGGCCCCCCGGCCGGGAGCAACCCTGGCCGGTCAGGCCGTCACACACTTGCTACCAGTGATATGGGAAGCCGGGCGACGAACCGCCAGAGACTTCACGGAATCGTGATCGACCGGGACCGGCAGCGGCTCGTTCGCGCTGGCCCTTCCGCTTCCGCTGGCGCCAATGCATGCTTCCCTGCTCCGCCTTCCCCTGCTCCGGCGAAGGATCGGTTCCGCCCTACGGCGTGGAATCGGGGTGCGGAAGCTTCGGTGCTGTCCCGCGCTCAGTCCCCGGTTGGCTGCGCCAACAGCGTGGAACACTGCCGCGCAACACCAATCCGTCTGCGGTTTCGCGCTTCCGCAAGCGGGCCCGGTACGGTTGCCGGCCGGACCGTCCCTCCGCAGGAAGGGCGCGCAACCGCAGGACACAAACTACGTCCCATTGCACATCGTTATTGACTTGTCGTGCCACAACATAATTCACTTGTAATCACACAACATCAGGCAATTTTGGTTACTCGAGACGCCTCCGGATGGTCGCGCCCAAGGAAAACTCGCCGCGTCGCTGGCGCAGCGGCGCCAGAACTGGCAGCACCACGTCGGGCGCGGGTTGGACGGGGGCACGGTGGTGTTCGAGGCGTTGTGGACACGCGCGATGACCGCGTCGGCGAGGGGCACGGCGGCGGCGCCCGGCCGGAACGTCAGGCAGAAGGCCGGCCTGAACCGCGCCATCCTGGCTACGGGTTGGGGCGGTCTCCGCACGATGCTGGCCGACAAGGCGCCGCGGCTGCTGGCGGTGGACCCTGCCCATACGAGCCAGACCTCCGCCGCGTGCGGCCATGCCGACGCCGCCTCCCGCCCCAGCCGAGCGAGTTTCGAGTGCGTGGTCTGCGGCCACGCGGATCATGCGGACCTGAATGCGGCCCGTAACGTCCGGCGTCGGGGACTGGCGCTACTGCACGGTGAAGGGCAATCGCATTCTGCGACCCCGGTGACCCGTGAAACGGACCGAAGGCTGGCAGCGTGAGCTTGTCGAGTATTCGATATAGGTCCCTCTATTCGCCTGTCAGCTGAGTGCGAACAGCGCGGCCCCCTGCGCCTTGTCCAGCCCCCCAACAGAGTGCGCCGCTCGGGAAGCGCTTCCCCTACTCCTAGTCACCAATCGTCTCGAGCAGCACTTCGATGCGCCGCGCCAGCCCGGTCTGGAAGAGCAGCAACAGCATCCGGACCTGGCGCGCGGATCACGCCCTGTCCTGCATGGCCTCTTCCTCGTCCTCCCGCTCTTGCGCCGCAATCTCCGCCTCGGTAGTGGCATCCACCCTCGCGGGGTCGATTCTCCCCTTCGGTAGGCTGGCCGGATCGGCGGGGTCGATCCTGATGCGCTTGGTGCTCATGGTCCCCGACCTCCTGGTCATTGGCCTTGCCGGCCGCAAAGATGCGAACGTCCGATCACGCCGCCGGACACGGTCTTGCCCTCACGATGCGCGTGGCCGGCTTTGCTCCCATGCCACCAGCGCGGATGAGAACGACGCCTTCGTCAGCTCCCGTTTCGGTCAACGCCCCCAAGCTATATCAGGGGAACCGTACCCGTGGTCGACATCCTGCTCCAAACCCGAAATCGGCTGGCTGAAGAACTGGGCCGCTCCCCGACCGCCGCGTTCGCAGATCACCCCGACAAGAGACACGACCGCAAACGGCTCCGGCCTGTCACCGTCCGGGGCGCAAAGCGCCGGGCCGACCAAGACCTGTGCGCCATAGACCAAGTTTGGAACGGGCAGGCTCAGGCGCCAGTCTCGCGTTCGAGCAGCACCGCCTTGCGCTCCACGCCCCAGCGGTAGCCGGCAAGCCCGCCGTCACGACGCACGACCCGGTGGCAGGGTACCGCCACCGCCAGCGGGTTCGCCGCGCACGCGCGGGCGACCGCACGGGCGGCGCCGGGAGTCCCGATGCGGGCCGCGACGTTGGCGTAGCTCTCGGTCGAACCGGCCGGGATGTCGCTCAGCGCCTGCCACACCCGCTGCTGGAACGCGGTGCCACGCACGTGGAGCGGCAGGTCGTGCCCGCGCGCGGGCTCCTCGACGAGCGCGATCGCGCGGGCGACGTGCCTTTCGAAGGCCTCGTCACCCCCCACGAGGTTGGCATGCGCAAACTCGTCCTCGCAGTCGCGCAGCAGGGCTTCCGGATCGTCGCCGAGGTGAATGCCGCACACTCCCTTGTCGGTGGCCGCGACGAGGATGGCGCCGAGCGAGCACTGCCCCAATGCGAAACGGATGGTCTCGGCCTGCCCTCCACGGCGGTAGCGCGCCGGCGGCATCCCGAGCGCCTTCTCGGCGCCTTCGTAGAAGCGGCTGGCGGACCCGAAACCGGCGTCGTGGATGGCACGAGTGACGGTCGAACCCTCGCGGAGCGCGGCCCGAAGGCGCTCTGCACGACGGGCCGACGCATAGGCCCGTGGGGTGACTCCCGTGGTCGCCTTGAAGACCCGGTGGAAGTGGTAACGGCTCATGCCCGCGGCCTCCGAGAGCGCATGAAGGTCCGGGAACTCCTCGGCGGTCTCAATGCGGCGGCAGGCCCGTGCCACGGCCGCCGCGTTGCGCTCCCTGACCGACGCTCCATTCGGCAGGCAGCGCTTGCAAGGCCGAAATCCGGCGCGTTCCGCATCCCGGGCGTGTCCAAAGAACCGGGCGTTCTCACGCCGCGGCCGCCGGGCCGGGCAGCCGGGACGGCAATAGATCCCGGTCGTCGCGACGCCGAAGACGAAGTGCCCCTCCGCTCGAGGGTCACGGTCCACGACGGCCGCCCAGCGATCGTCGTCGCTCTCGAACGGCAGCGCGGCCCGATCCCGGGCACCTTCCCCTGCCGGTCTTCTGCTGCGCATGTTGTGCTCCGCCTAACGGTTCGCGGGCCGGCGCCTGCTCGGCAGGGCCGGCACCACGAACGATGATCGCCCCGAACGAAGTTCCGTGCATCCCGCTTCTTGCTCTCAAATTCCAAGGGGCCACACACCTACGCGACGCCGCAAGATGGGCCGTCGCCAGACGACAATGACATGCACCGCGACCGCGCGGACACGGTCGGGTTGCCGATGGCCGCCGAGGCAAGCTCATCTTGCGCGCAGGGATTCCCTGAGCCGCTACGCTTTGCTCTGCCAAATCGGCACCGGATAGGACCGCCATGCCCGACATCATCAACCACGCCCGCCAGCGCATCGAAGCCGGTAACCTCGCGATCGGCGTCGGTCTCCGCCAGGCTCGCACGGTCGACATCGGACCGATCATGAAGAGCTGCGGCTACGACTGGCTGTTCATCGATCTCGAACACAACACCATGACCCTGGAGACGGCGGCGCAGATCAGCGTCGCTGCCCAAGCGGCCGGGATCACCCCGGTCGTCCGCGTCCACGCACTGGCGCTACATGACGCGACGCGCGTGCTGGACGGCGGCGCGCTGGGTGTCGTCGTGCCCCATGTCGATACCCCGGAGCGCGCGGCCGAGGTGGTGGCCTGGTGCAAGTACCCGCCCATCGGCAAGCGCTCGATTACCGGTGCGATTCCCCAGCTGGGGTTTCAGTCCCTGCCCATTCCGGAGGCGACTGCCGTCATCAACGCGGCAACACTCGTCGTCGTCATGCTGGAGACGCCGCTCGCCATTGAGAATGCGGGGGCCATTGCGGCGGTACCCGGCATCGACGCCCTCCTGGTCGGGACCAACGACCTCACGATCGAAATGGGTATCCCCGGCCAGACGGATCACGCGCGAGTCGCGGATGCCTACGAAACGGTGCTGGCGGCCTGCTCGGCCCATGGCATCTATCCGGGGCTGGGCGGCGTCTACCAGCGCGACCTGATGGCACGCTACGTGGGCATGGGCTTCCGGCTGATCCTGGCCGGCAACGACCTGCCGTTCATGATGTCCGCCGCGAAGGAGCAATCGGCATTCCTGCGCGGTCTTGAACCGATCTGAGGCGCCGTCACGGAGCCGGGCCGTCACGCACACCTGATCCCCAGACACGTACCCTGCGAGGTCGGTACATGTCCCTCGTTCGATGCGGTCGGGGTGGCCCTCCAGGCAATCCCTACAAGCCAGGATGTCGGGCCGGGCTCAGCATGGGCATGCGGCGGTGCGTCGCAGAAGCCTCGCGGCTGGCGGGAGGCGATTGCCGCCTGCCCATGGAACCGGCGTACCTTGACACGCAGATGCGGTAATGCGGTGATGCTCCAATGCGCATTACCGTGACAATCGATGATGATGTGCTGGCAGCCGCCCGCGCCTTGGCGGCCCGGTCCGGCAGCAGTCTCGGCAGCGCCCTGTCGGAACTCGCGAGATGCGGCTTCAGCGTAACCGGCACGACGGAGCGCGACGGGGTTCCGGTGTTTCACGTCGACGACGATGCCCCGTCCATCAACAGCGACCATGTCTATGGGGCACTAGACGAATGGCCCTGACGGCGCTGCTTGACACCAACGTCCGGATCGCTCTTGCCTGGCCCGATCACATTCGTGATGACACCGCCCGGTGCTGGTCTCTCGGGTAACGAACAGGCGGCTGGGCGACGTGTGCGCCGAGTGAAGCCGGATTCGTCCGGGTTTCCTGGAACCCCGCAGCGGTCCGGCGCACCGTGAGGCCCGCCGGCGCGGTTGCGCTGCTTCGGCATCTTCGTCTGGAAGCCCGTGCGTTCCGGCTCCTCGATTGCTCCGTGTTCGAACTACTTGCTGCCATTCTCCCTCGCCTGCCAGGGTACCGGCAGGTCATGGACGCCTTGCCGCTCGCCGCCGGGATCCGCCACGGTGGCAGCATGGCGGCAACCCTCCCCGGCCTCGTTGATTGCCGCCTGCCGCAATGCCAGGGGCGGTCCCGGCGCGCCCTCCGGCGACCAGTGAGCCTTGACCTCCCTGAGACGCGAACCCCCGTCAATCGCCTACGGTCCTGACGGGATCCGCCACGGCCGCAGCACCAGGTCCCGATGGACCAGCACCGCGAGCGGCCAGCCGGGGCGCACCCGGAGGGTGGGCCGGACGTCGAGTTCGCGCTGCACGAGCGCGCCCGCTGCCTTGTCGGTCCCGTCCTGTACGGACTCCCGAAGCGCTCGGGTCACGTCGCCCTCGTCCTTCCATGCAAGCTCGGTGCCGACCCCCAGCAGCGAGGACAGCAGGATCCCCCGGGCAAGCCGCCAGCCGTGCACATCCACCGTGTCACTGAGCCCGGCGTGGCCGGCCGTATCGGCGGCGGGCAGGTTCTCGACCACCACCGACGCGCCGTCCGGCAGGATCAGGCGCTGCCAGACGACGAGCGCGCGTTCCTGCCCGAACGCCACCCGGCTGTCGTACCGGCCGAGCAGGCGGGTGCCGCGCGGCAGCAGGACGACGGTGCCGGTCACGGAGTCGAAGACATCCTCGGTCAGCTGGGCGACGACGAATCCCGGGAGGTCCGAGTTCAGCCCGGTGACCAGTGCCGCCCGGAGCACGCTGCCCGCCATCACCTGCCACGGCGACAGCGGTTCCTCGAGCAGATGCGGGTTGTAGACCTCGGCCGACGGCGTGGCTTCCAGGAACGCCTGCCGCCGGGCCTGTGCATCCGGCCCTGTCGCCGGCACGACACCCTGCTCGGCGCCGGGCCCGGCGGCAGCGGGCGGGGACGGCTGCACCGGTGCCGGGTCCGACCGCCGCACCGGAAAGAAGAGTTCCGACCGCATCGCGTCCGTCGCCCGCTCCGCCTCGCGCCGGCGGGCGGCCGCCTCGGCGTCAGCATGCGGCAACGGGGTTCCTTCCGGCGCCGCTCCCTCAGGGTCCACGGGCGCCGCCGCGCCATCCGGCGCCGCGAAGGCCATGTCCTGATAGGTCGCCGGCAGCTGCTCGACGGCCTCGAGGCGGGGCCAGCCGGCGATCCGGACCTCGGGTGCCGCCGCCCCCTGGTGCCGGTCGGGAGGCGCGAGGGCGAACGAGAAGATCCCCAGCACTGCCAGTGCGCCGACCCCAGCCAAGACCGCGAGGACCCGCCGGTTGATCCGCGTGACGCCGCCCGGCTGGACCCGAAACTCGAAGTCCGCCGGATCGCCCTTGGGCGGCGCCGTGTCCGCCCCATCGGGACCATGGGCCGGCGCTTCCGTGTCCCCGGGATCCGACGGCCAGGGATCCTGACCGTCACCAGCCTCGGTCCCGGCGCCCGAGCCCGGAGGAGCCGTCGCACCGGCGCCGTTCACGAGCGGTGCTCGATCCGGACCACCGCCTGGTCATCCGTCCCGAGCCGGAGCTCGGCCACGGCAAACAAGCGATCGACCACGTAGTACGAGCCGCGGATGCGATAGTTCACCAGCGCCACCTCGCCCTCCGGCCCGACCAGGAACAGGGGCGGCGCCTCGGTCGTGCCCGGCGGAAACTGGATGAACACCCGCCGCCCGTCGTCGAAGGCCCGGACCGGCCGCCAGGCCGGCCGGTCGCCCAGGATGCGATACCGGAAATGCAGTTCCTCGGGGCGGATGCCGTCCGCCGCGGGGGTCGCCTCGGCGCGCCGGCCCGCGACGACCGACCGCCGGAACGCCAGTTCCTCCTCGGGGTACGTCCAGGACACCGACGCCATGTAGGCGGCGTCGAGCGATTGAAGCTCCACGTGGTACACCCGCCGGTCGGTGGCGATGACGAGGTTGGTGACCAGTCTCGCGGCGGTCGGCTTCACCAGGACGTGCGGCCGCTGGTGGCTCCCGCTGCCGCTGGCCGTCTCCGCCACCTTCCACCGCACGGTGTCCCCGGCGGAGAGCGGCATCATGTGGGCCAGGTTCAGCGTCTGGATCACCGGTTGCCGGACGTTCGCGTAGGCGTGCCCCGGCAGCGATCCCAGCCACGATTCGACCGCGTTCAGGCGTTCCCGGATCGTGGCGAAGCCCCGACCGTGGAGGACCCGCTCCAGCTCCAGCACCTGCTCGGCCGCGGCCGCGGCCGATTCGTGGCGCACCGTCACGCTCGAGGCAGACGCCGGTGTCCACGCGGCCCTGGATGGCATGGTCCAGCCACAACCGGCCATCGGGATTGACGGTGATTTCAAGCACGTGCGGGTTGGCCAGTGCGTGGTTCACGTCCGGCCCCATGGCCGTCCGGAGCATTCCCGCGCCACGGGCGGCCGCGGCGTCAGCCATCGGCGGCCTCCGTGGCGGGCGGGGGAGCGGCCGGTGCGGCGAAGTCCGCCACCGTGAAGAAATCCCGTTCCGCCGGGCGAATCTCGTCCAGGACGTCGTTGAGCAGCGTGCGGCCGCCGGCGATGCGCTCGGCGAGCTGGGTCACGAAGTACTCGAAGCGTTCGAGACCGAGCGCCCGGGCTGCATCCTGCTCGTCGTCGGAGACCGGCGGAGTGACCACCAGGAAGTACCGGACGAACAGCGCCAGCGTTTCCGAGATCACGACGTGATCCCGCGACAGGCGACCGAGCGACCGCGTGATCCGGTCCAGCCTTCGGATCAGCACCTCGTCGCGCCGGTCGGCAGCCTCCGGCGTGAGGAACCCCCGGAGCGCCGCTTCCACCAGCGCGGTCTGCGTGACGCCGCGTCGCGCCGCTTCCCGGCCGAGCCGGTCACCGAGATCCGCCGGAACCCGCACGGTCTTCGCGGCCGTCACAGGGCTGGCTCCCCGCGCACCGGGATGTCCCCGGCGTCCCGGAAGAGACGCTGCTCCACCCGCACCCGGGCCGGCGCCGGCGGCTCGACATCGGCCGGCGGGACCTCGGGGATCGGCAGTTCGCCCCAGTCATCGCCACGGCGGGGCGGGAGGTCCTGGACGTCGCGGGCGGGCGGCGCCAGGCAGCGGGCCAGGAGCGCCCGGTCTTCGAAGTAGCGGAGCTTCTGGGCGCGGATCGGCCGGGAGCCGGACACGAAGACCAGCTCCTCGTCGGCACCCAGCTGCATCACCTCGCCGGGCGTGAGCAGCGGCCGCGCGTTCTCGTGACGCGAGACGGTCACGCGGTTCAGCCAGGGCGCCAGCCGGTGCCCCCCGTAGTTCCGCTGGAAGCGCGCCGCCGTGGCGGTTCCGGTCGTGTCGCTGACGCGCCGCGCCGTCCGCTCGTCGTTGGTGGCGAACGCGACGCGCACGTGACAGTTGTCGAGAATCGCGCTGTGCTCGCCGTACGCCTTGGCGATCTGGTTGAGCGACTGCGCGATCAGGTAGGCCCGGATCCCGTAGCCCGCCATGAAGGCGAGCGCGCTCTCGAAGAAGTCGAGCCGGCCCAGCGCGGGAAACTCGTCCAGCATCATGAGCAGCCGGTGCCGGGGACGCTGGCGCGTCTCGCCCTCGAGCCGCTCGGTCAGCCGGCGCCCGATCTGGTTCAGCAGGAGGCGGACGAGCGGCCGGGTGCGCGACAGGTCGGACGGCGGCACCACCAGGTACAGCGAGACGGGGTGCCGGGCGTGCACCAGGTCGCGGATCCGCCAGTCCGACGTCCCGGTCACGCGGGCGATCGCGGGATCCCGGTAGAGCGCGAGGAAGCTCATGGCGGTCGATAGCACCCCCGAGCGCTCGTTGTCGGACTTGTTGAGCAGTTCCCGGGCCACCTGCGCCACGACCGGGTGCGGCCGGCCGGCGCCGTGCCGGCGGACGTGCGGCGTATGCAGCATCCGGGTCAGGGTTTGTTCGAACGAGCAGGCCGGGTCCGACAGCGTGGTCGCCACCTGGGCCAGGGTCTTCTGCCGTTCGGCGTACAGCACGTGGAGGATGACGCCGACCAGCAGCGCATGCCCCGTTCGCTCCCAGTGGTTGCGCCGGTCGAGCGCCCCGTCCGGGTCGACCAGGATGTCCGCGATGTTCTGGACGTCGCGCACCTCGAAGCGGCCGCGTCGCACCTCGAGCAGCGGATTGAAGCGGACGGAGCGCGGGTCCGTCGGGTTGAAGCAGAGGCAGTGGGAGAACCGGGCGCGCCAGCCGGCCGTCAGGCGCCAGTTCTCGCCCTTGATGTCATGGACGATGGTCGAGCCGGGCCAGACCAGCAGCGTCGGCACCACCAGCCCGACCCCCTTGCCCGAGCGCGTGGGGGCGAACGCCATCACGTGCTCGGGACCGTCGTGCCGGAGGTAGCGGCCGTGGAAGCAACCGAGCATGACCCCCCGATGGCCAAGGAGGCCGCTCCGCCTGAGCTCGGCCAGGCCGGCCCAGCGGGCGGAGCCGAACGCGGTGGCCGGGCCGTGGGTGCGGGCCCGCCAGAGCGAGCCCGCGACGGCGATCACGATGGCGGCGATACCCGCGGTCGCGGCCAGGCCACCGGTCCGGGCGAACACGTCCGGCGCCATGCCGTCGTAGGCGTACCACCACTCGAAGACCCGCCAGGGGTAATGGACGTCGAACCGGAGCACGCCGAACCACGGCGCCCCCAGCGCGTATCGCCCCCCGAGCAGTGCGGCCGTCCACTGGGTCGCGCCCCACAGCATGGCCAGGACCACGCCGATCACGAGCACACCCTGGCCGATCAGCAGGCGCGTCGGGGTCACAGGCAGGGCCTCCGCGGTCGTTCGGACCGGCGAGCATACTGCCGAAGAAGATCAAATCAAGAACAAATGTTCTTTCTGCGCACAACTGCGCGGTTTACCGCCGGCGACTGCCCTATCGGCCGAGGTCCGGCCCCTTTCCCGGTGCGCGCACCTCACGGCGATGCGGGCGGTCGTGGTGCAGGCCGTGACCCCGGCCTGCGGCGGGATCGTCGGGGACATCCGGTTCCAGTCGCGCCTGGCGCTCGGCGCACGCCTGCCTCACCGCCAGCCCGAATCCCCGACCGGCCGGCGGGGCCGACGGGCCGCGGCGCCGGAACGTGTCGAGCCAGGTCGGGCCCGGATGCACCCGTTGCCGGTCAAGCGACCGGGGCCCCAGCACCTGTACGCGGATTTCCCGGTACTGCCTGGCCAGGCCGGCCGCGCGGATCCGCTCGACGATCCCATCTGACAAGCGCCAGCGGCCAGGCCCATCGGGAGAGGCAAGACCGGCCCGGGCCAGCGCCCGGACGCGCCGGTCCGCGGCTTCCCGGCCGACGCGACCGGCTCTCCAGATGCCGTTCCGCGCCGCCGTCTCCGCCTCGATCCCCCGGTCGACGGCGGCGAGACCGGGATACGCCGCCGCCAGCTCCACGACCGCGCCGCGCCGGATTTCCCCCGGAAGATGCGTCACGTCCGCGTACCAGACCCGCCCGTCGACGGCGTCGACCACGACGTACGGACTTGCCGCGGCGCCGGTCCTAAGGCCATGGTCCAGAACCGCGCCGATGACAGGGGTCCGGGGCGACCCGTCGCCCGCGATCGAGCGGTCGCGGACCGGCCGATGGAGGCCTGCATTCGCCAGCACGCGCTCGAGCAGGCGGTGGGTCTCCCGGCGCCGGCCCATGGCCCGGAGCGTCGGGAGAACATGCGACGCCAGCTGCCATTGCAGGGGCGCGAACTCCCTGGCCAGCCCCATGCGGGAGAGCGTCCGCGCCCGGTCGATGGCGCGCGCCCGGGCCAGCCGCTCCTCGCGGCCGAGCGGCCGCGCACGGAGGTCCACCGCATGCCCCCGGGCCCGCTCGACGAGGCCGAGGTCCAGCCCGGTCAGCTGCTGACTCCGGGCCTCGGCCCGGAGCCGATCGCGGAGCGCGCGGTCGCTGTCCGGCCCGAGTTCCCGCACCAGTGCGGCCATGGCCCGCCCGCGAACCTCCCGATGGAGCGTCCGGGGATCCCAGTGCAGCGGCCTCCCCGCGGTATCCCGCCCGCGCAATACGACGTGGGCGTGCAGCCGCCCCGTGTTGGCGTGGTCCACCGCGACCCAGTCGAGCTCTCCCGCGACCTGGGCCGCGAGCCCGGTCATCACATCGCGGGTGACGTCGCAAAGGTCGGGGAGTTCGGACGCATCATCCGGCGAGAGCATGATCCTCGCCTGCGCGGGATCGCTCCGGGCGCGCTCGAGGAACGCACGCGGATCCGCCGGCTCCCCGGCCGGTCCGTAGGGCACGCCGGGCCGCCCGTCGGGCTCCACGCCTTCCCGCTGGAGGTACCGGAGGTGCGCGCCCGTGTTCCGGGCGCCGGGCGCGCCGAGACAGCGCACCCTGACGATGCAGCGCCGCTGGCCGGGCGCATGGAACCCCCGGTTGCCGCGGGCGGCGTGCCGACGTCCGTCGCGAAGGTGCGCGAGGGCATGCACGCGCTGCAGGAACGGCGCCGGCGCGTGTCCCTCCGACCGGAGCCGGGCGCGGCCCGCGAGCGTCACGGTGCGTTCCCGCTGAACGGCCGGAAGAGCCCCAGCCGGACCAGCCGCCCCGCCAGCACGGATGCCGCGGTCGGACCGAAATACCGGCCGTCGAACGAGCGCGGATGGTCCTGGAGCAGGAGCATGTCGCCGTCGCCGAGCACCCGGCAGCCCGACCACGCGGGGAGCGGCCGGCCGGCCTGATCGAGCACCAGCGCGGTGGCCGCGGTCCGGCCGTTGATTCGCACCCGGGTTCCAAACCGGCACACCCGGTCGTCCCGCGCGGCGGCCACCCGCTTGATCAGGGGTGTGCCCGTCGGGACCAGTCCCCGGGCCGCGGCGGCACGCGCAGGTTCGCTGTCCGCCCGGACGAGCACGTAATCCCCTACCCCGGCCGCTCCGGCGGATCGCGCGTAGAACCCGATCGGGGCACTCGCCGATGCGTTGTAGACCAGCCACGGGCCGACGGGCCGGACGACGGCGACGCCAGCCAGCCCGGTCAGGACCGACAGGGCCGCGACGATCCCCAGCCGGCTCACCCGCCCACCTGCCGAAGGGCGCGGTGCGCGGCGTGCTGCTCGGCGGAATATGGATTCGGACGCACATCCATGGCGACGGCGGCCCCCATCGCGGCGAACCAGGCCGGGGACGCCGCCGCCGGATCGATCCCCAGCCGACGGAGCGCGGTCACGGCCCGAAGGGCCCGCTCGGAGCGACCCTTGCCCGTCACGCAGAGGAGGATCTCCGCTCCCGGGGACACGCCCGCGACCCGTGTCATGCGCTGGTGCGCGCCGCCGGCGCGCAGCACCATCAGCCGCCAGCGGTCGGGGCCTCGCCGAGCAGCCTGCCGCACCAGCTGCGCGAATACCGCGCCTGGCAGAAACCCACTCCTGCCATCGGCTGAAACCGCGGCCGGACGCCCGAACGGCAATGTGACGACGCAGTCCGGACGCGTGATCCGGACCGCGCAGGTCAGTCTCCGTGGTGCGGCGGACGAATGTCGCGAATCAAGCAGGTATCGGCCTCCGATGTGCCCGCCGCCGGGCTGCAGGTCGACCTGCTCACCCCGTTGGACCCCTGATGCGAGGTCGCCGGCTCGCAGGCATTTCGAAGAGCAATACTAGAACATACGGAGAATATAACCAGATTTACCGGTCGTTGGCCAGGATGACCGCCTCGCCGTCATCGAACGTCGCGCGGGGCGGCGGGCCTGGCGGGCCATCGGGACGTCCAAACCCAGCCGCTTCCGTGGCGCCGCTGCCGTCGGACCGACGCACGTCAGGCGCGAAGGTTCGTCAGGCACAATTCACTGAAGGTCCGTGCCAGAGGACCGGGCGTCGTCCCGTGGCGTGAGCAGTGCCCGCGCCCATGGATCCCTCAGGAATCGGACATGGTGAGCAGCGCGTGAATCGGGACGCCGGCGTCAAGCAGGCGCTGCCTGCCCGGCAATCCGGTGAGCTCGATCACGACGGCAAATTCCTCCAGGACTCCGCCGAGGCGGCGAACGAGATTGGCGGCCGCGATCGCCGTGCCGCCCGTCGCGACGAGGTCGTCGACGAGGAGAACCCGCTCGCCGGCACCGATCGCGTCCTGGTGGACCTCCAGCGTGTCGGTACCGTATTCCAGCGCATAGGCCTCGCTGACGGTCTCGTGCGGCAGCTTGCCCGCCTTCCGCACCGGGACGAAGCCAACCCCGAGGGCCGCCGCCACCGTCGCGCCGAAGATCAGGCCGCGCGCCTCCACGCCGGCGACCTTGTCCAGCTGGCGCGTCCGGTAGCGCCCGGCAATCTGGTCCGTCACGTGACGAAACCCGGTACCATCCTGAATGAGCGTTGTAATATCCCGGAAGAGTATTCCGGGCTTCGGATAGTTGGGAATGGTGCGCACAAGGGAGACGAGGTCTATGTCGCTGTCGCGCTGCTGCATGGTGCTGTCCTTCATGTTCGTCGCCGCAATTCCCGCCGAAGCCCGAAATCCGGCCCAGTCCGACCTTGTGGGTGCGATCGGGCACTACCGTGTCAAGGGTACCGAGACGCTCTTCGAAGTTGCACGTCCCCGTGCGCTCGCATTCACCGAAATCATGAGCGCCAACCCCGGCGTCGATCCCTGGGTCCCGGCAGCCGATACCCAACTGCTCCTGCCGTCGCAACATGTTCTGCCGCAAGGGTCGCGGACGGGTGTCATCATCAACGTCGCCGAACTGCGACTGTACTACTTCCCCGAGGACGGCAGCGGGCCGATGTCGTTCCCCATCGGGATCGGTCGCTACAACTGGACCACTCCGCTCGGTACCACGCAGATTGTGCGAAAGGCCAGGAACCCGTCGTGGTACGTGCCGAAGTCGATCCGCGAGGAAGATCCGACACTGCCGCCCGTCGTCCCGCCCGGGCCCGACAATCCGCTGGGAAGGCACGCCCTGTACCTGGGGATGCCGGGCTACCTGATCCACGGCACCAACAAGCCCTGGGGCATCGGCATGCGGGTCACCCATGGATGCATCCGCATGTATCCCGAGAACGTCGCGCGGCTCTATGAGGTCGTGCAGCCCGGCGCGTCGGTGGAAATCGTCAACCAGCCAATCAAGGCGGGCTGGGACGGCCAGCACATCTACCTGGAGGTGCACCGCGAACCGAGCTACGCCCGCGAAATCGGCGAGGATGGCGAGGTCCTGCGCGAAGCGGCACCAGCGCAGCTCTATCCGGCCGCCGCCAAGGTCGTGCAGGACGTAGCCGGAACCGAGATCGGGCGGATCGACTGGTCGCAGGTCCAGGCCGCGGTACGGGACGCCTCCGGCGTTCCCGTCCGCGTCAGCCTCCAGCCCGCCCCTGACATCGCGGATTCCGGGGGCTCTGACAGCGCCCGCTGACTACCTGGCCGGAGACTCCGCCGCTCGGGCATCGGCCTAATCTGACTGGCGGTATCGGTCACGCGACGACGACGGTGCGGGTCCGACCGTGCAACGATCATGCTCTGCCTCGGGGGACATGCACCCCGGCAACACCGCTCGGCGGCCATCCAGCCCCCACCCTGCCGCGCGAGCCCGCGCGGAAGCAAGCCCCAGCAAGACCCGATGGCCCCACTCGGCCTGTCAAGTGTCCGGCACCCGGCACAGACATGCGAAAGCCCAGGGGTCGGGGCCCCTGGGCTTGTTCGGCTAGAGCCCGAAGTCGGTGACTTCGGGCGGCAGCGTCTACTTCCGCGACATGGTCGCGAACATGCGGTCGACCTTCTCGCTCAGCGTGCGTAGCGCGGCACGGTTCTGCTCGGCCATCGCCATCGCGCGTTCCACCAGGCGGCGCAGTTCAGTGTCTCCGTCGGAGTTCTCCGCGATCATCGCGCTGTTGGCAGCGGCGGCCTGATTTGCAGCCTCGGCAGCGGCGGCATTGGCCTCGGCGGCGGAACTCAGCAACGCCAACCTGTCCTCACACTCTGTACCGCAACCAGTGGCGCACGCAGAGAGTGTCAGCGCGGCAAGGACAACGACGAGGACACCAATACCGGTGCGGGGCAGGTCTTGCATGATTGGAACTCCTCCTGATGCAGGCCGACGAATCGACAGGTCTAGTGCCCCGTCTGATTCGTTGCAGCATATGGGGGATTCATACGCCTGACAACCAATCCGTACCAATCGGATTTGGTCCGTCAAGCCGTCGGACCAGGTGCGGAGGCCGGCGATACTTGTGCAGGATCGGCACCGAAATGGTAGTCAAGCGTGGTTACGCCGATAGTTGTACCACCGCGCGTCGTAAGCACGTGCGGCGCTCACCAGCGCAAGCCGCCGGCTGCGGCGGGAGGCGGAGACAGAACACCGCAAACGCGCGGGGCGGGGCAGCCCGTCAATGAGCAACATGCAGACGCGCGCGATACCTCACGCGGTGTAAACGGGGCCCCGTCCTCTTTCCGTCCTGTCCGGCGATAGTCCAGCGCCTGCACACGTTTGCGGGGCGTCAATGAACCACGCAACGCAGGACATTATCGACACGCTCAAGGGCACAAGAACAGCCAAGGGCCTCAGCCAGCGGGCCTTGAGCGAGCGCACCGGCGTGCCGCAAAGCCTTATCTCCAAGATCGAGAGCGGCGGAACCGACATCCGCCTGTCGAGTCTCACCGAGCTGGCGCGCGCGCGATCTCGACCTCAGGCTGGTCCCGCGCAAGGCCGTGCCTGCGGTGGACAGTGTCGTGCGCAGCACCATCCCCACCACTGCACCAACGCTGGCCATCAAGGAACTCAATCGAACTCTGGACGCAGTCCGGAACCTCAGCACCGTTTATCCCGATCTGAGCGAACTGAAGAAGCTCCGGGAGGCTTCCGGACTCTCAAAGATCTGCGCGACGTCGGCAACGAACTGGCAGCGCTTCAGGACCTGGCCAAGCGGATCCGCGGACTGCAACACGGGTACAGGAATCTCGCGACGGGAGGACGGAGGCTCTCAGCGCTTTCAAGGGCAACCCGCGACGCGGCAAGCATTCCCGCAGAGCACCTTCAGGCGCTCCGGGAATCGGTGAACGCCGGACAAAGCCTGCGCAACCGGCTTGCGCACGCCCCGTCCGCACAGCCATCGCCACCACGACCGGCTTACCGCCTCGATGATGACGGGAAGGACGACGATGGCTCGGGAATACCTCGCCCGCCTTGCCGGAGTACATGCGGAGCGCGAGTTCTATCTGCTCAGGGCCTTGGGGCAGGACCTCTCCGGAGCGATCACCGTCGAGCCGGCAGACGGCGAAGCATGGCCTCCAGGCCTTGCGGACAAAGGCGCCGAAGCTGCCGGAAAGAATCGCGAGCAAGCGCTGCGCTTTTCGCTCGCCGGCGTGCAGCTCAAATTCTCGGCAGTTCAGGACGACCAAGCCAGCAAGGGCCTAAAGATACCGGCGTCCGGCGGGCCAGCGCCTCGCCGGTGGACAGCGTGAGACGCCGGGCCACGCCGACGTCGATCCCGACCGGGCGGGCCGGCGTGGCGTCGGCCGCCGGGGCCGGCGCGCCGGCCGGCAGGGCGTAGCAGAGGTGCACTTCGGCGCGCACCGGCTTGCGGACGATGCGGACGCTCTTCAGCATGGTCGACGCCGGCAGGGGCCGCGAGGTGCGGAGGCGCATCGGCGCCAGGCCCTTCACGGCGAGGACGGTGTGGCGGCCTTGGCGGCGGACCATGCCGGGCGAGGCATCGTCGAGGTCGATCGTGCGCCACCGGCTGGCGGGCCTGAAGCGCGTGAAGCCGGGCGTCTCCCCGGCCCGGCAGCGGCGGAAGAACGCCCGGAACGCTCGGTCGACGCGTCTCAGCGGGGCGCGCTGGATGCGGAGGTCGAGGGCGCGGAAGTCGGTGAACAGCGGATCACGGCGCAGCGCGGTGAGGCTCTGGCACTGGTCCTGCCAGGTGACCGGGCGGCGCTGGCGGCGCCAGGCC
>JAJDZX010000047.1 GCA_022824395.1 Alphaproteobacteria bacterium
TAGAACGGCATCCTGTCCGCCGCATCAACATCCAGCGCCGGCAGGGGTGGCTACTTAGCTGAGAACGGGGTGGCTACTTTCGTGAGATTCGGTGGCTACTTTGAATGAGAATCGGTGGCTACTTTCGTGAGATTCGGCACCGGGCGGACGACACGACATGACCGAGTCCGAAAGGGAGTTGCTGCGCCGGCGCCGGAGGCCGGCTGCACGCGGGCACCGGAACTGCTCGCCGGCCCCGAGTCCGCAACCCCGGTGATCGCCGACAAGGCCGATGACACGGACGTCATCCTGGCCCTCGTCGCCGAAGCCGGCGGGGTGGCCGTGATCCCCTCTAGGGCAAACCGGAAAGAGCCGCAGGAATTGGACTGGGAACTCCACGCCGCCGCAGCCAGATTGAGTGCTTCATCTGCCAATTCAAAGCGTTACTGAGAATAGCCACGAAATACGAAAAGCGGGCCAGAAACTACCTGTCCGCCGTGCTGCTGGCCGTGATACGCTACTTTCTGCGAGGTCTCGCAGGACAATCAGTTAAGTCCACAGCCTAATCCAAGGGCCACACCAATGCAGGATCTCGAAGGCATTCTCGTGCTGTCGCTGGAACAGGCCGTGGCCGCGCCGCTGTGCACCGCGCGGCTGGCGGACGCCGGCGCGAGGGTCATCAAGGTCGAACGGGACGCCGGGGATTTCGCACGCCACTATGACCGGGTCGTGCTCGATCAGAGCGCGTATTTCGTCTGGCTGAACCGGGGCAAGGAGTCCCTGGTCGCCAATATCAAGGACCCGGACGATCAGGCCCTGCTCCGCGCAATTGCCGCCCGGGCCGACGTGTTCATCCAGAATCTGGCGCCCGGCGCCGCCGACCGGGCGGGTCTCGGCTCCGAGGCACTCCGGGAAGCGAACCCCCGGCTCATCACAGTCGATATCTCCGGCTACGGTGACAGCAGCTACGAGGACATGAAGGCGTACGACCTGCTCGTGCAGGCGGAAAGCGGCGTCTGCGAGCTCACGGGCACTCCGGACGGCCCGGCCCGCGTCGGGGTACCCATCTGCGACCTGGGCGCCGGCGTGAACGCGCATGCCGCCATTCTCCAGGCGCTGTTCCGGCGGACCCGCACCGGTCTGGGTTGCGGCATCCGCACGTCGCTCTTCGGCGGGATCGCCGATTGGATGTCGGTCCCCTACCTCAGCCGCCGGTACGGCGCCGTGGACCTCCAGCGGCTGGGTCTCACGCATCCCTCCATCGCGCCCTACGGCGCGTTTCCCGCGCGGTGCGGGCGATTCGTCCTGATATCGATCCAGAATGAGCGCGAATGGCGCATGCTGTGCCGCGACGTGCTGGAAGACGAGGCCATCGCGGACGACCCGCGGTTCCGGACGGTGGGCGACCGGTTCCAGAACCGCGCCGACCTCGACAGGATCATCTGTGCCGCGTTCGGAAGTGAGGATCGGCCAGTCCTGCTCGAGCGCCTGCGCAAGGCGAAGATCGCCTGCGGAGCGCTCAACGATGTGGCCGACCTCGCAGGTCACCCGGCTCTGCGGCTGATCCGGTACGAGACACCCGGCGGGCGCGTGGAAACGATCGCACCGCCCAATGACGTGGACGGGGCCACGACCGCCTACCGGCCGGTGCCGAGCCTCGGCGAGCACTCGGACGCCATTCGCGCGGAGTTTTCGGCATGACCAAGGACTGGACACCGCAACCCAGGGTCCAAGAGGACGTCATCACCCAATGGCCGGCGCAGGCGCTCGCCGCCACCCTGGACGCACCGGCGCCCGGCCCGGGGGATCCGCTCCCCCCAGGCTGGCACTGGAGCTATTTCCTGGAGGCGGTCGCCCCGGACCAGATCGGCATCGACGGCCACCCCCGCCGCGGGGATTTCCTGCCGCCGATCGACCACCTCCCCCGCCGCATGTATGCCGGCGGCAAGCTGCGATGGTTCGCACCGCTGCGAATCGGCGCGACCGCCACGCGGACTTCGGAGGTCACGCGCGTTGACGAGAAGGAAGGACGCACCGGGCCGCTCGTCTTCGTGACGGTGCGCCATACGATTGCCTCCGGCGAGGACACCTGCATCGAGGAAACCCAGAACCTGGTCTACCGCGGTGCTCCGGAACCGGGTGCTGCCGCACCGGAACCCAAGGCCGTGCCAGCCGAAGCGCAGTGGTCCCGCGTGGTGCGGCCCGACCCGGTGATGTTGTTCCGGTACTCCGCCATCACGTTCAACGGACACCGGATCCATTATGACGCCCCGTACGTGCGGGAGGTCGAGGGTTACCCGGACCTCATCGTCCACGGGCCGCTGATGGCCACGTTACTTCTGGAGACGCTCCGCCACGAGGGCCGGATGGCGTGCCCCGACACCTTCACCTTCCGGGCCCTTCGCCCCATGTTCGCCAATGCGCCGATCCGCGCGGAGGGCCACAGCACCGAGACGGGCGCGGAACTCTGGATCCGCGGACCTGACGGCGGTCTCGCGATGCACGGGGAGAGCCTGTCGCCCGCGGCCTGACGGAATGGCGGCGTCGGCCTCAGGCCGCGACGGCGGCGTCGACCGTGTGGTGGGCCGCCTGGATCGGCCCCGTCAGGGCTGCAGCCGTCGGTAGATGCATCTCGGCGAAATACCGGGCGGTCTGGATCTTCGTCGCGAGGAACGGGTCGGTGTCACCGCCACCGATCCGCTCGGCTGCCCGCAGGGCGGCGCGCCCCATGGTCCAGCCGCCCGCCGTGAAGCCGAGCAGCGTCAGGAACGGGGTCGCGCCCGCGGCAGCCGCACAGGGATCATCCTTGTACGTCCCCGCGAGCCACGCTCCGGCCTCGCCCGCTGCCGTGGCAGCTTGCGCCAGGTGCCGGCCGATCGCCGGCAAATCCCCGCCCGGGCTTTCGGCCAGGTCCGCGGCAGCACCCTTGATGTCGGATATCAGTTCCCGGAACGGCTGACCGTCCGCGAGCTGCAACTTCCGGCGCAGCATGTCCAGCGCCTGGATCCCGTTGGTGCCCTCGTAGATGGGGAGAATCCGGGCATCCCGGTAGTGCTGGGCCGCGCCGGTTTCCTCGATGTACCCCATGCCACCGTGCACCTGAAGGGCCGTTGAGGCGACGTCGACGCCCTGGTCTGTGCCCCAGCCCTTCATGATCGGGACCAGGATCTCGGCGCGGAGTGCCGAGCGCTCCTGCACCTCCGCGTCCGGGTGCGCACGGGCCCGATCGAGGGCTTCCGCAGTCACGATCGCCAACGCGCGCGCCGCCTCCGTCTTTGCCTTCATGTCCATGATCATGCGCCGGACATCGGGATGACGGATGATCTCGACGGCGGCGGCGCGCGGCTCCTCGATGGGTGATCCCTGAACCCGCGCTCGCGCGTACTCGACGGCCTGCTGGTAGGCGCGCTCGGCGATCGCGACGCCCTGGATGCCGACGTTGAGACGCGCGTGGTTCATCATCGTGAACATCGTCTTGAGACCGCCATGCGGCTCACCGACGAGTTCGGCGCGGGCACCCTGATCATCGCCGTACATCAGTACGCACGTGGGCGAGGCCGTCTGGCCTAGCTTGTGTTCCAGCGAATTGACCCGCACATCGTTGTGAGCGCCGAGCGATCCGTCCTCAAGGACGTCTCGCTTGGAAACGAGAAAGAGCGAGATCCCCCGCACCCCGGGCGGTGCGTCGGGCAGACGCCCCAGCACCAGATGCACGATGTTGTCGCACATATCGTGGTCGCCGAAGGTGATGAAGATCTTCTGGCCGCGGAGTCGCCAGGCGCCGTTGGCCCCTTCCGCACGGGTCTGCAGCCGCCCGAGATCCGAACCGGCGTGGGGCTCCGTCAGGTTCATCGTCCCGGACCATTCGCCGCTGATGAGCTTGGGCAGATAGGTCCGCTTCTGCGCCTCCGTGCCGTGGTGCGTCAGAAGTTCCACGGCCCCCTGCGTCAGCATCATGCAGTTCGCCAGCGACATGTTGGCCGACTGCCAGATCTCGTTGAGCGCCGTGCTCACGACCCAGGGCAACCCCTGCCCGCCCCAGGTGGTCGGCCCGCAGACCGCATTCCAGCCGCCGTCCACGAAACGTCCATAGGCCTCGGCAAAGCCGTCGGGAACCCGTACCACGCCGTTCTCGATCCGGGCCCCGGACAGGTCGCCGGAACGGTTGAGTGGCGCCAGCACCTCGCTGGCGAACCGGCCCGCCTCGTCCAGCACCTGAGCGACGAGTTCCGGCGTCGCGCCGTTACTGCCTGACACAGCTTCAAGATCGGCGACGTCGTTCAACGCGAACTGGAGGTCGGCGAGCGGAGCCCGGTATTCGGCCATGGAGGCCTCCTTCGGCACAGGTCGTCGGAAGACGGGAACTGCCGTGCGACCGCAGCGCAGGCGTCCGGCAGCGCATCGCGGCCAATATATCGCGACCGGCGTTCGGTTGACACGTGGGCGTCCGCCCACTGGACGCCGGCGGCACGTTCTTCCCGCAATTCGGCAATCCGGACCGTGACGCCAACGTCACGGTCGGGGCGGGCACTTGTTTCCCGCGGGCCGATCGGCTGGATCGCCTTGGACCGTCAGGATCTTGCTTGCCGGCGGCACCCGCGCCGCTCCCGGCTCCGACAGGTTCCCGGTCGGTGTCGGGCCCCCGCCCTCCGTTCGCGCCCGGCGCGGAAACCTCCATACTGCGTTTCCGTCCACGGGATTACCCTGCGGCCCGTCGCGGACGTTTCCCAGCCGACCGCTTCACCTGAGTTCGGAACCATCCCCATGCCAAGCATCCGGGCATCCATGGCCACCTACCTGGAGCGGCGCATGGGCCGCATCTTCCTCCTCGGGATCATCAGCGGCTTTCCCTGGGTGCTGATCGGCAGCTCCCTCAGCCTCTGGTTGCAGGAAGACGGCCTGAGCCGAACCGCCATCGGCTGGGCAGGCCTGATCTTCGGCGTCTACGCGTTCAACTTCCTCTGGGCGCCGTTCGTCGACCGGATCCGCATACCGTGGCTGTCTCCCCGTCTGGGCCACCGGCGCGCCTGGATCGTTGCCCTGCAGGCGGTCATCCTCCTGTGCCTCGTGGCGTGGAGCGCCATCGAGCCGTCGGCAAACCTCGCCGGCGTCGTCGCCATCGGACTCGTGATTGCCGTCGCCTCCGCAACCCAGGACATCACCATCGATGCGCTGCGAATCGAGCAGATCGGCACCACGGAGAGCGAGACGATGGCAGCCGGCGCGGCGACCGCCGTCGTCGGATGGTGGACGGGCTACAAGCTCGGCGGCGTGGTGGCCCTGGAGACCGCGGCAGGCCTGCAGGGCGCGGGGATCGACAACTACTGGCAGGTGACATTCCTCGTGCTCGGCGTGGTCGTCATTCTCTGCAACATCGGACTGATGTTCGTGCGCGAGCCGGCACCCGAAGCTCGGATCGCGGCTCAGGCGGCAGACGAGGAACTGGTGGCCGGCCGCGTGGCGACCGCAGGACACCTCGGGCGCGCCGGCGCCTGGCTGGCCAGCACCGTGGTCGGACCGTTGATGAGCTTCTTCCGACGAAACGGGTTCGCGATCGCGGCCGCCGTGCTCGGCTTCGTGTTCCTGTTCAAGATCGGCGAAGCGTTCATGGGGCGCATGTCACTTGTCTTCTACAAGGAGATCGGTTTTTCCAAATCCGATATCGCGCTGTACTCCAAGGGGCTGGGCTGGGTCACCACAGTCGTGTTCACCGTGCTCGGCGGATTGTGCGCAATCCGTATCGGTCTGGTGCGCGCCATGTTCGTGGCGGGAATCGCCATGGCCCTGACCAACCTCATGTTTGCGGCACTGGCCTGGACAGGAAAGTCGGAAGCGTTGTTCGCGGCCGCGGTCGTCATGGACGACCTGACCAGCGCCTTCGCGACCGTCACCTTTGTCGCCTTTATCTCGATGCTGGTCGACCGGACCTACACGGCAACGCAGTACGCGCTGCTGGCGTCGATCGGCACGGCGGGAAGAACGCTCTTCGCGGCATCGTCCGGCACGCTGGTCGACTACCTGGGCGGCGATTGGGGAACGTTCTTCGTCATCACCACCCTGATGGTCATTCCCTCGCTGCTGTGCCTGTGGGCAATCCGGGGGAAGCTCAGGGACATGCTGACCGGCGCAAGGGTGCGTCTGTTCGGAAAGGACGTCGAAGCCGCACCGTCTGCCGCATCATGACGGCGCCCCCGGCGCTTCCACACCGCTCCGCCGCCCGCAGCCAGCTTCTGTCAACCGACCCGGAACCGCGCCTGCCCGCGGCCTGATGGCAGGAGGCCCTGGTGACGGTGCTGCTAGAATCGGCCTTGCGCGCCTACGACGGGCGCCGGGTCATCGCGCCATCCCGGAAGGAAAACGAATGAAAGTCTCACGGGGCGCTCGCCATCTCCATCGTCGAACTGTCCTCGCCGGGCTTGCCGCAAGCGGGGCCGCCAGCCTTATTCCCGTTCCTGCGATCGGACAGAGCAAGGCGCTCCGCGTGGGCGCGTTGCTGCCGCTGACCGGCGGCCTTGAGCAGCACGCAGCGCAGATGCGCCTTGGCCTCGAAACCGCAGCAGACGCCGTCAACGGGTCCGGCGGCGTACTCGGGAGACCCATCGAAATCGTGTACGTCGACACGGGGACCACGCCGCTCGGCCTCGCTGAGACTTGCGCCCGCCTCGTGCACGACGAGAACGTCTCCGCAGCAGTGGGCCCCTTCATTGCGGCCGGGCGAAAAACTGCTGCCCGCGCCTTCGGGGAGTTCGGCGTCCCGCTGATTTCGGCGACGAACAACGAAGGCCTGTTTTGTGCCGACAACTACTTTTCCGTCGGACCGACACCGAATCAGGACATCTTCTCGCTGGCGCGCCACATCGACGGCGGAACGGGGCGCAGCTACTTTCTCATCGGCACCTATTCGAGCTGGCAGCTGTCGAGTTTTCGCCAGGCGATCCTCAAGGTCATCTACACCTTCGACGGATCGGTGACCGGCCAGGCCCTTACCCCGATCGATGAAGCGGCTTTCCGGCCCATCATCCGCTGGATCGCCGACACCGGCGCGGATACCGTGCTGTTCTGCGTCCCGCGCATGCCCGGCGTGCAATTCGTCCACCAGGCCCGTGAACTGGGGTTGCTGGAGCAAATCAAGTTCGGCTGGGTCGGTTTCAACGAGATGCACGCCCGCCTGCTCCCGGTGGCGGAGTCGACCGAGGTCACCACGGTTGCGCCGTTCGTTGCCAGCGATTCCAGCGGCGGCGTGCCCGACCTGGTTGCGCGGATGCAGCGGCTGGGCGGTAGCGATGTCCCGGCAACGTACTACGCCTACACCCATCATATCGCGCTCACCGCGATCGCCGCCGCTGCAGACAGGGCCGGAGAGGTGCACGCCAGCGCGGTACTCGAGGGTCTCACGGGCCTGACGTTCGACACCCCGACCGGGCCCGTGACGATCGATGCGGGATCGCGCCACGCCCATCTGGACATTGTCGCCGCACGGGGAAGCGGGAACGGCCTCGAGGTCACCGAGCGGCTGGGGACGATCGCACCCGAAGCCGGTTGCACCGCCTGAACCGGTCCGGGCAGGCGGCCCCTGTCCCGTGACCGGCACCACTCCGTGGGAGCGGTACCGGCGGACGCCGGCGGCAGGATTCCCTCCGCCCTCAGGCTGACGGACCGGTGCGGGTCATCAAGCCGGCACCGCCCGGACGGTAGCCGTCGACGGACTCCCGTGCGTGGCAGCCCGCGCAACGTCGGGCAGCGTGGTCGCCCGAACTACCGGCCCACGCCAGCCGGCCAGCGGAGCCAAGCCGTTCCGGCACCTTGCTAAGATCGACGCAGCTGGCTGCCATGACACCACCGGCGATGTCCGGTGGACGGACTCTCGGCCCCCGGGGCACCGGCCCTATTCCCAGAACCAGGCAATATCCTCATGACCTTTGAGCAAATCCTCGTGCGTGTCGAACGCGGCATCGCCACCGTCACACTGAACCGGCCCGACCGGCTGAACGCGTGGACTCCCCACATGAGCCGGGAGCTTCGAACCTGTTTTCGGACCCTCGCCGATGACCACGAGGTTCGCGTGATCATCCTGACGGGAGCGGGGCGCGGTTTCTGCGCCGGCGCCGACATCGAAGCCCTGCAGGCCATCGAACCGGGCTCGGAAGGCTCGAGCGGCCGACCGGCGCCCTTCGACCCCGACGCGCCCAAGGGGTTTCAGGGCGCACACACCTGGTTTCCGACCGTGCCGCAGCCGATCATTGCAGCAATCAATGGTCCGGTAGCGGGACTGGGACTGGTCCTGGCGCTCTGGTGCGATCTGCGTTTCGCCGCCAAAGAGGCCGTGTTCTCAAGTGCCTTCAGCGCTCGTGGCCTCGTGGCAGAGCACGGAATCAGCTGGCTGCTGCCGCGTCTGGTGGGACTTTCCCGGGCACAGGACATCCTGCTGTCGGCCCGCCGGATCTCCGGTACCGAAGCGGCCGAACTGGGCCTGGTCAATGCCGCGTTCGACGCCGACGACCTCCTTCCGTCGGTGAACAGTTACGCCACCATGCTGGCCACGAAGGTCTCGCCGCGGTCGACGCGCATCATGAAGCGCCAGCTCTGGGAGGCGCTTGGTGATGGTCTGGATGAGGCACTGGCCATCGCGGACCGGGAAATGGAAAAGAGCTTTTCGAGTGAGGACTTCAAGGAGGGCGTCGCCTGCTTCGCCGAAAAACGCGAACCGCAGTTCACGGGCCGGTAACCGTTCGCAGGCGGCGGATGTGACGGGCCGAGTGGGCCGCGCCACCCGGGCACCGGTCAGCCGTTGATATCGCAGCCCAGGAATCGTCGATCCGTCTGTCGGCAGGCCTCCAGCACGGAGAATGAACCCGCTGCCGGATCGACGATCACGTCGCCCGGGTTGCTCACGGCCTCGATCAGGGCCGCCTGCAGGCCGACCGGTTTCCGGTGGGTGTGCCCGCTTCGGGCCACCGGCTCGATCCAGACATCCGGGATGTCGTGGCGGGTCCAGACCCCCTTCGCCCGGCGCGGCGGCTTCTGCAGCGCAACCACGTGCTCACCCACCCGACGCGAACGGTAGCCCATTCCGATCTTCTTCTTGCTCCAGGTGATCATGTCCACGACCTCAAGTCGCGTACCAGCCATCCAGTCCTGGAAGCCCGAACAAAGATGGTACTTGTCCATCCACAGGAACAGGTGACCGCTCGGCACGAGCACCCGGTCGATTGCACGCACGAATTCGGGAATTTCTCCCTTCATCTGCCGCAACGCCCGGCGGGGACTGCCTCGCGTTTCTCCCTCGTTGCCGTAGGCCAGGTGTTCCAGTACGCCCCGGTACTGCGGATCGAAGATGACCACCGGGATGCTGTCGTCGGGCAGCGCGGCCAGCAGGTGCAGTCCCTCCATCTGAAGCCGCACATCGTACGCGAGGCTCCCTGGAAGGCAGATTGTCGGCTGAGAGAGGTTGCGCGTGGACGAGTAGACGGAATTCCGAGCCGTTTCCGGCGATGGCGGCGTCTTGTCGCGGTACGGCATTCGCAGGTTTCAACGCGGGCAGGGAGACCGACAGGTCCGCAGGAAACGGGAACCTAGGCAGGAAGCGGCAGTTTCTCAGCAGGGCGGGCAAGCCACTTGCCCATCAACTCGCAGGCTGCGAAGCAAGCCGCCCCGGCTGGCCAACGCCTTCCGGGGCGGCTAGGTGCATCAAATCGGATGCCGCTACTCGCGGACGATGTGCAGCTCAGCCGGGCCGAACACCTCGCTTTCGCGGCGTCCCGGCAGTTCCGGGTATTCCGCCCAATCGCGGTCCTGCAATTCAGCGGGAAGGTTTTCCGCCTCGTTCGCGTACCGGACCTTCACCTTGAAACGGAGCTGATTCATCGATTTCGGCGCGTCGGAGTTGATGCAGGTCGGGCCATGGCCCCCGAACTCCCCGGCACCCTCGGTCACGCACCATTCGGGTTGCGGGCTGCGTTCGCTGGTCGTGACCAAATGGAGGATGACGCTCTTCCCCGCTTCGGGACCGCCCTGGACATCCAGGACAGCCATGTAAGGCTTGTCCACCCAGGCATCTGGCGTGTCCTCGGGGATTCCGCCCTTAAGGAACAGGATGTACGCCGGGTACAGCCCTTGGAAATACAGCCGGGCCTCCTCGCCCTTCACCGACATGATGTCGGCCTGTGCCGCGGAAGCCGCGAACGAACCCACGAGGAAACCTGTCGCAATCAGTAACTTACGCATAATGCCCTTCCAGATGCCTGTGCCGATCGCCGCCCAGTACTGAAAGCGGGGCGCGTTCTGCCCGAGGCATCGCAAGAAAGAAGGGGAGCGCGGATTTCCGCGCTCCCCCCAGAAGCAAACCTTCTCAGGCGGTGCGGACGTAGCCGTACCGCTTGTTGGACGGTACTCCGCCCTCCTCCCGGAACTGCTGCGCCAGTTGCGCCAGCCGGTCCTCGGAGAAGTTCGGCATGTCCGGCATCTCGGATGCTGACTGCACGCCCACGTCGTAGAGACGGGCGGCGTTCAACCCGAAGATGGCCTGCTTGGTCAGGCTGTTCGGCCCGCCCAGGGACGGCATGTTGTACTTCGCACGCATGTCCTCGGGCACCTCGAGCCGGCGCAGGGCCTCGATCTGCCACTGCGGCGATCCGTACCAGACCGTGTCCGATCCCCAGATCACGTGGTCGGCGCCGAGGTCGCGAACGAGCGTGCCCATCAGGGCAGCCGAGAAGCGCGGGTGCGCCACGGCGGAGTTCGCGAACGATGTTCCGATTTCACCGTAGACGTTGGAGACACCGTGCTCTTCCGGGATGCGGGTGAGGTCGGTCACCCACTTGATCTCGCCGCCGGACTCCTCGAACTCCTTCCAGGCCTGATCGGGCAGCTCAAGGAACGGCCGCAGACCGGAGTGGTAGATCACGAAGTTCATGTCCGGCCAGTCCTTGGCGGCCTGCGGGAGGTCGTCCAGGGTGGCGTACTGCCACACGCCCGGGAATGACACCTCGTAGTCCGGAGGCAGCAGGCCCTTGTGCGTGCAGATCGTGTTGATGCCCGCCTTCAGCGACTTCTCGTAGAAGGGGTACATGATCTCTTCATCGTCCAAGCGCCACGGGTACTTCGACGGCGACAGCGGGTCACCGATCGTGTAGGACTTCCATGACTCGGGCTGAAGCGTTTCGATCGCCTGGTCAACCGCATCCATCCACCCTGGCTGGCCTGGCGTGATGACGCTGTGCGCGAGCATCCGCCGCGCGCCGGCAAAGTCGTTCACCAGGTCACGGGCGGCCGTGATCTGCTCGTTGGACAGGAGCCACCAGGTCGGGTCGTCGAACGGCGCACCCGAGAGCAGCGCCATTTTCGTGTCACTGGTGTACCAGAGTTCGCGGATGTAGTTCTCGAACTTGTACCGCGCGAGGCTGAGGCCTTCTTCCTTCAGCTTCGGGTTCCAGTGCTCCGCGGCAAACTCGCCCAGACCGAGGATGGCTTCGTGTGCGAAGTCATCACGCAGGAAGTGGGTCTGGTCGTCCAGGATGAACTGACCCGACAACGCCTTGTCGCGCTCGCTCATCATCTCAGGGTCGCGTGCTTCCGCCTCGCTGACCTGGAAGACTCCACCGCCATAAATCTCGTTCATGGCGAGGAACGCAGTCGCCATACCGCAGCTCGTGTGCATGAACGCACGCCGGCTCATGCCGAGGTATTTCGCGTTCTCCTCGGCGAGGTCGAGCATACGCTGCTCGACGCGTTTCTGGGTTTCAGACTGCTTCGGGGGTAGATACTCCCCGTTGGAGACAATCTGCGTCGGAACCGGGAGATCGAGATCGAGCTTTTCGGCTCCATCGACCAGCGCCTGCTCCCGCTCGCTTAGCCAAACATGGCCCATAGGTTTCCTCCTCCGTTCCCACAGCGCAGATGCGAGGTGAGAACCTCTTTTGCACATTACCAACCATATACGGATGTCCTGACAAAGCAAGTTTGACGCGGCTGCGAAGCAGGGAAACTTGTGGAGAATTGACGTGCATCGGCCGGCGTACGCGATAGATTGCCGGCAGATCCTCGGGCTTTGGAGACATCCATGATCACACCCCGTCCGATTTGCGGCTGTACCGCTTTGGTAATGGCCTTGGTTCTGGCGTTCGCGACCATGTTCCTCGCCGGTCTGGCGCCGCAGCCCGCTCACAGCGCGGACCAGGCATTTCAATTGGCCACCCTGATGACCGGTTCCGAAGGCGACATCCGGGACGCGATGGAAGCGGATTTCGTCCCGGCCAAGAAACGAACAGCCGGCTGCCGCTCGTTCACCTCCGATCGTGGCGCCGCGAGACGGTTCATGAACTCCCGCCTGCTGACTGCCCGTCCCCACGCGGCCGTGCACATGGGTCCCGGAAAGCACTTCTGCGTGTCCGGCTTCGTGGTGGGTCGCGGCCTGCGACTCCAGATCGTGGGGGAGACGACTGGCTGGTTCCGCATCGAGCTTGGGGATGTCGAAGGCTGGGTCCCGGCCGAAAGCCTCCGACGGGAACTCTGATGACGGCCCCGGTACCGTTGCCCGTTTCCGCGCCAGTGACGTGGCCCGATGCGCTGTACGACACGTTGAAACGAGTCGGAATCGATCAAGTCGGCCACGTCCCCGACGCTGGCCACGCCCGTCTCATCGACCGCTGCGAGCATGATCCTGGAATCGCCGTGACCGGCCTCACGAGCGAGGAAGAAGGCGTGGGCCTGGCGGCCGGGGCTTGGCTTGGCGGCCAACGCGCCGCCCTGCTCATGCAGTCAAGCGGGCTCGGCAATTGCATCAATGCGATTGCGTCGCTCGCCGAAGCCGGGCAGTTCCCGTTGCTGATGATCATCACGATGCGCGGCGAATGGGGCGAGTTCAATCCGTGGCAGGTGCCGCTGGGCCGGGCAACCCGCGACGTGCTTGTGGCAGTCGACTGCCGCGTGCTGGATGTGCACCGTCCGGATGACGTTGCAGATACCACCCTTGCCGCTGCGCGGCTTGCGTTTGATTCGTCGCAGCGGGTTGCCGTGCTGCTGACCCAGCGCCTCATCGGCACCAAGGCCTTCCGATGACCACGAGCACGCTGACCCGCCAGCAGATCGCCGGACGACTGATCGGCACGGATCCCGACCTGCTGGTCGTGACAGGCCTGGGTGGCACTTGCTGGGACGCCAGCCAGGCGGGAGACCGGGACCTCACCTACTACCTGTGGGGCGGCATGGGCTTGGCTGCCAGCACGGGATTGGGTCTTGCGCTCAGCCGTCCCGACCGGCGTGTGCTGGTCCTGACCGGTGACGGCGAGATGTTGATGGGCCTTGGCAGCTTGGCCACGGTCGCCCGAATTGCGCCCGGGAACCTGGCGATCGTGGTGGTCGACAACGAACTGTACGGCGAAACCGGCGGCCAATCGTCCCACACCGCCGGCAGCTGTGACCTTGCCGGTATCGCGCGGGCAGCCGGAATCCCCGATTCGCGTATCGTTTCCGACGCGGCCGGACTGGAGGAACTGGCCGGCGCGGTCGGTGAGCTGGGGGCGGCAGTGCGCGGCCCCCTGTTCGCGGTTGCACGGGTACCGGGTCAGTTGTCCGGACCACCCGCCGAACTCCCGCCGCGTGACGGCACCTACTTGAAGCACCGGTTCCGGGAAGCTTTGATTGGGCCGCACGCGCTTCGTTGACGGCGTCGGACCCGGATCGGCCGACCCGGTCGGACTAGGCACCAGGGCATGAAGACGGTTCGCACAGTCGCGGCGCTCCGGGCCGCGGTACAGCAATGGCGGGAAGCCCGCAGCAGCGTCGCGCTCGTTCCGACGATGGGAGCGCTACACGCGGCGCACGCGGCGCTCGTCGACGACGCCCGCACCCGCGCCGACCATGTGGTCGCGAGCATCTTCGTCAATCCACGTCAGTTCGGCGACGACGAGGATCTCGCCGAGTACCCCCGAACCGAGGAAGCGGATCTTCGGCAGCTGCGGGAAGGTGGCGTGGAGCTTGTCTTTGCGCCGCCGGTGGACGAGATGTACCCGGATGGCGCTGCCACCTCGGTCGTGGTGACCGGCCCGGCAGAAGGCCTGTGCGGCGCCGCCCGACCGGGCCATTTTGTCGGGGTCGCAACGGTGGTGACGAAACTGTTCCTCCAATGTCTGCCGGACGTCGCCGTGTTCGGCGAAAAGGACTATCAGCAGCTCAAGGTGATCGAGCGGATGGCGCGAGACCTCGACATACCGGTGGAAGTTGTCGGTGTCCCGACGGTGCGCGAAGTCGACGGCCTCGCGTGTTCCTCCCGGAACGGCTACCTGGACCCGGATGAACGCGCATCTGCTCCGGCCCTGTACCGGGAGCTGCAGACTGCCGCACGGCGCATCACGGACGGCTCGGACGTGCTAGCTGCCGTCACGGACGCGAGCCAAGCCATCCTCAGGGCGGGCTTCCAGGAAGTCGAGTACGTCGAACTGCGCCGAGCGGATACGCTGGACCCCGCGCTCGTTCGCAAGGGGACACCGGCCCGACTGCTCGCCGCAGCCCAGTTGGGCACCACCCGTCTCATCGACAACGTCGGGCTGATTTTCTGACGGAACGGCCCTTGCCACACGGGTCCGCCCGACTACCCTATTGCACTTGGCCGCGCCCGTAGCTCAACTGGATAGAGCACCTGACTACGGATCAGGAGGCTGAGGGTTCGAATCCTTCCGGGCGCGCCACCACAAGTCATTGATCTGGAAGCAGAAAAGAAGGTATTCTCCGTAGTCGTGAACAGGCCAGACTCGCGAATTGGGAATCTATTGGGAATCATTTGGACGTAAGTTTTCGTCGCCGTTTGGCGTCAGTGGCGGCTGAAAAGCGGGACTACCTGACTGTCACGGGCAACTGTCCGGGCATTCCGTGGCGGGCCGGACCGGCGCATGTGACAACTGGCGGGCGAATTCGCGGTGTCAATGTGGGATCAGTTTGAAGTGGTTGGAAATCGACACCAACGCGATGAAGTCCCGAGACAGCCGACCAGGCCCGGCGCAAGGCTGCCGGAATGATCGGGCGCATCAAGGCCGGAGAAGACCCCGAGCCGCCCGTCGTGCGGGCTGCCGACACCCCCACGGTTGCCGACCTTGCGCAGCGGTATCTCGTCGAGCACGTCGAGGTGCGCTGCAAGCCGCGGACCGTCGCGAGCGGCCGCTGGCTGGTGCAGAAGTTCGTGCTGCCCGAGCTCGGCAAGCTCGCCGTCGATGAAGTCGAACGCAAGCACATCGCGGCGCTGCACTACCGGCACCGGGCCACGCCCTACCAGGCGAACCGGATCCTCGAGGTCGTGCACAAGATGTTCAACCTCGCGGAAGCCTGGGGCCTGCGGACGGACGGCGGCAACCCGTGCCGCTTCGTGCAGAAGTACCAGGAGAAGAAGCGGGAGATGCAGGGATGGCTCTTGAAACACGCCTGCTGGACTCCCATAATGTTTGTAGAAATTCTCTTTTGCCGACCCCTTGTGGGCGGCGGACCCTATGGCCACCGTCAGGTGGCCATAGCTTTTTCTGGGAGCGTGTGATTGCACGTCTGCTTCATTGACGAAGCTGGCGACCTTGGGGCTCTTCGCAATCCTCCCTCACCGAATGATCAGCCCGTCCTGGTCGTTGGCGGGCTTATCGTTGATGTCGCAAGCCTCCCCGACCTTACTTCCGAATTCCTCCGGCTGAAACACCGCTACTTCCCCAATTTACCCTACCCTTCCACCCAGTCCCTCGACCGGATACTGCCCGAGATCAAGGGAGCTGACCTTCGAAGCAATGCGACACGTGGAAACGCCCGACAGCAACACCATGCCATAGGCTTCCTGGACCGGCTCCTCGGCCTTTTGCGACAACATGACGTCAAGCTGGTTGCACGCATCTGGATAAAGGGTCTTGGCTCACCTTTCCACGCCACATCGGTGTACACGTCCTCAATTCAGGGCATCTGCGCCTATTTCGACCATTATCTCACCCACACCAACGGCATCGGCATATGCATCGCCGACAGCCGAAACAAGTTCAAGAATGTCAGCGTCTCTCACTCAATCTTTACGCAAAAGTTCAGCTTTGCCGCGCGCCGCTATCAGCGCCTTGTTGAACTGCCCACCTTCGGTCACAGTGAGAATCATGCTGGCCTTCAAATCTGCGACCTCGTCTGCTCGGCGCTGCTCTACCCAATCGCCTGCTTCGCCTATTGCACCGGTCACGTCGCGAATGTGCACGTGCAGCCACGCGCCGAAGTGCTAAGGCGCCGTTACGGACAGCAGCTAAGGGATTTCCAATACCGTTACCTGGATCCGACCACCCACCGCTACGCGGGCGGCGTCGTGGTTTCCGATGCCATCGGACACCAAAGCGGATCCCTGATGTTTCAGTGAGGAAGTCCTGAACCGGCTGGACACCCTCCGTGCCGGTGTTGATCCAAGGCGATCCAGCTCACGCCACCCGCCCGCAACGTCCTCGACGGCCCGCCCCGCACGGGTGCCTTCGTCTTCCCCAACCGCCGGGGGGACGGCCCGATGACCGACCTCAGCTGGCGCCGGCGCCCGGCTCACCGAGACCAAGACCGGGCCCCGCACGATTTGGTTCGGGCACGAAGCCGCACGGCTGCTCGCCGCACTGCCCCGGCGCGACGACGTCGGCCGGGTGTTCCCCGAGACCCTCACCGTTCGCGACTCCAGACGTTCTGGCGCGGCCTGCGCGAGGATGCAGGCCTTCCAGGCCTCCGCCTCCACGACCTCCGACATTCCTACGCCTCCCAGGGGGTCATGTACAGCGTCGGACTCACCACCGTCGGCCGCTTGCTTGGACACCCGCCAGGAGGCCACGGCAATCAACGCGCACCTCGACGACGATGCGCTGCAGGACGAGGCCGCCCAGGCCGCTACCTCGGCGACTGGCTCACCCGTCCCCTGAACGCTATCACGCGCCGCGATGTCGAAACCCGGTTCAACCGGATCACCGCCGATCATGGCTGGTCGCCCGCCAACCGCACGATGTCCCTGCTGTGCTCGGTCTACCGTCGGCCCTGCGTCGACGTCGACGGCCTCCGCAATCCGGTCAACCTGTGGCTGGCCGGCGGCGGGAAGTTCCACCACACACCTCCACCGAGACGACAAGACTCGCGTTTGCGACCGCGAAGTCCCGGGCGTTTTGGAGAAGCTCCCAAATCCAACGCGGTAACACACGCGAACGGTTGGACTCTAAGGTACGGAGGTGCTTGTGCACGCCTTGGGCAGTGTTGGAGGCGAGAGTCCTGATCTTTGCCCCGTCCCAGTCCTGCGTCATCGATCGAGAGGCACCAGCCGTTTCGGCATCCATTTGTACGGCCAATCGTCGGGGCGGCGCCGCGCCGATTGCCTAACAGATGCAGCCATCAGCGCGCTTGGCGAATCCGGCGGCGAGAAACGGCGACTGGGCAATCGCGCCTGAAAGGCCATAACGGGCCCCCATGAGCGGCGGGCAACGGAGCTTGCATTCACACGACCTCGGCATACCTTCCGGTGCCTCCGTGTTGCCCCAAGCCCCCTCCTCTCCACCACGGGTTGCCTCACCCTGACTCCATATCGATGACCTGAAAAACAACTGCTGGATCTTTTGGCGCTTGCCATTCCTTACCCTGCGCTATGTACACTCCGTTCATCAATTTCTTCACTACATTTACTCCTGGCAATTCAACCTCACCCAACAATCCTACCCAATTTTCCTCGCTGTCCAGCACCTTTCCGATCGCTTTGACCTTTTCCTTTAGGAACCTCGCTGAGGGGTCAGCATCCTCTTGGTCAGCATCCTCCCCATTCGGCAAACGTCCCAATAGTTCGCTGTGCAGCACTTCCAGCGCTTGCTTTAGCCGTCCCGCAATCGCAGGCGTGACTCTAATTGTCCGTTTGCCGCCTTCGAGTGCCGAAGAAAGAAATAGGTCGCCAAGGTCGTTGACCGTCTCGGGTGGATCCCCCGCTCCAACTATTACGCCACGAACTCCCTTCCGAAACGGAGGCATAACTGGATGCCCGGGTCGTAGCAACTGTCTTCCAAAGTCGTTTTGCAGCTTCAACGCATAGAGCGGCCTCAACCTGTCGCGCTCCGACAAATCAACCTTCTTCTTAGAGAGATAGTCCTCCAATTCCCCTAATGGTACCGTTCGATAGGTCTTGAATTCCCAATCAATCCGGTAAACTTCAGATCCATGCCTCACTCCTTCCGTAGCAGGAGCGGCCGAATTCGCTCTCACATCATCAATCTTCCGTGGGACACCTTCCACTACAAGAACAGGCATTTCTCGATCTGGTTTGCGTTCCGAATTCGGTGCAAAGGCCAAGTCGCAATCCGCACTCAGAATCACCACCGCCTTCGTTCGTCCGGCGTCCACAAAGACGTCTCCAAGCCCGACCAGCGGTACATCACGATAGTCACTTCCTTCTGCTTCCCTCGGATGGGGGCCTAACGGCCCAACATTTCGTTCAAACAACGCATCGTGGTACAAAGTCGCCACTATCGTAGATGGTTCCACCGGCGAGATAAGCATCTCCTCAAACTCTATCTTGTCTACTTCCGATTGCTGCGTTCGAAGATCATCTTCGAACGCCAGTGCTGCCAAATGCGACGAAAACAACCACGACAGATAATTTCCCAACGGATGGCCATCGGCTTGAAGGGACAATTTCTGGATGTATGCGTAGTCACCCAGATCTAGGTCATCCAACACGCCGATCAGACGATCACGGGCATTACTCAAACTCTCCTTTGCCGCCCTAATGTACTCTCCAATCGTACCCGAATGTGGGAGAGCGCCAGCAAACATTTTCAGATGAGCTCGAACCTTCCACGGTTCGTCTAGATCGTCTTTGGCTACAAACGCAAATGCCGAGCCTCGGATACCTACAGTTCGGCGAAAATTTCTTCTGAAAGATCTTACACTGTCCAAAGACGACATCAATACAATCTGTTGAACCAGGTCTGGATCGCGATCATCTTCAATCTTCTTTGCAATCGCTACAGCCAAATCTCCATCAGCTTTATTCTTTTCCAAGTAATAATCGATGAACACCAATTGCTTGTCTCGAACATTTAATTCGTCACTTGGCGTCAATTCCATGACTTCGCATCCTGACGCCTCCCGCATATCTCTTACGACGCAGCGCATGGCATGCCGCTCGCGAATTACCTTTTCCAACGTCTCCGACACCGACGAAAGTTCGGCGTACGCAGCACCCAAGATACGATTCGGCGCCGTAAGCGCCTCGATAGCCACCAACGGACGATCCTTAAGCGTTTCCTCATCAAACCCGCATTCAGCAAATTCCTCAATTACGGCCTGATCCTTCAAGTCACCGAAGAACGCCTCTACCGCGTCCTCCTCCTGGGCAGGCAACTTAATGGAAACCAAAGACTCTAACGCGTCATCGATAACCGCAATAGAAGTTATTCCATCCAACTGCGCAGCGGCGGGTCCCATAACTGCGTCACTCATCTTCGATGCCCCCGAAGTTCCAGACCAGACTATTGATGTACCCATGCATGTTTGCCTCACCCAGTTTCAATGTCCCTCCGTGATACTCCGCGATCTGCCTCGCTATGTAGAGGCCTAGCCCCCGACCTTCCTTCTGCCGCTTGGTCGTGAAGAAAGGCTGAAACACCGTCTCGCGACGATCCTCGGGAATTCCGGGTCCCGAATCCGCCACCGTCACTCGGCCTGCGCCCGGTTCAACCGTGACTTCTATGGACCCAATTTGATCTCCGTCTCTCGCTGCCTTTCCGGGACCCCGATCGTATTGGTCCATCTCTACAATCCAATAAACTGAATTGGACAATAAGTTCTCGATTACTTGCACAAACATTCCCTTAACAGCCGTGATCAGTCGGCGGCCCTTTGGTGGAACAATGGTCATCGTGAACTCGATCCGTTTCGCCCGGCTCGCCTGACGGGCGTAGCCGTCGACTATTTCGCCCACCCACTCGGTAATCTCAAACTCCTCCTTTGTCTGTCGTGCATTGGTGCTTAGAGGATCGAGAACCCGCAGTCGCTTCTGCAGCGTTCGAAGTTGCGCTTCCAAAACTCGCAGCGAAACTGAAACCGACCTCCGGTCCTTTCCCGAACGGGCGGATCGGATCGTCTTTAGCCCACCTGCTGTCGCGCGGTACAGTTCGTGCGCAAGTACCTCGATCAATAGGCCAATGCTTGCCAGGTGCATTACTCTTTCGCGCTCTTGCTCCTGCGCCTGGGAAGCAATCTCCACAGCTTCAGCCGCCGCCCGAAGTGCCGCCAACGACTCCTTCACTTGCTTGGACAACCTGCTTCCTCCTGCCGTCTTCGACAGCGCCTTTACCAGACGCGGCAACAACGCTTCAATGCGATCATCTTCTTGCCTGAACCGCTCAATCGCATCATCGGCGTTGACCCGCTCCGCCCGCCGCAGCTCGTCGTCTACGTCAACCACAAATCCACGGAAATACTCCATCGACGAACTAAGCATCCCGACAAATGCCCGCTTCTCAGGTCCATCGGTCAAGCCCTCCCGATTTGTTTGGTCGGTTAGATAGGGGTTACCTTCCTTCGTAATGTTGGCTCGCCCAACAACCTGTCCTCGATTTAGCTTAAAGCCGCTTGTAGAAAAGGCATGCCGATCAAGATCAAGCCAATCGTCATTAAGCCCGCCGTACGGGTTCACTCGGAAACCATCTCTATACAAGGATACCCCACCCGCCCACATCGCCAGGAGCCTTCTCACAGTGCTAAGGTCACCAATACCTTCAATCTTGCTTAGGATTCTGCGGTTAAACCAATACACCTCCAAGCTAAATGGACCGACACGCTCTAATGTTTGCCGGCTTGCACCATTTGCACTATTGGCCAAATCAATGCCTCTGAAATCAAGCGATCCCTTTCTCTTTCGAAGTCGGTAATCCATCTCTGCGTGCAGGCGAGGACCAAGCTTGCTGTCTACCCGGTATTCCGCAAAGAACACTCCGTGGGCATGCTCCAAGATGAAGGCCGCGAACTCCGGAATCTCTACGTTGGTCCCGTTGTAACTGATCGTCAATGGCAGCTTCTTCCTTGAAAACGGATCAACTAGCTTAGAAAAATGGTCGCTAGCCATTTCCTCCAGCTTGGCCTGCGACCAATCCGACGTCAGTGCAGTGATTCGAATAAGTGTTCCTGTATCACTCTCATCTTTTTTGCCTGCTTTCTTTGGCTCTACTTCAATATTTCCAATATCTTCATCTGCGGCGTTCGCAAAATCATTCCAATCGATCCATAAATTGTTCCATCTCTTTTCACCTCGGGCCCCTGTAAATACTTCCATCGCATCACCGAGGCGCATCGCTGACAGACGGCCCAAACCCTTCTCCCCAAGGATTACCCTCGCTCCTCGTCGCACTTTATTTCCACGTCCCGCCGCGCGCATCCGTTCTTCTTCCCGCTGGCGCACGCGGTTTCTCGTTCCTATCGTGAGATACACGTCCTTAAGGATTGTGGCCGACATTCCTTCGCCGTCGTCATCAATCTCGATATAATTCGCCTCGCGAACCAATCGGGAAAACTCCCCTTTTGTCGTCGCTTGGCTAATTTCATCAATCAGTTCGTTGGCGTTTGGAGCATCCGGATCAACTGCGTCTAAGGCGAGCCGTCGAATGTCCTTCCAAGTCCCCGACGCCTTTTCCAACGAACCGTCGGGCTGACTGTCAGATGTCCTACGTTCGCCCAACCCACGAAGCACGGCATCATAAGTGTGAAAGCCTATTCGTTGAACCACCTCTATCCGCACTTCCGGCGACCGGGCGTCCAATGAGTTTTTTATCAATTCATAGAATGCCACGCCATCGGAACTAATCAGCTCCGAACCGAGATGGAGAATCGTTCGTGCGTTAACGCGGAAACTCATATTTCAGTTACTGCAATGTTTTCTGATCTGTGCTCGGCAGAGCACTCGATGTTGGAACCCGGCCTGCCGAGCGCACGTTCTCAACCCCTGCATAGCTAGCCTGCGGGACAACCTTCCTCTCTGGTGCGTTCGTCGAATTCCAAACGTGAGGTGTCACAGCGTGCAAATCAGACATCCGTCGTCCTTATCCTCTTTTGCATCCCCCTGACGGTCGTATATCTCCGCGAGCGTTAAATTGGCATCACTCCGTTTGCTTGCCGCCAATCTCTTAGCGTGCTCTTCCTTGATCGCACGCATGCGCTCGGGCTTCTCTAACTCCGACAGAGACTCTCTCTCGCTCCAAGTGAACGTATTCCCGCTTCCTTCAAATGGACGCTCGTATTCCTTTGCTTGCTCGTAAAGGGCCGGATAGCGCTCCTTCAGGCGCACCCACTCAATCTTTTGTTGGTAGAAGCAAAAGAAACATCCAGAGCGCGAACGTCCCCAATTGTGGTAAGGCGGTAGTCCAACCCCTGAGGCGTCCAATATTTCTCGAATGTCTGCAAGATTGAGCCCGGCTTCTTGAAATGGGTATACGGGAGTGATATTTGGCTTATGGCTGATATATCCGGTCCGCCGTTCGTCGGCACGTAGACCTACATAATTCACTACGACATCATCGCCGACGTACTCTTCAAAGGGCTTAAGCTTTAGCATCTTCGTGCACCATCTACGATGGTTAGAAGGAATCATGCCTCCGTAAACGTCATACCAGTGATCGAATCCTAGTTCGGCCTTAAACCTTACCACCCGACGCCCCAAATAATCCTCGATGCGTTCAAGATACTCGTAGGTATCTGGCAACTCCTTTCTTGTGTCCCAAAATACATACTCCATCTGCGGAACCTTATCCCGCATATAGATCGCCAGTGCAGCAGAATCTTTTCCGCCTGACAGGCTGAGGATGTGTCGCGTCACTCCAGGTCTTCCCTCGTGGATTCAGTAGCCAGTTGCTCTGAGAGGAGAGCAACCAGTAGCGCACCAGGGCTGTCGGATTGGCGTAGCACTTCCCTCATCTCCTTCGCCGTCGGCGATGACGCTAGGCCATTGCCGGTCGTTCTCACATACATGCTCCGCTCAGTACCGTCGGAACTGGTAACATGAACAGCTGTGATTGGCGACTTCTGCGCCCTGCTCTCGCGAATCAGTGCAAGCCGTCTCGCGAGCCTTTGAGCAAGCGCGCGAACTTCGTAGCCGAAGGTGTCGACAGTGTCATCGTCCCAGCTCTCGAGCCGGCGGCCGGTCACCAAACTTGCTACGCCGTCTAGCCAAGCCTGATGGGTGGTTTCGGGGTTCAGCGCACGGTCAACAAACCCACGAAGACCGAAGTCCCTCAACTCGAGCTCCTGACCTGCATAGTCAGTTCGGATCTGCTCGCGCAACTCACTCAGTGAGCGGGCAGCGAAGGCATCCAATAAGTGGGCCTCCGCTTTTTTTCGCAGGCTCGGGAACGCGTCCGCAATATCCACGAGGGCGACATCGAGCGCTGTTGCGAACATCTCAACGTTAACCGCACCGTCTTGAAGCGCGTCGCAGGCCTTAGGTAGCGTCTCGAGGACTAGTTCAATGGGCTCACGCCCCCTTTCCAGTGCTGCGCGGACCGCTTGTGTTCGCTCGTCTACCGACCTTGTCATCTTCGTGTACGGTGGCATTGTCAGCCACCAGCGATACAAGCCCTCCACTAACGCCTTTAGCTCCGCCTTCGGCGGATCACCGGCCCAGACCGAAAGGTTGCTGCGGAGGGCTTCCAAGACTTCTTCCCCATACTCCGTCGACACATGCCTGACCGCAAAGTTTCCCGGATTCTTCGCCATTCTCATAAAGTGGGCTGTGGTTATCGCCGGTTGGAAGCTGTTACGCTCCAACACCGCCACCTCACGGTTCTTGCAAATCAAGTAGGTTGCCAAGATCAGGAGCGCGGGTCCTTTTCTGAGGCCAACGGGTGGTCGTGCCAGTTCCATCAGAAGGTCATCTAACCCTATGACTTCCCCGCATTGCGCCACCTTGTCGATCAGTCTCCAGGATGGCCCCCACCGAAGGGGATCGTCACGAGGCGGCGGATGAAACCCAAATACGCCGTCTACAACCCGATGCAATCCAGAAGCATAAAACAGCGACAGGTAGATCGTGCGCTCGGGTGGTGCCCCCTCCAATCCGAGAGCCTCTTCCGAGCCCCTTTCAACCATTAGTTCAAACAGCCTGGTCCGGGCTGCAGCGATCGCCGGTGAGAGCTTGTCGCGGTTTATCAATTCGTTCCTCAGGAGTGGGGCCTCCGAGAACACCTCATCACAGATATCGCTTAGAAACCGACTCAGTGCTGTCCGCGAACCAACTTCCGCCTCTTCACCATTGTGGTACCAGCTTTCCTGCCCAAGCGCTTCTCCTAGCTTGGAGAAAGATGCCAGTTCGCGTAACAGTTCTGTCTCAAGCGTCGCGATGCGTCTATCGACCTCCCCTCGAGCTACGTCGTCTATCCGCAACTCCTGACAATTCGAATGAATCCATCGCCAACAGGCCAAATCGTGCGCTCGTGCTACATCTGACGCCGTGAAACGCCGCTGACGGATGATTGCTAGCGGCCCAGCGTCCGCGGAAATACGTCGTGCTCGCTCGGCTGCCTCCTCGTAATCTTCGTCCGGATGGACGGTTATCACTAAAATTGTTCCGTCGACGTCAGCGCTGGGTTCGACTGTTTTGGTGCCTACAACATTGGCAAAGGTCCTCAACGTACCCGTCTGATGATAATGTCGCTGAGCGACGATTGGACGGGTAGGAGGCAACCTTTGCAACTCCGTCCCAATCCAGTTAGTCGCCGGAACCGCTGCCTTAGCGTCCTCCATCCATTTTTCGAGATCGACACTGGTGTGAGACCAAAGGCTAAAGTCACCGCGGTATGAACGCTTGTGGACAACACCACGCCCTACCAGTGTCTCTAGGGCTGCGTTCGCCTGCTTTTCATCGAGGCCCAAACACCATGCGACATCTGACACATCGCATGCCAGCCCAGGAACCGGCTCCAGCACCGACATCACCCCAATCAGTTTCAGCACCGACATATGGAGCGGATCCATGTCTGCGCACGTCATCACCGCATCTGCCGCCAGTTGCCAGCGCTTCTCACGCTCGGTCGACCGGAAACGGAAAGACCCCTGTGCCGCCAGATAGTCATACAGTTCGTCTAGCCGGTACCAAATGGCGGGCCCGTACTCCTTCCCGTGCGCGAATCTGCGAAATCCCCCTGGTTCCAATGATTGGAGAAAACTGAATACCGAGCGTTCGTTTTGCCCGAAGCGTCTTGAGGTCGACGCAAGACAAGCAAGCGTCGCAGGATGGATCGGGTATAGGCTCTCCGCTAACGTCCGCACGCGCGAAGCCGAAGTCGCAAATATGTGGCGCGAATGCGCTTCCGAATACACGGAACGTGCAGCCTTTCTTACATCGACAGAATGCGTGCCCACCGGATTCAAAGCTTCAGCCACCAGGTGCAATGTTTGCTCAGTCGACTCCTGAAAGGCGATTTCCTCGTATCTTTCGGAAGATCTGGCCCACTCGCCCTCGACCCACTCTCCCATTCCCGCCACATAGTCCCCGAACCGATGATGCAGGAACCCGATAACGCCCAGTGGTGCCGTACCAGAGCCCCCGGCACGTTCGGCGAGAAGTTGAAAAATGGATGGGTCTTCTCGCTTCCGATTGCCTGCAGCAAACTCAAGATAGCGACCCATTTCATCGATCAGCAGCAGAAGCCCGCATCCCCTCTTCCTGCTCAAACGAATCGCGAATTCAGACAAGAGTTCTAGGGCCGGGCGTACATCGCGTTTTCCCTCCTGCCGCATTGCCAAAATCTTCCTAGCCTCGGCTACGGTTGTCCGATCCCGAATCGTTGGAGAGCTGGCAGTCTCAATCAATGTTCTCAGGATATCTTCGGCCAAACTCGCCCAACGCCCGACCAAGACACATGGAAGGTAAGGCGGGACCTCGACGTTGCCGACAGCCTCCTGAAGCAGTCGCTTGGCGGCTTCGTCCGATCCGTCGTTCAGGAATATCCTTGCCACCAACAAACCGAAGGATGATTTTCCGCAACCGTAGGGCCCGGTAATGCGGAAGGCGCGTTGCGATGAGCCGCGACTCAATCCCGTGACGATCCGCTCAAGTCCATCTCGAACGGACGGAGCGAGGATGTATCCGTCGAGCGCGTCAGGATCGAAGAGATCCCGCTCCATGTCGACGGCGCGGAGGTACCTTCGTCCTACAAAGACTTTCTCTTCGATCAGTGTGCGAGCCACGCCAACCTGCCCACTTCTTTCAAGTGGTCCGAACCACGGGCCACCAACTCAAGCCCGCCGGCTCCATCTTCTCGCAACTCAAGCCCGGAAGCAGCGGCCGCAAATTCTTCCAGCTTCCGGTGCAGAGACATTTCGTCTAGGCGGAAGGCTGCCCCTGGCGAACGTCGATCCAATAAGAGGCTCCTCATCGAAATGGAGCGACTGTTCGGCGCCACGCCATTCCAGAAATCTCGCAACGCATAGGCGAACGCCCGTACGTCCAGTTCTGGTTTCTGGCCTCTAGGCAGCCGCACCACAACCGCACCATTCGCCGTCTGCGTCTCCAAGAGATGAAGCTCCTGCAAAGGACAGCCCAACGACTCGTCTCCCGTTGTGGCAGCCTTTACCCGGCCAAAGTCGTAGCTTCGGATCAGCATATCCACGTGCGCAGCTGCCGTCCCCGACGAAATCGCCCCTCGGGCAGTCATGGCTCTGTTCCTGACCAGTTCGACAAGTCGTTCCTTGGACACCTCGACATCCTGCATCTCAAGGAAAGCCGTCACCCATGCTCCCAATCCACCGTGGATCGTCACGTTCCAATGCAGGCGCCAGATCGAGCTCACATCCTCCAAGTAACGGTCCAGTCCCGTCTGCGGATCGAACAACCTATGGGCGAAATTCGTGTTGGAGGCTATTCCCCGCTCCACCACGATGAGACCGAACACACCGCCCCAGAAGCGAAGCGCCTTGACCATGTTTCGTCCCAGCCCAAGGGCGAGAATCGCTCTGTCATCATTTGAGAAGACTTGCGGATCGCGCTCTACCTCCTCATAGAGCTTCGGAAGCCAGCCGTAGCGACAAGCGAATGACTCGTGCCCCGAGAACACCACGGCTCTTCCACCATCTCTGTCCCAAGCAACGCCATCCTCGAGCCGTTCGGCGCTCATGACTTTCGGACAGTCATCCTGTCATCCACTTCACCTCTCAACTTGCGCACCATGCCTCCAATGGCGACGGCGGCCTCGACCACCTCCTCTTCAGTCGTGGTTCGACCGAACCCCACGCGAACGGAACCTTCGATCATGTCCTCCGGCAAGTCCATGGCCAGAAGCACGCGCGAAGGTGCGATCGCTCCCGAGGAGCATGCCGACCCGGTTGAAATGGCGATCTGTGGCAGCATGGCAATTAGCTCGTCAGCGACGATCCCGGGAAAGCACAGGCTGACATTCTGCGGCACCCGTTCCTCAAGCGACCCGTTCACGGAAAAATTCGCCGTTTCTTGGCTGAGCCGTTCAAGAAAGAGAGCCGACAAGCTTCTGCAGTGTTCCGTTTCCTCATTCAAACGTGCTCGCGCCAGCTCACAGGCCTTGCCAAAGCCCACGCATAAAGCGACAGGTACCGTTCCCGGCCTGATCCCTCCCTGTTGACCTCCTCCCGTCATCAAGGGCTTGAGTTGACCAATTCGATCACGGTCCGCACAAATGGCCCCAATTGCAGGTGGGCCATAAATCTTGTGCGCCGACAAGGTCACAAATCCTATCCCTGCGGACATATCGACCGGTACTTTCCCGAGAGCCTGGACGGCATCCGAGTGGAACGCCGTCCCAGCCTCCCCACACAGTGAGGCAATCGCCTCGACCGGCTGCACCGTGCCGATCTCGTTGTTGACCGCCATCACCGATACCAGCTCCGCAGAGTCGACATGCTCAGCTAGTGCATTCAAGTCCACGATGCCGTCCGGATTCACCTGAACGACCTGAACCGTTGCACCCAACTGCTGACAGGCCTTCGCTGTTTCAGCCACGCATGGATGCTCAATCGCGCTCACGACGACCTTACAGTCGCGTTCGGCGAAACTCCGCACGACGATATTGGCAGCCTCAGTCGCGTTACCAGTGAAGATCACGCCTTCCGGATCGCCGTTCACCGCGCGGGCTACTTTTTCCCTGGCGATTGTCACCGCCGTCTCCGCTTCTATGCCCCAGCCATGTTCGACCGAATGTGGATTCGCCGGCCGACACAACCACGGTTGCATTTCCTCCAGAACTTTCGGGTCCAACGGTGTTGTGGCCTGATAGTCGAGATAAATGCGCCGACTCATGACCCGGGCCTATGCCGGTTGCAGGGCGTTTCGTCGACGTTGCGGACTTTCCGAGAAAACACCTGTCGACACCCGCCGTACGGATAACGCGGAGACGTGCCCTTATGGCGATCGGCGACCCTGTCCCTCCCTGGTCGCACTTTGCGAGTGCCTATCCCGCATCCTGATTCGCCTACACCCAAAACGTTTCCATCAATGGTTGGTCTAAATTGCAGCGAACGCGCGTCGGCGGCCCGCGTCGTAGCCGCTTGGATGCGACCTCCCCTACCGCAGCCGCGGCATTCGACCAAGTCCATCTCGATCTGCATCCAGCGTCTTCTTGCCTCATCCGCAACGCTTGCGGCCGACCGGCAGGACACAAGATCCCAAACACTCGCATTCATCGACCTAGCCGTGATCTCCACATTCTCACCCCTCGCCACGGCTGCCATCGCATCGAAACCGGAAAGTTTCGACCCCCGGCCACTCGGTTCCGCCCCTTATCGATCCTACCGGCCGACATGGGACCGAATGAGCCGTATGGGTAGCACAGTCTCCAGCCCTTCGGGATGCTTAGCCAAGGTGATTTCCGGTAGGCTGGGGCCGGTGCACCATGTCGTACGAGCCAATCTTCCCGTCCCTGTAGCCCGTGTCAGTGCACTGTGCCCGGCCACGTCTCCACCGCACTGTGGCACTGGACTTGCCGATGCACTCGTCATTTGCGACAAGCCGAATCGAAGGCTCAGTTACGACCGCGCGGCTGACGCAATGGCGGCCGCCTTCATTCCAGTCGAAGACGACGATCTGAAGGCCGGCGCCCGGCACCGATGCGCTCGCTTCGCACAGTCAGCGCGACATACACTACCGGAGTTGATCATGACCACAGGCCATACTGGCCGCCAGCCAGCCGGGGAGCGAGCCGCAGTCCATGGACGACAGCAAGCATTACCTCAATTCCGCATTCCGCGAGAACCTCATCGAGCACCTTCTGGTCGGCGAGTTGCTGAAGCGCTCCTGGCAGAGAGGCGATTGCTCGATCGAAACATCGCGGCCCGAAGTGGATCGGTCGGGGTATGACCTCATCGCCGAGTGCAACGGGCACGTTCGCCACATACAGCTGAAAGCATCTTATCGCGGCTCCAGCACCGCAACCCAGAAAGTCAATCTATCGCTTGCCGAAAAGCCGTCGGGGTGCGTTGTGTGGGTGTATTTCGATCCCGATTCCCTCGAACTTGGACCATTCTTGTATTTCGGTGGGGGGCCCGGGAAGAAACTGCCGGATCTCGAATCGTTCAGGACCGCGAAGCACGTCAAGGCGAACGCGCAGGGCGTGAAGACCGAGAGGCCCAACCATCGCGTCGTCAACAAGGGCCAGTTCACACCCATCGAATCAATCGAGGACCTGTGGCATCAACTCTTCGGCGACGCTTGACCTCGCTCGCAAGCCCCAGTCCCCTCATGATCCTGTTCCGCCGCTGACCCGCCGCCGCGTGCTCGGTGAGCGATTGAGCGGCAGGGGAGGCAGCCCGCACTAAGCGAGACCGTGTCCGCTGCCTCACCGCATCGAGTTATCAGGACCGGTGCCATGTTCTTTTTTCTCGCCGATGCGCGCCCGGCCGAGGAGCTGGACTCTATCGATCGCGCTGGTCCACGCCTCCGTCCTCAAGCCGCGTTCCAGCATGTCCAAGTGTCGGCAATGCATTGCCGGATCTACAGCAGACGGGCTCCCAGAGGCACTGCCTCGTCTGGTACGCAGAGCACCACCCCCCCGTTTTCATCTTTGAAACCAGTGATCAGGCACTCCGACTTGAGAGGGCCGATCTGCTTTGGCGGAAAGTTGATTACTCCAACGACGAGGCGGCCGACCAGATCTTCTGGCCGGTAGTTCGCGGTGATCTGCGCGCTCGACTTCCGGGTACCGATCGTCTCCCCGAAGTCCACTTGCAGGACGTAGGCTGGCATCCGCGCCTCTTCAAAAGGTTCCGCGCTTACCACCTGCCCAACGCGTATCTCCACCCTCTTGAAGTCATGCCACTCGATGGTTTCCATGAAAGCTCTCCCTTTTGCGCTGTCGTGGTGGGTTTCTTTACACTGCAACAGGTCGAACTGTCGCCCAGCCGGCAATATGTATCTCGGTCGGGCATTGGATGAGCAGTTTTCTGCGTTTGCAGAGCGCGTCTTCCAGGTGCTCATGGATGCCGAAGAGCCAGTCACCCAGCGCCAGATCCGCGAACGGGTCGCAGCCCGCCCGGCAACCGTCACGAACATCCTAGAGAAACTGGTCCGCGATAATCGGGTCGAGCACAACCCTTCTAGCGGATACCGTCTCGCTGGTGAAGAGGGCTGCACGTCGCAGGTCATCAGCGAAGGGGCCCAAGACCCGGCGCACCGTCGCGACGCTGAAGCCCGCCCGGGAGATGCGCCGCGCCCGCATGATTGCCGGCGATAGTGCCAGTGCGTTCAGCGCAGTGCTTCACACCCGTTCCCTCGCTCGCGTCAGCGAGGCCGTCCGCTCGATCGCCGCGGCGGCTCCGATCCGCCGGGTTCCCCGGCGTCGATTTCCCGACCTCCCGTTCAACGCGATACAGGCTTCCGACCCGCTGGGCGGGCCTCGGTTTTCACACCCGACGCACCGATGGTGCCCAATCTGCCAGCGCCCGCCGTCGCATGAACGGACAGAAAATCCCGTGACTACAGGGCCTTACGGCCCGACCCGTCCAGCGCCGCCGCGCGGCTTCCCCGACGAAACGCCGCCGCGGCTGCTTCCTGTGCTCACACCCAGCCGCGCGGCCCGAACGAGGAGCCGCGACCATGAGCGACAATCCGAAGTCCACCTTTGCCCGGCGCGTCCGCACCGCCAAGCCGCGCGCCAAGCGCTACGACATCCGCGACGACGTGATTCCCGGCCTGTTCCTGCGCGTCTCTCCCAGCGGCGCGCGCAGCTTCGCCCTCGACCGCGCAGCGCGCGGGCGCAGGCGCTTCGCCACCCTTGGCGACGCCGACGCCATGACCATCCCCGAGGCGCGCGCCGAGGCCCGCAGGCTGATCGCCGCCTTCACCGAAACGGTCAGGAACGACGGCGGCCCCCGCACGCCGGGACAGCCGATGGACGCCTTCGCCGCCGAATTCCTCGACCGGCAGGCCCGGCACTGGAAGCCCGCGACCCGCGAGACCAACGCCTACATCGTGCGCAACCACATCCTGCCCGCCTTCGGCGGTCTGACCGTGGACGCCATCACGGTGGAGCAGGTCCGCGACTGGTTCGCCGCCATGAGCGACCGGCCCGGCATCGCCAACCGCGCCATGCCGGTGCTGTCCATGATGATGCGCATGGCCGAGCTTTGGGGATACCGCACCCACAACTCCAACCCGTGCCGGAACACAAGGCGTTACCGGATGAAGCCCGTGGAGCGGTTCCTGACGGCGGCGGAAATGGCGCGGCTCAACGCCGTGCTGACCCGCGACGAGTTCTGGTGCCCGCACATCGTCGCCATCGTCCGCCTGCTGATGCTGACCGGCTGCCGCTTCGGCGAGATCGCCGCGCTGGAATGGGACTGGATCAGGGACAGGCGCATCCACCTTCCCGACTCGAAGTCCGGGCCGCGCACGGTCTGGCTGTCGAGCGCCGCGCGCGCGGTGATCGACGCCATCCCGCGATACAGCGCGGATTGCCCGTATCTCTTTCCCGCCCGTCCGCCTACGCGGCCCATCGACAACATCGCCTTCCAGTGGGACCGCATCCGCGACGAGGCCGGATTGCCCGGCCTGCGGCTGCATGATTTGCGGCACAGTTGGGCGTCCACCGCCGCCATGAACGGCGTGGACATGGTGACCATCGCCAAGCTGCTCGGTCATGCGCTTGTCGAGACCACCGAGCGCTACGTCCACCTGTCCGACCAGTCCGTTGCCGACGCCGCCGACCGGGTGTCGGGGCGTATCGGTGCTGCCCTGGCCGGAAGGGGCGCGGAGCGCGAGGGAGGGTGCGACCATGCCCAGGGTTGACCTAACCGCCAAGCTGGCCCGGCAGAGCAAGCCCGGCCCGAAAGACGCCATCCTGTTCGACAAGGCGTTGCCCGGCTTCGGGCTGCGCATCCACCCGTCGGGCCGGAAGGTCTGGATCGTGCAGGCTCGCATCGAGGGGCGGAGCCGCCGCATCGTCATCGCCCGGCATGGCGAGATGGAGCTTGCCGAGGCCCGCCGCCGCGCCCGCGACATGCTCGCGCGCATCCGTGCGGGCGACAATCCCGCCGAAGACATCCGCAGGGAGAAGGAGACCCCAACCTTGCGGGAGTTCGCGGACGAGTATCTGCGGCGCTCGGACCCGCACTGGAAGCCGTCGGGCCGCGAGACCGTGCGCATCTACCTCAAGGCCCGCATCCTG
>JAJDZX010000013.1 GCA_022824395.1 Alphaproteobacteria bacterium
AGGCCCCATGCCCCCGGCCTGACTCCGCGGGAAATACTGGAAAAGTTCGCCACCATCCGGATGGTGGATGTTCACCTGCCCACTGCCGACGGACGTCATCTCATCCTGCCGCGATACACCCAGCCGGATGGGGACCACAAGCTCCTGCTTCATCAGCTTGGCCTGAAGTTGCCGGAGCAGCCGCCTCCGCGGCTGCGAATCTGATCTGCTGCGCCAGCGGCGGCAGGCGTCCTGTAGTGCCGACCTTTGGGGGGTCGGTATAATCAATTCAATGAGTTAGGTTTCCAAAACCCCCGAATTGCGAAAGTCGGGCTAGTTGAAAGGTGTACGTCCAGATCGTGGAACCGCGCCTGATGCCGTGCCGCACAAGCCTTCAGGCCAGTGGCCTGAGACGGGTTCTACCCTGATAGTGTTCACGGTCGATATTGCCCCATGCGGCAAGCAGGGCAGGTCCCGCAGGGCTTCGGCAGTCAGTTCCGACCAGTCCGCCTCTCCCACCCGGGCCAGGGCGCTGGCCGGCAGCATCAGCTGCCTTCGGGTATCATATCTGGCCAGCTCTCTTGGCCCTTGTCGATTTCACCGCGATCGAGCGCCAGCAGAATGGTTGCATCAGCCATATTACGGGATTCCGGGTCAAGCGGTGGCAGAGGATTAGTAAATCAGGAACCCTTCCAACTGGTTATAACGACACCTGGACGGCGGCCCCACGTCTCCTGGACCGGTTTCTCCATGGCACCTGCAGCGATCTTCCCGGCGCGGGTATTCGGACTGTCGCCGTGCACAGGGCTGGGGACAGTCCGGACAAACACCGATTCGGCCGACGGTCAGTCTTCGGGTGTTTCGTCCGGTCGGGGCATGCGGTAGCCGACGCCGCGGACGTTGAAGATCCAGGTAGGGTCGGCCGCGTCGTCGCCGAGCTTGGCGCGGAGCTGCTTGACAAAGGCACGCACCACCTTCCAACCGCCGTTCTTGCGCTCGTTCCAGATCTGGTCGAGCAGCGCTTCGTATGTCACGACGCGGCCCGCGTTGAGCGACAAGGCGCGCAGCAGTTCGTATTCGGTGGGGGTGAGTTCGACCGCCTGCCCCTCGACGCTCACCCGGCGCTGGTCGTAGTCGATGGCAAGTTCGCCCAGCACGAACGGCTCGGGATCGGCGTGCCGGCGCAGCGCCGCCCCGATCCGCGCCGCCAGTTCGGTCGGCGAAAAGGGCTTGACGATGTAGTCCGCCGCGCCCGCTTCCAGCGCCCGCGCGACGGTCTCGTCGCGGCCGTAGGCCGAGATGAAAATGACCGGCTGGAAGGCGAGTTCGGGCAAGGTGCGCATCAGTTCGATGCCGTCGGCGCCGGGCAGGACGAGGTCAAGCAGGACCAGGGCGGGCTTCTCGGCGCGCACGATCCGTGCAAGTTCGCGATGGTCGCCGGTCACGACCGGGGCGTAGCCCGCTTCGAGCAGCGCATCGCGCACGTGGCGCAGGGTCTGCGGGTCGTCGTCCACGACAAGGATGCACTCGGCCGGACGGCGTGTCGCGGGCTCCGGCCGTTCCGGGTCGGCACCGGGCGTGCCGTTACCGACGGCGAGCGGAAGCGTGAAGGTGAAGCGGGCACCCTGGCCGGGTCCGCCGCTCTCCGCCCGGATGCGCCCGCCATGGGCCTCCACCAGCCCCTTGCAGATGGCGAGCCCGAGCCCGAATCCGCGGACCCCGCCCTCGTCGTTGGCCGCGACGGAGTATTTGCGGAAGAGCTGCGCCAGACGCTCGGGCGTGATGCCACGTCCCTCGTCGGTGACCGAGATCGACACATGGACCCCGTCGCGTTCGGCCGCCACCCGGATCGGCAAGGAGTCCGGCGTGCTCCGCGCCGCGTTGGCGAGCAGGTTGTTCAGCACCTGCACGATACGCTGGCGGTCGGCCATCACCCGCGGCAGGTCCGGCGGCAGGTAGATCTGCACCACGTGGCGCCCGCCGCCCGACAGGAACGTGGTGCGCGCCCGGTCAATCAGGAACGCCACCTCCGTCGGCTCCGGCGCGACCGACAGCGTACCCGCATCGATCCGCCCGGCATCCATCAGGTCGGTAATGAGCCCGAACATGCGCTCGGCCTGCTCGTCAACGATGCGGAAGAACTCGCGCGTCTCAGCCAGGCCGAACTCGTGCTTGGCGCCGAGCACCGCGGCGGTCGAACCCTTGATCGAGGTGAGCGGCGTGCGCAACTCATGGCTCACCATGCCGAGGAACTCCGCGCGCATCCGGTCGAGTTCCTGGAGCGGCGCCAAGTCCTGTATAGTGACCACGACCGACACCACGGATCCGTTTTGGGCCTGGATCGGTGTCGCGTTGATCAGTACGGTGACGCTGACCCCGTCAGGATTCGACAACTCGATCTCTTCGGCCCGCAGTGTCTCACCAGTGTTGAGCGCCTCGGCAAATGGCAGTCGGTCGAGGGCGATCTCGCGCCCGTCGGCGCGCCGGAGGGTGAGGATGGAGAGCAGTTCCTCGGGCGGGCGGTCCGGCGCGTGCAGCGTCTCCACGATGCGCCGGGCCTCGCGGTTGAACGAGACCGGCCGGCCGGTGGCCACGTCGAACACCGCGACGCCGACCGGCGAGGTCTCGACCAACGCCTCGAGATCGGCGCGGGCGCGCTGCTCGTCCCGGTACGTGCGCGCATTGGCGATCGCCGCGGCGGCCTGGGCGCCGAACAGCACCAGAATCTCCTCGTCGGCGTCGGTGAAGGCCCCGCCCCCCTCTTTTTCTACCAGGTAGAAGTTGCCGACATGGGCGCCGCGGTGGCGCATCGGCGTCCCCTGGAAGGTGCCCCAGGGCAGCCGGTCGGGGGAAAAGCCGAGTGCGCGCACATGTCCCGGGACGTCGGCGATGCGGAGCGGCCCCTCGAGGTCGCGGAAATGTTCGAAAAGCCTCGGCCCGTCGGCCCATTCCGCTATCGCCCGGTGTTCCTCCTCCGTGAAGCCCGAGGTGACGAAGTCCACCGGATTGCCGTCCTCGTCCATGGTGGCGATGGCGGCGTAGCGTGCGCCGGTCAGCGCGCGGGCGCTTTCGGCGATCCCGTCGAGCACGGTGTCGAGGTCGAGGCTCGAGCCGATGCGCAGGCTGGCATCGTAGAGCGCCGATATGCGTTCACGCAGCGCGGCGTTCTCGCGACGCAGTTCGCGGGTCTCGCTCATCAGGTCCCTCCCTCCCTGCGGGGTTCGCGGATCTGTTCTGCAACAGCACCGCAGGGTGCGGTGCGTGCGGGAGGACTCGGTTGGCAGTGGGAAGAAATGGGCAGGATATTCACTTTATCCATACTATATTTACACTTAATTCACCTCTATTTCACCAAATAATATGCATAATTGGAAGTGCTTTATACACGTGGCGACGATCCGCGCCGGAAAGATGAGGCAAGATTTTCCGGCTCCAGGCGGGAACAGCAGGGTTAACCCTCCGAGTCTTCGACATCGAACATCATCCACTGGAGAGAAAACATGAAGTATGGTCCTATCGTGATGCTCGCTTCCCTTGCGCTTGTCGGGTGCGGTGGTGGCAGTTCGGTCGGCACATCCGAACTTCCGTATGCGCCGCTCGACACCCTGATTGTGTCTGATGATGCGGAGGAGTTGTATCGGCGCGCCATCTATTCGTCTGTCGCGAGCAACTCGACGCACTTCCTGCGGGGCGACCGTCTGGTCTGGGAGGCAGGCGGTCAAGGGCCGACCCGAACGACTTTCAATTGCGACGGATATCAGTGTGTGGAGTCAGGTTTCTTGCGGTCCTCGACGCGAGGCTGGGTCCCTGCAGAAAGCCTGTTGATGCTGCGGCGGGTAAACAATGTTCCCCGGGTGGTTGAAACCTCCACGGATCAAGCATCATATTCTTATCACATTTATGGCGGCTGGATGGAACAGGCGACCTTCATGTCGATCTCGTATCACTTCATTGGTGAGGACAACCCTGCGGCAGGCAACCAGTACATATACAGCGTGGCCATGGGCATTTCGAACGGGCTAAACCCGGACGTGTCGCTGGACGGCACGACGTGGCAGGGCTTCGTGGTGGGCCGCGACCAAACGATCCTGAATAATCTGGCCAATGCCGTGACGGGCGAAGCCTATGTGACGTTGAACAGTGTTGACAGTGGTCTTGAGGCGGACGTCTGGTTCACAAGGCTGCATAACGTGGAAGAGCGATTGGACGACATACGCTGGTCCGGCCTGGCGTTGCAGGAGGGCGGCTTTGGTCGCCGTGACGCGGAGAACGACTGGATAGCGGGCCAGTTTTTCGGGGATGGTCATGAAGAAGTCGCGGGCGTGTTCGAGAGAGCCGGCATCAACGGGGCGTTTGGAGGCCGGAAGCCATAGGTGCCCGCTCATATATGTTGAGCGCCGCTACAGGTAACGTGATGTGACGCTTACGGTCTCGACCTACAACTTTCAACCAAACCGGGGAAGCCCTGTCTGCAGCCCTTCGGTAACCGAAAGGGCGGGAGCTGGAACAGCCTCCACCTGTGGTGCGCGTGCCACCCCCTGACTCTACCGATTAGTGTGAGAGCAAATTGACAGAAGGTCTGCATCGTCCAGTTCCGGGCTTGCAGACGGCCTACGAAGCGGGTGACGGTCGGCTGTTACGGACTCATCTCGCCGATCGAGGTACGGCGTCGGGCCGCGTATACATGGAACCGTCCGACGTATCCCGAAAGTCCGCTCGGAGAGATTCTTGTCGGTGTGCATCCAAGAGCACGCTGGCCTGGCTCCCCGTTTCCGACGCGTCCCCATTTTGTCGGTCAGTAGCGTTTACGGCAATGTCCACAATCGGGACATTGGAACTGCATGAAAACGATCGCCAAAGGGGATGCTGGTTTCACCGTCATAGAGCACTATGCCGCGTACGAAGCGGTCGCCGACGATCTTTTCGAGTTTGCGCAGCCCCCGAAAATCAGTCGAATTCACTGTGGCCGCCTTGATTTCCACGCCGACGACAGCTCCAGACATCTGCTCGATGACAATATCTGTCTCGACGCCGTCCTTGTCTCGGAAATGGAAGAACTGGGTCGGTGTATCGTGCCAACTGGCTTGCCTTCGCAATTCCTGATACACGAACGTTTCCAGGAAATGTCCCAGTAGAGTTCTGTCTGCCGCGAGCGCCTTGGCGTCAGTGCCGAGCAAGGCTGCGGCGAGACCGGTGTCGGTGAGATGCAACTTCGGACTCTTGACAGGCCGCTTCAGTCGATTGCCATGCCAAGCCGGGAGCCGTTCCAGCAGGAAGAGTCTCTCGAGAAGCGTAACGTAATCCCCGATTGAAGGCCGACTGAGTTCGAAGGGAGAAGCCAGGTCGCTGAGGTTGAAGAGTTGCGCCGTCTGTGCGGCTGCGGCACGCAGGAGCCTGGGCAGGACGTCGAGCGAGCGGACCCGACTGATGTCTCGCACATCGCGCTGGACGAGCGCCTCCGCATAGTCACGATACCAATTTGCCAAACGCCTCGGGGTCGGACGCATCAATGCCGCAGGAAAGCCGCCGGCAACGATCCTCTCGATCAGCTGTGCGCCGAGACGCTCGCATTGGAACATTGAGAAGCCGTCGCCGAAGAGGGTGTCGAGGAAGTCCGCATCGGGACGGGATGGGGTTGACCGGCCTGTAAGCTCGAACTATGTCAGAGGATGCAAGGGGACGATTTGTAATCGTCCCGCCAGCGATTCTGACAATCGGAGAACGAGAAAGACGTTCGTGGATCCTGTGAGCAGGAAACGTTCTGTTGTCCGCTGGCGGTCTACGGATATCTTGATCTCCTCAAACATTTCTGGGACACGCTGGACTTCGTCAAGGATAACCCGCTCAGGCAAGCCGGTAACGAAACCCGTCTGGTCCACCCAAGCGCCGTCTTTCGTGACGGGTTCGTGATAGTTAAAATACCCGTAGTCCCGATCTTCCGGAGTGTATCCCCATGCAGGCCCAATGGCGCCCCAATTCGGGTAGTTGCCACCCCAAGTCGGTTAGTTCGGCGTGCAGTTGATCTGGGCAAGCGTTGTCTTGCCGTACCGACGGGGGACGTGAATCAGCACGACCGGTGAATCTTCGAGCGCTTCGACAGGCCGGCGCTCTACGGACTGGGGATAGAAGACCGGATTCGGTATCGGCCAAATGTAAGCTCAGGGTGCGGCTGATTGAAAGATTATGTATCGGCCAATTGAAAACCAATCCATCGTCTGTAGTTGAGCGAGCGCCCTTTCGGCGGCGGTGGCCTCGGAGCAATAGAACTCGTCGGTCCTATTGGAGAGCTTGGGGTTCGCCGCCATGCAGTCCTCGACGGCATTGCCGAGCGTGGGAATCCCCTTGGCCTCGCGCGTTCTACGGTCGGATCGTCTTATCCGGCGACCTTGCCGAGGAACTCCTGCACCTTCCGCGGCACCTGGTCGGCGGTGACCGGGCCGTAACAGCCGGTCACGACCCGCTCGTTAGGCGGCCTTCTCCCGCAGTCGCCGCTCTGGCACGCCGAACATCTTGACCACATGGATGACGCCAAGGAGCGCCTGTGCGCTGACATCAAGGTCAATTGGAGCGCCTCCCGCATGGGTCCTGCTATCAATTGCCCTATCGGTCATGCCCGCAACGTTGACAGGTATATCAAAGCTGAATTTTGAGACAGGGTACCTTCGAGCTGATGGATGACAATCATCAACTTCTTCCGGAATGGATGGCATCGAATCGCTTCGATTCGGCCGTGTGTCCGACTCGGGGGTGAAGCGGCTATCTTCCAGTTCCCACTACTGAGCAGGAAGTAAAGAACCCCCCCGAAATCAGGGGGCAGTCATTGCCGGAGTCGGCTGACGGCATGGGCGATTCACCCATATCCTCCAGCCTTGGATGTGCGCAAATTCGAGGTAACGAGCCCTTCGGCAAACGTGAC
>JAJDZX010000129.1 GCA_022824395.1 Alphaproteobacteria bacterium
GATCCTCGCTTTGGCGCTCGACGCGCGTTTGCAGCCACGTCTCCGCAGTTCCGCGGCGACCGCACGGGCGAAGGGCACGGTTCCCAATCCGTTGTTCTCGAAGTAGTCGGCCAGCATCTCCTGTATCCTCTTCGCCGGTACGGAGGCATAGGGGTCGCCGAAGGTGAACAGCGTGTTGAGGGCTTCGCCCAAGGGGTCCATGCTGTCGAAGAGGTCGGCGGTGGCGGCCTCGATGCCCTGGGGCAGCGTAGTTGCGATCCATGGCTTGCCCAACTGGTGCTGCTGCCATCCGGCGTTGGCTTCGGCGATCATGCGGGCCAGGATGCGCGGCGCCTCGTTCCAGAGCGTCTCGGGGAGTCGCTCGTCGGGTCGCCTGGCCGTCGTGCAGGGAATGACGACGAGCCGTCGCTTGAGTCCGGAGTCCCACCCCGGCAGCCGGGGCTCCGCGTTGCCGTAGAGCATGAGCTTGGCGGTGGGCCGGAAGGAGTAGCCGTCGGCACGCATCCGGTTGGCGCGGATCGTGTCGGCGCCGGTGAGCGCCTTGAACAGCCCGGCCTTCAGGCGGCCCGAGCTGGGGATCTCGGCGGCGGATGCGAACCGCGATCCGTCGAGCGCGGTCATCCATTCGGGGTGGCGGTCGGAGGTTCCCCGCGTGGAGACCAGCCCGTCGGGGGGAATGCGGGCGGCGTAGTCGCCCAGGATGCGTGTGAGCAGTTCAACGAGGGTGGACTTGCCGGCGGCGCCGCTTCCGTAGAGGAACACGGCCCGGTGGACGACGGTCTGGCCGGTCAGCAGGTAGCCGAACCAGCGCCAGAGCCAGCGGACGACATCCGCATCGCCGGCGCACATCTCGTGCAGGAACGCGTCGAACCGTTCGGTGTTCCCGCCCGAGGGCGTGCATCCGAGCGAGCGCGTTACACCGTCCTCCCTCCTGGCGGGCCGATCCTCGATCCGCTCGAGGTCTAGAACGGCTCTGCCGGGCAGGCCGCACAGCATGGGATCGGCGTCCGGGTACAGGTCGCGCGCGTGGGCGTAGAGCACATCGAGAGCGGCCCGCGCGACTTTCGTCCGGGCGCGCTTGCCGCCGATGTTCCAGACCCGTGCGACCGCTTTGCCCGGGCTGGCTTGGCCGGAGCCGCACACCCACACCGATCCCGTCCAGTAGAGGCGCGAGCGTCCGGGTCCCACCGCGAGGTCACCGAGCACGCTCTTGCGCACGCAAGCACGCACCAGCCGAACCTCGCCGCTCAACTCCTTCGGAGTCGCGCCCACGGCATCCGCGGCCAGGATCCTGTGTAGCTCGGCCGCCCGCGTGGCCTTTTCGGCATTGACTCTCGATTCCGCCAGGATGCGGTCGCGGTCCGGATCCTTCCGGCCAACGGGTCCGGTGGCGATGTCCTCGGTCACCGCCAGCTCCCAACGCGCCCGCTCGGCCCGTGCCTCGTACCAATCGGAGGAAGGCTTGTCGAGCCGGTATCCGAGCGCCTCGCACATGGCCTTGAAATGCTGTGGATCGCCCGGATGCTTCCGGCAATGGAAGTGTCCCGAAGGCGCGACCCGGAACCGGTCGTCGCCTCCGCAGGCCGGGCAGGGTCCGCGCCATTCCCTGCCTCGGGTGTTGAGGCGTTTGCCAGTCGCGTGCAGGTAGTCCCGGGCCACCTGCGCCTGCGTCCGTTCGGAGCGTTTCATGGCTCGCCGCTGGCACCCGGCCGACCTTTGCGCTTACCCTCGTCGCACCGCCAGCACCGCCGCTGGTTGCCAGCGCGGACGAGATCGGCGACGCGGCCGCACGGGCAACGTCCCAGATCGCCGCACACCGGGCAGGCGGGCGCCCTCGGCGGGACCTTGGCGCCGCAATGCACGCACTTGGTCGCGGCGCTCATTCCCACACTCCCTCTTCGTCCTGCCGGAGCGCGTCTTCGAGCGCGGCGTCCCCCTCGCCGCGGCGCACGGACCGTTCGGCAAGATCGACGCGGCTCCCCAGGTCGGCGAGCCCGGTGGCGCGGGCGACGACGTAGATCGCGGCCGCGACGGCGATGAGAACGAGCACGGCGTGGAGCGCGAGCCGGAGGCCGTGCTCGGCCAGGATGACCGGCCAGTGGGGCGCGAGGTATCCGAGTCGGGCACCGCCGATCAGGAACGCCGATCCGGCGAGGGCGGCGGTGAGTCCCGCGCTGATCTTCCATGGCTGCATGGTGGTCCTCCCCGTGTGTCAGAGTTCGACGGCGGCGGGGTCGCGGTCGGTGGGTCCCCTGAGCCAGGAGCCTCCTTCGTTGCCCAGGCCGAGTCTGCGGAGGAGTCCCGCCGCGGCCGGGCCGGTGGGGTGGAGCGCGAACCCCGCAGCGGCCTTGGCCCGGACGGCCGGTTCGCGGTAGTTGCCGGAGACGGCCTCGATGTTGACGCGGCCGGTCCGCCCGTCGGCGTCCTCGTACTCGATCTGGGCGTCGGGGTGGAGGATGCGCCCATCGTCGTTGATGGGAAGCCCGAGTTCGCTGGCCGTTCGGTGCCGCGCGGCGTCGGCGGCCCGCTTGCCTTCCCGTCTTCGCGCGCTCTCGGCGGCGCTGGCGATCCGTCCCTTGAGTTCGGCGTCGAGCCGGATGCGCCGCACGGTTGCGCCCGCTTCCTCGATTCGTTGCATCTCGTCTCTGCAGG
>JAJDZX010000076.1 GCA_022824395.1 Alphaproteobacteria bacterium
ACGGATCCACCGGTACGTGTAGCCCGCGTCGGTGCCCGGCAGCCCGTTCGCGTCCGCGATCGTGCCCTTCGACGCCATCAGCGTCTGGCCCACCTGCGGCGTGCCCGTGATCGCCGGCGCGCCCGTGGCGGGGGTGTTGGCAGCGGCGGCCGGCGTCGAGAACGACACGGCCTTGATCCTGTTATGCGGATTGTCCGTACAGGTCGAGTTGTTGAAGGTCCCGAAGGTGTAGTCCGTCCCCGGCGTGAGGCCGGTCAGGGTCGCGCTCGTGCCGGTCTGCTCCGACGAGCAGGTCGGCGACCCGGTCGTGGGCGAGGTCTGCTTGTAGTACCAGCTGGACGGGTAGTTCGCGACCTTCAGCGTCGCCCCGGTGGAGGTGACGTCTTCCGCCGCCAGCGTGGGCCGCACGCCCGCGCCCGCGGGGCAGGAGGCCGAGGGTTCCACCAGCGCGACCTTGACCGTCTGGGAGTGCTCCCAGTCGAGGCCGGTGGTGGTGAAGGCATGGGTGTTACCCGGCCCATTCAGGAAGGGTTGCGTTCCGACGTCCGTGCCGTCGAGACAGAGCTTGAAATTGCCTGCGGCAAAGTTGGTTTGGGACCGGAATTTGCTGCCAACGGAATCGTACCAAAGAAGGCCTACCGAGCCCGATTTGCCGTCGTAGTTGATTTTATCCGAGATCGAGCCCCAATTATTCTGAGAGTAGCCGATACTCGGGTCAGACGAATCGGTCGACAGACCCACCGTCAGGGTGGCCGTCCAGACCGGGCCGGCGGCCTCCGTCGGCGTGCCGGTCGCGGTTGCGGAGGCGCCGGAGATCGCGCCGTTGGCGTCCTGCGCCTCGACCTTGACGGTGTACTCCGTGCCCGCCGTCAAGCCGGAGATGGTGGCCGTGGTCGTCGGCGCCGTCACGGTCGTCGTGTCGCCGGCCGCGTAGCTCGAGCCCGGCCCCGAGCGCCAGGACACCTTGTACGCGGTCGCGCCCTGCACGCCCGTCCAGGCCACGTCCAGCGCCTCGCCCGCCGACGCCGCCGTCACCGCGAGGTTCGTCAGCGTGGACGGCAGGAGGGTGCGGAAGGAGTGTTCCACCAGCTTGTCTGCGTCCTGGCAGGTTCCGACCGAGAACGTCGCGTATGTGTACTCCGTGTCCGGCGTCAGGCCGGTCAGCGCCAATTTATTCGTGCCAAAGCATAAACCCTTAGTCGGCGAGAGTTGCTGCGCGCGAAAATTGAGCGGATGCTTCCCGGGCTTCAGCGTCGCCCCGGTATCCGTGATCGATTCCGCCGTCAGGGTGGGCGCGGGTTTCGTGCCCGTGCCCGCCGGACAGGAGGCCGAGGATTCCACCAGCGCCATCTTCACCGTCTGGTCGAGGACCCAATTGGACATCGGCGTCGAAACGACGTTCTGGGTGTTCCCGTTCAGCCAGGCCTGCGTCCCGAAGGCGGTGCCGTCGAGGCAGAGCTTGAAGGTCGTGGCGACGGCGGGCGAGCCGGACACCTGGAAGAATTGGCCCGCGCTAAAGCTGGTGTAGGCCGCCGTGACCGTGTAGGTCGATCCCTGGTAGGAGATCGTGTTCGGGGTCAGTACTCCGGGATTCGCGTCGGCGCCTGTCTTCTTGTATTGCGGATAGTAGCCTCTCCCCTTGCTGTCGTTGCCCACCGTGAGCGTGGCGGTCCAGCTGAGCGGCGGCCACTCGGTCATGAACGTCTCGTCCGCGATCTCGTCCGCGCTCGCGCAGCCTGCGGCCGAATACGCCTTCCACTCGTACTCCGTCCCCGCCGTCAGGCCGGTCAGGCTCGCGGTGCTCGTCCCCGCCGCGATCGGCCCCTGGCAGGTCGGCGACCCGGTCGTCGGAGACGTCCGCTTGTGCCACCACCGGTCCGTGTGCCCCGAGATCGTCAGCGTCGCCGTGTTCTGCGTCACCAGGCTCGATTCAAGGGTGACGCCGGAGGAGATGTTCGCGCAGGCTTGGCTTTCCAGGATCGCTTTCAGAACGACGGTATCGTCCTTTTCCCAGGGCAGGACGCCGCTGGCGGTGCTCCCCTGGTTGTGCGTTCCGCTCCACAGGAAGGAGATGCCCTCAGGGGTGCAGAATCGAACATTCTCGGTCCATGATGTCCGATTGGTGCCCAATTCGTAGAGGCTGACGACACTGGCGGTTTCTGTCGACTGGTCCGTATTGATCGCCAGTCGCTCGAGTGTCCTGGTCACGCCTTCGTGCGTGATCTGGTTGCTTGGAAGCAGGGTTCCGTTCTTTGCCGTTCCGTCTTCCTGCGTCTGGAAGCCCAGGAATCTCCCTGCGGACCACTCGTCCACCGTGAGCGTCGCGGTCCAGATGGGCGTGACCGACTGCGCCTCTGCCTCCCCGCCTGCGGTCAGCCCGGCGGCGAGGCCGACGAGCAGGACAAGCCCGGCGGCGGCGACGCGGCGGGCGGCGGCGGAAACGCGCGACGCGAGGCCGGAGGGCGTCCCCGGCGACGCAGGAGAGGCGTCGGAAAGGTCGGAATTGCGTGAAGGCGCCCCGTCCGGTGCGGACCGGTTCCCTGCACCCGGGCGGTCGACCGGAAGGCCCGCGCCGGCAAGCCCGGCGTCAGGCGGTTGCGCGGCTCCGGAAGGCGAATTCGGAAGCGACGATTCCGGGGCGGCTGTCGGGGCGCGGTCCGTCCGCGCGGCGGGCGCAGTCATTGGGCGCTTCGGCGCTTCGGCGCTTCGGCGCTTATTGTACAATCATGGAAATCTGCGGCAAGGGCGGTCTCGCGCGCGCGGGAGGCGCCTTCGGCCAGGTCCGCGGCGGATGCGAGTCCCGGATCCCGATCGGACGGTCGACGCGTCTCCCGGCCCTCCGGCATCGTTCGGCGGTCCGCGCCTCCGGTTCCGTACATCCCCGTCGTCGCCGCTCGCCCGATCCGCGTCATGCCTGTCGCCTCCTGCCGTCTTTTTCTCGCCGGCTGACGCCGGCCCGTCGCGATGTCCCCCGAGAAGGACTGGGACTTGCCGTCCGGGGGACGGTCGAAACATGCCTTGACAATGAC
>JAJDZX010000112.1 GCA_022824395.1 Alphaproteobacteria bacterium
CGTGGCGGACGGTGACGTTCTCGGGCGGCTCGACGCTGAGGCCCATGCTGGAGGCGGGTCTCCGCCGGGACGGCGGCGACGCGGGCGCGGGGACCGGGATCGAGATCGGCGGGCGCCTGGCCTGGTCGGACCCGGGAACGGGACTGGCGGCGGACCTTGCGGCGCACCGGATCGTGGCACGCGCGGACGGCGACGGCGACGAGTGGGGCATGTCGGTCGGCATCCGGCTCAGCCCGGACGCGCGCGGTCGCGGCCCCTCGGCGTCGCTGACTGCCTCTCGGGGTCCTGCGGCGGCAGGCGCCGAGGGCGTCTGGTCGTCGCGCGGCGCGACGGACTTGTTGCCCGGGGCGTCGGACGATGCGCGCCTTGACGCGGAGTTCGGCTACGGGACGGCGGTGCGGGGGACGAACCTCACGGGGACGCCCTACGCCGGTCTCGGGAGCGGTGTCGACGGGCGGAAGTGGCGTCTCGGCTGGCGGCTGTCGCGGCCGGGCGAGGCGTTCCGGCTCTCCCTGGACGCGGACCGCAGCGACAACGGCGGCGACCCCGCACACGGCATCGGCCTCAGGCTCGACACGCGCTGGTGAGGGACGGCGCGGTCGGAGCCGCGACCCGTGAGTGCGTTGTCAGACGCGGAGGTCGTGGTCTGCGTGGAGCCTGTTGACGCGTTGGCGAAAGACGCGGAATCCAGGGCGCCGGGCGACGCGGAGACGATGGAGGCGTTGTCCGGACTCGCGGAAACCTGGAGCGGCGTTCGATGACGGCGCTGCCCCGGGGACGGGTCGGCGACGGCGCGCTTGCCTGGCGGGTCCTCAGGCAGGTTGACGACTACGTTGACGCCTGGGACCGGCATGAAGCAGGTGCCAGGGCGCGGACGCTGGAGCCGGGGCCGTTCCGGATCCTCGTCCAGGCGGAATGCGACATCGAGGCTGCACGTTTCGAGCTGCTGGCCTGGGAGGACCCCTCGCGCCCGGGCCCGCCCTTCTGGGGAAATCGCGGCATGCCGGAGGCGCGCCTGAACCCGGACGCGCCGCCGCTGGCCGCGATCCCGGACGAGGGCGGCACGATCGACGGGCTGCGGCTTCTCTCCGGCGACCTCGTGGCCCGGATCGGATGCGGCGTGGCCTCCGTGCAGGTCCGGGTGCGAGACGCGCCGCGCTTCCCCGACGACGGCGGCCTTTCCGTCATGCACGACTTCGGCCTCCGGATGCCTCGCTCGATGCGGCGCATGAACGACTTCTGGAGTTCGGCGGGCCTTCCGGCCCCCAGGAACGGGCGGGATCGCGGGAAGACGCCATCGGCACGGACCGGCTGATGGCGGTGCTGCGGATGCTGAAGGAGGGCCGGACGCAGCGCGGCATCGCGGCGGCGATCTGGGGCGCGGCGGATGTCGCCCGGCACTGGGCCGCCGACGGCTGGATGCGCTCGCAGGTGCGGCGCTGGATCGCGAAGGCGCGCGCGCTCGACGGCGGCGGCTGGCGGGACCACGTGCCGCGCTGAGCGGCGCGCCATACGCGGGCGATGCGCAGCACGGCATGCGGATCTTGGCGGATCCGGCGCAAGTCACCCGGGTTGGCCGTGGCAGACGCCCGGTTCCGATGCCTCCCGAAACCGGGCGATCCCGGCTTCCGCCCTTCCGGCCCGGCGAATCGCGCGCGCGACGGTCGCGCTGCCCGGGATGGCTGGCATGGAAAGATGCGCTGTGCGCGAGAGGATGAATGCTTGCGGAAGGAGTCTGGTGTGGGGACGCTCGCCGTTGTCGAGTCGCGGGCGGAACGGGCCGCTTGACGCCCGCAGGTTGATCCAGCCTGTTTGCCAATGGTTTGCCACGCGGTCGACGCGGCATCGAGCCGACTGAAGTCGGTAATTCGCAATGCATTGTCTTGAAACGGTTTTCCATGGCGATCCGGGAAGGACTCGAACCCTCAACCTGCTGATTAGAAGTTCAGGGCGTTCGCGGGCCGGCGGACAGGGAGGACGGGACAATGCAGGGTCGCCCTACGGCCCGGTCGTTTTCCGCGCGTATTCCGGGCGTAGCGCGGGCGGAGTCGTTTCCATTGCCCGACCCGACAGCACGGATGCGGGTCGCAAAGGGCTGATTGCATGGTTGCGGACTGGCGGGGACGCGCGAGGTCCTGGGATCGGATTCACGCGGTGACTGTCTGAATTGCGGAGCGGATGGAGGGCGCCCGCAATGCCTTTTCCGGAATGCTTGCGTCGCCGCCAGAGGCGCCGTGTTGCAATAGTGTTGACAAATCACATGAACAGTCCGGGGGTCGAACAATATTGTAACGATTCCAATGATCTAAAGTATGGACAGTCGTCTCTTTTCAAGTTCCGCAACCAGCGCGCGGCCCAGCGTTACCGTGAACTCGACCTTCTGGCCCTCGTTGAGCGCGGTCGCGGCGCCCGCCTTCGCCAGGCTCACGACGGTGGGGTCGTCGTCGATGATGGTGATGGTGCTGACGACATTGATCTGGGCAACGCCGGGCGGGCGCGGATTGTCCGGGTCGTCCGTGAAGGTCAGCACGACGACTTCGTTGGGCTCGTCGATGGCGTCGGGTGTCCCGTATACCCAAAAAATTGCACTCTCCGTGTTGTTGGCAAAGGCAATGGTGTCATCGTGGCAGCCGTTCGTAAGAGTGACAGGGGTCGAGCCCCGAGCCACGCTGAAGCCTGGAGTGTCAAAGGGGCTGGAAAAGCAGACCCGGAACGGAACCGCAGACGACTGCGTCCGCGACAAGATCAAGGTCCTGTTGGAGGCCGTATCGCCACGCTCATCAGAATAAGCGATGCTGGGGACGGGATGGTTGCCCCCGGTCCTGATCGATGCCGTTGCGTCCTGCGCCTGCACCTCGGCCGAAAGACCGGCGAGCAGCGGCAGGCACAGCAGCGCCGCGAGCAGGCCGCCCCGCAGGCTTCGGAC
>JAJDZX010000079.1 GCA_022824395.1 Alphaproteobacteria bacterium
CGGCCACGTGCAGCCCATGCCGCTCTGCGTACGGGAGTTTCGCTGCGGGAACTGCGGTCTGTCCCTGGATCGCGACGTCAACGCGGCGGCGAATATCCTCAACCGCGCCAGCGCGGTTGCCGGGTGGGACATCGGAGCGGCGCCGGCACCGGAGACGGTCGCGGCGGCGCCTCGTCCCGGCGCATCCGGGGATAGGGCGTATCGGCATGCCGCCGCGGCAGCGGGGCAGGACGCGGAAACGCATGCCGGATTGCCGGACAGCCGCCAGGCTGTCGGGTAATCAGGTATATAGGTCCCTTCAAATACGCCGTCTCTCGGTTTCAGCTGGGCCTCGTTGGCCCCGGGCTTGCGTATGAGCCGTCCTCTCATGACCTGGCAACAGGTACGTGCAGCACTGGTCTCGATTCCCCTGGTCTGCTGGACGGGTGCAGCGCCGACTGCAGCCGGCGACGGCACGGCGATCGTCGCGTCGATCAAGCCGGTCCACTCGATCGTGAGTGCGGTCATGCTCGGAGTCGGCGAGCCGCAACTTCTCATCCGCGGCACCTCCTCACCCCACACGTTCAGTTTGCGCCCGTCGGACGCAACGGTGCTGGAGGACGCCAGCGTGATCTTCTGGATCGGTGAGTCGATGGAGACGACGCTGGCCGGCGCGATATCCACCCTGGCGCGCCATGCCCGCCTGGTCACGCTGTCCGAGGCTGCAGGTCTCGTCCGCCGCCCGTTGCGAGAAGGCGGGCCGTTTGCGGGGCATGCACACCACGAGGACGACCATGACCCACATCACGATTCGGGTCATGACCGCGATCACAACCCGGTTGCACGCGATGGGACCGAGTTCGACATGCATGTCTGGCTCGATCCGCACAATGCCGGCGTGATGGCGCGAACGATTGCTGACGTTTTGGCCGATGTCGATCCGGCGAATGCGGCAACGTACGCAAGCAATGCCGAGGAAGTGGTCCGCCGTCTGGAAGCACTGAGAGAGTACATCGATGCATTGGTGGCCCCGGTTCGCGGGCGGCCGTTCGTCATGTTCCATGACGCGTACCGATATTTCGAGGATCGTTTCGGACTGGCTGCCGTTGGCTCCGTCGTGGTCAGTCTGGAGCAAGGTCCCGGAGTCCGGAGAATCCGCGACTTGCGTGAAAAGGTGCGGGAACTGGGTGTGGTTTGCGTGTTCGCCGAGCCCCAATTCCAGGCCCGCTTGGTCAACACGGTCATCGAGGACACCCCGGCTCGGGCGGGTGTGCTCGATCCTCTGGGCGCGGGTATCGAGAGTGGGCCGGAGCTCTATTTCACCCTGCTCCGCAATTTGGCCGCGTCATTTGCCGACTGCCTGATGCCGGAGCACGATCGCGGAGGGCATTAGCGCGCCCCGGGCGAGGTCGCGCAAGGTGGCCCGACGGGTGCCGGCCAGCCGGCTGAATTTCCGTCCGTCCGCGACCATCCGGATCGACGTACGCGCATGGGACGGATCCGGCGTCGCAACGCGAGGCGCGTCTTGGCCGCTAAACCGGACCCTGACCAAGAACGGAAGTTCATGTGTCCCGGCTTCCGCCCGGCCAGGTCATCGACAATGTTTCCTGTCTTTCCATGGGTTAGCGGTGCCGCACCGGAGACTCGCCGTTCTGTGCTAAATCAGCGGTCCGACGCTCACCGGGTTCCGGGCAGGCCTGCCTGTACGCGGCATGCTGCGGGCTCCGGGCTGACGGAGGCACCACGGAGAGTCCCGAATGCCGATCAATCACCATGCGCATCAGATCTACGGTGAGGGCCTGACCCGGACGGCCAGCGGCGAGACGCTCATCTCGGTGCAACGGCTGGCGAAGGAAGTAGGCAAGTCAGAGGAGGAGGTCGAGGCGGCATTGCGGAGCGGGTTGCTGTCGGCCAGAAAGATCCGCGATGTCGCGGGCAACTCCGTCGAAGCGATTAATCTGGTGTCGGCGCGCCTGCACTTCAGTCTCTCCGATCTGATGACCCAGCGCCTCTACCGGCCGGACACCGAGGATCTGTCGGTCGAGCGCCTCAAGGTCCTCTGGCCCGAGCCGCTTCCACGAGCCCAAGCGACAGTTCCCAACTCCGTGACGACGGAGCCCTCCAGTCCGCAGCAACGCGCCGCCCGCCACGGACCGCAGCAGCTGACGGCGAAACGCAAGCGGTAGGGCCGCCCTGCCGGCCGGGGAATCGGGGCGCGCGACTGGCGACGGGGCCCGGACCGGGCGGGCAGAAATCCCGCGCCGCGCCGCCGGCTCGGCGGAGGCTAACCACCGGGTTCAGGCCCGGTTGCGCGGATGCCGTCACTTGCGATCACGACTACGGATGGGCTATCGTGCCGACCAGCCGTACCCCTACGTCATCTTCGGTTCCCGTCGTCGCTGGCGGCAATGTCTGCGGCGGGCAAGCCGTTTCGCACCAATTGAGGATTCGTCCATGAACGGAACTTCCCCGATGGAGTTTCTTCGCGAGATTCGCCAGGAGCTCGCCAAGGTCACGTGGCCGACCCGCAAGGAGACTGCGGTCACCACGGGGATGGTGTTTGTGATGGTGTTCCTGCTGGCGCTCTTCTTTCTGGGTGTGGATCAGCTGATTTCGATGGCGATCCAGGCCATTCTCGGGTTGGGCAGTTGACGCAAACGGAGCAGCCGGGGATGGCGCTGGCTTGGTACATCGTGCACGCGCATTCGGGCTTCGAGCCGCGGGTGGCGGAGGCGATCCGGGCCGAGGCCGTGCGCCACGGACTGGCCGACGACATCACGGAGGCGGTCGTGCCGACCGAGAATGTGGTCGAGCTGCGGCAGGGGAAGAAAATCGAGACCGAACGGAAGTTCTTCCCCGGTTACGTCCTCGTCCGCATGATGCTCTCCGACCAAACGCGCCGCCTCGTGCTTGATGTGCCGCGGGTGCTTGGGTTTGTGGGCACGGAGGGCGACCCGATCCCGATTTCCGACGACGAGGCGGGCCGGGTTCTCAACCAGATCCGTGAGGGGGTCGAACGTCCGCGACCGGCCGTCATCTTCGAGATCGGCGAGAATGTCCGGGTCGGCGATGGTCCCTTCACGTCCTTCAACGGGGTGGTCGAGGAGATCGACGAGGAGCGCTCACGCGTGAAGGTGTCGGTCTCGATCTTCGGGCGAGCGACCCCCGTTGAGCTGGAATACTCGCAGGTCGAGAAAATCTAGAAACATTCAACGGAACAGTCAGATGGCAAAGCAGATTAACGGTTTTGTGAGAATTCAGGTGCCGGCGGGCCAGGCAAATCCCTCGCCGCCGATCGGACCCGCTCTGGGACAGGCCGGGCTCAACATCATGGAGTTCTGCAAGGCGTTCAATGCGCAGACCCAGGGCGCCGAGGCCGGTGCCCCGTTGCCCGTCGTGATCACGGTGTACCGCGACCGGAGTTTCACCTTCACGGTCAAGAAGCCGCCGGTGTCCTACTACCTGAAGCGTGCCGCCAAGGTCCCCAAGGGATCGGGTGAGACCGGGCGCATCGACACGGTCGGCACGGTGACCGCTGCGCAGGTGCGCGAAATCGCGCAGGAGAAGATGCCGGACCTGAACGCGTCGGGCGTTGACGCGGCGTGCCGGATCGTCGAGGGTACGGCCCGCTCAATGGGCATTGGAGTCAGCTGAAGCGATGGCACGTTCAGGAAAACGCATGCAGGCGGCCCGCGAGGGACTCGACCGGACCCGGCCGTTGAAACTGCAGGATGCCCTTGCACATCTGAAGGAACACGGCGGCACCAAGTTCGATCAGACCGTGGAGATTGCGGTCAATCTGAATCTCGACACCCGTCAGTCGGACCAGCAGGTGCGGGGTACCGTGATGCTGCCGGCCGGGACCGGGAAGACGGTCCGGGTGGCGGTGTTTGCACGTGACCAGGCGGCCGAGGCTGCGCGCGCTGCGGGGGCTGACCTCGTGGGCGCGGAGGATCTGGCCGAAACCGTCCAAAAGGGTGAAATCGAGTTTGACCGCGCGGTGGCGACCCCGGACTGCATGCCCGTTGTCGGCCGTCTCGGCAAGATTTTGGGTCCGCGCGGCCTGATGCCGAACCCCAAGCTCGGCACGGTCACCACCGACGTCACGGCCGCCGTGCAGGCCGCCAAGGGCGGGCAGGTCGCCTTTCGCGCCGAAAAGGCCGGCATCGTGCATGCCGGAATCGGCAAGACGAGCTTCGATGAAGGCAGCCTGGCCGCCAACGTCCAGGCGTTTGTCGGCGCGATCCGGGATGCGCGCCCAGCCGGCTCCAAAGGGGTGTATATTGAGAAGATCTGGCTGTCGTCGACCATGGGACCGGGGGTCCAGTTGGACGTCGCCGATCTGGAAGCTGGGGCCCAGGCCGCAGCGTAACTGCTAAATCGCGGGCTCGGCGGGTTCCGCCGAGGCCGCTTCCTGTCCGAGACTGCAGGCGGCGGAAGCCTTAATTCTCCTGCACAGACGGGGTGTGGGCGCAGCGTCCGACCGCGCGTCCGGGCTCATTCGTTGGACAGGCGTGAACTTCGACCGGGATGGGCCGGGCGGAGGATTGCCCGGCGGCGCCCAGCGTCCTGCCGGGGCCAGGGGAGGCCGTCCAATGGATCGGCAAGCGAAGGAAGCGGCGGTCGCCGCCCTGCACGAGATTTTTGCGCGCGGCGAGACCGTGATCGTGACCCACTACGCCGGACTCGATGCGAACGCGGCGACCGACCTGCGCCGACGCATGCGCGAGGCGGGAGCGCAGTTCCGCGTCACCAAGAACCGATTGACCCGGCTCGCCCTGCAGGACACCCCGCACGCGGGCCTGGCCGACCTGTTCACCGGGCCCACTGCCATCGGGCTCAGCTCGGACCCGGTGGCCCCCGCGAAGGTTTTGCAGGAATTTGCCGACACCCACCCGGGCCTGATCATCCGTGGCGGCGGCCTCGGTGCGCAGGCGCTGGACGAGGCGGCCGTCTCCCAGCTGGCGAAAATGCCGTCGCTCGATGAGCTCCGGGCCAAACTGGTGGGCGTGATCGCCTCGCCGGCCCGCTCGGTGGCCGGGGTCCTGCAGGCTCCGGCCGGTGCCTTGGCCCGGGTCTTCGGGGCCTATTCCGAATCGGAGGCCGCCTGAACCTGCGGCGAGCCGTACCGTAACTTTTTCCACGCGCCTGAAGGGAGAACACCAACCATGGCGGACATCGAGAAACTGGCCGAGGAGCTGTCCGGCCTGACCGTCATCGAGGCGGCCGAACTGTCGAAGCTGCTCGAGGAGAAATGGGGCGTCAGCGCCGCCGCGCCGGTTGCCGTGGCGGCCGCGCCGGGGGCGGCGGCCGATGGCGGCGGCGGCAGCGACGAGCCTGAGTTCGTCACAGTCACGCTGACCAGCTTTGGTGCCAAGAAGATCAATGTCATCAAGGAAGTGCGGGCGATTACGGGACTCGGCCTGAAAGAGGCCAAGGACCTCGTGGAGGGGGTTCCCAAGCCGGTCAAGGAGGACATTTCCAAGGACGAAGCCGAAGAGATCAAGAAGAAGCTGGAAGAGGCGGGGGCGGCGGTCGAAGTGGGAGCGTGAGCGTCAGGTCTTCGACGGGGCATACCCGGCTGGAGAATCCCTCCCTCCGGGCCGGTGAAGCGTCCGGGACGCCCGATGGCCCCGGCTGGCGGGGGTCGCGGGCGCAGCCGCTGCCGGGAGGCGCCCATGCCCGACCAGCGGGGTAGCGCGCGCATTTACCGGCCTGTGCCGGGCGGCTAGGATTCTCCCGATGACCACGAGCATTCCGGCCCCTGCAGCATGGTGACGCTGGCCAAGGCGCGCCGGCGGCGGGCGAGGCCGGCGAAGCGGGACCTGACGGAGCTCCGCGCGCTGGAACGCAAGGTGGCCTGGCTGGCGGCCTGGACCATCCACAACGCGAACCACCTGCGCCCGGCCTTGGACGGCCTCAAGGTCGGCGGGCACCAGGCTTCGTCGGCGTCGGTGGTGACGCTCCTCGTGGCGCTCTACTTCCACGTGCTGCGGCCCGAGGACCGGGTCGCCGTCAAACCCCATGCCAGCCCGGTCTTCCACGCCATCCAGTATCTGCTGGGGCGCCAGACCCGGGAGCACTTGCAGGCATTCCGCGGTTTCGGCGGGGCCCAGAGCTACCCCTCGCGCACCAAGGACGCCGACGACGTGGACTTCTCGACAGGGTCCGTGGGTCTCGGCGGTGCCATGGCGCTGTTCGCCTCCCTGGTGCAGGACTACATCACCGACCATGACCTGGCGACCGGCGCTCGGCGTCCGGGCCGCATGGTCACCGTATTCGGCGACGCCGAACTGGACGAGGGCAACGTCTACGAGGCCCTGCTCGACGGGGCCAAGAGCGGCCTGCGCAACTGCTGGTGGATCATCGACTACAACCGCCAGAGCCTTGATGCCATCACCGCCGACCGGTCGTTCTCCCGGATCGCCGGACTGTTCGAGGCCATGAGCTGGCGGGTGGTCACGCTCAAGTACGGAAAGCTGTTGCAGGCCGTCGAACAGGAGCCCGGCGGCGCGGCCCTGATCGAGTGGATCGACCGCTGCCCGAACGACCTCTATTCGGCCCTGACGTTCAAGGGCGGTGCCGCCTGGCGCGAACGCCTGCTGCAGGATCTCGCAGGGGACGTGGACGCCATGGCGCTGGTGACGCGTCACGCGGACGCCGACCTGCATTCCCTGATGACCAATCTCGCCGGGCATGATCTCGAATCCGTGATCGAGGCGTTCGAGGCCGCCGGGGACGATCGGCCCACCTGTTTCATTGCCTACACGATCAAGGGGCACGGCCTCCCGCTCGCCGGTCACAAGGACAACCATGCGGGCCTGATGAACGAAGCCCAGATGGGGCAGTTCCGGGCGTCGATGGGGGTGCCGGAAGGGGAGGAGTGGGACCGCTTCGCCGGCCTCGAGGTCCCGGCCGCCACGCTGGAATCCTATCTGGCGTCCGTCCCGTTTGCGCAGGCCGCCGAGCGCCGCCACGAACCGGCCCCGATTCCGGTACCCGATCGCCTGCTGGTTCCGGCGTCGCGCCGCACGTCCACGCAGGAGGCCTTCGGCCGCATCCTCCGGGAGCTTGGGCGAGGGGACACGGAACTCGCGCGGCGCATCGTCACGACGTCGCCGGACGTCACGGTTTCCACCAACCTCGGCGGCTGGGTGAACCAACGCCAGATCTACCGGCACACCTCCCGCTCCGACGTGTTTCACGAGGAGAGCGTGGTCTCCCCGCAACGCTGGGCCATGTCGCCACAGGGGCAGCACATCGAACTGGGCATTGCCGAGAACAACCTGTTTCTGCTGCTGGCCGCAGCCGGCCTCTCGCATTCGCTGTTTGACGCCCGCATCATCCCCATCGGCACGTTGTACGACCCGTTTATCGCCCGGGGCCTCGACGCGCTCAACTACGCGGTGTACCAGGACGCCCGTTTCATCCTGGTCGCCACGCCGTCGGGGATATCGCTTGCACCCGAGGGCGGGGCCCACCAGTCGATTGGCACGCCGCTCGTGGGGATCGGCCAGCCAGGCCTCGCAGCCCTCGAGCCGGGGTTCGTGGACGAACTGGAAGTGATGCTTCGCTGGGCCTTCGCGTACCTGCAGGAGCCGGACGGCGAGTCGGTCTATCTCCGCCTGTCGACCCGACCGGTCACGCAGCCGGAACGCACGCTGGACGAGGAACTTGAACAGGCGATCATTGCCGGCGGCTACTGGCTCCAGCCGCCGGCCCGCGGGGCTTCGCTGGCGCTGGTGTATGCCGGGGCCGTGGCCACGGAAGTCATGGACGCCTTCGATGAGATTCGGACGGACCTCCCCGGTGCCGGCGTGCTGGCGGTCACGTCAGCGGACCGGCTGCACGGGGCCTGGCGGGCAGCCCAAGCCACCCGCCGGCAGGGGCGTCCGGCGCAATCCCATCTCGAGCAGCTGCTAAGCCCACTTGCGTCGACGGCGGGCCTGGTCACGGTCGTGGACGGCCATCCGGCGACCCTCTCGTGGCTCGGGTCAGTCCGCGGCCACAAGACGATCTCGCTGGGCGTGGACGAATTCGGGCAGTCGGGGGACCTCGCGAGTCTGTACCGGACGTACGGAATCGACCGTGACGCAGTCCTGGACGCGGCTGCCGAGGCACTGACCGGGCGGTAATGGAGCCGAGCGTAAATGCGCCGGGTTGGGCGGGCGTGGTGAAATTGGTAGACACGCGGGCCTTAGGAGCCCGTGACGAAAGTCGTGGGGGTTCGAGTCCCTCCGCCCGCACCAGCGCCCCGTGCCTTGCAGCCGGCGCAAGAACGAAAGACAGGTCGATATGAAAGTCCAGCGAATTTCCGGGCGCGGCTCGGTGCAGACGTTCAGCGCCGCTGTCCCGGCCGATCAGTTTGAATCGGTGGTGGACGGCCGCCTGAATGAGTATGCGCGCGACGCCAAGATCGATGGCTTCCGCAAGGGCAAGGTCCCGATGTCGATCATCAGGCGCCGATTCGGTACGGAAGTGGAGGCCACAATCGCATCCGACTTCCTGCAGTCCGCCATCGAGCATGCGTTGTCGGAGCATGATCTGGTGCCGCTCGATGTCGTACCTGAACGCATGCCGAAGCGGGCACCGGGCGAGCGCCTTGACCTGCAGTTCACGGTGCACGGGGTCGCCCAGTTCAAGGTGGCGCCGTTCGATCGGCTGGCCATCGAAGTTCCGGTCGTGGAGGTGACCGAGGCGGACATCGACGCGGAGATCCACGAGTTCACCTACATGTTCGGGCAGATCGAGCCGGCGGATGCCGACGTCGGGGCGCGCGCCGAAGACACCGTGGCGGTCGAACTGTTCGACCGGACCGACCCTGCCGATCCGAAACGCATCCCGGTGGGTGGAGTCGCCACGCCGAAACTGTTCCAGCGAACCTGGGGCGAGGCAGCGGACATCGAGGGGATCCGAACGGGGGAGGACCGCACCTTTCAGGTCTCACCGCTGCCGGGGAACTGCTACGACCGGCCATTCCCGCTCGGTGTCGTGGTGCGTGCCGTGCACAAGCGGGAACCCGCTGCCCTGGATGATCTGATGAAGCGGCTGGGCGCCGAGACGGAGCCCGGCCTCCGCGAGAACGTTCGCACCATGCTCCAGCACGGCATGACTGCCGGGAGCGAACGCCTCAAGGTCGTCCGTCTGATGGCCCAGCTCGTCCAAGCCAACCGGCTCAGTCTGCCGGAGCAGTACGTGGACAAGGTCGCTGCGGCATACGACGCAGGAAATTCATCGCCGATCGTGCCCTCGGAAACCCACGCCTCGGCTGACCAGCTGGCCCGGTCAAGCATTGTCGCCGAGCTCCTGCTTTCGAAGATTGCCGACGACCACGACATTGATGTCACACGCGAGGAGATCGTGCGGTTCGTGGTCCTCAACGTGGACCCCAACCAACGGAACGCCGAGGAGGTGGTCCGCCAACGCCTGGCGGATACCGACGTGGTCAGGATGGTGGCCGTGCAGATTCGTCGGGAGAAGGCGCTCGGCCTCGCGATGAAGGACGCAGCGCTGACCGAGACCCAGGTTCCGATCGACGTCATGCGCCGCACCATGGCCACCTTGGCGCCGGTCACGCTGACCGCCCGGATGCCGGGCGATGCGGGCAGCCCGGTGCCTGCTGCCGGCGGAGGCGCGTCGTGAAGGAGCCCCGTTCGGCGACGGCGCCGGAACACGCCATGAACACGCTGGTGCCGATGGTCGTCGAGCAGACGGGGAGGGGCGAACGTGCCTACGACATCTACTCGCGGCTGCTCAAGGAGCGGATCATCTTCCTGACCGGCCCGGTAGGCGACGAGGTGGCTTCGCTGGTGATCGCCCAGCTGCTGTATCTCGAGGCCGAACACCCGGACAAGGAAATCGCCTTCTACATCAACAGTCCGGGGGGCCTGGTCACGTCGGGCCTCGCGATCTACGACACCATGCAGTACATCCGCCCGGACGTGTCAACACTGTGCGTGGGGCAGGCGGCCTCGATGGGGTCGCTGCTGCTCGCCGGCGGGACCGCGGGTAAACGGTTCGCGCTGCCGAACGCCCGCATCATGGTGCACCAGCCCTCCGGCGGCTTCTCCGGGCAGGCAACGGATGTCGAGATCCATGCCCGCGAGATCCTGGCCTTGAAGGAACGCATCAACGAGATCTACACGCGCCATACCGCGCAAAGCCTGGACGCCGTGCGCGAGGCGCTCGAACGGGACCGTTTTCTCACTCCCGAGGTCGCCAAGGAGTTCGGCTTGATCGACGACGTGGTCAGCGAACGGCCAGCCGGGTCCAGCGAGTGATGCAGGGCCCCGGCCGGCGCGTCGACTGCTTTCGGGCAATGTCTGAATTGGTTAACATTCGTGCCCACTAAGTCCACGAGGGCAGCTTTCGCCATGAGCTCGCAGCAGCGGCCGGATCACGAGCCTGGGCGCGGGGATACGCTGGTCGAGCCGACGGTCGAGACGAAGAAGCCGTCGCTGTATCAGGTCCTGCTGCTGAACGACGATTACACGCCCATGGAATTCGTCGTCATGGTCCTTGAAAATTTCTTCCGCAAGGACCGGGAAGAGGCGACCCAGATCATGCTCCACGTGCACCAGAACGGGATCGGCGTGTGCGGGGTGTACACGTTCGAGGTGGCCGAGAGCAAAGTGACCCAGGTCATCAATTGCGCGCGCGAGCACGAGCATCCGTTGCGGTGCACCCTGGAGAAGGTCTGAGCGGTAGCGCGATGCTGTCGAGCAATCTCGAGAAGAGCCTCCACAACGCGATCGAGCTGGCGCGCAAGCACCGGCACGAATTCGTCACCGTCGAGCACCTCCTGCGCGCGCTGACCGAGGATGAGGATGCGGTCGAGGTGCTGTTGGCCTGCCGGGTCGATCTCGAGAAGCTGCAAAGTGACCTCGACGAATTCCTCGAGACGGTGCTCGAATCCACGGTGCTCGACGGGGAATCCCAGCCCGAGTCGGTCCCAAGCCGCAGCGTCCGGCGGGTGCTGGGCCGGGCCGCCCAGCATGTTCGGGGATCGGGGAAGACGGCCGTGACCGGCGCGAACGTCCTGGTGGCGATCTTCTCGGAACGCGAGAGCCACGCGGTCTACTTTCTCAGCCTGCAGCAGATGCGGCGGGTGGACGCGGTGTCGTTCATCAGCCACGGGCTTGCCAGGAATTCCCGCGTGCAGTCGGCAGCTCCGACCGCCGAGGGCGGCGAGGCTGCCGCGGCCAGCCAGTCGCCGCTGGAGGCCTACTGCATCAATCTCAACGACAAGGCCAAGGCCGGCCGGATCGACCCCCTGATCGGCCGTCAGGCCGAGCTCGAACGCACCATCCAGATCCTGTGCCGCAGAACCAAGAACAACCCGCTCTACGTCGGCGACCCCGGAGTCGGGAAGACCGCGATCACTGAAGGTTTCGCGCGCCGGATCGTGGCCGGGGAAGTGCCGGAAATTCTCGCCGATGCCGTGGTCTTTTGCCTCGACATGGGGGTGCTGCTGGCTGGCACCCGGTACCGCGGCGACTTCGAAGAACGTCTGAAAGGAGTGGTGGAGGACCTCGGCAAACAGCCGAAGGCCATCCTGTTCATCGACGAGATTCACACGCTGATCGGGGCGGGTGCCACCAGCGGCGGGGCCATGGACGCTTCGAACCTGCTGAAACCGGCGCTGGCCAGCGGCGAGATCCGCTGCATCGGTTCGACCACATACAAGGACTACCGGGGCTACTTCGAGACCGACCGGGCACTGGTGCGCCGCTTCCAGAAAATCGACGTGAACGAGCCCACCGTGGCGGATACCGTCCGGATTCTCAACGGCCTGAAGCCGTACTACGAGGAGTACCACGGGATCCGGTACACGCGTTCGGCGCTGCGGGCCGCCGCGGAGCTGGCCGGCCGGCACATGTCCGACCGAAAATTACCGGACAAGGCCATCGACGTGATCGACGAGGCCGGCGCCGCAGAAATGCTGAAGCCGGCGTCACGCCGGAAGAAGGTGGTCGGGGTCGGAGGTATCGAGGCCGTGGTCGCCAGAATGGCGCGGATCCCGCCGAAGCAGGTATCGCGGGACGACCGCAGCGCCCTGGCCACGCTGGAGCGTGACCTCAACCTGGTGGTCTTCGGACAGGAAGAGGCGCTCGGGATGCTGGCCAGCGCGGTCAAGATGTCGCGGGCAGGGCTGCGCGAGCCGAACAAGCCGGTGGGCTGTTTCCTGCTGTCGGGTCCGACCGGCGTGGGCAAGACCGAAGCCTCGCGCTGTCTCGCGGACCTGATGGGAGTGGAGCTGATCCGGTTCGACATGTCCGAGTACATGGAGCGCCATACCGTCTCCCGCTTGATCGGCGCGCCCCCGGGATATGTGGGCTTCGATCAGGGCGGCATGCTGACCGACGCGGTCGACCAGCACCCGCACTCCGTCGTGCTGCTCGACGAGATCGAGAAGGCGCATCCGGACCTGTTCAGCCTGCTGCTGCAGGTGATGGATTATGGACGGCTTACCGATCACAACGGCAAGGCCGTCGATTTCCGCAATGTGACGCTGATCATGACCACGAACGCCGGCGCGAGCGAACTCGCCAAGGCGGCGGTGGGCTTCGGTCGCGAGCGGCGGGAAGGCGATGACACCGAGGCGATCAATCGGCTGTTCACGCCCGAGTTCCGCAATCGGCTGGATGCGGTGATCCCGTTCGCGCCGTTGTCCCGCGCGGTCATGGCCCAGATCGTCGACAAGTTCATCGCCCAGCTCGAGGTCCAGCTGCAGGACCGCAATGTGTCAGTCGAGCTCACCGAAGCGGCGCGGGGCTGGTTCGCCGACAAGGGATATGACCCGACCTTCGGAGCGCGGCCGCTGGCGCGGCTGATCCAGGAACGGCTGAAGAAGGAACTGTCGGAGGAACTCCTGTTCGGGCGGCTGGCCCGGGGCGGGCACGTCAAGGTCGACGTGCGCAGCGAGCAGGTCTCGTTCGCGTTCGTCGACGCCGACGGCAAGGAACTGTTGCCCGCTTCCTGAACGCCCTGCGGTCAGGGGAGGTGCCCGCCGGTGCGGATTTTCGCCTCCACGTATTCCTGATTTTCCGGATTGAGTTCGAAACGGTGGCGCACACGTTCCACCACGCGAATCCCGAATCGGGTCAGCGCCGCAATCTTGTCCGGGTTGTTGGTCAGCAGCCGTACCCGTGTCACCCCGAGTTGGCGCAGGATCTCGGCGGCTACGCGATAGTGGCGTTCGTCGTCGTCGAAGCCCAGCACGGTGTTCGCGGCATAGGTGTCGAGGCCCTCGTCCTGCAGCGTGTATGCCCGCAGCTTGTTGACCAGGCCGATGCCTCGGCCCTCCTGCGCGAGGTACACCAGGACGCCGCTCCCCGCTTCCGCAATCACCGAGAGGGCGCCACGCAACTGGTCACCGCAATCGCAGCGCAGGGAGCCAAGAAGGTCGCCCGTGAAGCACTGCGAGTGCAGCCGCACCAGTACCGGAGCATCGGGAGTCGGTTCGCCGACGACGATCGCGATCTGTTCGGTTCCACCGGATACGGGCCGGAAGGAGATGATGCGGGTGTCCGGTGCGACGGCGAGCGGAACGCGCGCGCTGCTGACCCGGCGGAGATTGAAGTCGCCCTCTGCGCCATAGCGCTCGAGTTCCCGTACCTGGACGGTGAGCAGGTCGCGCTCGACGGCCCATGCCCCGGCATTCTCCGGCGGCAACCCGAGCGGTTTGAGCACGGCTGCCGGTGTCAGGTTGGCATGTTTGGCAAGCTGCACCGAGGCAGTTGCAAGCTCGTCGGTCTCAAGCGTGCGGTACAGCTCGGGGGCCGGCACGCCCGATTCCGGGTTGGCGAGGGCCTGAACGGTGATGGGGGAGATGTCCGGGCTCAGCCGGAACACCACGACCGCCTGGTCCGTGTCCATGCCGAGTGCGCGAGCGCGCTGGCCGGTAATGACGATTCGGAGCGCGCGACCCGGCACGCGGGTCATCGCGGCGAATTCGCCCTCGCCCAGGAACTCGGTGGAACGGGCCACCGCGCATGCGGACTCTCCCAGAAGGACGACGGGCTGACCTCGCCGCAGGTCGCCGATCGCCCGGTCAACGGCGATAACCGAGTGCGGGACGGTGCTGGAGAAGCGCTCCTGCGATCCGGGCGCGTCGAACTGGGACATAACGAACTCCGGAAGCAAAACGCTTCCCGAAGAGTTGGATGAAGCGGAGAGACCGCCAGTATACTGTCACGAAAGCCCAGCCTAGGCGATTGCCGCGGCCAGCGGTGCCGGGGGCAGGAGACACACTGGTGGACAGCACTGCGCGCAACACTTGGGAGGCCGCGCCCCAGGTGCTCATGGTGGAAGACGACGAGGCCCTGCGCGAATCACTGTCGGAACACCTGTCGTACAGCGGCTTCAAGATGGTGGCGGTGGCGACCGGCTCGGAGGCACTGGAACAGGTCCGTACCCACCGGTTCGACCTGATCCTGCTCGACATCCGGCTGCCCGATGCCGACGGTCGCGACCTGTGTCGGCGCATTCTGGAATTCGGTCGCTCCCCCCCGATCATCATGCTCACCGCCGCGGATTCGTCTGCGGACATCGTGCGCGGCTTCGATTCCGGTGCGTACGATTACGTGGTAAAGCCGGTGTCTCCGCCGGCGCTGGTCGCCCGCATGCGGGCGCACCTGCGCCAGCACGAACTGACCGACGATGCGGAGTTTGATCTCGGCACGTTCCGATTCCGTCCGGGTGCCAAGGTGCTGGTCGATGAGGAGGGGCAGCAGGTCCGGCTGACGGAAAAGGAGAATGCGTTGCTCCGGTGTCTCCTGAGGGCGCACTCGGAGCCTGTCTCCCGCAGCCGGATCCTGGAGGAGGTCTGGGGGTATCACCCATCGGTGCGCAGCCACACGCTGGAAACCCACATATCGCGGCTGCGAAAGAAGCTCGAACCGCGGCCGGACAGCCCTCGCATCCTCGCCACGGCGCCGGATGCCAAGGGGTACTACCTGATTAGGCAGGGATCAGGTCACCAGCCGGACTGAATGCTTGGCCGCTATGGGCAGCTGCGCTGCCTGAAGGGCGAGAGCTGGGCCCGGATTGCGTCGATCTCCAGCTGCACCGCCCGGGCCTCTTGCTGAAGTGCCTCCGCAACGGCATCGCGGAAGTGCGGGTGACGGATCCAGTGGGCGCTGTAGGTGGCTACCGGGAGGTAGCCTCGCTGGATCTTGTGGGGTCCCTGGGCGCCGGCCTCGACTTTCTGTAGTCCGTGCTCGATGGCGTAGTCGATGGCCTGGTAGTAGCAGAGCTCGAAATGCAGGAACGCCTGGTACTCGGAGCAGCCCCAGTAGCGTCCGAACAGGGTATCTCCGCCGACAATGTGCAGGGCGCCGGCAATCGGTGCACCGTCCGCTTGGGCGAACAACAGGACGACCTGATCTCCGAGGGCGGCGCCGAGCCGGGGAAAGAAGTCGGCGGTCAGGTACGGGCGTCCCCATTTCCGGCTGCCGGTGTCCATGTAGAAGCGGAACATCGTGTCCCAGTCATCGGGGCTGATCTCGTCACCCTGGAGGCGGACGATGTCGATCCCGCTGTCTGCCACGGCCCGCCGTTCGCGTCGGATCGACTTGCGCTTGCGGGCGCTGAGGTCGGCGAGAAACGCGTCGAAGGACACGTAGTTCCGATTGACCCAGTGGAACTGCTCGCCGGTCCGTGCAAGGAAGCCGTTCTGACTCAGCTGGCGGCATTCGGTCTCCGTCGGAAAGGTCACATGGAGGGACGACACTCCGCTCTGCTCGGCCACTGACACCAGGCCCTCGAGGAGGGCCCGGCGGGCTCCCTCGTTGGCATCAGGGCGCACGAGCAGCCTGGGGCCAGTGACCGGCGAGAACGGGACGGCCACCTGGAGCTTCGGGTAGTACCGCCCACCCGCCTCCATGAAGGCCTGGGCCCATCCGTGATCGAAGACGTATTCGCCCTGCGAGTGGCTCTTCGCGTACATGGGGGCGCAGCCATCGATCCTCCCGTCGGCTGATTCCAGCACCACATGGAAGGGCATCCAGCCGGTCTCGGGCGTGGCCGATCCGGAGTCCTCAAGTGCCCGCAGGAAGCCGTGCTGAACGAAGGGATTGTGCGTTCCTGCACACGCGTCCCACGCGGCGGCCGGTACCTCCGCGATACGTTCAACGGTGCGGGCGGTGAACACCGATCAGTCGATTTCGAAGATCGCGTCGATCTCGACGGTCACGTTCCGGGGCAGGGCATTGGTTCCAACGGCGAACCGAGCATGACGGCCAGCTTCGCCAAAGACCTGGAGCATCACGTCGGAGGCGCTGTTGGCGACTTCGGGTTGCCGGTCAAAGCCCTCTGCGCATTGGACGAAGACACCGAGTTTCACGCACCGTCGCACCCGGTCGAGATCACCGTCGAGCGCCGACCGCAACGCCGCGAGGATGTTGAGTGCGCAGGTCCTCGCAGCCGCCCGAGCCGTGTCCTCGTCCGCGTCACGTCCGACGGCGCCGGTGTAGCGAATGTTCCCGTCGACGGCAGGAATCTGGCCCGCAACGAACGCCATCCCGGCCGCGAGGACGACCGGTACGTAACTGCCGCCGGGCTTCGGCGCAGTGGGTAGGGTGATTCCAAGTTCCTGCAGTCGGTCATCGATCTTCGACATGGCGGGCTCCCGGCGGGGTGAAAATGTGCAGCAGGTCGATTGTATCGACGCTTGCACTCCGGTTGGGAACCGCGGAAGGCGGCGGAGGGGGACTGCGCGGGCGGCGGTCGCAAGGCTGCGCTGGCAGGTCTCGGGAAGGACCGCGTAGGCGGGCTCAAACTTTGCCCTCGTTGCGGTAGGATGATGCGCGTACGTGTCGGATATCACAGGGTTAGGTGTCACAGTGCTCGAGTCATTTGGCCAACAGACAAGCGACCGGTGGCCGCTGCTGCGATTCCTGAGACTGCGCGGGCGTGGGACCGCTCTCCCGGCACTTTCGTTGGCGGCTGCCACGGCGATCTTCATGTCGGGAGCGGGTGTTGCGGCGGCGGCTCCGCAGGTCCTTCCGCACCGCGCCGAGTATCAGATCACGTTGGAAACTGTGCGGACCGGAGCCATGGTGGCTGCGATGAAAGGGATCCTGGGGTTCGAATGGCGTGACGTGTGCGACGGCTGGGCCGTCAACCAGCGGTTCGGCATCCAGTTCACGGACAAACAGGGGCAGCAGCACTGGTCGGACCGACGGTACCTGACGTGGGAAGCCAAGGACGGCCGGGCGTTTCGGTTCTCGATCCGCGCGGTGCGGGACGACGTGGTCATCGAGGAGGCGGAGGGGCAGGCGGTTCTGCACGGCGACGGAACGGGCGGCGAGATCCTGTTCAAGTTGCCGTCGGCCTACCGGGCCGCCCTGCCCGAAGGGACGATTTTTCCCTCTACCCACTTCCTGCGCATCCTGGCCGACCTGAAATCGCCCGAGGGGCCGCGTGCCGACGTCGTGTTCTCGGGATCGGAGGAAGACGGCCTGCAACGCGTCAACACGTTTTTCGGTTCGGAGATCGCCGATGGCCTCGAGTCTGATTCAGGTCTTGCAGATCTGTTCGGCCGGCACGTCCGGATCGGCTACTTCCCCTATTTCGAACGGCGGCTGGAGGCCGACTACGAAGTGATCCTGCAGGTGCGCGAGAACGGCGTGCTCGACCAGTTCGTCATCGATTACACCGATTTCAGCATCAAGGGCGTGCTCAACCAATGGGTCGAGATTCCGCCGACGGACTGCTGAATTTCTGCGGGCCCAGTTGCGGCCCGTTCAGCTACTTGATCTTGGTTTCCTTGAAAAGCACGTGCTTCCTGGCGACAGGGTCGTACTTTCGGACTTCAAGCTTTTCCTTGCGCGTGCCGGCCCGGGTACGCTGATTCTTGCGGGTGACGTAGTAGTAACCGGTGTCCGCGGTACTCATGAGGCGGATCTTGTCAGAAACGGTCTTGGCCATGGCCTGTTCCTCGTGCCAGCGGAAGAACCCGGAGAGAAACCGATTTTGCCCGCGGTGTCAATCGGCGGTTCACGGCCGGCGTCGGATGCCCTGAGGGTGCAGCTGCGGCGCGGGCCGAGCAGGTACGGGACCAAGCAACCTGATCGGCGGATGCCGTGGATGCAGGGACTTACGAGGGCAACAGAAGCAGCCGGCAACCGAATCGGCCGGGAACTCCAGAATGCCGGAGCCCGGGAGGTTCCGACCGCCGGCCGCGCGCGGCACATTTGCCATCGGCGGCCATTCATTTGGCGGAACGTAGAGGGGCGCGAGCACACCCCTCCGACATCGGGTGACCAAAGTGTTGTGGGCATCCTTCCTCGTGTCCTCAGGGCTTGATCGAAGCAAGAATTCCCGGTGCTTGCCTGTCGCACAGCTTGGGCCATTCGGCTTGGGCGACCGTGACGGCCGCCGGCGTTGTGTCCGGAATGGCCCCGTGCGACAGACGCGTTCACGGTTATGCTCGCCGCTGATTTCCGGTCCTGTACCGGTCCCAGTGCTGGTGAGGAGTTCCTGACATGCCGCCAACTTCGCCCGACAAGGTCGCCGTCGTCCTCGGTGTGGGCGCCGCCAGGGGGGCGGGGGCCGCTATTGCCCGCCGCATCGCCCGGGAAGGCGAGCATGCGGTCGTGATTGGCGGGCGCACGAGAGACCGTCTCGAAGCGCATGTGCGAGACGGGGAGCTTCGGGGAGAGGTGTGGAGGGCCGTGGTGACCGATGTGACCTCTCCGGATTCAGTACGTGCCGCGTTGGGTGTCGCTGAGGGTCTCGGGCCCGTGGATCTCGTGGTCTACAACGCAGGGCCCAACCGCGCTATTCCCTTTCTCGAACTTGATGTCGCTACCGTCGAGGAATTCTGGAGAGTGAGTTGCCTCGGCGGTTTCATCACCTTGCAGGAGGCCATCCGTCGCATGCTGCCGCGAAAGACCGGCACCATCATTTGCACGGGTGCGACCGGTTCGTGGAGAGGCGGAGCCCGTTTCGGACATTTCGGCGCCGCGAAATCAGGATTGCGCATGTTCGTCCAGGCGGCTGCCCGGGAGTTCGGACCGGAGGGTCTGCACATCGCGCATGTCGTCATCGACGGCAGCATCGATGGAGAACGCATTCGAACCGTCGCCCCCGACCGAGCGAAGGCGAAGGGAGAGGACGGACTGCTTCACGTTGACGGCATAGCGGATATGTACTGGCACATCTATCGCCAGCCGCGGTCCACATGGACCCTGGAAGTTGACCTTCGTCCGTACAAAGAGCCCTTCTAACCGCGGCCCCGTCCGCACACCGTACTGGAGACAATCCTGATGATTCACGAACTCAGAATGTACACATGCCGCCCCGGCACGGCGCCCAAGGTCATCGAGGCGAGCGGAACCGTCGGGCAGAGAATCCGGAACGGCGAGACGTACGGGCGGCTGGAGGGCCACTTCGGAAGCGAGATCGGCGGGCTCAACCAGTACGTGCATCTATGGAGTTACGCGGACGTCGGCGAACTGGTTCGCCTGCGTGGGGAACTCGGAGCACTCGAGGCATGGCGGACCGAATTCGTGCCGTTGGTGGCACCGCACATCATGACCCAGGCGGTGCGGGTGCTGCGCCCGGCCCGTGACCTCCGGACCCCGGATTCGGAGGGCAACCTCTATGAGCTCCGCGTCTACCGGCTGAAGCCCGGCCGCGCCGCCTCGTGGACGGAGCGCATGCTGGCCGCCTTCCCGGCCCGCGAGAAGTACTCCATGAACGTCGGCCTCTGGACGACGATGTTCCCGGACCCGAACGAGGTCATCCATCTTTGGGCGTATTCCAGCTTCGAGGAGCGCGCCCGGGCGCGGGCTGCCTCGCAGGCGGATCCCGACTGGGCGGCATTCCTGGCGGACGCGGTGCCGGATATCGAAGACATGACCTCGACCTTGCTGCTGCCTTCCGCGTATTCGCCTCGAAAGTAGTTCCGTCAGCTGGCAGGGTGCGGCGTTCGCGCTGCCGCGCCGCTGTGCTCGCCGGGAACTGGGCCGGATCGGCTCAGTTCACGCGGCGAAAGGCGACGCGGCCGCGAACGGGATCGACGTCTGCCAGTTGCACCGTGATGGCGTCGCCGGGCCCGAACGTCTCGCCGGTTGCCTGCCTGCTGATCTGGCGGGCCCGCGCGTCGAACCGAAAGTACCCCGGCCCCAAGCCCGCCATCGGCAAGAGCCCCTCGATGCCGCTCTCATCGAGCCGGACAAATGCTCCGAACCGTTCCACGCTGACGATCCGGCCCGGCATGCTTGGCGCGGACACCCGCTGCAGGTAGCGGCTGGCGTAGCGTTGGCAGGCCTCGCGCTCGGCGGCCGCACTCCGACGCTCCTTGGACGATAGATCGCCGGCAAGGGTCCACAGTTCGTCCCCCTCGAGGGTCGGACGCGACTCGAGGCCCAGCGTATGCAGGAGGGCTCGGTGTACGGTGAGGTCGCTGTAGCGGCGAATCGGCGACGTAAAGTGTGCGTAGTGTGGCAGGCCGAGTCCGAAGTGTCCGATGTTGTCCGGGCTGTACTCGGCCTGCGACTGAGCCCGCAGTACTGCCAGGTGTACCGACTCTTCGTTGTGTCGCCCGTGCGCTCTCTCCAGCACTTCGTTGAGGCGCCGGCCGCTGATTGAACCGGAAAACACGCGCGAGCGGCCCGTGAGGGCGCGAAGGTCGTCCTGGAGCGCCCGGGTCCTGGAAGCTCGGGGCGCGTCATGGACCCGATACAGGAACGGGATCTTGCTCTGCATCAGGCGGCGGGCCACGGCCGTGTTGGCGAGCACCATGAACTCCTCGATCAGGCGGTGGGAATCCAGCTGACGGGCGGTCGCGAAGCGGCTGACGTCACCGGTCGCCGGGTCCAGCGTGACGGAGGGTTCGACGGATCGGATTTCCAGTGCGCCGCGCTTCCTGCGAGCCGTGCGTAAGAGACCGAATGCGCCGTACAGGGCCTCGATGTGCCGATGTTCGATCCCGGCAAGATTCGTGCCGCTTTGGACGGCGTCCTCCAATGCGTCGTAGGTCAGTCGAGCACGCGAGCGGATGAGCGCCCGGCGGAATGTGGAACGGGTGAGTTCCCCGCTCGCGTCGATATCGAGTTCGGCCACAACGGCCGCGCGCGGCACGCCCGGCATGAGCGAACACCAACCGTTCGAGAGGCGTTCGGGCAGCATGGGGATTACCTGCCCCGGCAGGTAGACGGAATTGCCGCGCACCCTTGCTGCCCGATCAAGCGCTCCGCCTGGCCGCACGTAGTGGGCCACGTCGGTAATGGCGACTTGCGTTCGATAACCGCCATCGATCGGGCCCGCTGCCGCGACGGCGTCGTCGAAATCCCTGGCGTCTTCGCCATCGACCGTCACGAAAGGGATCCCGGTCAGATCATCCCGCCCGGAACTCTCCGGGAGCCCGCATGCCGACGCCTCCTTCTTTGCATCCGGGTCAAATCCCGTCGGGATGTCGAAACGCGCGGCGACCATGGCAGGAATGCACCGGGGATCTTCCAGCGAGCCGACGCGCTCCAGGATGCGCACTTGATCGCGCGCGTTGCCCACCCTGGCGCAAGAGACCACATCGCCGGAAGCGATGGGATCGACGGACCGGATGCGGTACGTCGTCGAAGGCTTGCCGGCACAGTCTTCGATGCTCAGGCGGCCATCGTGGGCCGAAACCACGACCCCGACAAAGCGCTCCGGACGGTGCGGGAGCAGGGAGAGGATGTGGCCGGTACGCGGGGAGGTGAATGCCGGGTCGAGGCGCACGAGTGCGCGGTCGCCGATTCTGCCGGCACGGCTGGAACGCCGCCGTCCCGGGACGGTTGGGCTCAGGATGATCTCCGAAGGCCCGTCCGACGACCGGTCGCTTGGCTTCGCAACCAATTCCCCGTCGACCGTCACCCCCACGACCTCTGCCACCAGCACGCGAGAGACCGAATTGGCCTTCCTGATCATCGCTGCACCGCGAATTCAGCGGACCACTGTCGGTGACAACCGTCTCGCCGACGGTCACACGGGTTGGACGCGGGTGCCGTCTCGAGTGCTGGTCGGCCGCGCTCCTGGCCGCTCAGTGAGAGGGCATGTGTGCGCTCACGACTTCCGCGTCGTGCGGCGCCGTCGGGCAGGGACCTTCTTGGTGGCATTGCGTTGCGCTCTGGCTGCAAGCAGTGCGACGGCCTGTTCCATGGTCACGTCGCTCATCGAGGTGTCCTTGGGCAGCGACGCGTTGAGACTGCCGTGCTTGACGTAAGGTCCGAATCGGCCTTCCTGGACCGTAATGTCTTTGCCATCGTCCGGGTGCGGCCCCAGGATGAGGCGCGGCGATTGCCGCGAACGCCCTTTCTCCTGCGCAAGCAGGTCCATCGCGCGGTTCATGCCGATGGTCAGGACACTTTCGCCGGTCGGAATGGAGCGATAGTCCTTCTGGTGCTTGACGTAGGGACCGTAGCGTCCAATGCCGGCTTGGACGGGCTTCCCGGATTCCGGATGCAGGCCGATGTTGCGGGGCAGGGCAAGCAGCTGCAGCGCACATTCCAAGTCCACACTGCCGGGCGCGATGTCGGCTGGCAAGGAAACGCGTTTGGGCTTCTGGTCCTTCCCGGCCTCGTCACCGAGCTGCACGTAGGGCCCGAACCGTCCCGTTCGAAGGGTAACCGGTTGGTCCTCAAAATCCCCGAGCGTGACCGGTTCGCCGTTCTCCTGGTTATCGTCGAGCCCGAAGTTGCGCGTGTGCTTGCATTCCGGGTAGTTCGAGCAACCGAAAAAAGCACCGAATTTGCCGATGCGCAGCCCCAGCTTTCCCTCGCCGCACGTCGGACAAAGACGGGGATCGCGGTCCCCCTCACCGGCAGGAAACACGACAGGGGCGAGGATGGCGTCCAGGCGGTCGATCACCGAACGCAGCCGGATTCCCGCGACCTCGTCCACGTTCTCCTTGAAGCTGCCCCAGAAGTCTCTGAGGACCGCTTTCCAGTTGACTTGCCCGCGAGAAATGTCGTCGAGGCGCTGCTCGAGGTTGGCCGTAAAGTCATACTCGACGTAGCGCTCGAAGAAGCACTCGAGAAACGTCGTCACGATTCGCCCCCGCGATTCAGGTACGAACCGTTTCTTCTCCAGCCGCACGTATTCGCGATCCTGAAGCACGGAGATGATCGCGACATAGGTGGAGGGCCGGCCTACACCGAGTTCCTCCAGACGGCGCACGAGCGAGGCTTCCGTGTAACGTGGCGGGGGCGTGGTGAAGTGCTGCTTGGGCTCGGTCCCGCGGGATCCCAGCCCCTCTTTCCGCTCGAGGGCCGGCAGGCGTCGCCCATTTTCGGATTCTGTGTCGCCCTCTTTTTCAGGCTGGTCACGGCCTTCGCTGTAGAGCCGCTGAAATCCGTCGAACACGACGGTTGAACCCGTGGCGCGCAGGCCGACATCGCCTGCACCGTTGTGTATCTCGGCGGTGGTCTGGTTGACTTCAGCCTTCTCCATTTGGCTCGCGACAGTGCGATTCCAGATGAGCTGGTACAGCTTCGCCTGATCGGGTGCGAGCTGCCGGGCGAGTGCAGCCGGACCGCGGGCAACGTCGGTCGGTCGGATGGCTTCGTGCGCTTCCTGCGCGTTGCGTGCCCGACTGCGGAAGCGGTTGGGCACAGCCGGCTGATACCGCTCTCCGAATTCCTTGAGGATGACCGCGCGTGTCGCCGCCACGGCTGTTGGCGCGAGGTTCACGGAGTCCGTTCGCATATAGGTGATAAGGCCCGCGCTGGCGCCATCGACAGCGACCCCTTCGTAGAGTGACTGGGCCGTGCGCATTGTGCGGGCGGCGGAAAAACCGAGCTTGCGGGAGGCTTCTTGCTGGAGCGTGGAAGTTGTGAACGGTGCGGGCGGGGAGCGGAGAACCCGTTTCTTCTTGACCTCGGCGACCTGGAACGAACTGGCCGCGACTCGTTCGGCGGCCTGCCTCGCGGCGGCTTCGTCGGGAAGACCGAACTTGCCCAGCGACTCTCCGTCCAAGCTCACCAACCGCGCCGTGAAGGCCTCCCCAGCGCGGTTGGTCAGTGCGACCTCGAGCGTCCAGTACTCGCGCGGTTTGAACGCCTCGATCTCCATTTCGCGTTCACAGATCAGGCGGAGCGCGACCGACTGCACGCGTCCTGCCGAGCGCGCGCCGGGTAACTTTCGCCACAGAATCGGGGAAAGCGTGAAACCGACCAGGTGATCAAGCGCACGGCGGGCTTGCTGGGCGTCCACCAGGTCCATGTTGATCGCGCCGGGCTTTTCGAAGGCCTCGAGGATGGCTTCGCGCGTCACCTCATGGAAACTGACCCGGTGCGTCGTGAAGTCTGGGGACTTGCTGCCGCCTTTCTCACGCAAGGCGGCCAGCACGTGCCAGGCGATGGCCTCACCCTCCCGGTCTGGGTCCGTCGCAAGGAACAGCGTTCCTCCGGCACCAAGATCCGATGCAATGCTTCTGATGTGCTTGCGGCTGTCCCCCGGCGTCTCGTAATGCATGCTGAAGTCGTCGTCAGGCTGGACGGCTCCGTCCTTCGCAACGAGATCCCTGACGTGCCCGTAGCTGGCGTGCACCTTGTAGTCCGAGCCTAAGTACCTGCCGATGGTACGCGCCTTGGCGGGCGATTCCACGACTACGACGTTGGCGGCTTTGGGCATGAGCTAGGACAATGTGTGCGGCGCACTTGCCAGACCGGGAGAGGGCCGGACAAGCACGCGGTTGAAGTGGGGCGGAAAAATGGAGAGCGTCTTGATGAATGTCAAAGGCGCGCTCACCCGTAGCACAGTTGAGGCCCCTATGGCTAGCGGCAAGCGCGGCGCCAGCACGAGGATGCCTGCTGCGGACGCCGCGGAACGGACCGGTGGGCCGCAGAAAATCTCCGGGCAGGACCGCACTGCCCAGTCGGGCGAAGAAGGCGGACACAGGGCAGCGAATGAGGGTCGACGATTCTGCCTTGGGGACGGTCCCGGGCATTACGTTCGCACAGCGAGTTGAGAACTCTACAACCGCGCACCATCGCCGTCGGCTAGACTGCGGACCGTTCCTTGCCAGGACGGAAGGTCTGCGGCACGTTGCACTTGGTGACCCGACAAGCACCTTCGACGGATCGGCAGCCGGCAGCATGAGCTGTCAACTATTCGACATAAGTCCTTTACAGATGGCTCCGATTGAGTGGACGAGCGCGGCATAGCAGGAATGCAATTCGCAGCGCGATTTGCGAAACGGGTGCTCGCGGCCCGCTGGCTGGTCCTCTTGAGCTCGGTGTTTCTGGTGGCGGTCGCGTCGAGCGGCATCGCCCGCCTCGAGTTCTCCGCCAACTACCGCATCTTTTTTGACGACCACAATCCGCAGCTGCTGGCCCTGGAGGCGCTGGAGAACACCTACGGCAAGAACGAGAACATTGTTTTTCTGATCGTTCCTGATGATGGTGACGCCACTTCGGAAAGTGCGCTTTCGGCTGCCGTCTGGCTGACGGAAGCCGCCTGGTACACGCCGTATTCAAGGCGCGTCGACTCACTCGCCAATTTCCAATACACGACCGCCGACGGCGACGACCTGTATGTGCGCGATCTGGTTGATCCCGAGGAATTGCCCCAAGCCGAAGTGCGATCGCGAATCCGGGACATTGCGCTGTCTGACCCACGTATCGCCGGTGCCATCCTGGGCCTGGATGGCAGTGTCAGCGTGGTCAACGTCACGGTCGAACTGCCGGATGAGGGCCAGTTGGAGGCGGTGGCCGAAGTGGCCGAGTTCGCCAGAACGACTGCGGTGGAAGCGGAGGAACGCTATCCCGACGTTGACCTCCGCATCGTCGGCACGGTCATGGTCAACCAGACCTTCCTGGAAGCCTCCGTCAACAGCCAGAAGATATTCCTGCCCGCCAGTCTCTTGCTCATGGCCGTGATTCTAGGCGCCCTCACACGGGGTTGGGCGGGGGTGACGGCGACGGGCGCGGTCATCGTCTTTTCCATACTGGCGTCCGTGGGCTTGGGAGGATGGGTCGGCTTGCCGTTTTCCCCGCCGATCGCACCGGCACCGACCATCGTCCTGATGATCGTCGTGGCAAATTGCGTGCACCTGCTGGTCGCTCTGCAGCAGCGCCTCCACGCCGGGGAATCCAAGCACGATGCCATCGTCGAGTCCGTCAGGCTCAACCTGCATCCGGTGTTTCTGGCGAGCCTCACGACGGCACTCGGATTCTTGAGCATGAACTTCTCCGAGGTGCCGCCATACCGTGATCTCGGCAACTTCGTCGCGTTTGGGATTGGCGCCTCCTTCGTTCTTTCTGTCACCTTTCTGCCGGCCCTGCTCTCACTGCTCCCCATTCGTGCTCCCAAGGAACGACAGCTCCCCGGCCCCTCGATGCACCGGTTGGCGGACACCGTCCTGCGCCACCGGAAGCCGATACTTTGGGGCTGGTTGGCAATTGTCGCCGCGATGCTGCTGGCCATCCCGCGCAACGAGCTCAACGACGTCCTGGTGCATTTCTTTGACGAGAGCGTCGAGTTTCGTCAGGACACGGATTTCATGGACGCGCACCTGAGCGGCAACACCCTGCTCGAGTACTCGTTGGAAGCAACTGCCGAGGGCGGCGTCACCGATCCCGCGTTCCTTGCCGAAGTCTCGGACTTCGCCGACTGGTACCGCGAGCAACCCCCGGTACGCCACGTGTCGGTCATCACCGATACGTTTCGACAGCTCAACAAGAGCATGCACGGAGACGACCCGGCCGCCTACCGGATTCCGGAAAGCCAGGAGCTGGCAGCACAATATCTGGTGCTGTATGAACTCTCGCTTCCGCAGGGTCTGGACCTGAACAATCAGATCGACAGATCCAGGTCGGCGACCCGGATGACGATTTCCGCAGAGACACTTGACTCGCAGGAACTGCTAGCTCTGAACGCGCGCGCCGAGGCTTGGCTGACGGAACACGCGCCGCACGTATCCAGCGTCAACAGCACCGGTCCTGCGGCACTGTTTGCCTACATCGGGCAGCGGAACATCCGCGCCATGCTGATCGGGACGGTGGTCGTGCTCGTGGCCATTTCCGCCATTCTGCTGTTCGCCTTGCGATCGCTGCGACTGGGGTTGATCAGCATCCTGCCCAATTTGATTCCCGCCGTGCTGGGCTTCGGCGTCTGGGGACTGACGGTGGGCCAGGTCGGACTCTCATTGTCCGTTGTGGTGGCCATGACCGTAGGCATCGTCGTGGACGACACGGTCCATTTTCTCAGCAAGTTCCGCCGAGCACGGCTAGAATACGGGCAGAGCCCGGAAGAGGCGGTGCGCTACGCCTTTGACACCGCCGGCCGGGCGCTGATCACGACGACGGTCGTGCTGGTGGCCGGCTTCTTGATACTTGTCTTTTCTCCATTCGTTCCCACTGCGCAGGTCGGGGTACTGACCGCGGTGATCATTGCCTCTGCGCTCGTCGCTGACCTGTCGCTCCTGCCGGCACTGTTGACGGCGACGGACCGGAGTTCTGCGAAGCGGACAAAGCTTGCAGCCTAAGCGCCTGCCCTGGTGAGCTTGATTGCAAGAGATCCGTACAATTTGGAACGTTTCTAGTCGAAACCGAATATAATTTAATCGCAACCACATATAGTCATGCGCATCGGCACCCACACCGAATGAGATGTACTATGCTCTTGCTTGATCTTGATGAGGCGGCGCCGGACGGTCGTGTTCAATAATCCATTTGATTCATTCCAAAATACTGTTGTCAAAGCGAAGGAAGAGCGTGAACGACTCGACCGGCTGCTGACAGTTTCCACACCCCGGGAACGTCTTCTCGTCGCTCTCATTGCACTGATGTTGTGCGTTCTCACGGCTTGGCTCTTCCTCGGCAACGTTGCGCATAGCCTCGCAGTCGACGGCGTACTGGCCGAGCCGGGGGAACACGCGGCAGCGGACGGGACGTCCGTGCAGGCGCTGGTCTGGATCGACAGCGGAGCTGCACCACAACTCAGGGCCGGCATGCCGGTGTCGATGGAGCTGACCGCGGCGGATGGAGCCACGACCACAGTTGCCGGGGAGATCGGAACCATTGCCGCCGTGCCGTTGGCAGACGGAATTGCGGCGTTTGAAGCCGTGGTACCAGTGTCCGTGCACCGCTTCGATATCCTGCTCGATGAAGGTGTTGATGCTGCTTCGCTGGCGGGCATGGCATGCCGAATTGTCATCGAAACTGGCAGACGGCCCCTGGCCACGCTCCTGGGAATGAGGCGACCCTAGGATGCCCCCTCGCGCCCCCAGGAGGGCAAGCGAAAGTACCGCACCGGAGTCGTCGAAGCGAAGAGTAATCACGCCGGTTCTGTTGCAGATGCACGCGTCGGAATGCGGTGCCGCCTGTCTCGGCAGCGTTCTGGCCTACTTTGGGCGCTGGGTGCCGCTGACCGAGTTGCGCGAAAAATGCGAGGTGAGCCGAGACGGCTGTAGTGCGGCGAGCATCCTGCGCGCCGCCCGGCACTTCGGTCTCGTGTGCAATGGGCTAAGCCTTCGCACCGAGCAACTCAAATCGCTGCCGCTACCTCTGGTCCTGTTCTGGCAATTCAGCCATTTCGTCGTCCTTGAAGGATTCGACGGCCGCAATTTCTATCTCAATGACCCGGCTACGGGGCGACGCCGGGTTTCTGCCGAAGAGTTCGACAAGGACTACAGCGGAATTGCGCTGCGATTCAAGTGCGGCGATGACTTCAGAACCGGCGGCGAGCGACCCGGCTTGTTCACGCAATTGGGCACCTTGCTCGCGGGATCATGGAGTGTGCTTACCGGGGTGCTTGCCTGCGCTTTCATGTTGACGGTGCTGGCACTTGTGGTTCCGGTATCTCTCGGTGTCTTTGTGGACGATGTCCTGAACAACCACGGGCCCTGGGGCGGGCTGGTGGCAGCTCTGATCGGTGGCGGCGTCCTGGTGTACGTCCTGTCCTTGCTGAAGCATCGGTTTCTCAAGCGGCTCGCGGTCCGGATCTCGGTGATCGGCTACAACCGGGGTCTGTCAAGACTGTTGCGGTTGCCGGTGGAGTTCTTCGATCACAGGCCAGTTGGCGACCTGACCCACCGAGTTTCGTCTATCGACAGAATCGCGAAGAACTTGACGGACCAGTTTCTCGTTCTCCTCATCGACATGGCGATGAGCGCGGTGCTGCTCGTCGCGATGCTTACCTACGACATCCTGCTCACCCTGGTCGTGGTGTTGTTGGCCCTCCTGCACGGAATGATGGCCCACTTCCTCAACGTGCTCCGCACCGTCCAGAGCCAGGCGATGAGGCGCGAGCAGGGATTGTTGATCGGCTTTGGCATGCAGATGTTGAGTCATGCGGACAACCTGCGCACGACGGGCTCGGACGACAGGTTTTTTTCACGCTGGAGCGGGCAACAGGCACTCGAACTGCGTGCGCGCCAGCGCTATTCCGAACTGGGGTCCGTCAATGGCGCCCTCCCGGGTCTGATCGCCGTATTTCGCAGTGCTGCGGTCTTGGGAATCGGAGCGAGCCTGGTCATGGCTGGAGAAATGACCCTGGGGACGCTGGTCGGGTTCTATGTCTTGGCGGAGATGTTTCTGGCGCCCGTAGGAAGATTCCTGGAGTTTGCCGACAAACGCCAGGCGCTCGAAACCGACTTGCAACGGCTGGAGGACATCTCCAATAGCGCGGAAGACCCCGTCTTCAGCCGTCGAAATCCGGATGCCGAGACAATCCCAACGTTCAACGGCCGGCTTCAGCTTGCGGGCCAGATCGAGCTGCGGAATGTCACTTTCGGTTTCAACAAGAGTCGTCCGCCGCTGATCAAGGACTTCAACCTCGTGATCAGGCCAGGGCAACGGGTTGCCGTGATCGGTCCCAGCGGTTCCGGCAAGTCGACCCTCGTGCGTCTCGTTTCGGGGCTTTCTCAGCCGTGGTCGGGCGAGATCCTGTTGGACGGCCATCCGCGTGACGAGATTCCCGAGGAAGTGCAGCGGCGGTCGATTTCGATGGTGGATCAGGATGTCGTTCTCTTCTCCGCCTCCCTGCGTGACAACATCACCTTGTGGAACCCAGCTGTCCCGGACGAGGTCATCATCGCCGCAACGCGTGATGCCTGCATCCATGACGAGATCCTGTTGAGGCCGCACGGATATTCGACCTTCGTCGAGGAAGGCGGGGTGAACTTCAGCGGCGGCCAGCGGCAGCGACTGGAAATCGCCCGGGCCCTGGTGGGTAATCCCACAGTCCTCATCCTGGACGAAGCGACCAGCGCACTCGATGCCGCGACGGAAGAGTACGTCGACGATGCCCTGCGGCGTCGCGGCGTCACCTGTCTGATCGTGGCTCACCGCCTGAGCACCGTCCGGGATTGCGACGAAATCATCGTGCTCGACAAGGGCGCCGAGGTGCAGCGTGGCACGCATGACGAGCTGATCGCTGACCAGGACGGTATGTATTACAAGCTGGTCAAGTCAGGCTGATGCAGGATTCGGGGTCGGAATACGTGTCGCTGGCAGCACTTGCCGCTCGCGCCGGTACATCCGTGCCGTGCGCCGGCAACCTGCCGGTACAACTCGACGATCCGGGTAGCGTCTGGTTCATCGATCAGGGGTCCGTCAATCTCTTCCTGGTCGAGTTCAAGGACAGGGTGCAACAGGCGGCCCCGCAGCATCTCCTCTGCTGCGAGGCGGGTAGGCTGATGCCGGGTGTCGCACCGGACGAACAAGACGAAAAAGACAAGGACACCACGCTCAGCATCGTTGCGAAGGGATCGCCGGGCACCCTCCTGAAACGCTTGCCGACATCCGCGTTGTCCGAGGTGCACCCAGCCGAACTGGCTGAACAGGCGGATACATGGCTGACTGCCATTACCGATACGCTTTCGCGCTATGCAATCAGACTTCCTCGCCCAACCGCGCTCGCCGAACCTGGTCAAACGCTGACTCTGACCCCTTGCACGTTATCCGTTCGTCGCGGCGTGGCATGGGTATCCGAGCCGTCGCGCGGGGCAAGCCTGTTCATGGACATGGTCGACCAGGCGGAGCTTTCCGAAGCGAACGGCCTGCACAAAGCTGTCATTCCGCTGACCCGGACGAGCTGGCTCACCATGCTCGACAAAGCCACCCTTGCGGCCAAGTCAACGGAATCACTGGTGCGTCAGGGGGCGCTGCTGCCGGCGCTCGCCTCCTTTCACGCGGTGGCTTTCAACTTGGAACGCCTCAACCGCAGGTTGGCCGTGGTTGATGAGGCCAATCTCGAACGCGAGCGGACGACCAGCCGCCGCACCGCCGAAAAAGCGGCCCGACAACGGCTTTTCAACCTCTATGACCTGCCCATCGACCGCGGCGCCAACGTCGAGGACACCGCTCTGGTGGATGCCCTGAGAATCATCGGCCGTCATCAGGGCATCGATTTCAGGATTCCGGCGCGCTCCGAGTTGTCCAGTTCTCCGGTGAGCCTCCTCGATGTCCTAGATGCATCCGGCGTGCGCGCTCGGCGCGTGCGATTCGATGCTGAGGCCAGCTGGTGGCGGGGTGACAGCAACGCACTGCTGGCATTCCGTGCCGAGGATGGCCAGGCCGTTGTGCTGCTGCCGAGAACGTTCGGGGGTTACCGGGAGATCGACCCGGTCAGCAAGCGGAGTGTCGGCATTACAGCGGATCGGGCGGGTGCATTGCGGCAGGAAGCCTGGATGTTCTATCCGCCCTTGCCGCCTGGGAGCGCAACGCCGAAGGACCTCCTGAGAATTGCCCTGCGGGGGTCCGCCGGGGATTTGATGCGCCTGGTGATTGCCGGGCTTCCCGGCGGCCTGATCAGATTGCTGCCGGCACTCGCGCTCGGGTTCGTGGCAAACCACATAGCGGCGGGCGGAAGCGCCGATGCGATCTATGCCCTCGCGGCGACGTTGGCGGGGTTCGGCCTGCTAGGCGCAGTGCTGTACCTCCTTCAAAGCACCGCGTTGATGCGGCTCGAGGGACGCGCTGCATCACGGGTCGAGGCGGCCTTCTGGGACCGCCTCATGCGCCTTCCAACGAAACTCCTGCACCGCCATCCGGCTGGCGACTTGGCCATGTCGGGCATGACGTTCCAGAATCTTCGCGACGGATTGCAGGGAGTCGTCGCCGACAGCCTGGTATCGCTGATTTTCCTGCTTCCGGTATTTGGTGTCATCTTCTTCTACGACGCCACTCTGGGGATCATCGCCCTCGTCTTCAGTCTGCTCTCGCTGTTGGTCACCGTCGCCCTCGGGCTGCGCCAGGTTTCCCCCTACGGTCGGATGATCAGGACTGCTCGTCGAGTGGTTGGCCGGCTGTTCCAAATCGTGGGCGGTATCGCCAAGTTACGCGTGGAAAGCGCGGAAGGTTCGGCTTTTGCCATTTGGGCGCGGGACTATCGCGAGCAGAAGCGCGCGGAGCTTGAGTTGGGTGCGCTCGAGGGGCATTCGCGCGCATTCGGCGCTGCACTCCCGTTTCTTGCCGGTGGGGTGCTGCTGTTCGCCGTAGTAGCAGTGAGCGATCGGAACGTCCCGGTCGGCGATTTTCTCGTCGTGTACACCGTCTTCATCGTCTTCCAGTCCGCGGTCGCCCGGCTCGGCGAGTCCTTTGGCGCCATTGCCGCCATGCTGCCCGCGTTCGACCAGATGCGCCCGCTGCTTTCCGCAGTTCCTGAGACCGAAGTCGGGGGAGAGCCGGTCGAACGGTTGGGTGGCGAAATATTGTTCGATCGCATTTCCTTCCGGTACGACCCTGATGGCCCGCTGATTCTCGACGACGTCACCATTCACGCGCGTCCCGGGGAATTCGTGGCGATCGCCGGCGAATCCGGGGCCGGCAAGAGCACCTTGTTCAGACTCGCGCTTGGAGTTGACCAGCCGACCGCTGGCGCGGTGTATTACGACGGACGTGATCTGAGGCACCTGAATCTGAAACAGGTACGCCGGAAAATTGGCGCTGTGCCGCAATCCGTTGGACTTCATCCTCAGGACCTCTGGGACAACTTGGTCGGTCACCGCGAAGAAGTGGACAACGACGAGGTGTGGGCGGCAGTCAGGACTGCCGAAATTGAAGACGAGGTGAAGGCCATGCCGATGGGCATGATGACCATGGTCGGCACCAGCGGGGCGGTGTTGTCCGGTGGCGAGAGTCAGCGGATCACGATCGCCCGCTCCGTGATCGGGCGCCCGCGAATCATGCTGTTCGACGAGGCGACCAACTGGCTGGACAACGAAAGTCAGGCGAAGGTCATGCGGAATCTCTCTGTCCTGACCTCCACGCGGGTCGTCATCGCCCACCGCCTGTCCACGCTGGAGCAGGCTGATCGCATCTACGTGTTGCAGGCCGGAAGAGTTGTACAAAGTGGCTCCTTCAGGGAATTGACGGCGGCTGAAGGAGCGTTCAGGGACCTGGTCAGGAGGCAGATTGCCTGATCGGTCGACGCGGACTGGCCGGCAGGCGCCGTTCCGTAATCGTGATCGCGTGATTCACGGTGGGCCGGGCGCCGAGAACATGGAATCAGCCAATGCAGAACCCCATTGACGCGGCAGATTTCCTCGCACGCAGAGCCGGTGAGGACACGGAATTTCGCGCGCGTCTTCTTGCAAGGCCGAAAGAGGCAGTCGAGCAGGAATTTGGCGTCACGCTGGCCGAAGGCCACGAGATTCAGGTGCACGAAGAGAGCGAGACCGTGACGCATCTGGTACTTCCGCCACGTAGTCGATTCAGCAAGGAGGAACGGGCGGCAGCCATGGCCGGCGCTGCCTCACTCGAGTTTCTCCGCGAGACGCTCTACGACCCCGCGCCGCCCGCTCGTCCCCCCGCTCCCGAACGGACGAGAGTCGGAACGGGCTTGGAGACTTCCAAGGCGCTTGCGAGAGCGGGCAGAGAAAGCATCCGTCGTGGTCTGGCCTTCCTCGAGTCCACGATTGATGAAAATGGGGCCTGGCACTGCATCCGGTTCAATGTCGCTGACCCGGACATTCCAAGGCACTTTGAGAGGCCCCCCTTCGTTTCGGCTCTCTGCGTGCTGGCTCTGGAGAGTTCGGATGAAGCGCGTGCCAAGGCCATCTGCGCAGGCACCAAGGCCTATCTCGTCAAGACCATCGAATATCCCGGACTATGGCGCTACTACCGCCATCTGCCCCAGGATCTCGACAGCACCACGCTCTGTTCACTGGTGATCGGGACCCACCCCTGGATCTTGCTTGGAAGAAACGTTCCGAAAATACTGGCCAATCGGGATGAGGACGGTTGTTTCACCACCTGGGTACTCGCGGACGACGAACCTGATGTCGCGCTTCCCTTTCGTATCGAAGCTGACCCCGTGGTGAACGCGAATGTCATTGCTTACCTTGGCGACCATCCGGAAACCAAGGCCGCTCAACGATGGCTGGAGGCCCAGGTCACCGGTAACAGCCTTGCGGGTTCGTCCAAGTGGTATCCCGACACGGTCACGATCTGCTACGCAATCACCCGCGCCGTGATTCGCGTGGCGCCCGCCCTCGACCAGCTGCGCCCGGTACTAGCGGATCGCATCATGGATCAGCGTGACGAGAATGGGCAATACGGCAACATCCTCCAGACCGCGCAGGCAGTGTCTGCGCTGTACAACATTGGAAGCTTGGACCGCGTCGATGCGAAACGCCAAGCAGAAAGCCTCATCGGTTCCCAACGTGAGGACGGTAGCTGGCCCGAGCTTCTCGCGTTTGGTGACCAATCGCTAAAATGGGGCGCGATAGGGCAAATTGGGCATGGTTCCGAGGCCGTGACCTCTGCGTTTTGCATCGAAGCTCTGGAACGTCTCGTCGAAATCTTAGAGGCCTGAAGGATCAGCGGGTTACCTTCTAGGTGCAGACCCAGACAAACACGAGTTCCCGGCGCGGGATATTGATCAGATCGACTCCCGCCGACCAAGGCCTTGTCGAACTGCCGGCGCTTGCCCCGCACCTGCAATTCCACGATATCGGCGGACAGCAAATGCTGCTGGTTTCCGAGGCGTTCAATACCTTGCTGCACGGCAGCCTGTACTGCGATTTGCTCCCGCTGCTTGACGGTCAGCGCCCGCAACACGAGGTGGTCAGGGCTCTGGCGGGGGCCCACGCCACCGCTGACATTCTTGCGGCCATCGTGTCGCTCGCCGCCAGGGGTTATGTCGTTTCAGCCGATCATGGCATGGACGAGCGCCGGGCGGCCTACTGGTCGACACTCGGCGCATCACCACGCTGGGTCGAACAACGCCTGGTCGAATCCCGCGTCGCTGTTGTCGGCGACGAAGGCCGGCTGGCCCGGCATCTGGAAGAATCCGGTGCCAGTGTGGGAACTGACGAGGCAAGGCTCACTGTCATCGTCTGCAGGGACTATCTGGAGGAAGGACTGGCCGACGTAAATCGGCATCAGCTGGAACTGGGCACACCCTGGATGTTGGTGCGACCGCGCGGGGTCCGGCCACTGTTCGGTCCCATCTTTCACGCAGATTCGGTAGGACCCTGTTGGGCCTGTCTCAGCTACCGCCTCCGCGGCCACCAGGAAGTCCACAACTTCCTCCGCAACTTTGCCGGCGAGGAGGCCGCGTTCAAGCCGTTCGCGGCGGAACCAACGATGGTCGACGCGCTGTACGCGTTGGTCGCGGCGGAAGTCGTCAAATGGCTGGTGCTGGATGAGGCAGCCCCGATTCACGAACAGGCGGTGGCGATGGATGTCGGCACGTTCTCAAGTTCGCACCATCGGGTGATGCGCCGGCCGCAGTGCCCTGCCTGCGGCGACGAAGCGTTGCATCGACCGGATCGACCGCCCGTTCCGCTGTGTCTGCAAGCGAGCCCCAAGTCCCATGCCAACAGCGGCGGGGAGCGCTCGGTGGCACCGGAAGTCACGTTGGCGAAATACCGCCACTTGGTGAGCCCCATCAGCGGTGTCGTGACTTGGCTGTCACGTACCACCGACGAGACCGATTCGTGGCTCCACGTCTATTGGGCCGGGAGCAATCTCGGCGTGCGGGGACGGAGCTTGAGTTCGCTCAGGCGCAGCCTGCGCAGCAAGAGCGCCGGTAAGGGCAGCACGCGAGAGCAATCCGAGGCGAGTGCGCTCTGCGAGGCGATTGAGCGCTACTCGGGCGCCTTTCATGGTGACGAGATCCGTGTCCGCAGGCGGTTCATTGAACTCGCGAGGGATGACGCTGCGATCCATCCCAACGACGCCCAGCTGTTCAGCGACCATCAGCTTGAGAACGCAAAGAGCATCAACGCGGAGGGGCACCCGTACAACATCGTCCCGCCGCGCCTCGATCCCGACGCCGAGATCGAATGGACACCGGTCTGGTCGCTGACACAGCGCCGGCACCGCTATTTGCCGACGTCAATGCTCTACAGCATGCCGGCGGATCAGCGTGGTCCTTCCGACTCGATAGCCGATTCCAATGGCTGCGCCGCGGGCAATACGCTGGAAGAGGCGATCCTGCAGGGCTTTTACGAGCTGGTGGAACGCGATGCTTTCGCCATCTGGTGGTACAACCGGGTTCAGGTACCAGCTGTCGATCTCTCCAGCTTTGACGACGATTACCTTGCCTCGGCTGCCGAATATTACGGTCGCTGCGAACGGGACCTGTGGATGCTTGACGTCACTTCCGATATCGGCGTCCCCGCCTTTGTCGCTGTTTCGCGTAGACCTGACGCCCAAACCGAGGACATCATTTACGGTGCCGGAGCCCACGCCGACCCGCGCATCGCGGCGCTGCGAGCAATCTGCGAATTGAACCAGTGTCTTACGTGGCTTCCACGTCCCGGGCGGAGCGACGGCAGGCCCATGATCGATGACCCCTTGGCGCTTTCGTGGTGGGAGACCGCTCGCCTCGCCGATTGCTCCTGGCTGGCGCCAGCGGCAGGCAAGCCCCTCCACAAGGCCTCGCACTATCCGCTGATCGAATCAACGGACACACGTGAGGACGTGGAGCGTTGCCGTGGGCTGGCTGAATCCCGGGGCATGGAGTTCCTGGTCCTGGACCAGACCCGGCCCGACATCGGCATGCCCGTGGTGCGGGTCGTCGTGCCCGGCATGCGTCACTTTTGGGCGAGATTTGCGCCAGGGCGTCTGTATGACGTTCCCGTGAGCATGGGCAATCGCAAGCGCCCTCTCGCCGAGACTGGCCTGAATCCAGCACCGGTGATCGCGTGAGGAAGCAAGATGGATGTTGACGAGGCAGTCGCCCTGACCCAGGACCGTCTCGCCCAAGAGGGCGGCACCATGGGCGAATTGCTGGAGCACCTCCGAAATTGGATTTCGCCGGTTCTTGTGGGACATCCGGAGTGGGAGCGCATACTGAAATGCGCCGGGCAACATCCGATCACGATGGGCGCACTTCCATTCGGATTCGAACTGCCGCTGCATGAACGCAGGCCAGAGGCCGATTTCGGCGTATCCCTGGCAAGCGGAACCCGGCCGGCGGCGTTTTTCCTGGAACGAGCGAAGACCGACAGGACGGACGAGACAGCGAGGTCGATCGCGCGACTGTTCAGGCAAATGGATACGGAAGGTTCACCGCTGCGTGAAATCGTTGGCCGGAAGCTGATGCTGGAATACGACATTGGTTCGGCGGCAGGGAGAGAGCGCCCACACCCGGCAATGTTCCTGAGGCCTGGCGAACGCCCGATCATTGGTGCCGGTGGTCAGGTGAACGATGTTGGCGCGGTGGTCGATGCGCTTGTTTCCTGCGTAGGTTGGGAGAGGAACGATGCCGAGCGGAAGAACGTCGAACGTGCCTATCTGGCGCAGCCTGAGGATACGCGCATGGATTCGTTTGGTGTGTTCCCGTCTCGTCCACGGGCGATGCGTTTGGCGGTCATGGGCTTCAAGACGCAGCGGGCAATCTGCTCGTTCCTCCAAGAAATTGGCTGGCCTGGTCAGCTCTCGGCGGTTGACTCCGTTTTTTCGCGGTTCAAGGCACGGGCGAATGTGGCCAGAATCGGGGCCAATCTCGACGTGCAGGAACACGGCGTAGGTCCCACCCTTGGCCTTACGCTCATGGTCAAGCAGAGATATACGAAGGATTCGCGTTATTGGCTCGACGGCCTGACCGATTGGGACCTGTTTCTTGCGGCCCTGAGCCAGGAGGACCTGGCAGTGCCGGAGAAACTTACAGCGCTTGCCGACTGGGTTTCGAGACCCACGACGCTCTTTGCAAAGTCTGGGCGTTATGTGCTGTTACGAGGCATTCACCACATCAAGCTTGTCATCTCGGGAAGTCAGCTTCGAAGGGCCAAAGCCTACGTGTTCCTGGTCCTTTCTGGAGCAATTCCCGGCTGACGTCACCCAGCAACGGGCGCACCGTTCACGTAGGCACACCCGCTCGCGGACGGAAAATCAATCTCCGAGCCGTGCCGACATAACCGGCGTTTGCCGGTAACCGGGTTACCAGCAGCAGCAGAGCCCGGCGGAGACCGCTTCGAGTTGCTCTTCGGTGATATTCGGGTCTGGCGGCAAGGCGACGTGCACCGTTTGCATGTCGCTCTCATGAATCTTGATATTCATTGAGGCGGGAATCGTGATACCCAGTTCCTCGCTGATGGTAGCCTTCGGGTCTGCCAGAAGCTGTTGCCGGAAGTCCGGATCCAGCGCGGACTTGTCGACAATTTGCCGCAGCATATCATCGCCACTTCTCATGATATTCTCCTTCGTTCCACCGCTAGGCACCACACTCGTGTACGGGGCGGTCACGATACACGATTGTGTAGCAAAACACAAGACTTGAATGGACAAAACCGCACGGTGAGCAGCGCCGGTTCCGTCCGGACGACTGGGGCTGCCCCTGCACGTCAGTGATATCCAAATGGACTATCGGGGTCCTCGAAGGAAGCTGTATCGGTCCGGGACCTACCGGTTGGTGGCACAAACATGCCCGTCGGATTCAAGTGCGCCAACGTGGCCACCACGCATCCACCCTCTCACGAACTGCTCCGAGTTCTCCGGGCATCGAGGTACGAGGTACAATGCACTATGCCCGTCACAATTCCCGTACGAATGTCCCCTGATCACGAAACCGCCGAGCAATCATTTGCCCGCCAAGATCGGACGAAGGGGATTCGGCGTTCGTTGGGGATTTTGTTCAATGCGCTGGGGTTCACGTTGGCGTGCCTGTGCATGCCTGTTGCGCACGCCCTCGCCCAGGAAGAATCACCGGAGGACAAGGGCCTCCGAATTGCGCGTGAAGCAAGTGCCCGCAACGACGGGTTCGGAGATTTTACTGCCGGGATGACGATGGTGTTGCGCGATCGGCAAGGTCGGGAGAGCGTCCGTCAGATGCGCTTCAAGGTGCTGGAGGTGCCCGGCGATGGCGACAAAAGCCTGTTCGTGTTCGATGAGCCTCGAGACGTTCAGGGGACCGCACTCTTGACCCACGCACACATCAATACTCAGGACGACCAGTGGCTGTACTTGCCGGCCCTGAAGCGGGTGAAGCGCATCAGCGCAGCCAAGCGATCAGGGTCGTTCATGGGCAGTGAGTTTTCCTACGAGGACATGAGCTCACCGGAAGTGGACGAATACACGTACAAGTACCTTCGCGATGAGCCCTGCGGCGAACTCACCTGTACGGTCACCGAGCAAGTGCCCCTGGACAGGAAGTCCGGGTATAGCCGCAAGGTCCTCTGGCAGGATACGGGCGAACTACGGACCTGGAAGATGGAGCTTTATGACCGAAAGGGCTCGCATTTGAAGACGCTCACTCTGGCGGACTACCAGCAGTATCTCGACCGGTACTGGCGGGCGGAGCGTCAGGCGATGGAGAATCATCTCACGGGCGCGAGCACGGTGCTTCATTGGACCGATTTTCGTTTCCGCACCGATCTTGATGCTGGCGACTTCAGCCAAACCGCGCTTCGGCGTGTGCGCTGACGCGCCTCAATTTGGCAACCGCGACCTCGTTGGCGCATGATGGTTTCCGTGCCTGAGATGAGCGCTTCGAGTAGAGGTGATCGAGCGACACCCGTGCAAGGCAAATGGGATGACAGTGCCAGGCAGTAAGTCCTTGCGGAAAATTGCGGTTGTCGGGCGTGGAACGGCAGGATCGCTGGCCGCTGCCAGCGTTACCAGTCTTCACCCTGACAGCGACCACGAGCTGCACCACATCTATGACTCGCGCATTCCGGTTATCGGCGTGGGAGAAGGCAGCTGGCCAAGTCTCGTTCAGCAATTACAGAAACTTACCGATTTGCCGCACGAAACAGTCCAGCAGCGTTTGAACGGAACCCGCAAGTACGGCGTAGCATTCGAAGGATGGGGCCGGCGCGATCAAGACTTCACCCACTATTTTACGCCGCAGCAGGTGTCCTACGCTTACCATCTATCCGCCGACGTGATGGCGGACTTGCTGCATGCCAGTACGCGCGCGCGCCACATCGACGCCAAGGTGCTCAACATCTCTAGGGTGGAGGATGGCGCGCTAGTGGAATTCGAGGGTTTGGCGCCGGAACGCTACGACCTGGTCTTTGATGCCCGGGGTTTTCCCAGGGAACTCAGTACCGACCAGCACATTGACATTTCCTTCATCCCTACCAACACAGCTGTGATCCGTCGCTGTCCGGCAATCGTCAAGGACGGGGATACCGGGCCCGTGTTGCAACATACCTACACCCGTGCCGTGGCGCGCCCGCACGGGTGGATCTTTGTCATTCCGCTCACGGTGCACACGTCCTACGGCTACATCTTCAACCGCAATGTATCCAGCCTTGAGGAGGTCGAAGCGGACTTTGACAGGTTCCTTGAAGCTGGCGGCGTATCGAAATTCGAGCAACGCGCCGTCATCCAGTTTCCCAATTTTGTCCACCGTCAGATTTACGATGGCGCGATAGCACGCATTGGCAACGCGGCGGCCTTCATGGAACCCCTTGAAGCTACCGCAATCGTGTCCGCCCAATTGCAAATCGGGATGGTTCTTCATATCCGCCTTAATCGCCCGATTCAGCATCTGGAGCGAGACGCACCGGTGGTCAATCGGTTTCTCGTAAACAACATGCTTTGCTACGGCCTGTTCGTCGGTTGGCACTATTCGTGCGGCTCCATGTACGACACCGAATTCTGGCGTTTTGCCCGAGACCGCGCTTGGCCACAGTACCGGACGGCCGCTGCCCCGGAGGCGGTGGATTGCGCGGCGCTCGCCAAGTTCGACGAAATGATCGAACTGTTGAACCGGCCGGTTATCGACAAGGCGGATTGGGACCGCATGTGTGCAGTCCCCCTCACCAGCTATGCCCAGATGTCTCAGGGTCTTGGCTGCTAGTTACGAGTTGGAACATAACAAGGCAGGTTCAGGTCATCGGACGAGTCGGCTCCAAGCTTGCCGGTCACGTCGTGGGAAGCGTGCGGCGGGTGCATGTACGGACGTTGCTGGCGGGCGATGATTGCAGGTCCTCGATGCGTGTCGGTACCGCGGGGAGGGGAGTACGGATGACGACCGGTAAGTCAGCGACGTGAAACCACCCGTCAGACCGATACTCCGACTACGCGTCGACGCGCGTACGGGTACCGATACTCCCACAACGTCAGGCATCAGCGCTTTTGTCGGGTGAAACCGGTCCAATCCGCCGTTGCGCAGCGCTTTCGCGGCTGGATGCAGACCTCGCGAAGAACGGGCGCTGCAACGGCGGGTCCATGGGGAAACGTATTGCGTTCACCGGCTTGATCGTCAACGAAGCCGGTTAACTGGTTCCCGATGCGCTGGTCGAGATGTGGGCCGGCAAACGCCGGCGGTCGCTACATCCGGCCAACCGATTGCGGACATACGCTGCCTGATCCGGATTTTCTGAGGCCCGGGCGCTGAGGGTTTGGCACTGCTGGGCGTCATGGTTTCCCCGCCGTCAAGCTTGGCGCTGGACGTGTAGCACGCGGCTTGTCACGTGCGCGATACGCCGCCAGTAGGCCATCGCGAGGGGCAGGCCGGCGGGAAGCTAAACGACGCTATCCTGCTGCGGGACAGGATTAGGCCAATGTTTATTAAAATAACATAATAAACCCTCCTGTACACACCCACATTTGATACATGGTCTTGTAAAGTCGAGTCGAACTAGGTCCGCTGGCTCGACGAAGCCGCGGGCCGGCAGACCGTGCACGCCGCACCACTAAGGACAGGGAGGCCAACCATGCAAACCGCTGAGGAATTGAATGCGTACCTGATGCAGAAAGCTGCCGAGGACGAAGACTTCCGGGCTCAGCTTGTGTCCGATCCCAAGGGGGTCCTGAACGATCAGTTCGGGATCACTGTTCCGGACAACATCCAGATCAAGGTGCATGAGAGCGACCTGCAGACCATTCATCTTGCATTGCCGCCGTCCCCGGTACTGAATGAAGAACAGCTTGAAGCGATCTCTGCCGGTTGGTGCTGCTGCGGAAATTGACGTAGCGCTGGCGCGGCGGTCCCGGCGAAGCCGGAGCCGCTGCGGCCTCAGCTGACGTGCACTTGCGGCGCGAGCGGTAAGCGCTGGCATCGGGTGCTGCAGGCTGCCGGTGATTTGTCAGGCTGTAATTGTCGCAGCCGCATGGCGGAAGTGCTGAAAACGGGTGTGCGCGCCCGCCCGTGAGGCGATCGCGTGGGGCGGGCACGAGCATGGCAGAAAAGTCCGAGCTACCGGCCCTCAAGTTCGAAGAACGGTGCGCCCGGTGGGTGGTCGCAGCCCGCCGATCCGTCATCGCAGTCGTCTTGATCTTGGTTCCGTTGGCCGGAAGCGGCTGTCTGTTTCTGAATGTCTCGAGCGACTACCGAATATTCTTCAGCGAGGACAACCCCGAGTTGCAAGCGTACGAAGCGCTGGAAAGCACCTACGGGAAGACTGACAACATCCTCTTCATGATAGTTCCGGAGAGTGGCAATGCCACGTCGGAACAGGCGCTCGAAGCTTTGGTTTGGATTACCGAGCGCGCTTGGCAGACGCCGTATTCGATGCGCGTCGATTCGATGGCAAATTTCCAGCACATTACTGCGGATGGAGATGAATTATCTGTACGGGACCTCGTGGACCCGGCGCTGTTGGGCCGAGAGCAGGAACGCATCCGGATCCGTGAAATCGCACTGGCTGACCTCGGGCTCGCAGGAAGTCTGGTGGCTCGAGACGGAAGTGTCAGTGCCGTCAACGTGATCGTCGAACTGCCCGAAAAAGATCAGGCAGTTCGGGTGCCTGAGGTCGCCGGATTTGCCGAGAGGGTCGTCACGGAAGCGGAAGAAAGGTTTCCAGGTATCGGCGTTCGCGTGGTCGGAACGGTGATCATCAACCACGCCTTTTCGGAAGCATCGATTTACGACCAGAAAGTATTTCTGCCTGCAAGCCTCGCGGTCATGATCGTGATCCGCTCACTCCTGACCCGGAACGTCGCGGGTGTCGGGACGACGGTGCTGGTGGTTGTCTTCTCAGTCATCGTGTCGATGGGGCTCGGCGGTTGGGTCGGTTTGTCCTTATCGACTCCCACTGCCCCGGCGCCGAGCATCGTGATGATGATCGTGGTCGCCAACTGTGTGCATCTGTTGGCCGCCTTGCGGCAGCGCTTGCGTACCGGCGATGCCAAACGCGCGGCAATCATCGAGGCTGTAAGGGTCAACCTGCATCCGATCTTTCTGACCAACCTGACCACTGCCCTCGGTTTCCTGAGCATGAATTTCTCTGAGGTTCCGCCGCACCGCGATCTCGGTAATTTCGTGGCATTCGGCATCGGCGCCGGGTTTCTGCTCTCGATCGCCTTCCTGCCCGCGTTGCTGTCACTTCTGCCGATGCGTACACCGGCCGCTACGGAACGCGCCAATCCGACGATGGCAGCCATTGCCGAATTCGTCGTGGGCCGACGGAAGGTCCTGATGTGGGGATCTGCAGTGGTCGTGCTTGCCCTGGCGGGAGCCATCCCGCGCAACGAGCTGAACGACGTCCTGGTGCACTCCTTCGATGAGCGTACCGAACTCCGTCAAAATACCGATTTCCTGGACAAGCGGCTAAGCGGCACCACGCAGCTCGAATACTCGTTGGTGGCGGCCCGGCCGGGAGATGTGACGGACCCGGCCTTCCTCACAGAAGTGGCGGTCTTCGCCGACTGGTATCGCGAACAACCGGAAACACGGCACGTCGAGGTCATTACCGATACCTTTCGGCAGCTCAACAAGAGCATGCATGGTGACGATCCGGACGCCTATCGCCTTCCAGCCAACCAACAACTCGCCGCGCAATACCTGTTGCTCTACGAGTTCTCGCTGCCGCAGGGTCGCGACCTGAATGACCGCATTGACCCCACTCGATCTGCGACCCGGATGACGGTGACCACGCAGACGCTGTCGTCGCAGGATGTCATTGATCTGAACAGGCGTGCCGAGGCCTGGCTTCGGGTCAATGCATCCCACATCGCGCATGTAGACAGCGCCGGTCCGGCGCTCCTGTTTGGGCATATTGGCCAGCGGAGCATCCGGGCGATGCTGGCCGGCACCCTGGTTGCGCTTCTTGGTATTTCCTTCGTTCTTCTGTTTGCGTTGCGTTCACTTCGGCTGGGAATAGTCAGCCTTGTACCGAACTTCGTGCCTGCAATCCTGGGATTTGGCGTTTGGGGCCTGATGGTAGGGCAGGTGGGGCTCGCGTTGTCTGTGGTGGTGGCCATCACGATCGGAATTGTGGTCGACGACACGGTGCATTTCCTGAGCAAGTACCTGCTCGCCCGGCGGGAGCACAACGCCTCCGCAGAAGACGCCGTCCGCTACGCGTTCCGGACCGCCGGGCAGGCGCTTGCCACGACCACGGCCATCTTCGTGGCCGGTTTCCTCATTCTGCTGTTCTCACCGTTCATCCCGACTGCTCAAGTTGGTCTGCTTATCGCGATGATCATCGGGTTCGCGTTGGTCGTTGACCTGACGTTCTTGCCGTCATTGCTCATGGCTGTAGATCGCGGTCACGGTGTCGCTGGGGATCCATCGGTGCCGTCCCGCGGGACGGGAGGTCACCTCTCGGATCGAGGTCCCGGCATGCGTGGTGCTGGCAGCGAAAGCCGTTCTTCCAAGCTGCAGCACTGGAATCAGCCTGGGTCATGACCAACGACGCTTCGAACCAACCTGCCAAGGAGGCACAGCCGGAACTTTCTGTCCCCGACCTCTACACGGCGATAACGGCAGCGATGGTTGTTGCAAACGAGGGTCTGCTGTCGTGCCATTTCGGCCTCTGGGGGCCGGACACAGAGACCGACCGTGAGGCCTTGCTGCGGGCTAATCGTGTGCTGACTGGAGGATGCAACCTTGAACCGGGAATGCGCTGTCTGGACGCTGGCTGCGGCGTGGGGGGTACGGCGATCTACTTGGCCGAAACGCACGGAGTACACGTCACGGGATTGACCAATTGTGCGCCGCATGTCGCCGTAGCAGCAAAGCTGGCGGAGCAGCGAGGGGTCGGCCATCTGGTCGAGTTTCGTCACGGGGACTTCATGGATTTGCCGTTCGCCGACGCGAGTTTCGATGTTGTGCTCAATCACGAGTCCTTCTGCTACGCGCTTGACAAGGTGGCCTATCTGCAGGGTGTCCGCCGGGTGCTCAAACCTGGTGGGCGGTGGCGGGCCCTGGAAGGGTTGCTAAGTGGTCAGCCGCTGTCATCGGAACTGGAAAGGGTCCATGCGCGCATGCGGCAGGGCTTTTGCATGCCGCCGCTCGTTACGTGGCGCCAGGTACTCGCAGACCTCGAGAAAGCGGAATTCGAGGGCGGGGAGGCGAGGAAGCTGGATGCCGAGGTAGCGCCGTCGACGCGCGCCACCAGGAACAACTGGCTGCTGTACCTGTTTGCGAGTCCTCCCTTGGGCAAAGAGCGGCAACCATGGCTCAGATTCATGCAGGCAGCGCTGGACTTCCATGAGGGGCTGCGCCACGGCGTGTTCACGTACAGGCTGCTGTCCGGCCGAGGACCTCCCTAGAGTCCGTCTGCGTCACGGGACGTTGGACGTTCGTGATGGCGACGGCACGCTGGCGGAGAGCAGGTTGCGCAGGGCTGGCGGGCGGGTTTCTCACTTCTTCGCACTGTAGCGCCTGATTTCAAAATAACCGCCTCGCCAAGCAGCGTACAATCGGCCGATCGATTCCATCAGGTTGAGAAACGGCGGCGTCCGAAACCCGCTGAAGTACATAAGCGTAAGATTGCGATAGTCATTCTCGATGATTTTCAGGTTGTCCATTTCCTTCCCGCCGAAACCCTCAAATTCCATGATCTCCAGGCCTGCCTCCTGCAGCTTGCGGGTGTACGTGGCTTGGCATTCCAAACTCACCATCGCCCATGACTCGCAGACTGGCCGGATGAATTGGTCGTACTGTTCGGTCGACAAGTGGTCCCGAGCCATCCAATCCATGGCAACGATTTTTCCGCCGGGCTTGAGGATTCTCTGAACTTCGCGAAGAAATCGTTCCCGATCGCTGTAGTGGCAGGCACTCTCGATATTGACCACGACGTCAATTGTGTTGTCGGCAAAGGGCAGGCCCTGGCAGCAGTCCGCGTATTGGAGACTGACCCGGTCGGCAACACCCGCATCGACCACCTTCTTTTCCGCAATCTCCAATTGGAGCCGGTTCAGGTTCACGCCAGTGACTCTGCAGCCACGTGCACCTGCGAGACGAATGGCGGTACCGCCAACGCCACACCCCGCATCCACCACGTGATGGTGTTCCTCGATCACGGCAGGTTTGACCACGACGTCAATCATGCGTTCCACCGCTCTTGCCACCCCTGCCGAATCCCGGGGCTTTTTGCCTGGCTCGGGCAGCTCTCCCGGCTCGAATAGCCCAAGATGAATATGGTCTCGGTTCCAGCCGTTCAGATAGAACTTCTCGGTCATGCTGGTGTAGTGGCGCTCGACTGCGCGCATGTGATCAACGTCGTGCGGTCTCGGCAAGTTGCTCTCCCATCTGCTTACGCGCTCAGAAGTTTTCGGATGAACGTATCCAGCCGGCTCTGGCCGCATTGTCGGCTGTAGAGATCAGGCACGAGTACCGCACGATCGATATTCGTCTAGGACGGTGGTGCGGCGGTCATCGCCATGAAGGGATAGGCCTTGACTTGCGCAATCCGGTTTCCGATCAGCACGAGCTTGATGTGGTGGATGCCCCGCACCAGCACGAACGCCCCAGATGTACCGAATAGTGTCGTGGGTCGTGGCGACCATGCGGCGAGCGCCTCCAGTTTCTCCGGGACCGCGAGATTTTCCTGGCGCAATCCATCGATGAAGGGTGTCCACTGATCGGGGCGGTCCAGCCAATAGCTCGGGTCGCCGGCTACGCGGTGCTTGACGACGAAACTCAGCCCTACTAGCGAAGAACCCAGTCCGTCTGCCCGTACGTCGATGTGAACCCCGAGGCTCACAAAGCCCCCGCGTTTTTCCAGACCGGATGCCGTGGAAAGGACCGCCCCCTCGCGCCAGCCAGCCCGCTCGAGAAACACCGCAATGTCGTGCAGCGACCGAAAACCGGTAACTGCCAGCCGAATGGCTCGATCGCGCGCGGGAAATGCGCCGAAGGAATCGATGCGCGTGCCTGCTGGCTGCGCCAAGTGCACTTGTTCGGCCATCCGGCGCTCGGCAGCATCGAACCTCCACCCCGCCGCGGAGACCAGGGCGGTTAGCACGACACTGATATCTCGCAACCGCTCGTCATTGCCGCCGCCCATGATGGGTCGTTCGGCCGGCCGCAGGAAGATTCCAGGGGCTGGATCCGCGCCGACCGGTGCTGACCCAATGTCGTATTCGAGCATCATCTTGCGGCCGACCACCCGACCAAGATGAGAGTCGGCCTGTTCAGTTTCGTGCAGCAGCTGGACGATTCCGGAGACGATGGGATCTGCATTTCCGGACCGGACCAGGTCTTCGAAGTGCGCGGCCGATCCGGTTCCGCCAACCACCGACACGCCGAGGTCGGCTCCCGGACGGTCCTCGTGCAGCGGCAGTTCAAAGCCGAAGGGTAGGCCGGCCATGCTGACGGGGAGCTTCCGGGCGCGTCCCAGGAGCTGCGCCCATTCGCGATCTCCGACCAGCACGGGGGAAATGTGGTTGCGGAGCCGGGCCAGCAACTCCCCCAGGGAACCTGCTTCGCAGGAAAGGCGCTCCTGCGTGACGACCAGTCCTGCCTCGAAGTCCATGACAGTGCCTCGCCCGAATGTCGACACGAAATCGGCATTGGTTCCCGCTGGCGCTCCAATCCAGCCGAACAAGTTAGTTATACTGTCATTCCTGCGAGACATATCTCTCTTGCAGCGTACGCCAGGCGCGAAAATCCGCACCGGCGGATGTCCTTCCCCGACCGGTCCAGACCGGGAGGGAGGGAATCACAAGATCACTCGTGCCACGCGTTTCATCTTGGCTGCTGCGATACCGCGGCTTGGTTTCCGGTGTCCCAAGTCGCGAGTACGGAGGCAAGTGTGCGATCTGGCCGCTGATGCCCGCGCGGGCCACGATTGCCCGTCGAGCGTCGGGACTTCCAGCGTCCATGGATTGACGGATGAATACGCCTTGGGGCACCGGGCTTGGCCGTTCGCACCGGATGCAACCAGCCGAACGCAAGCCCTGTTGAGCTCCCGCCGTAGTTATTGGAAACCGCAACGGAGCGGACGGTGGCATGATGGGCTCAGGACAAGGGCACACTTCACTTGACACGTGAACCGGTGGCAATGACAGCTCAGGCACACACATCAGCGGGGCTCGCGGAGTTCACGTTGTCGCCGAACGGCGGGTACCATCGGGTGCGGGGTGCATTGGGGTCTGGACGCCGGCTGGCTTGGAAGCTTGGTAGCCGTTCATGCAGGGGAGGGCAGCGTGGCCGTTAGGGAACCGGCCGGGTCAACGCATCCGCCGTACCGATTTGCCGACTATGCGTCGACGCGGTTGCGGGCGCCGACGCAGGCTCCACTTTCGGTGCCGGAATTCTTGCCGGGTGAGACGGGTCCGGCCCCGGCCGGCGCAGCACTTTCCCCGCTCGATGCCGATCTCACCAGGAATGGGCGCCGCAACGGCGAGCCCATCGGGGAACGGATCAAGGTCACGGGTCAGATTGTCGACGAGGCCGGCCATCCGGTTCCCGGCGCACTGGTCGAGATCTGGCAGGCTAACGCTGCTGGCCGGTACGCCCAGCTCACCGATCAGCACGATGCTCCGCTCGATCCAAATTTTCTCGGTGCCGGGCGCTGCGAGTCCGATGCCTCCGGGCGCTTCGGCTTCCGCACCATCAAGCCCGGTGCGTATCCCTGGCAGAACCACCCCAACGCCTGGCGGCCGAACCACGTCCACCTGTCACTGTTCGGACCTGGGTTCGGTTCACGTCTGGTGACGCAGATGTATTTCCCGGGAGACCCGCTTCTTCCCCTTGACCCCATCTTCAACAGCGTGCCGGAGGATGCCCGCGACCTGCTGGTGGCCCGGTTTGACCTGGCCCAGACCGAGCCCGGCATCGCGCTCGCCTTCCGGTTCGACATCGTCTTGCACGGTCCGGAGGCAACGCCGCGCGAGGCGTAGGGACCGAATGCCGCGACAGACTCCCTCACAGACGATCGGGCCGTTTTTCGGCTTCGGCCTCGTGCCGGACCAGTACGGCTTTGCGGGAACGGCCGTCGGCGGCGGAACCATGGCGGCGGATCAGGTTCCGGGCCAACGCATCCGCATCATCGGCAAGGTGTTCGACGGCGACGGGACCGTGGTTCCCGACGCCCTGATCGAGCTTTGGCAGGCGGATCGATCGGGCGGCTACGACGGTACCGCAGGGGAGCTCCAGGGTCGTCTACCCAATGCAGCCTTTCATGGATTCGGACGCGTGGGAACCGGAGCCAGCCCCGACGGCCAGTTTGTGTTCGGGACCATCAAGCCCGGCAGTGTCGATGGGCTTCAGGCCCCGCATGTGCATGTGACGCTCTTCATGCGCGGCTTGCTGCGACACGTATGCACGCGCATGTACTTCTCCGACGAGCACGAGGCGAACCTCCGCGATCCGGTCTTGCGCGCGGTACCCCGCGGCCGCAGGGACACTCTGATTGCCCAGCGCGACGACGCCTTTGCCGACCACACGTATAGTTTTGACATTCACATGCAGGGGGAACGCGAGACCGTCTTTTTCGATGTCTGAATTGCCTGGGGTCGCACTTGCGTGACGTCTGATCCCTTTTCGGCGCTGTCGTTCGGTGAGCTGTTTGCTCCTGCCGACATTCGGGAGCTGCTTTCCGACGATCGCCGCGTCGACGCGATGGTCCGGACGGAGGTTGCCCTTGCTCGTGCCAATGCCGGGTGCGGGGTCATTCCGAAGGCGGCCGCGCGCGCCATTGAGAGCGCCTTGGACGATTTCACTCCCGACCTTGTCCGTTTGGGCGGAGGAACCGAAACCGCAGGGGTGCCGGTTCCGGAACTGGTGGCGCAGCTCCGTGAAGCGGTAGGCGAACCGTCGGCCGACTTCGTGCACTGGGGCGCCACGTCACAGGACGTGGTCGACACCGCGCTCGTACTGGTGCTTCGCGAACTTCTGGATCGCCTTGATTCCCGGATCGCCGGACTGATCGAGCTGCTGGGGACCCTCGCTCACCGCCACCGGACAACGGTCATGCTGGCGCGAACCCGCATGCAGCAGGCAGTACCAACCACCTTTGGGCTGAAAGTGATTGGCTGGCGCGAGCCCCTGCTGCACGGTCGCGACAGACTGGCGCAGTTGCGCCCCCGATTGCTGGCCGTGCAGCTGGGCGGTGCGGCAGGGACACTCGCTCCCTGGGGAGGCATGGGGACACAGGTCCGCGCGGCGCTGGCTGGCGAACTGGATCTGGCGGTCCCGTCTCTCCCTTGGCACACGCAGCGCGACGGCCTTGTGGAATTTGCCGGGTGGCTGAGCTTGGTGACGGGTGCGCTCGGCACCATGGGGCTCGACATCGGACTCCTCGCGCAGAACGAGGTCGCCGAAGTAGCCGAGACGTCGGACGCCGGACACGGAGGCTCCTCCACGCTGCCGCAGAAATCCAATCCAGTCCGCAGCGAGGTTCTGGTGGCGCTGGCTCGCTACAACGCCAACGCCCTGGGGGCGATGCATCAGGCGCTGCTCCATGAGGGTGAGCGGAGCGGGGCTGCCTGGTCACTGGAATGGCTGACGCTACCCGGAATGGCTCTGGCTGCCAGCGGGGCGCTGGCACAAGCCCAGCAGCTGGTATCCGGCCTTGCGGTTGATGCCACGAGGATGCGCCAGAACCTGGATGCGACGGGCGGTCTATGTTTGGCGGAAGCGGCAATCTTCGCTCTGGCTGAGCACATGCCTAGAGAGCAGGCGCGCGCATTGGTGGGCGATGCCTGCCGCGAGGCCAAGGGTAGTGGAGAGGAATTGACTGCCGTGCTGGAGCGGCAGACGGATGCACCGGTCCACTGGCGCACGGTCGAAGATCCCGAACATTATCTGGGATCGGCTGTTGCCCTTGTCGACGCGGCCCTGAAGGCCTGAGGAAGCGCGCCAGGCCGCCACACGGTCGGTGTGTTGACTGCTCGCCCCCAGCACCAATCACGGACTACGGCAGCTATGCGAGTACAGGTCGCCATCATCGGGGGAGGACCGTCGGGATTGCTGCTGTCGCAGTTGCTGCATCTGCGGGGGGTGGAATCGGTCGTACTCGAGCGGCGAACGAAAACGCATGTCATGGGGAGGATCCGCGCCGGCGTACTCGAGCAGGGCACTGTAGACCTTCTCCGCAAAGCGGGTGTGGCAGGTCGGCTGGAGGCGGAGGGACTGATCCACGAAGGGCTGGACATTGCCTTCGCCGGCAGGCGGCATCGTCTGGATCTGGCCGGTCTGACGGGCGGGCGCACCGTTACCGTCTATGGCCAGACCGAGGTGACGCGCGACCTCTTCGAAGCTCGCGAGCGACTGGGCGGCACCGTGGTGGACAGCGCTGAGGATGTAACGCTGCACGATCTTGCCGGCGATGCTCCGCACGTCACCTATCGACATGCCGGGGAGCATTGCCGAATCGATTGCGACTTCATTGCCGGCTGCGACGGATTCCATGGAATCAGCCGCAGCTCGGTTCCGTCTTCGGTGCTGCGCGAATTCGAGCAGGTCTATGCATTTGGATGGATCGGTGTCCTGTCGCGGACTCCGCCGGTATCCCCCGAACTGATCTACGCCAGCCACGAACGGGGTTTCGCGCTCTGTTCCATGCGGTCGCCCACACTCAGCCGGTACTACCTGCAATGCCCGGCACAGGACTTGCCGGAAGACTGGACTGACGAGCGTTTTTGGGAAGAGCTGAAGCGGCGCCTGCCGGAAGCGACGGGTGATGACCTGGTCACCGGCCCCTCCGTCGAGAAGAGTGTCGCCCCGATGCGGAGTTACGTGGCCGAGCCGCTTCGGTACGGCCGCCTGTTCCTGGTAGGTGATGCTGCACACATCGTGCCGCCGACCGGGGCCAAGGGATTGAACTTGGCCGCGTCCGATGTCCATTACCTGTGGCACGCGCTCGTCGACTACTACTGCCGAAACGACGACGCTAGACTGCAGACGTACTCGGAGAAAGCACTCGCAAGAGTATGGAAATGCGAAAGGTTTTCTTGGTGGATGACATCGTTGCTGCACCGGTTCCCGGAAGCGGGTCCGTTTCGGGAGCGGGTGCAGCGGGCCGAGCTTGACTACCTGTTCTCCTCGCGGGCTGCCATGACGTCGTTGGCCGAGAACTACGTTGGCTTGCCCTACTGAAGGCGATGGAGACCGTCGGGCCGGCAGTCGCGTTTCCGGAGTTTCGTCCACGGCCCCCGTGGTGGACCGGCGACTTGCAGACCTGTCGAAACCACTTGGCGGGGCGTCCTGTCGATCTGGCGGAATTCAAGAACCGTCGGTTGCAGATGCCAACATCGGACCGGTCGGGCGACTGTCAGCAGGGGGTGCTGAGTTTGCCCACGGAGGGCGCAATCCGCCCGCTCCTCCTCCTGCTGCATGGGCTGTGCGGGTCTGAAGACAGCTACTACCTGCGCGCCAGCGCCCGCTGTTTCCTCGAGGATGGGTACCCGGTGCTGCGCATCAATCTCCGTGGCGCCGGGCCATCCAGGACGGCCTGCAGTGTGCGCTACTGCGCGGGCAGCAGCCGGGACCTTGCGGACGTGATCAACCACCTTCCGGCGGAACTGGTGCGCGACGGCGTGTTGGTGATGGGCTTTTCGCTGGGCGCCAACATCCTGCTGAAGTTCCTGGGTGAAGCCGGGCCGGCCCGAGCGCGCGTGCGGGCCGCGGTGGCGGTGTCCGCTCCGATCGATCTGGGTGCCACTTGCCGCAACATCCTCCGATCAAGGAATGTCGTCTACCACCACTGGTTTCTGTCGCAGATGAAGGCGGAAGCGCTGGCCCCGGGCGTCCTGCTCGACGTCCCTGAACGAGCTGCAGTCGCGAAGGCGCGGACGATTTACCAGTTTGACGACCGTTTCGTGGCGCCGAGTCATGGGTTCGCCAATGCTGACGATTTCTATCGACGGTGCTCGGCCAAGGAGTTCCTGAACGAGATCAAGGCGCCGACCCTGGTCATTTCCGCCCAGGACGACCCGCTGGTCCCGTTTGCGCCGTATCGAGCCCAGGACTGGCAGCGGGCCCCGTCCGTGACGTGCCTGTTCCCATCCTCGGGCGGGCACGTCGGCTTTCACGCACGAGCGTCGCGCACGACGTGGCACGATCGTTGCGCCATGCAGTGGTTCCGGCGATGGTGAATCTTGTCGAAGACGGAGAGGAGCATGTCGGGCACCGGAACCACTCGAGGGAAGCGACGCGCGCTTCCGGTCTGAGGCAGGGGGTCTGAAGGCCCTCATGGGGCGCTTTACCCGTGGTCCGTTGCCCACTGTTCGGAGGCAGCGGAGCCGAGGTCAGGGTTGAGCGGGTTCCGTCAATGTGCCCCCGTGGCGACCCTCTTGTGCCGATGGATGTGCTGCTCAATCATCTCCCATTGCAAGGCTGATGCCGGGGACCCGTTCAATGAATGCCGAACTGCGCAATGCGTTAACCGCCTGTTCGACCGCGACCATCACCATGCAATTGCTGAAGCGCGGACTCCGGGCAACGGCAATGAGCGGTGTTGCGCCGCTCACCAACGGGCAGGGGCGCCTGGTCGGCGAGGCCTATACCGTCAGGTTCATCCCCATGCGTGAAGACCTCTCGGCTCCGGCGAACCTGGGTGCCAGGGAGAACCCGCAACGCCGCGCGATCGAAGAATGTCCCCCGGGAGCCATCCTCGTCATGGACGGTCTCGGGAATCGCAACGCCGGGACGCTCGGCGACATCCTGGCGGAACGCCTGCGGGTGCGCGGCGTTGCTGCCTGCGTGACCGACAGCGCGGTACGCGATGCGGAGGCCGTCGTGGCGACCGGCTTTCCCGTGTGGTGCGGTGGGCGGGCGGCACCGCCCAACAACAGCGGCCTCGCGATGGGTGACCTGCAGACCCCGATCGGCTGCGGCGGCGTGGCGGTCATTCCGGGAGATGTCCTGGTTTGCGACGGTGACGGTGTGGCGGTCATTCCGAGGACGATGGTCGAGAGCGTTGCCGCCGATGCCGTCGAGCAGGAGCGGGTGGAAACCTTCGTGCTGGAACGGATCCGCGCAGGTCATGCCGTTCCCGGCACCTATCCGCCCAACGACGAGACCATCGCGGCATATGAGCTCTGGAAGCAGAAACAGCCCTCATAGGCCGCGATCGCGGTGGATCGGGGTTCTGGCCCTGGCGCAGATGGCCTCACGACGGGCGCGACAAGAGCCCGGTCACGGGCACCGCGGATTTACCCCTGGTATCGGCCAGGCGGAAGGCATGAGGCCCGGATGGTCGCCGGCCGTTGTCGATGAACCCCGCCGACATGTCCGTCCCTCCGCGACGTGGAATCCGGCGAACGCAATCAGGTGCAGCTCGGGGGTCTGATCCGGGCGGCTTTACCAGCGTTGCCCGATTGCGCGACAATGCCCCGTATGGGCGGGGAGGTGCGGATCCGGACAGGAGGCCACCATGGCTGAGAGTGTTGTCGAGTCAGGCGTGCCCGCCGGAGGAACACCGACTGCCGGCGACTTCATCGAGCCGTCGTTCTGGAACGCGCTCCCGCACTTCTTGCCCTTGGCGATCTTCCCGCTGATCTTCAATGCCGCCGTCTTCGGTGGCTGGTGGTTCGTGGCCCCGTTCATCTTTTTCATGTTGGCGGGTCCACTGGACATTGCGCTGGGCGTGGACGAACGAAACATGGACCCGGCGCGGACGTCCGAACGGCGTTTGCTCTGGCACAACCTGCCTGTGTGGGCATGGGCATTCCTCTGGCCGGTCACCCTTGTATTTGGTCTCTGGCAGATCCTCGTGGCCGACCATTTCGCCACTTGGGAGGCCGCGTTGATGGTGCTTGTGCTGGCGGTGGAGGCCCAGGCGGTCTTCATCGTTGGCCACGAACTGATCCACCGTCGCACCGTATGGGAGCGCCGTCTTGGCGAATTCCTGCTCGCTTCCGCCTCGTACCCGCACTACGCCACCGAACACGTCTACATCCACCATGCCCTGGTGGGCACGCCGTTCGACGTGGGTTCCGCTCCGAAAGGCCAGGGTCTCTGGCAGTACTTCCCTCGCGAGGTCGTCAGCAACATTTTCGGTGCATGGCGCGTGGCCCGCGAGCGGTTGGCCCGCCGCGGGTTGCCGACCTGGCATCACACGAATCCGTTCTGGCGGTACGGGCTCGAAACGGCGTGCTGGTACCTGCTGATCTACTGGATGGGCGGCCCCTGGGCGATCCTGGTCTTCGCCATCTTGTGTCTTGGCGTGGTCCTTTCCATGAAGATCAGCAACTACATCCAGCACTACGGCTTGCGTCGTGTCCGCTTGCCCAACGGCCGCTTCGAGCGGGTACAGCCCCGGCATTCCTGGAGCGCCAACTGCCGGTTCAGCAACTGGATGTTCTACAACATGCAGCGGCATCCGGATCACCACGCCGTGGCAAGCCGGCATTATGCGCTCCTGCAGCATTACGGTGAGGACGAATCACCGCAGCTGCCCGGCAGCTACGCCAAGATGTTCAACCTGGCGGTCAGGCCGCGCCGCTGGTTCGAGACCATGGACCCGCTGGTCGATCGCTGGCGCGCGCATTTCTACCCGGAAATCGACGACTGGAGCGCCTACGACAGCGCGGTATCCGCCGCCCGTCCGGAGGCGTTTGACGCCATCGTCGAGATCTTTGGTGCCGCCCCACGTCTCGCGCGGCGCATGGAACGAAATCCGGAGCTGCTCGACACCCTGCAGGAGAGGGAATTCACCGATCTCGACCTGCCGGCGGGCTTCGGGCCGGACCCGGCCAGCGAGGCGATCGCCCGCCGCGGCCTGACCCGGATCTATTGGACGCGCGAGCTCGGGGTGCCCGAGATGCGCGAACAGATCGCCGAGCTGCCGTTCCAGGATGCGAGCGACGCGGTCGAGGTCGTGCGGAACTGGTCGAACGACAAGACCTTTCAGGTGGGCGTCCACACCTTGCGGGGGAATCTCTCGCCGATCGAGGCCGAAACGGCCCTGTCGCATGTCGCGGAAGCTTCGGTGAGTGCCGTGCTGGACATCGTTCACGACGAATTCTCCGACCAGCGTGGCCCGGGCGCCGGCGGCGTCGCCGCCGTGGCGCTGGGCGACCTTGCGAGCAGGGAAGTGGCGCCAGGCCACAGCCTCGACGTGCTGTTCGTGTACGAGGGGGGGCGCCCGGAGTACTACGACGCGCTTTGCCGCCGGTTTGCCAAGGCGTTTCTTGCCCTGTCCGCGAACAGCCTGCTGTTTGCTCCGATGGCGAACGGTGTGAACGAACCGCCCGTGCGTTCGATCGCCGAGTTCATCGGGCACTGCCGAACGGGTGCTACCCCCGGTGAGCTGCTCGACCTTCTGAGAACGCGGTGCCTCCTCGAGGTGGGCAGTTCCGGCCTGGGGAGACGGTTCGAAGAGGCACGACGCGAAGTCATGTCAGACGCATCCGTGCGCGGGAAACTGAACGAGGAATTGCGTCAGGCTGCTGGCGACGTCGATGCAACCAGCCTCACGTCGGTGATCGTCGGTCGCGGGGGTTTCCGCGATGTGGAACGCTTCGCGCAATGGCTGCAACTGCAGCACTTCGGCGATGTTCCCGGCCATGCCGGCGCCGCCCTTTCGGTGTTCGAGATGGCAGGCGAGCGCGGCTGGGCCACCAACGAGAGTGCGAGGCAGCTGGTGGAAGCAGCCACCATGTGGCGGACCCTGAGGGGAGCCCTTCGTCTGTCCACGGAGTCGGACGCCGAGATCGATTCCCTGGGGTCCGGGGCCAAGGCAGTGCTCGCGCATTCCTGCGGCGCGGACGACTTCGAGGGGCTGATGAAGGCGATCACTGGCACGGCAGGACGCGCCGCCCGCGCGATCGACGAGCTCCGCGGTACGGGCGTTTCCGAGACGGCGGACAACGCCATCGAGGACCTGCCGGACCGGTCCTGAACGCCGCCACCGTCCGGCAGTGCGAAGGCTCGCCACGGGGCGACGCCCTCACGCGCGGGACCCGCTTGGCCTGACGACAGAGCGCTTCAGGCAGGCCCGGAACGGTCGCGGGACGGACGACCCAGGCTGATCTCGGGCTCCGTGCCGTTGAGCAGGCGCCGGATGTTGGCGTGATGGCGCAGGGCGACGAGCAGCGCGATCAGCAGCAGCGAAGGCAGGTGCGCGGGGTCCCCCGGAAGGTCGATCGGCAGGAAACCGGCCCGCTGGAGTTCGAGCATGCCCCAAAGCAGCGCGGGGGCGCCCACCACCACCGCGCCCAGCGCACCGACCGAGGACCTGCGGAAAATTGCCACGAGCGCGACCCAGGCAACACCCGACGGAAGCGCCACCGGCCAGGCCAAGGCCAGCAGGGTGCCGTACGTGGTGGCGACCCCCTTGCCGCCGCGAAAGCAAAGCCACATCGGAAACATGTGTCCGACCACGGCGGTCAGGGCGGCCCAGCCCGCAGGTTCCGGGCCGAACCGCGTGGCCAGCATCACGGCCAGCGTTCCCTTGCCCGCGTCCAGGACGAGGGTCGCGAGCGCCAGTCCGCGCCGGCCGGTGCGGAGGACATTGGTCGCCCCGATGTTGCCCGACCCGCCCCGGCGGACGTCGCCGACGCCGGCTAGGCGACCCAGGATCAGGCCGAAGGGGATGGAGCCCAGGAGATAGGCCGGGACCAGCACGGTCGCCCAGTACGCGATCTGGCTCCAGCCGAGCGCCACGTCCGGGGTCATGACTCGCCTCCGAAGACCGGTCGTCCGTCGACCACGGTGCGGATCGCCTTGCCGCGCACCGGATACGCGGTATAGGGCGCATTCTGCGACTTGCTGCGAAACTCCTTGGCGTCCATCACCCAGGCGAGATCGAGATCTAGCAGGACGAGATCGGCCGGCTCGCCGGAGGCCAGGCGCCCACCCGGCACCCCGAAGATGGCGGCAGGTCCGCTGGTGACACGCCGCAGGAGCTCCAGCAGCGACATGCGGCCCGAATGCACGAACTCCAGCGCCAGCGGCAGCACGGTTTCCAGGGCGGCCATCCCGAACGCCGCCTGTTCGAACGGCTGGCGCTTGCTGTCCTCGTGATGGGGCGAATGGTCGCTGGCGATCACGTCGATCACGCCGTCCACGACCGCGTCGGCGATGGCCGCCCGGTCGGCCTCGACGCGCAGGGGCGGCGACACCTTGGCGAAGGTGCGCCAGCCCTCGACTTCGCTCTCCGTCAGCGAGAAGTAGTGGGGCGCCGTCCCGGCCGTCACCGGAACTCCACGTGCCTTGGCCGCCCGCACGGCCTCGACCGCTCCCCGCGTCGAGAGGTTCGGGAAATGGATGCGCGCCCCCGCCGCTTCTGCCAACCGAAGGTCGCGCTCGACCAGAATTGTTTCAGCGATCGGCGGCCGGCTCGGGAGGCCGAGGCGTGTGGCCAGCGGGCCCGCGTTCATGGTGCCGTTGTCGGTCAGGGAAGGGTGCTCGGGATGCTGGACGAGCAGCAGGTCGAGCGAGCGCGCGTACTTGAGCGCGCGGAACATCAGACCGGCGTTCTCGACGGCATGGTTGGCGTCTGTGAACGCCAGCACTCCGGCCTCGGCGAGCAGCCCCATTTCGGTCAGCTGCCGGCCCTGGCTCCCGACGGTGATGGCGGCGCTCGCGTAGACCTTGACGAGGCTGGTCTCGCGCGCGCGCCGGCTGATGAACTCCACTTCGGCCACGCCGTCGATGACCGGATCGGTGTCGGGCGTGCAGAGGATGCTGGTGATCCCGCCCGCAGCTGCTGCCCGGCTGGCGGTAAACAGGGTCTCCTGGTGTTCCGCGCCGGGCTCGCGGAGATGGGCTCGCGTGTCGATCAGTCCCGGGGCCAGCACGAGGCCTGCGCAATCGATGTGGACCGCGTCTTCCGGCGGCCCTTCGGCAAACAGCCCGGGCCGAACGTCGATGATCTTCTTGCCTTCGGTGAGCAGCCCTCCCTGCGCATCGAGTCCGGACGCCGGGTCGACCAGACGCGCGCCGATGTAAGCCGTCCGCCGCGGCGGGGCGCGGAATTGCCGGGCCGCTGTCAGCCGGGTGCTCCCGTTGCCGCTTCCCGGACCAGTGCCTCGAGCACGGCGATCCGCACCGCCACTCCGTGCGCGACCTGCTCGAGGATGAGCGAGCGGCCGATGTCGTCGGCAAGCACGCTGTCGAGCTCAACGCCGCGGTTGATCGGTCCGGGGTGCATGATGACGGCGTCGTCCTTGGCGGCGCGCAGCTTGTCCGAATCCAGGCCGAAGAAGCGGAAGTACTCGCGCGTGGAGGGGACGTGCGAGCCGTGCATGCGCTCCAGCTGCAGCCGCAACATCATCACGACGTCCGCCCCTTGCAGCCCCTCGGCCATCGATTCGAACGGCTCGGCACCGAACGTCTCGATGCCGGCGGGCATGAGCGTCGCCGGCGCCACCACGCGCACGGTCGAGCCCATGATGGTCAACAGGCGAATGTTCGAGCGCGCCACCCGGCTGTGCATGATGTCGCCGCAGATGGCGACCGTGAGTCCTTCGAGGGTGCCCTTGCGGCGCCGGATGGTGAGGGCATCGGTCAGCGCCTGGGTCGGATGTTCGTGATTCCCGTCGCCGGCGTTGATGACCGCGCAATTGACCTTGTGGCTGAGGAGGTGGGGCACCCCGCTCATTGCATGGCGCACGACGAGCACGTCGGGGCGCATGGCGTTGAGCGTCATTGCGGTGTCCAGCAGGGTCTCTCCCTTGCCGGTGGAACTGGTCGCCAGCGACATGTCGACGACGTTGAAGCCGAGGTGCTGACCGGCAATCTGGAACGATGCGCGGGTGCGCGTCGAATTCTCGAAGAACAGGCTGATGAGCAGGTGGCCGGGCAGGGTGCCTGGCGGCTGATTCTCCCTGGCCAGGCGATCCGCGATGAGATCGGCCCGATCTATGTACTGGACGATCTCGGTGCGGCTCATCTCCTCGATCCCGAGGAGATGGCGGCGAGCTACGGGACCGGTCGATGCAGCTGCGCCCATGAGTGCAAACGATAGGTCAGGTCCGGCAGGACGGCAACCGATCAATGCCGTCCTGCTTGTGCGATCGTCCCCGGATCACTACCGGATATGGTGGTCACGCGTGGTACACTGCGACACCGAATTCACGCAGCAGTCCTTGGGGTGCTCCATGACTTTTCGCCCGCACATTGGCCGTCGCGCACTTGCACCGCTTGCCGGCGCCGCTGTCCTCATGGTGTGGTGCCTGCCCGGTCCCGCTGCAGCCGTGGAATTCACGACGTCGGCGCCGCAGGGGTACCTGATCGATGCGCAGACCGGATCGGTCCTGCTGGCCAAGGAGGCTGACAAGGGGATGCCGCCGGCGTCGATGAGCAAGCTGATGACGGCGTACATGGTCTTCGAGGCACTCAAGGACGGCCGAATCTCGCTCGATACCGAGCTGCCCGTGAGCCGCGAAGCCTGGCAAAAGGGCGGTTCCAAGATGTTCGTCGAAGTGGACACCACCGTGCCGGTGATCGACCTCCTGCGCGGGGTGATTGTCCAGTCGGGGAACGATGCCAGCATCGTCCTCGCCGAGGGGATCGGTGGGACCGAGACCGGTTTCGCGAGCCTGATGAATCACCGCGGGCGCGAGCTCGGCCTGCTCGACAGTCATTTCACCAACTCCACGGGGTGGCCAGATCCCAACCACGTGATGTCGCCGCGCGATCTTGCCCACCTGACGGTGCTGATCATCGAGCATTTTCCCGAATATTTTCCGTTGTTCGCCGAGACCGAGTACACCTACGGCGGCATCAAGCAGCAGAATCGCAATCCGCTGCTGTACCGGAACATGGGCGCCGAGGGGATGAAGACCGGCTACACGAAGGCGGCCGGATACGGACTTACCGCCTCTGTGATCCGGAACGGGCGGCGCCTCGTGCTGGTGTTGAACGGAATGAGCTCGCCGCGGCAGCGCGTGTCCGAAGCCACCCGCCTGCTGGAACTGGCCTTTGCGCAGACCGAGGCCGTGCACCTCGCGGATGCCGGTGAAGTGGTCGGAACGGTTGCCGTGGCGGCCGGGCGGGACCTGGAAGTCCCGGTCGCCTCGGCAACGCCGCTGGCAGCAACCCTGCCGCGAGGGTCGGGGCGCGACGACACCGAGTTCTTTATTCGCTACCAGGGTCCCGTCGCCGCGCCGATCGAGGCCGGCACACAGGTCGCGTCGTTGGTCGTTCGCAACCCGACGCAGGCTCAGACCGAGTATCCGCTTGTCGCGGCCACGGCAGTCCCCGAAGTCGGCCTGTTCATGCGGATGGTCCGGGCAGCCGGCGTCCTGATCTGGGGTCCGCCATAACCCGTTCGGCTGCAAGGCGCGCTGCATTCATCACCTTCGAGGGGATCGACGGCAGCGGGAAGACGGTCCATGCACGCATCGCGGCGGACCGGCTGGAGGCATGTGGGATCGCCGTTGTGCGCACACGCGAACCGGGCGGCAGTGAAGGCGCCGAGGCGATCCGTGCGCTTCTCACGGACGGCGGGCTCGAACGCTGGGACGCGATCGCCGAAACGTTCCTGCTGTCGGCGGCGCGGGCCGATCACTGCCGGCGCGTCATCGAGCCGGCCCTCCGAGGTGGATCCTGGGTGGTGTCGGATCGATTTGTCGATTCCATGTTCGCCTACCAGGGCGCGGGGCGCGAGGTTCCGCCTGCGCTCCTGCAGACGATGGCGTCGTATGCGGTGGGCGACGTGATGCCCGATCTCACCGTGATCTGTGACGTGGAGGTGGAGACGGCCAACGCCCGGGTCCAGGCCCGCAACCGGGACGGCGGAGAGGTTCCGACCCGCTACGAACAAGCGGACCGGACGCTTCGCCAACGGATCCGACAAGGGTTTCTTGACCATGCATCGCTGGCGCCGGAGCGATGCGTCGTCGTCGATACTTCCGCGCCCCAGGTTGCGGTGGCTGCCCGGATCTGGTCCGTGATCTGCGAGCGGCTGGGCGTGGATGATGGCCAAGACTGACGGAGGCCGCGCGGTCGACCCGCTGCATCCACGCCGGGCGGAAGGATTGGTGGGCCACGCCCGGGCATGGGGGGCGTTCACGGCGTCGCTCGGGACCGGTCGCATGCCGCACGCGTGGCTTCTGGTGGGGCCCAGGGGGATCGGGAAGGCGACGTTCGCCTATCGGGCTGCGGTCGAGGTGCTTGCCAGGGGGGGCAGGACGCCAGGCCGGCCCGATGCGTCCGACCCGTCAATCCTGCGGCGGGTGGCGGCAGGAAGCCACGGCGACCTGCTGGCCATCGAGCGGAATCCCGATGGCGGCGAGACGCAAGGCATTCCCGCCACCGCTGCCCGGGGTCTCCGGAACTACTTTGGTCTCACCTCCGCGGAAGCGGGATGGCGCGTGGCCATCGTGGATGCGCTGGACGACTTGAGCATCCAGGGTGTCAACGCACTGCTCAAGGTTGTCGAGGAGCCGCCGCCCCGCGCGCTGCTGTTGCTCATCGCACATCGGGCCGACGCGATTCCGGCAACGATTCGCTCGCGGTGCCGCCGGCTTCCCTTCGCGGGCCTGGCACCCGACGAATGCGTCCAGGTGCTCGAGCGCCTGTTGCCTGACCAGAGCCCGCTGGAGAGATCAGGACTGGCACACCTCGCCAACGGCGCTCCCGGGCTCGCGCTTGCCTTTGCCGAAGCTGATGCCCTGGCGCTGTTTGGCGAGATCACGGGTCTCTGCCGGACGCTGCCCGCGCTCGACGTCCCGGCGGCCCACGCCTTCAGCGAGCGATTCGCGCGGAAACCTGGCTCGGAGCGTTTTTCCACGTTCGCCGCCATGTTCAAGATCTGGGTGCACCGGGCTGCCGTCCGCGTCGTGGCCGGGGATTCGGCGGTCGGTACCGACATCGTGGATGGGGAAGGAGAGGCGCAGCGCCGGTACAGCACGGCTGCGGGCCTTGCGGGGGTGCTGTCCTTGTGGAACGATGTGGGCCGGATTGCGGACGCTGCGGTACACGCGCACCTCGACCGCAAACAAGCCGTACTGGACGTGTTGTTCGCGAGCCGCCGACAGGCGCGCGGCGTGTGAGCGGGGGGATGACTGTGGACCTCTCGCCGACGATGCCGCGTTACTACGTCACCACGCCGATCTATTACGTCAACGACGTGCCGCATCTGGGGCACGCGTATACCACGGTTGCATGCGACGCCCTGGCGCGGTTCATGCGGCTGGACGGGCGTGATGTGCGGTTCACCACCGGGACGGATGAGCACGGCCAGAAGGTGGCGAAATCGGCGGCGGCCGCCGGGCTGGAGCCCGGAGCATTCACGGATCGGGTGTCCGAGCGCTTTCGCTCCCTCGTCGAGGCCGTCGGAGCGGCGCCAAACGACTTCATCCGTACGACGGAGGAGCGCCACTACCGGTCGGTTCAGGAAATCTGGCGGCGGCTGGTGCAGCGCGACGAGATCTACACCGGCAAGTACGAAGGCTGGTACTCGGTGCGCGATGAGGCCTATCTTGCGGAGAGCGAACTGGTACGGGAGCCGGACGGAACCTTCCACGCAGCCAGCGGCGCGCCCGTCGAATGGGTCGCCGAATCCAGCTATTTCTTTCGGCTCTCGCGCTGGCAGGAGCCGCTGCTGCGGTGGTACGCAGAGCACCCCGATTTCATCGGCCCCGAATCCCGGCGAAACGAGGTCGTCCGCTTCGTGGAGGGCGGTCTCGAGGACCTCTCGGTGTCGCGGACCAGCTTTCGCTGGGGCATCCCCGTGCCCGACGACCCCGAGCACGTCATCTACGTGTGGGTCGATGCACTCACCAACTACCTGACTTCCGCCGGCTTCCCGGATGAGGATTCCGAGACGTACGACCGGTTCTGGCCGGCCAGTCTCCACGTGGTCGGCAAGGACATTGTCCGCTTCCACGCCGTGTACTGGCCGGCCATGCTGCTCGCGGCCGGGCTCACTCCGCCGCGCCGGGTGTTCGCGCACGGCTGGTGGACCGTGGAAGGCCAGAAGATGTCGAAGTCGGTGGGCAATGTGGTCGATCCGTTCCAGCTCGTGCAGGAGTACGGGCTGGACCAGGTCCGTTACTTCCTGCTGCGTGAGGTGCCCTTCGGGAACGATGGCGACTACTCGAGGGCCGCGATGATTCACCGTGCGAACGCCGACCTCGCGAACGACTACGGCAACCTGGCGCAGCGGGTATTGACGCTGGTCCAGCGCAATTGCGGGGGCGCCATCCCGGAGCGTGGCCAGGCGACGGCGGAGGACGATGGCCTTCTCGAGGCGGCGGCCCGTCTGGGGCCTGAGCTGCGGCCGCTGATGGAAACCCAGCAGATGCACGCCGCCCTCAGAGCGCTGTGGGACGTGATCCGGGCTGCGAACGCCTACGTCGACCATGCGGCGCCGTGGGCCCTGGCCCGCACCGACCTGGCGCGGTGTCAGACGGTGCTGAGCGTATTGCTGGAAGTCCTGCGGCGGGTCGCGATCTTCTCGCAGCCGTTCGTGCCCGTAGGGGCAGCCGCGATCCTGGATCAGCTCGCCGTTCCCGCGGATCAGCGGGACTTCAGCGACGCGGACGAGGGCCCGTCCCCGGGCACACCGCTCGCCCGCCCGACCCCGGTCTTTCCCCGGCTGGCGTCGTAGGTGGCGGCCCATGCTGGTTGACAGCCATTGCCATCTCGACTTTCCGGATTTCGCGGATGACTTCCCGGCGGTCCTTGAGCGCGCCCGGGCGGCGGGCGTGCGAACGCTGCAGACGATTTCGACCCGGCTGTCGGCCGTCGAGTCGATTCTGGCCGTCGCGTCGCGGGATCCGGACATCTGGTGTTCGGTGGGGCTCCACCCGCACGAGGCCGCGACCGAGGAGGACGTGTCGCCCGAACGGATCGTGGCGTTGTCCGATCACCCGGACGTGATCGGGGTCGGCGAGACCGGACTCGACTACTACTACGAGCACAGTCCGCGCGAGCGACAGCTAGTGAGCTTCAGGAACCACATCGAGGCGAGCCGGAGAACCGGGCTGCCGTTGATCGTGCATGCGCGGGACGCGGATGACGATACGGTGGCAGTGCTCAAGGACGAGTACGAACGGGGTCCCTTCCCCGGACTCATTCACTGCTTTACGGCCGGCCGCGACCTGGCGCGTGCCGCGCTGGAGATCGGTTTCCTGATTTCCTTTTCGGGCATCGTGACGTTCAAGAAGGCGCAGAACGTCCACGAGGCGGCGCGTGAGATTCCGCTCGACCGATTGCTCGTCGAGACCGATGCACCGTATCTGGCGCCGGTGCCGCATCGGGGGAAGCGTTGCGAGCCCGCCTTTGTCGCACGAACGGCGGCGGCGGTAGCGGCGTTGCGGGAAGAGGATCCCGCCTGCGTGGCCGCCGCCACGACGGACAACTTCTTCAGGCTGTTTTCGAAGGCGAGGCGGCCGGCGGACTGAGGACAGTTCCGTGGCCGGCCCGATTGCGCTATGGTCGGCTCATGTTGTCATCGACGCTAGAGACCCTACGCATCCCATTGATTGTCTTGGGAATGCTTCTTGCTGCACCGTCGGCTGGCGCGAACGATGCACCAGCCGCTGCCGCACCGTGTATGGCCTGCCATGGGCTTGACGCCCCGGGTTCCGACGCCGTGACGCCCCACATCGCCGGGCTCCGGAAGAACCACCTGCTCGCGGCGATGCGGGACTACCGTTCGGGGCACCGCCTGCATCCGCAGATGCAGCAGGCGGTGCTGGGGCTTGACGAAGAGGCCCTGGCCGCGTTGGCTGCCTGGTATGCCGAGCAGCCTTGGGTCGCGGCCAGTGGCGCGCTCGACAGCGAGGTGCTGCGGGCGGGTGGCAAGAAGGCGCTCTCTTCGTGCAGTTCCTGCCATCGCCGGTCGGGCGAAGGCGGGATCGGGGCTCCGCGTCTCGCCGGCCAGAGCGTCGGCTATCTGATCGCAGCCAGCGCGGCGTACCGCGACGGCGGTCGGAACAGCCCGGCCGCGCGCGGGAAGGGTTTTGTCATGGGCGGCCTGAGCGATGACGAGATCCACGCCCTTTCACACTATTACGCGAGTCTTCGCTAGCCGAGCACGGTCTCGGGCCGGCGCTTCCGAGGCCCACACGGCATGTCGGACAGGGCTACCGAAAATGCCGGCTCTCGCCCGGGCGAGGGCCGCTCCTCCCTCCTGCGTGAGGGGGACCCGTCAAGCGCGGATTGCGATGACCGAGAGCAGTCGCCCGTAGCGCCGTTCTCCCGCCCGCCGGTTCCGGCGATAACTGAAGAACCTGTCGGGCTCTCCGGCGGTATCACGCTCGAGCGTGTCGACGGACGCGACGCCCGCCCTGGCCAGACAGCGAGCCGCATAACCCGCGAGGTCGAACAGGAGCTTCTCGCCCGATCGTCGAAACAGCGATTCGTGCGCCGGGTCGTCCCGCAGGAAGGGCGCTGCGAACGGAGGATCGACCTGGTAGCTGGCCTGCGCGATGGCCGGCCCGATGGCAGCGACGATCCGCTCACGCCTGGCGCCGAGTCGTTCCATGCGGTCCACGGTGTCCTGCAGCACGCCTGCCAGTGCACCCCTCCACCCGGCGTGGGCGGCGCCCACGACCCGGGTCACCGGATCCGCAAGCAGGACCGGCGCACAGTCGGCAGTCAGAATGCCGACGGCAACGTGTGGGTCCCGGGTGACGACGGCATCCGCCTCCTGCGCGGGCGCCGGCACCGGGCCGGCAACGAGGACGCGGGTACCGTGAACTTGCACGGGAGTGATCAGGGGCACGGTTCCCAGGCCCGCCGCCGCAAGAGCCCGACGCCGATTCTCGGACACCCGTGACTGGATGTCGTTGGATCTGAACCCGCAGTTCAGGGACCGGAACGGACCCCTCGAAACACCGCCGCGGCGCGTAAGGAAGGCATGGAGCACCGGTCCGCCGCTGAAGACCGACGATCGGAGCGCCTCCGCTTGATTCATCAGGCGAAGCCCGCCGGGTCGGGGCCGCGCGGGCACGCTATCGACATGGCCTGGAAGCGCGATCCCATGCCCTCGGGTCGGGTGAGGCGGCGAAGGGCGCCCTCGATGCCGTCCCGTGCCGCGGGCTGCATGGCCGCGAGGCGGCGGCCCCGTTCACGAATGCCTACGGCTTCGAGGAACGCTCCCTGTGCGCGCGGCCCGTGCACCGAGGCTCCGGCGGCGCGAGCCGTGGTGGCCAACCCCTGAAAATCGACCCTGGCGGAGAGGTCTGCGGCGCCGGGTTCGCTCAGCGGGTCCACCCGACGGTGCGACTGGACCGCCTGCAGGGTTCCGCAAGGTTCCCGCGGGTCGCGCGCGTAGTCGACGATCAGGCTGGCTCCGCCATCGGCCCCGGCCCGGCTGGCTAGATCGGCAGCAACGGCCTGGGCAGCCGGGGAAACCTCGACGATGTCGCCCTCGCGCGCCGAGTCCGGCAGGTGCGGCGTGACCGGCGATGGATGCGGCGCGAGCGCGAAGACGAAGCGGGAACTCGGTCCGTCCCAGGTGACCGTTCGTTCCCGCCAGTGCCTCCCGATCCTGACGTACTGGTGAATGGGCAAGGCATCGAAAAACTCGTTGGCCACTGCCAGAGCGAAGCCGGCCGGAACGGCGGCAAGATCGTCGGTGAACCGCGCGGCTGGAACGGCGACCGCCTGCTCGCGGCGCAGGCTCCGCGAGGTCTCCACGAACCAGACCTCGGCCGCCCCGGTGAACGCAGGGGCGACGCCAGCGGCCGTGCGCAGGATGTCCTGCATCAGGGTGCCCCGGCCGGGACCCAGCTCGACCAGCAGGAACGGGTCCGGGCGGCCGGAGCGGAGCCAATAGTCCACGAGCCAGGCGGCGATCATCTCGCCAAACACCTGATGAACTTCGGGTGCCGTAGTGAAATCGCCCGCCTCGCCGATCGGCGCGCGACGCGCGTAGTAGCCCTGTTCGGGATGGAACAGGGCGGTACCCATGAAGTCCGCGACCGACAGTGCGCCGTCGCGGCGCATCCTGCGGATGAGGATGTCCTGCAGGGTCACGTTCAGGCCCGGTGCACTGCCCTTGCCGACAAGACCGCCCCAATGATGAGCACCGGAAGCGACAGCAGCATGCCCATCGTCAGCGGTCCCGCCAGGTACCCCAGCTGGGCATCCGGCTCGCGAACGAACTCCACCAGGATGCGCGAGCATGCGTAGCCCACGAGAAAGATGCCGCTGAGGGCGCCCGGGCGGTTGATCAGGGACGTTCGGGTCGCCAGGAATCGGAGCACCAGAAACAGGAGCACGCCTTCCAGCGCGGCCTCGTAGAGCTGGCTCGGGTGACGCGGTTCGGGACCAGCCCCAGGGAAGATCACCCCCCAGGGCAGGTCGGTCGGCCTTCCCCACAATTCGCCGTTCACGAAGTTGGCGATCCGCCCGAACAGGAGGCCGACCGGGATGACGCAGGCGATCGCATCGCAGAACGAGGCGAACGCAAGGCCGCGCGAGCGACAGAACAGCCACGCTGCAAGCGCGCTCCCGGCCAGACCACCGTGAAAGGACATGCCGCCCTGCCAGACAGCAAACGCCGCCAGGGGATCCTGGACGAGAACGTCGTGGCCGTAGAACAGCAGGTAACCGATGCGCCCGCCCACGATGATTCCGAGGACCGTCCAGAGGACGAAATCAGCGACATCCTTCGGCCCTGCATTGGCAGGAAACCGGCTGATCGATTGCGACAGGAGACGCCATCCGAGGAGAATTCCCGCAATGTACGCGAGGGCGTACCAGCGGACCGTCAGCGGTCCGATGGCAAAGGCGACCGGGTCGATGTCAGGAAAGGGCACGTCGCGAAGTCAGGGGTACGGCGCTGATGGAAGATCGCTGCTAGCAGTCCGTATACTAGCGTCACGATGCCCGGAGAAACATGCCGATGGCAACATCCAGGCGACTTGCATCCGATTTGTTTCGGCTGACGAGAGGGGCGGCACGAACGTGCCGTCGGATGGGCAGGGAAGCGGCGGCCCGGGGAATGCCGGCGCGGGACCGGCTGCTCGACCGGCTCGGGCTGGTGCCGCGCGAGGAGTTTGACGCTGTCCGCGAGCTTGCGGAAAACGCGCGTCTCGAGAACGAACGACTGGCCGAGCGCATCGCGGGGCTGGAGGCTGGCGGCCGCAAGCGAACGACCAGACGGCGCAGTACGGCCAAGAAGACCGGGGCGTCGACGCCGTGACCGCTAGCGAATCGACTCGTCCGTGAGCGCCGCGACGCGATCGCTTCGGATCCTGCTCGTCGGATCCGGGCGCATGGGTTCAGCGATGCTGCGAGGTTGGCTGGGCCAGTCGGTCACCGACCCCGGCGCCATCACGGTCGTGGAGCCCGACGAACATCGACGGGCCCAGGCGGCATCGGCGCACGAGGTCCCCGTCAGTGCGGTCGTGCCCGAGGAGTGGACGGGCGATGCGGTCGTGTTTGCGGTCAAACCGCAGATCCTGGACCAGGTTCTGCCGGCCTATCGCACCCACTGCGCCGCCGGCTGCGCGGTCTCCATTGCAGCGGGCAAGGACCTGGGCACGCTTGCGAAGGGCGTAGGGAGTTCCGTCCCGATCGTGCGTGCGATGCCAAACCTCCCGGCTTCAGTGGGGCGGGGGGTCAGCGTGGCGGTCCCGAATCAGCTGGTCGATCCGAAGATCAGGGACCGCGCGAACCGGTTGCTCGGTGCGGTCGGCTCCGTTCACTGGATTGAGAGCGAAGCGTTGATGGATGCGGTCACGGCGCTTTCTGGGAGCGGTCCGGCCTACGTGTTTCTGCTGACTGAAGCGATGGCGAAGGCGGGCGGACAGGCTGGGCTTCCGTTGGCGCTTGCGCGCAGTCTGGCCCGGGAGACGGTGGCCGGCGCGGCCGCGTTGATGGCTGCCACGGACGACGATCCAGCACAGCTCCGCGCCGACGTGACGAGCCCCGGCGGCACCACGGAGGCAGCGCTGCGTGTACTGATGGAGAACGACCTGTGGGCTGCAACAGTAGCGCGCGCCGTTGCCGCCGCTGCTGACCGCTCACGCGAACTCGCAGCGGTCCAGGAGAGCTGAGGGCTTCGACCGGGCGTTGCCGCAGGAAACATTGATGAGCCGGCAAGCGGATTGAAGCTTCGCTCTGTTGCGTGGCGATGTGAGTCTCCATCCATGATTGACCTGTACACGGCAGCCACCCCGAATGGCTACAAGGTAAGTATCGCCCTGGAGGAACTGGAACTGCCTTACGAGCTGCACGCGTTGAATCTTGGTGCGAACGATCAGAGCGAGGACTGGTTCCTCGAGATCAGTCCCAACGGCCGCATTCCTGCAATCGTGGATCGAGAGGCCGGTGACTTCGCGGTGTTCGAATCCGGCGCGATCCTCCTCTACCTGGCCGAAAGGACCGGAAAGCTCCTGCCGGCGGACGTGAAGGGGCGCTCAGAGGTGTTGCAGTGGCTGATGTTTCAGATGAGTGGGATCGGTCCCATGCAGGGGCAGGCGACCGTGTTTCTGCGGTACTTCGAGCCGAGACTGCCGGCGGCGGCGGAACGATACAGGAATGAAACCGCGCGCCTGTACGGCGTACTGGACCGACGGCTTCGGGGCCGGGAATGGCTGTGCGGCGAGTTTACGATTGCCGATATAGCGACGTGGCCGTGGGTCCGGCGCTACGACTGGTCAGGGATCCCGGGTGTCGATGAGCTTGAGCATCTGTCCGCCTGGATGGGTCGAATGGCGGCGCGGCCGGCCTGCGCCCGGGGGGTCACGCGCCCGCCGGCACCGAGCCGGAGCCAGGTGGTCGACGTGGCGAAGAAGATGCTGGTCCGCTAGCCTCGAATCCCAACGGCCGGCATTGATGTGAATCGAGCGTTGACCGCTCACAGGAAGCTGATCCGGAGCCGTCGGTTTCCGAGCCATGGCACGGCGATGTCGGTTTGGTCGTATGAGGCGTTGAGGAGGAACGGG
>JAJDZX010000116.1 GCA_022824395.1 Alphaproteobacteria bacterium
CGCCGCCGCCTCGAGGCCGAGGGCTACCACGAGGTCCAGACGCCCGAACTCGTCGACCGCACGCTCTGGGAGCGCTCCGGCCACTGGGAGAAGTTCCGCGAGCACATGTTCGTGGCCGAGACCGAGGACAAGGGCGGCAGCACTCTTGCCCTCAAGCCCATGAACTGCCCGGGGCACGTGCAGATCTACAAACAGGGGCTCAAGAGCTACCGAGACCTCCCGCTCCGGATGGCCGAGTTCGGCGCCTGCCATCGCTACGAGCCCTCGGGCGCCCTCCACGGCCTCATGCGCCTGCGTGCCTTCACCCAGGACGACGCGCACATCTTCTGTACCGAGGACCAGATCACCACCGAGACCGGCCGCTTCATTCGCCTGCTGCGCTCGATCTACCGCGACTTCGGCTTCGAGGACGTGCTCGTGAAGTTCGCCGACCGCCCCGAGGTGCGGGCGGGCGACGATGCGGTCTGGGACCGGGCCGAGGCGGCGCTCCGAAGTGCGGTCGACGAAACCGGCCTCGGCGTTGAGCACAATCCCGGCGAGGGGGCGTTCTACGGGCCCAAGCTCGAGTTCGTGCTGGCCGACGCGATCGGGCGGAGCTGGCAGTGCGGCACCCTACAGGTGGACTTCGTCCTGCCCGAGCGCCTCGACGCGAGCTACACCGCCGCCGACGGGGAGCGCCGGCGGCCCGTGATGCTGCACCGCGCCATCCTGGGCTCGTTCGAGCGCTTCATCGGCATCCTGATCGAGCACTACGCCGGCAAGCTGCCGCTCTGGCTGGCGCCGCGCCAGGTTGTCGTCGCCACGATCACCAGCGACGCCGACGGCTACGCCCGGGAGGCGCTCGCCGCGCTCCATGCCGCCGGGCTCCGCGCGGAACTCGATCTCCGGAACGAGAAGATCGGCTACAAGGTCCGCGAACACTCCCTCGCCAAGGTGCCTGTCCTTCTGGTCGTCGGGCGCCGCGAGGCCCAGAATGGCCAGGTTGCAGTCCGCCGGCTGGGCGATGACGCGCGGCCGGTCCTTACGCTGGATGAGTGTGTCTCCGCTCTCGCGGTCGAAGCTCGACCGCCGGACGCGCTCGCCGACAAGGCAACCGAAACCGGCTGACCGCCAAGCGACGCCTTCGACCAACAGGACCGGCCCTCAGGCTGGACATGTTGGGGAAGAGAGCCTGCCCCGTGCACCGCGATGCCGAGGCATGCGGCGTCATCGATGCGCGACTTGCCCCGCTCGGGTGAAGCAACGGGCGGTGCGCTTTGCGCAATGCCTGTTCAGCCGGAGGAGCCGGTGACGCCCGAGCAAGGCTGGAGATGGAGGTTTGCACCGGTGCCGTCGCCGCGTGTGGCTCTCGCGCAGGAGAAATCATGTCAGCGAAGTCGCGGGCAGATATGGCTGCGGCGTCGCTCGGGGGGTTGTCGGGAAGCAGTCCGTCTCCAGTGACCAGCAATGCCTGCGTCGCTTCCCGCCTCGCCGGAGACCCGTCCAGGAAGCGTCCGCGATACCGGACCCGTCCCCATTATTCGTCGCTGAACATGGTCCGTATCGTGTCGACGGTGATGAACATGCGTTCCGGGCGATCCTGAAAGCTCTGGAATCCGAGGCGATGGTAGAACGCCTTCCGGCGCATGAAGGCCTTGGCTCCGCCATCATCGATCACGTCGAGGATGACCAGCTTCAAGCCGACTTCCCCGGCGACATTCAGGGCGCGACCAAGCGCGTCGATTGCAAGATCCGATCCGAGCCCCTGGCCTTGTCTGCTTCGATCCACGGCGATCATGGAAAGGTACAGTGCTGGAATGCTGCCGGTACTTGGGATCCGCCGGGGACGGTCAGCACCGAGGTCGCCCGTCACGACCGTATGGGCGTTCAGTGCGTAGTAGCCCAGAATGTTGGGCGATCCTTCAGCTACTGCAACGAACACCCGTGTGAAATTGTCCTTCTGCTGTTTCCTTGCGCTGAAGCGCAGGAAATTATCAAGGCGAGCCGTTCCGCACGAAAAGCCCGAACGTTCATGCCGACCGGGGTCAAATGGCTCGATCGTGATTCCACGGCGGGTGGGGCCGTCGCGCTCACCCTGCATTGGCGATCCGGGCGCGGTAGTTGCGAACCGCGTCCCGGGCCGCCGCTGTCGGCGGGGGTGGATTATCCAGCGCTTCCAGCAGCGTCTCCCTGTCACGCTCTGAGAGCACCGTCATCTGGTGCTCGCGCAGAATGCGCTCAGCTTCCCTTGCGGCAGACGCCCTGACGAACGTGGTGAGCTTGACGCCTGACAGCTCGGCGGCCTGCGAAATACGCCCCTTGTCGCTCGGCTTCACCCGCATCTCGATGTTGGCGGTTGCCTTCTCGCCCGAAGGCGCCTCGACGTCGCGGAAGTTCAACACGGGAACACCCTTCCTATTTGTCCCGACAATGTAGGTTCAACTCCGTCGCGCGTCAATCCGCAGCCCGACCGATCAACCCGAACGTACCGCTGCCAAACAACCTTGCTCGTGGTGTGGAACCTACGCGGCCGAGGACATCGTGCGCTCAACCGTGTTCCCCAGATATCGCGCTGCTATACGGAGCCCGCCGCGATCGTCTTCGGGCTGCTCAAGGTGCTGCTGCCCGGCTGATTCGACGCGCCGCACCATTGGCGCATCCCGGGTCCCTGGGGCATCGGTCCTAATCCCCTTCGCTCACCGACGCCATCACACCCGGCGTTAGTGAGCGAAGGGGGCGAACTTCATTACTACTCTCGCATCCCGTTCACCATGCAAAGTTGCAGGACCATCCGCCGGCAAAGCCAAGCAGAATCAGCGCGTACCGCCGAATCCTGCGAGGAGATTAACGTCAGCAGACCGGTCGTCGAGTATCCCCGCCATCTCTTCATGCGCGGGACCGAAGAACCCGCCGCTTATGTGGTCATCGGCATCCGAGAAGGAGTTTCCGGTCACGTCGATGGTGTATTCGAGGCTGGGTGCCCGGAAGGGTACGGGCTGGTTTTCGACGTACGTGGTGAGGTCGCCAAATCGCGCGACGCCAGCAAGACTCGGGAGATTTACCTGGAGTTCCGCATCTCCGAACACGGGAGGCAGCATGGGCTGACCGAGATCCGCGCCAAGCAACGATCCCGACCATGTAGCCGTGCCGCTCAGGGCAGAGTTGTCGGTGAGACTGGTGGCTGGAGCGATGCCGAAGGCATCAGAGCGGGCACTCAGACGGTCCAGGACTCGGACGGGATGATCTACGTTTTCCAGTCTGAGGGTACGTTCCACGCCAACGCCCCAAGCGCTGTACTCCGCCCAAGCCCCCCAACCATAGATTTCCGGTTCGGCAGCAGTGGCGGCGTCCAATGTTTCGTATCCAATGTCAGCAAGAAACGCAAAGTCAATTTCGCCAGGGGCGACGACCCTCGGCTCTGCGGAGCCGCTGCAGTACGCCATTACAGAAGTACAGACTCCCAAGTGAGTGTAATCTAACTCGGCATCCGGCTCCCCCGGTGCCGCGGGAACTGCATAAGTCAGCTCCCTCTCCTCATCGTAAATGTGCTTGGTCCACTGAAACGGTACTGGTTCTCCTCCGTTGGCCCGCATGGCGGCCGGTCCCTCGAACGTGTGGTTCTGGGTATTGACGTAACGATCTACCGAAGGCAAATGATGCAGTGATATTCCGAGAATGTGTCCAATTTCGTGCACCATAGTTCTGATAAAGGGATAAGCGCGTCGGTCTAATGTGATTGCGCCAAGCCATGGCTCGAAATCATTCGATGTCGCAGTGTATTGCAGGAGATCACCAGTGCTGAAGTCATCCGGAATTGCAGGGTCTTTGTCCGCTACGAAGATGATCAAGCCATTTGTTGCTACTTCCTCGTCGAGTTCTTCGGTTGCCCCGTAAAAGGGAATTGTTGTTCCCTTTGCGGCCACGTGAGTCCCGAAATCGTCCGTGATCCGCCTTGCCCAGAGTTTTCCTGCACGCTCCATCTGCGCACGAGTCGCCTCATCAATGCCTTGCCCGAAGCGCCAGTCGAGCTCGATATTGAATGTTCCAGCTGGCCCGCCCTTCCATTGCCCGTAGGTGATTCCGTTCTTCTCACCAATGATCTCAATGTCTTCGAGACGGACATTTCGGAAACTGACACCAGTGTCATCGGAACTATCGCTGGTTTGGTCAAGAAACGTCTTGAGACGATTCTTCCGTTCTGCGATGTCTGATTGACTGACTGCCGACAGCCCCATTGCCGTTTGCAAGGCCCCCGGATCATTCCAGTGATCGAGAAGGTCCTCAGCCGAGGGATTGTCGCGGGAGTAATCTCGCGAATAGCGCGAGGGCGGATCCGCTGGCGGGTGCATTGCATTCGCGGAGGCCGGCCCCGGATCGACCGGCGCGCCTCCACCCCCTCCGCCGCTGCAGGCCGACAAGGAAATCGCCAAGCCAAGTGCCACGACTTTGATCACGACGTATCTCATTTCGGCACCTCATATATCTGGCAAAACTCAAGGGCTCGGCGGGTTGGCACAGGCACGCGCTTCAGCGCGCCCGGCCCACCGACATCCCGCGCGATGTGTAACAGGTTTGTTATAAGATATCAGTGTGACTATTAGAATTTATGATGTCGATTCTATAAACGTCGGATGATCCTGCGAATTTGTCGGCCGCGGGAGGAGGAGCGGTGTCTGGAGGGCGGGATCGAAGCGCTGCGCGCCCGCGCGCAGGAGACAGACGCAGCGCAGGAAACGGACGCGGCGGAGGAGGCGCGCTTCGGGGATGCGTTCCAGGGCGACGAGGTGCTGGCGGAGTTGCAGCGTCGGGAGCAGCGGCTGGCGGGCGCAGCTGTGAGCGGCCTCGCGGCGCCAGCCGGCAGGCGCGCATCGTGCGCACCGCACGTCGCAGGTCCGTGCACCTGGTGCCGGATAGCCCCCCACAGCTCCCCATGACGCCGTACCGGGCCATTCAAGGATCCTTCGGGCCCTTCATCGGCATCCTGATCGAGCATTACGCCGGCAACCTGCCCCTTTGGCTGGCGCCCCGCCAGGTCGTCGTCGCCACGATCACCAGTGACGCCGACGGCTACGCCCGGGAGGCGCACGCCGCGCTCGATGCCGCCGGGCTCCGCGCTGAACTCAACCTCCGGAACGAGAAGATCGCCTACAAGGTCCGGGAACACTCCCTCGCCAAGGTCCCGGTCCTGCTGGTGGTCAGTCGGCCCGAGGCCGAGAATGGTCACGTCGCGGTGCGTCGGCTCGGTGCGTCGGCTCGGTGATTTAGCGCGGCCAGTCCTGGCTGTTGCATGAACATCCGCCAGCAATGCCAAGCAGAATCAACGCGTACCACCGAATCCTGCGAGGAGATTAACGTCAGGAGACCGGTCGTCGAGTATCCCCGCCATCTCTTCATGCGCGGGGCCGAAAAACCCTCCGCTTATGTGGTTATCGGCATCCGAGAAGGAGTTTTCCCCGGTCACGTCGATGGTGTACTCGAGGCTGGACTGTCGGAATGGCGCGGCCTTGTTCCCGACAAACACGGTGAGGTCATCAAAGCGGGCGGTGCCACCGAGGCTCTCAAGCTCTACTTCAAGTTCAGCATCGCCGAACACGGGGGGTAGCATGTTCCTTCCCAAGTCCACACCAAGCAGCGACCCGGACCAGGTAGCCGTGCCTGTCAAGACAGGATTTTGGGCAAGGCTGGTGGCAGGTTCGATCCCGAAGGCGTCGGCTCCGGCACGGAGGTGATCGTGGAAATGGCGATGATCGCGCAACTCAAGCGTACGTTCGACACCCACGCCCCAGGCGCTGTAACGGCCCCAAGCACCCCAGCCATAGACTTCCTGCCGAATCTCACGAAAGTAGCCACCGATTCTCATTCAAAGTAGCCACCGAATCTCACGAAAGTAGCCACCCCGTTCTCAGCTAAGTAGCCACCCCTGCCGGCGCTGGATGTTGATGCGGCGGACAGGATGCCGTTCTAC
>JAJDZX010000117.1 GCA_022824395.1 Alphaproteobacteria bacterium
CGGGTCACACCGCCGCACAGGCGAACACGGGGAGAAAGCCCTCATGACACTTTGGAGAAACCTGGTGGTTGCGCTCGTGGCCGCCTTCGCGCTTGCGGCGTGCAGCAGCAGTAGCGATAACGGCACGGATACCGGCATGACCGAGCCGCCGACAACGGTGGAGCCGGAGCCTACGCCCGCCGAGTCGCAGATGGCGCTGATCGAAGCCGCGCAAGCGGAGCTCGAGACCGCCCTTGCCGCTCTCGACGCCGACGATCCGACTCAGGGTCAGATCGATGACGTAACTGCTGCGATGGACGGGCTGAGCGACAGATTGGATGCAGCGAATGACCTTTCGCCCAACCAGACGGAGGAAGCGCGGGACGATCTTGCTGCCGCGATGACAGTCGCCAGGGACGCACAGACTACCCTGAACACCGGCATCGCCACTGCGGGACGCATCGAGATGCAGACGCAGGCGATTTCCGATGCTGAAGAGGCTCTTGACGACGCTCTTGAGGGTGACGAGATCGCTGATCTTGGTGCCGCCAACGCTGCCTACGCCGCATTGGAAGCGGCGATCGATGATGGCCGCGATCTCACCGATGCACAGAAGGCCGATGCCATCACGGCGCTGAACATGGCCGATGTCACGATCGCGAATGCCGAGATCGCGAAGTACGAGGCAGACGCGATGGCTGACGGCGCCACGCTGCAACAGATGCTTGCCGCCTACCAAGGGAAGCTGATGGCTGCACAACGGCTTGCGGCCGCAACGGCGGCATCAGCGTCTGATCTTGCAAAAGCCAACATGGTTATCGGTGCGGCTGGCGCCAAGATCGCCCAGCTGGAAGAGGACATCCAGGATGCGAAGGATGGCGCAGCAGACGAGCGGAGGCTTGCGGCCAACGCAGTGTCGATGAAGGTGGCCGAGGCGATCAACAAGCATGATTTAGCTGGCGATCCGTCAAGCGAGTTCCTCGTCCCTACTCCCGCTCTGACGGCTGCGCAGGGCACCAACTTTGGTGTCAGTCGCGTTTCCGGCGACGCCATGATTTCGCTGAGTCAGTCTACCGCTGCTGCCAAGGAGAAGCCGTACGCGGAATCCGCCGCGCCGGGCGTGATGGGCTTCATGGGCAGGCAGTTCTCCAATACTGACACTTCGGGCAAGAGGCCGGTCACGGAGATGGCAGTGGTCTACACCGACATCGAGATGGCGGGTGAGGACGATTGGGCGAGCACTACCTTCCCTAGTGGGACGGTTACCGCAGCATCGGGGGAGGTGGCGTTTGGCACCGAGAGTGACCGTGCTATCCGATTCTCGGGCACCGGCATCCTTCCGGGCAAGCCTACGACAGGCAGTGTAAGCAACTTGATCCGCACTCAAGCGCAAATCACCGCTGGGAATACCGCCATCATTCGGCGCCCGGGGTCATTCTACGGCGTCTCTGGAACGTACGTGTGCCCAGCGTCGATCGTCTGCACTGTCACCCGCACGGCCGGTGATCAGGTCACCATTACCGGGTTGAACTTCGAGCCGACAGGGGCGGTGGCCGAACTCATGGCCAAATACGCCGACCCCGATACGGACTACACTTACTTCGGCTACTGGATGGATTCCGCCACGCAGCGGGACGGAACCGTGGAGCACGACATTGAGACGTTCCATGGTGGAGCGGGTAACCTCAGCGGCACCGCCGCCGCCGGCAACGCCGACGGCACCACCCCCAACCTCAGCGAGGTCGAGGGAACCGCGAAGTATTACGGAGCGGCTGCCGGCGTGTACGTGAAGAAGGACGGTGCCGGTGACTCCTTGGTCGTCACGGACGGCACGTTCACGGCGGATGCCATGCTGACGGCGAGATTCGGCGGCCCTGCCATCGCCGCGGATGATGCCTTTGAGGTCGAGGGAACCATCTCGGGCTTCATGGACGGAAGCACGGACTTGGGATTCGCCGACCTTGAGCTGAACAAGGCGCCTATCGATCAAACAACCGATACAGCCGACCCGCCGGCTACGGTCGCTGGGCGGTTCTCCGGCGAGACGGACGGTGGCGGGACGAGCGGCAACTGGAGCGGACAGTTCTTCGGCAACGCCGGATTGGGCGGCGCCGACGGGACGACGGATACTGGTGTGGACCCGGACGACACCGGCCCTCGTACGGTCGCGTTTGACAACCACCCCACCGATGTCTCCGGTGAGTTCAACGGCCACTTCACGAACGGCCATGTCGCCGGCGCGTTCGGTGCAGAGAAGGACTAGTAGCGCAGCGTGACCGAGACGGGGAGCGGGCCCAGGGTTTCAGAAGGCTCTCCCCTCCCCGCGCTCCGCCTCGGCGCCTGTCCCGCGTAAGACGGGATGCGGAATTGACCCCGGCCCCACAGTGGGCCGGGGTTTTTGTTGGTGTGCCGTGTGCCGAGCATGACCAGCAGCTTGGAGGTGCAAGTCCTCTATCCAGCCTGATGGCGGCGAAAGACCAGCGGGGCGGCACCCCGATGGACAAGAACCGAATACAAAGCCTGCCCGGGCGGACGAGCGGGCAAATGATCGCGAAGTCCGCAGCATCTGCGCCCCCCTCCGCCTGCCGGATAGGGCGGTCGAGCATCGCCGGCGCACCAAGCGGCCAAATCTGCCCGACACCTTCAGATCTCGACCCGCCACGCCGTCTGAGTGTCATTTCATAGGCGTTGCCCGGAAGCCGGAACCAAATCCCGGTTTGGTGGTCTTGCAAGTGAGCGCCCAGCTCCTCGACCATCATGCCGTCGAGGCCGGGCGCCCCCTGGTTGCGCCGAACACGCGCCAGCGCCTTCTTCAGATTGCCGGGCTGGACGACCGTCTCCATCGACGGCCCCGGCCCGGTCGCCGGGCGTTCGGGCACGGCGCGCGCCACGCGGGCTTCGGCCCCTCGGTCTCCGGCGCTCCGGGCTTCACACTTCGCCGCCGGCTCCAAGGCCAGTTCCAACTGGATCTTCTGCCGCCTGGTCCGCATGAGCGTGCCGCCCTACTGACCCTTGTCCATCGTTCGGGCCTTCGTCGGCAAGCCGACTACTATGCCCTCTGCTGACTTCTGCGCCGCGCTCACGGCCCTTGCGGAGCCGCTCAGTCCGGAGGCTTCCGGACACCGCGCAGACCTCCCGAGGTAAAGACCAGCCGCCTTCGCCGCACACCTGCCGGATTTACCACCCCGGGCCTTGATGGCCCTGGACTTCGCGGTCATTGGCCCGCTCGTCCGCCCGGGTAGGCCTCGTATCCGGTTCTTGTCCATCAGGTCGCGGCTTTGCTCCACGCTTCCTTCAGACCCCGCCTCGCAACGACGCCCTTGCGCTTCGCTAATCCTTCACCGCCATCAGGCTGGATAGAGGACTTGCACCTCCAAGCTGCTGTTCATGCTCGGCACACCAAAAAAGGGCGGCGACCGACATGCGATCGCCGCCCCGAGTTTGGTTCTAGACGCTACAGGCTAATCCTGCTTGCGCGTGCCGTAAGCCCCGGCAACCTCGCCGTTCACGAAGCTGGCGTTGAACTCGCCGACGAGAACGGAGGGCGCATCCGTGCCGGCAACATCAGCGTCAGGGCCGCGGAAGTTGCCATTGAATGAGCCGTCTTGTCCCGTTACGCCGCCCTTGGCGGTTCCACTGGTCAAGGTGCCGCCATCATCAATGGTCGCTACCACATTCACGCCCCACGAGTTTTCTGGCCCGCCGTCGAGATCGAAGTTCGAAATCGTCCCGTGGATTGAGTTGTCAGCGAACGGAACTGTCGAGGCATCGAAGTATGCCTTGAGTGCAACATCTGCCGTGAACCTCCCGGACTTCGCCTCGTCCAGGCTGCCATCCTCGTTCTTGGTCTCGTGAACGTAGACACCAGCAGCGTTGCCCTCATACGTGGCTGATCCCGTGACAGTGCCAAGGCTAGTCGCTGCAGCCAGATTGGACGTAGCGAAGGTCTGGACCGTGTCGTAGGAAGCAATGGCTCCATCCTTCGTGGTCGTGTCGAGCCAGAAGCCGTAGGTGAGATAGTCGGCATCGGGTACAGACACCGTGACGCCCGCGTTCGGGGTGAACCACAGGGCACCTGTATAGGTATGGGCGCCATCTTCACCCGTTGTCACGACGCAATCAGCACCCTGCTGACATCTGAACGTGCCGGCTGCCCCGTCCAAGGTTCCGGGATAGACGTTTTTCGCAGCTTCTCCCGTGGCTGCCCATTGCAAGAGGGTTTTGGTATCTCCCTCGTCAGGGCCTACAATTCTGGAACCGCCGAGCTTGCTCCCATGATCGGTGGAAACGACAAACAAAGAATCGTTCGCCGACGTGTCGGTGTCGAGGTCTTGGTCTAGGGTGTACCCAGATGCAGAGGTTCCGAAACGATGGGAGACGGGAGCCTCGATGTCCGAATGCAGGACGATGATTTCTCTGTCGGTTCCGTCGTTCCGAACGAGCATCTGACCGTTGCCGAATGAAGCCGCGCGGCTGAACTTCGGATCGTTCTTGGCGTCAAAGTCCGCGTGCCCGTCGACGACCGTTACATCGACCGCACTACCCGTATGCTTGACGGTAACCTGATAGTTGGTGGTTGTGTTGTCGGAACCGTCAGCGGTGAGGTAAGCAGTTCCGTCGAACGGTCGCACAGTGACTTCGGAGCCACCCCCCGCCTCGCGCTCGATGGCTGCCTTCTTGGTCGCAGCTATCTTGTTCGCTGCGGCTTTCCTCGCGGCCTCCTCCTTGTCCCGTTCGGCCTGCCGAATTTCCTCCTGAGCCGTGTTGTAGGCGGTTTGCGCCGTCTGGATCGGTGCAGCCGCCTGGTTCGCGTCTCTCTGATACGGAGCCTTCTCGTCGTCGGTCAGATCCGCGCCCGCCGTAATCGCGTTGTTCAGAGCGGTGAGGGCGCTGTTTGCGGCGGTGAGGAGCTCCTCCGTGGGCGTCGTGCCGGAAAGCGCGGCGAGGGCAGTCTGCAAATTCGCGGAAGCGGCTGAGAGCGCCGCCATTTGGTTCGTCCGGCGCGTATCCGTGTCGATCCCGTCCTGAGCGTCGTCGACGGCCATCACCGCAGCGGCAAGTTGCGAAGCGTACGTCGACGTGTCGTCGACATCGACCGCAGCGGCGATCGCGGCCCGAAGCGCAACGATCGCGGCCTTGGCGGCGTCAACGCCGTCCTGCGTCGACAGGGCTTCGTCGGACGTGTCGATCATGCCGGCCGCGTCCATCAGCGCCATTTTCTGCGCGTCGGCCCGACCCGCCACCGCCAGCGCATTCCTCACGTTTAGGAGATTGGCCTCCGCCGTAGCGAGGGCTGTCACAGTGGTCGTGTCGTCAGCTTTCAGAGCGGCGACCAACGCTTCATGCGCAGCCAGGCACTCGGCCGTCGCATCGGTGCACATGGCCGCCATTTCCAGCCTCTGCCGCTCTGCCGCGTCCGCTGCCGCCATGAGATCCATCTTGCGGCCGGCGGCCGCCGTTTCCAGGCGCCGCAGCTCGGGGGCGGTGATGCCGTCGGCAGCCGCTGCGTCCGCGAGCGCCGCATCCACGTCTTCCTCCGTTTCGGCTGCCGCGATGGCGTCAAGCGCCATCTCGTATGCCGACGGCCCCGGATCGGTCGGCATCGGCATGCTGGTGTCGCCGTTATCGCCACTGCTGCTGCACGCCGCAAGCGCGAAGGCGGCCACGAGCGCAACCACCAGGTTTCTCCAAAGTGTCATGAGGGCTTTCTCCCCGTGTTCGCCTGTGCGGCGGTGTGAAAGTCGGTTGGTATCGTGGCGCAAACCGCGTGACGAGTCAACGGATTCAGACGCCCGAGCGGACTATAGGATTGAGGTGACAAAGATGCAACACTAGCGAGCGTCAGACGCGGTAGGTCTGGCCGACAGCGTCGCATCGCGAGCCTGGGGCCGGGAGCCTATCAAACTTACGATCTCCCGCCCTGCCGGGGGAGCATGTTACCGCTCCCCCGGCCGGATTCCCACCTCCCTGGCGGGGATCGCTCAACATGCAGCGAGCGGACATCGGGGGCCCGGCGATCACGGAGGGTCACGCCGTGCCAGGCGAGAACTCCGCGGCCCACCAGCCCGCCCGCCAAACCATCCGCGTCAAGCCGCGGGACAACGGGCCCACCCGGGCCGGGATGGAGGCGCCGAATGTCCTCCGCACACCGGACGGCCCTACTCCGTCAGTCGATGCATCCGTAAAGACGGCATTCAGGCCGATACAGGTGATCGAGGTTCCGGATGCCCGACGACATCAGTCGGGATGGCGACACTTTATATACGTGGTCCCCGACGACCGTGTATGGGGTCCCCGTTCCCCCCGCCAACAGCGACGCCGCCTTCAGGCCGCCCGGGGTCTTCCGGGCGATGGTACCCCAGCTTCCGTTCAATCGACTTCGCGACGCGCTCGGCCGCGTGGCTGAGCGTCGCATCGTCGAGGTGGACGTAGCGGTTGGTCGTGCTTGCCCGGCGGTGCCCAAGCAGGCGGCCCGTGATATGCAGGCTTTCGCCGTTCATGATGGCGTGGGATGCGTGGCTGTGACGCAGGTCGTGGAGCCGGGCGTCCGTCACGATTCCGGCCGCATCGCGCGTCTTCGTCCAGAACCAGTAGAGCACGCCGCGGGTCAACGGGCCGTCTCCCCCCTTGCCGGGAAACACCCATTCCCCGCAGGCCGCACCGCCCAGGGCATCCAGCAGCATTCGCGCGGCATCGCCCAGCAGGACGTGCCTTGGCCCGGTCTTGCTGTCGCTCAGGGCAAGCCGGTCGGACTTGACCTCGCGCCAGCGGAGGCGGCGTATCTCGCCCGGCCTGCATCCGGTCAGCAGCAGCAGGCGCACCGCCGCGACGCAGACCGGGTGGTCGGCCTCGCACTGGCGAAGGACCGCGCCGAGCTTCGCCAGATCATCCGCGCCGAGCAGCCGCCCGCGTGGCGGGCGCCGGTTCCGGCCGATCCCGTGGCAGGGGTTCTCGGCGGCCTCGGGCCGATGGCCCCAGGCGATGGCGCAGTTGAACATCGTCCGGAGAATTTCAAGGCACCGGTTTGCGCCGCCCGGCCTCGTTCGCCCGTATTTGTGGAAGAAGCGGGCGACATCGGCGCGGGCGATGGAGCCGACGCGGAGATGGCCGAGAGCGGGCAGGATGGCGCTGTCGAGATAGCTCACGGTCGCGGCCCTGGAAGACGGCTTCCACCGGTTCGAACGCTGTTCCAGGTACTCGGCGGCGAACCTCGCCAGCGTCGGGCCGGAGGCGGGGAGTGGAAGGGATTTGCCGCTGATCCCCTCGCGGGCGAGGAAGGCGAGCGCGGTGGCGCGGGCCTGGCCGGACTTCACCGCGCCGGGCTTGCCGAGTGTGATCCGGCGCGGCTGGCCGTTTCGGCGGAAGCGCAGCACCCAGGAACGTGCCCCGTTCGGCTGGACGCGGAGCATGAAGCCTTGCAGGGCGGTGTCGTGGATGGCGTATTCGCGCTCCCGGGGCCGTGCCGAGAGGCCGAGCGCATCGGACAGAGGTGCGCGTTCGGTCATTGCTCCACCGCCTCGCCGTCGAGCATGTCGGCAAGTACCCGGGAGACCCGGTGTGCGGCATCGAACACGGATTCCTCGGCGAGGTGCGCATAGCCGAAGGTGGTCTTGATGTCGGCGTGGCCCAGGAGCCCGGCGACGATGCGGAGGCTTTCGCCACCGTTGACCGCGACCGCCGCGTGGCTGTGGCGCAGATCATGGATGCGGAGCGTCGGAAGCCCCGCCGCCTGGCGGACCGCTTCCCATGCCTTCTTCACCTTGACCGGCTCGCCGCAGGGAGAGGCGAACACCCACGGGCATTCGGGGCAGCGGGTTCGGGCCGCGAGCACGGCGCGGGCGGGGGATGCCAGCCAGATCGCGCGCGGGCCGGTCTTGCTGTCGGGCAGCACGGCGCGGTCGCCGTGGACCTGCTCCCATCTGAGCCGCAGCGCCTCGGACTTCCGCACGCCGGTGTAGAGCACGAAGCGCAACGCGGCGACGGCGACTCCGTGATCGGCTTCTGCCCCGTCGAGCGCCCGGCCGAGCGCGGCGAACTCGTCGTCCGTCAGGTAGTGCGCCTCGAAGCCGGTCCGGCGCCGCCGCAGGCCCCGACAGGGGTTCGAGCCGTCCGGGCGCAGCGCGAGCGTCTCCGCATGCTTCATCATCGACGACATCGCAGCCAGCGCCCAGTTCGCTGAGCCGGGGTGCGTAGCCGCGATCCCGTCGAACCAGCGCCGTACTTCCGTCGTGCCGATGGCATCGACGCGACGGCCTCCGAACGCGGGCAGTATCCAGCGCCGCACGATGTGCGCATAGGTTGCCCGTGTCGCGGGCTTCCAGCGTTCGGCGCAATCGGCGAGGAACGACGGCGCGAACTTTCGCATGGTCGGAACCGTTCCCGCCTTTGCCTCGGCGAGCAGAGCGCGGCCGGCCTGGCGCGCGTCCTCGACGCTCAGCGCGTCAAGGGTTCCGAGCGTCTTCTTGACGACGGCGCCCGCGCGCCGGCGGTGCACGATCCATGTCTTGCGTCCGTTCGGGCGCACCCGCAGTCCGAACCCTGGCGCGAGGCTGTCCCACAGGACCGCCTCGCGCCCGTCCGCAGGCATGAAGGCGCGAGCGCGCGCCGTTGTGATCTTCGTTCTGTCGGCCATGTCCCGACCCTTTCCGTTCGTCTCGGTCACGACCGGCGCGCCCCGGGCATTCCGCGTATCGGGGAACGTCCAGGACACGCCGGGTAGCAGCGCGAGGATCGGAATTCGGAAAGGTCGGAACGGTTGCGCGTCATCGCTGCGCGGGCTGCAAACCGCTGCAAACAAAGGGTTCACGGACCGTCAAGGATGCGTGACGGGTCGGCGCGGTCGCCACTCCCTTCTCGGCGGTCGGTCGTCACACCGCCGCACAGGCGAACACGGGGAGAAAGCCCTCATGACACTTTGGAGAAACCTGGTGGTTGCGCTCGTGGCCGCCTTCGCGCTTGCGGCGTGCAGCAGCAGCAACGATCCGGAGCCAATGGCGATGCCTGACCCGGAGCCAACGCCGGAAGAGAGGTGCACGGCTGACGGCGGTGTGTGGACCGACGGGAGCTGCATCTCGGCCGCGGATGACGCGTACAATACGGCGCTTGCGGCCATCGCCGAGGCCGAGACGGAAGCGCAAGCCCAGGCGGCTGTGAATGCTGCGGTTGAAGCGGGCATCAGCGCCGCTCAGCTACGCGCGCTTAACGCGGCGGTCACCGCGCGCACGGATGCGCTGGCTGCCGCTGCGGCTGCCGCTCAGCGGGCCATGCTGGTCGCAGGCGCGATGTGCGAAGCCACCACCGAAGAGTGCGTAGCGGCACACAATGCGCTGATTGCAGCCTTGCAGGGCGACGTGAACAGGCTGGCCGCCGACGCCGATGCCACCAACGCACAGCAGGAGGCCGCTCAGGAGGCGCTTGACGCGGCGATTGAGAAGCGTGACATGGTCCAGATGGCCATGGATGAGCTTGACCGCACCACCACGGCCGGCCGCGAAGTCGGCGAGGCCATGGATGCGGCCCGCGGGCTTGAGACCGACCGGAGTGCCGAGGCCATCGCCGCGGCCAAGGTCGAGATCGAAGAAGCCAGGCAAGCGGCTGGCGATGACGACTCCTACGCCGAACGGATCGCCATGGCTCAACGCTACGTCGACCGGGCCGAGGAGCGGAACGTCGTCGATATGGCGGTGATGGCGGCCACCACGGCGGCCGACGGCCTGACCGAGTCATCGGACGCTGATGCCGTTACGGCCGCGCAGGCCCTGATCGACGCCGCGAAGATGGCGGTTGCGGACGCCGAGCATCTCACGGATGCGGAAAAGGCTGCCCACAACGCCACGATCACGTCGGACGAACGGCTGGTGACGCTGGCCAAGAACCGCAATGACGCCGCGGAGGCGAAGCGTCTGGCTGACGAGAAGGCTGCGGAGGACGAGGAGAAGCGCAAGGCGAACGAGGCCATGGCCGCGACGGCCGCGAAGCTGTATGCCGGCATCAGTGCTCCTAGCGGCACTGCCGGATCGCCCGCGGTTGATGATCGGATTGCCGCGTATAACGCAGACGACACCGCCATCGTGGTGAGCGTTGACGTTAATCCCGACGACACTACCGTGCCCACACCCATCAACCTGTCGGAAGACGAGGATACGACGGTCGCCGCCAACCATGGCTGGACAGGCAAGAGGTACGCCGACCCCGCCGGCGGTGACATGGTCGAGGCTTACGTCTACTCGAACGTCGCAGCTCCGGAACCTGGAGACAAGTTCGGCCAAGTTGGTGTTACTACACCAGTAGAGGGGTATGAATACGGACTGAATTCGGACGGGGAGCTAGCGATAACTTCCGGTACAAACGATGGAGCGAACGTAGCTTTCACGGGCGTCACCCGGACTGCTGGCACGGAAACGTTCCACTTGCCGGATCCGAACGATGTAACCCAGAGCAGAATCCGTATCCCCGGCAGTTATCACGGGGTGTCCGGCAACTACTACTGCACGCCTGGCACTCCCGCTGATGGTTGCTCGGCTGCGGTAGCCGAGGAAGGCTTCACGCTTGCCGGGAACACTTGGACCTTCAGGCCAGGCAACCCCGAAGCCCGGGTCATGGACTCGGCCGACACTGATTATGCCTCGTATGGCTGGTGGCTCCGCAAGGCTGCGAACGACGGGCCCTTCGTCGCGAGCGCCTTTGTGGGCAACAAGGGCGACGCGCCGGCCGCCCTCGACGCAACCGACACGGGGGCTTTGCGTGGGACCGCGACGTACATGGGCGGCGCTGCCGGCAAGTACGCGCTCGCCTCCTCGACTGGCGGCACGAATGACGCCGGCCACTTCACCGCAAGGGCCACGCTCAACGCCACCTTTGCCGAGACTCATCAGATCTCCGGCACCATCGACAACTTCATTGGTGCGGACGGTCAATCGCGGGAATGGTCGATCAAGTTGAATGATTCCATCGTCAGCGACGCCGGGGTTATTGCTGGCGACCCCGACGACACCAATGACACGGGTGCCCAGATGACCGTCTGGACGATCGGCGACGGACCAGCCGCTGCCTCCGGCCAGTGGTCCGGGGTTCTCCAGGAAGCTGGCGACGACAATGTTCCGCAGGTCGCGACCGGAACCTTCTACACCGAGTATGGTACGGCTGGCCGCATGGTCGGCGCCTTCGGAGCGAACGTGCAGTAGCCGATATGGGACGGGGTCCGGTTGTCCGGTTCGTATGACAGCCTGATCCCGGCTCCCTGACACTGATGGGGCGGCGGTCGTGCGATCGTCGCCCCTTTTGTCGGCGTGCCGAACATGATCAACGGCTCGCGCTTCGCTAATCCTTCGCCGCCATCAGGGTGGATCGAGGACTTGCACCTCCAAGCTGCTGATCATGTTCGGCACACCAAAAAGGGGGCATCCAAAAGGATGCCCCCCAATACCACACAGTGGAGGTGACCGAGTGGCCACCTCCACCGAGTGGAAGATTACTGGTCGTACTCGGCCCCGAAGGCGCCTGCAACGTGGCCGTTGGTGAAGTGGCCGTTGAACTCTCCAGCAACATCGGAGGGGAAGTCGTCAGACTCAGCAGCGTCCCCATTAGGAAACGCTTCGGTAGTGCCAGCGCCAACGTTGCCGTAGAACTGCCCGCTCCAGTTGCCGCTCGTCCCGCCACCATCCGTTTCGCCGCCGGTGATGGCCCCCGTTGCGTTGAATGAAGCACCACCCTTGGCGCCCGCACCTCCCAACGTGAGGTCGGCAAACCCCAGGTCCGTACTTCCGTCCATGAAGCCGGAAATCGTTCCCTCGACTTCATACTGATCATCCGCAGCGATTGAATCGCCGCCGAATCTCGCCGTCAGCATGGCATCCGCCGTGAACGTGCCGTCCGTGACGACCAAGGAGTCGCCGGCGCCGTCCTTCTTCACGTACACGCCGGCAGCCGCTCCGTAATACTTCGCGGTGCCCAAGACCGTGCTGGTAGTGGAGTCGCCCAAAGCGAGTGTGGCGCTGTTGGCCCCGCCGTGGAACGTCTCGATCACGTGTGTCTTGGTGCCGTCACGCTGCGTGACGGACCTCATCCAGTAGCCGAAGTGGGTGTAGTCCGAATCAGGGTCGGCGTACTTGGCCTTCACTGTGGCATTATCCCCTGTCAGGGTATCCGTTGCAGACACCGTGGGTGCGAATGTGAGCCCGGCGAAAGTCAAGACTCCGTCCCGATTACGCGCCACCGTGCAGAGTGTGGAAGCTGCGCATACATACACGCCAGACACACCAAAGTAGGTTCCGGGAATTCGTGTTTCCGTCGTCTTCGCGGCCAGCGCAATTGTCCGCGTCTCGGATGCATCCGCACCTTCCGGAGCGCGAGGCGCGATTCCTGACGAAACCCGCTCCACCGTGTCCGAGGTTCTGTTTGCGAGTGTCACGACACCCGTAGCGGCGGCGGCATCGGTGGTACCGAAGTAATCCAGCCACGCCTGATCGTCGGCCTTCTCGATGTCGGTGTAGACCGCGGCCCTCTCCGTGACCGGTCGTCTGCCGGACATGCTGCTGCGGCTGTAAGTCCGGCCCGCATACCAGGAAGAAACACTCCCAGCGGGCGCACTGGCGTACTTGTCGTCTGCCGCAACGGGAGTTGTTTGGTTGAGCTTGATCTTCGCGTCACCGGAAGTACGCGTGATCTCCCACTCGGTTTCGGCTGCAGTGCCGCCACCGGCTGGATTGACGTGGTCCTTGAAGGCATTTGGCAGCGCGGTCCCTGTGCGCGTCTCGCCCATCACACTATGCGCATTGATCGCCTCGGCCACCTTCATCGACACCGCGTTGCTCGCCAACCGCCGTTCGTCGGCTTGATCGTCCTTCGCGTCTTGGATGTCCTCTTCCAGCTGGGCGATCTTGGCGCCAGCCGCGCCGATAACCATGTTGGCTTTCGCGAGGTCAGCCGCTGACGC